>CAXHRY010000010.1:0-108455 GCA_964018965.1 uncultured Alistipes sp.
TGCAGATTGCAGCCAAAATCATAGACCCCGGCTCTAATCCGGATGCCCGGGGGAGGCTACGGCTCGCGCGGCTCGAAAATCCGCAGTTTGTGAAAAAATCATAGACCCGGCTTTTATCCGGGGGCCGAAGATGGCAAGGCTGTGCCTTGCAGATTGCAGCCAAAATCATAGACCCCGGCTCTAATCCGGATGCCCGGGGGAGGCTACGGCTCGCGCGGCTCGAAGAGCCGCAATTTGCGAAAAAATCATAAAACACGGCTTTTAGCCGGGTGCCCGGGGAGGCTACGGCTCGTGCGGTTCGAAGAACCGCATTCTGCAAAAAAACTTTCACCTTTCACCTGAAAATACAAGGCTCTTAGCCGGACGCGGATTCTCAAAAATTTTGCCTATTTTTAAGACCGAATTAACCCAAACTTGTCATGAAGAGAACCGATTTCCGACGCATATTCGCGCTCATGTGTGTCTTGGCAGCGTTTTTTCGTGCTGATGCCTATACCTTGGTGGATGGGGTGCTCGACCATTCGGATATTTACCCCGGTACGACGCATCGTTACCGGATCTCGTTGCCCGACGGTTACGACGGATCGCAATCCGTATCTCTTTACGTAGGCCTCGACGGTGTTCTGTGTCGGGCCCCGGAGCGGATCGATTCGCTGATCGCTGCGGGAGCCATGCCGCCGACCATCGGTGTCTACGTGTGGCCCGGTGTCATCCGCAACGATGCGGGCGAAGTGATCCGCTACAACCGCAGCAACGAATTCGATGCGACGGACGGCCGTTTCGCGGCGTTTCTCGAAACGGAGTTGTTGCCGGCAGTGCGGGCGACGGTGCTGCCTGACGGTCGCCCGGTGCGGTTCAGCGACGACGCCTCCGACCGTTGTATTTTCGGCATGAGCAGCGGAGGAATCGCCGCATTCAATGCCGCATGGCAGCGCCCCGATCTGTTCGGGCGCGTTTTTAGCGGTTGCGGGACTTTCGTGCCCATGCGCGGCGGGCACGATCTGGAGGCTATCGTTCGCAAACATGAACCCAAGCCGCTGCGGATCTTTTTGCAGGACGGTTTTTCCGATACCTGGAATCCGACATTCGGAAGTTGGTACGAACACAATCGACTCCTGGCTTCGGCGTTGGAGTTCGCCGGATACGAATGCCGATTCGATTGGGCCGAGGGCGGTCATAGCACGGCACGTGCCGAGGCGATCTTCTCCGAGGTGCTGAAATGGCTGTGGAGCGGATATCCCGATCCTCCGGCCGCAGGAATGACGGGTAACGACACGCTGGCCCCATTGCTTCGGGGGGCGGATTCGGCGTGGACCGTCGCGGATCCCGCGCGTGCCGAGGCTTCGTTGGCGACGCATATCGCTTATCCGGATAACTCTTTCGCCGTTGTTCGCGAACTCGTCGACGGGCATATCGACCAGGGAATCATCGACCCGACCGACGGGGGCATCGTCTGCCGTCAGCGCTTCTATTGGCCTCATAGCTATAACGATAACGATCTTCGTTTGGGCGGCATGGCTTTCGATGCCGAGGGCCTGTTGTGGGCCGTCACCGACAGCGGGATACAGATCTTCGATCAGAACGGACGCGTCAGAGGGATTCTGGAGCTTCCCGTGGAGGTCAAGGTCTCGGGGGAGGCTGCGCATTACGGCATTCTTATCGGCGAAAACCGGGTGACCCTCGATAACGGAGTGCGGGCTTTCTCGCGGTCGTTTCGTGTCCGGGCTGCGGAACCCGGGGTGCGTCCCGAATCGCAGGGGCAGGGGTGAGCGCGTTTTCGTCGTCGCCGCTGAAAAGGGCGGCTTGGTGCCTGCAAAGCGAATCGACGAAGGTGCGACGTTTGCGGCGCTGCGCATTTCGTAGCAGCTACCTGCGGCCCGCACGACCCGAAAATCGACGTTCCCATTAAGTACACCGGTTTTCTCGATCGTACTTATTTTACTTACGGATGCGGGGACGGTCGGGATTATTTTCGTACCTTTGGCTTCGGCGAAGATTCTGCGCCTCGAATAAACTTGTAACGGGAATTATTAACCTTAAACATCATATCATGAAAATCACTCGACTATTGCCGCTGTTCGTATTGCTGCTCGGCTGTCGTGGGGGCGTAGCGCAAACGCCTGCTTACCTCGACGACTCGCTTCCGATCGAGCAACGTGTGGAGGATGCGCTCGCGCGGATGACGCTCGAAGAAAAAGTCGCTCTGTGTCACGGACAATCCAAGTTCTGTGTGGCAGGCGTCAGACGGCTCGGTATTCCCGAGTTGTGGATGAACGACGGCCCCCACGGCATGAAGGCCGACATTCATTGGGACAGTTGGGAATATGCCAAATGCACCAACGATTCGTGTACGGCCTTCCCGGCGCTGGTGGGGCTCGCGGCGACCTGGAATCCCGAGATGAGCATGCGCTACGGCCGAGCTTTGGGCGAGGAGGCGCGTTATCGCAAGAAAGACGTGGTGCTCGGTCCGGGTGTCAATATCTGCCGCACGCCGCTCAACGGTCGCAGTTTCGAGTATATGGGCGAAGATCCTTATCTTGCCGCTCGGATGGTGGTTCCTTATATTCAGGGTGTTCAGCAGAACGGAGTGGCGACTTGCGTGAAGCATTTCGCGGTGAATAACCAGGAGGCCGACCGCTTGAAAACCGACGTCGTGGTAAGCGACCGGGCATTGTATGAAATCTATCTCCCGGCATTCCGTGCTGCGGTGAAGCAGGGCGGCACATGGTCGATCATGGGTTCCTACAACCGTTTCGAAGGCACGCATTGCAGTCATAACGATCGGCTGCTCAACAAGATTCTCAAAGGCGAATGGGGTTTCGACGGTGCGGTCGTATCCGATTGGGGCGGCGTGCACGACACGCGCGAAGCAGCGCTCAACGGCCTCGATATCGAGATGGGCACCCACTCCAAGACCTATGCGGATAATTACCTCGCCGATCCTTTCCTTTCGTTGCTGAAGAAAGGCGAAATCCCGCAGAGCGTCGTCGATGAGAAAGCTCGTCGCGTACTGCGTTTGATCCTGCGCACCTCGATGAATCGCGCGCGGCCGTGGGGCTCGTTCGCCACGGAGGAGCACGCAGCCGTGGCTCGTGCGATCGCCGAGGAGGGTATCGTGTTGCTGAAGAACGACGGCGGATTGCTGCCGTTGGCGTCGAAGAAGCCTCTGCGCATTGCCGTGATCGGTGAGAATGCCGACAAACGCATGTCCGAGGGCGGCGGTAGCGCCGAGCTGAAAGTTTGGCGCGAAATCACGCCGCTGGCCGGTATTCGCGCCCGTTTCCCCGAGGCCGAGATCGTCTACGAACGCGGTTACGTGAGCGGTTACAAGGGGGTTACGCAGGCCGTGGGCGGACAGCATGCGCGTGCTGTCGAGGCGGCTCGCAAAGCCGACCTGGTGATCTATGTCGGCGGTCTGAACAAGGAGCGCGGCCAGGACAGCGAACAGGCCGATCGCAGCGATCTGTATCTGCCTTACAACCAGGATCGCCTGATCGAGGATATCGCCGCGGCGAATAAGAATACGGTTGTGGTACTGCTTACGGGCAATGCCGTGGCGATGCCGTGGATCGATCGCGTGAAGAGCGTGCTGGTCGCCTGGTACGGCGGCAGCGAGGCGGGCAACGCCTTGGCTGCGGTGCTTTCGGGCGATGTCAATCCGAGCGGTAAGCTCCCCGTGAGCTTCCCCGTGCGGCTCGAAGACCTCGGAGCCCATTCACCCCTGGCGGGCGAATACCCCGGCGACGGTACGACGGTGCACTACAAGGACGATATCTTCGTGGGTTACCGCTGGTTGGAGAAACAGGCCGTGCGTCCGCTCTTCTGTTTCGGCCACGGACTCAGTTATACGACCTTCGCCTACGGCAAACCGCGTGTCGACGCCACGACGCTGCGTCCCGACGGGCAGATCACCCTGAGCCTCGACATCACCAATACGGGAGATCGAGCCGGTGCCGAGGTCGTACAGCTCTATGTCGGCGACCGCGAGGCCTCCGTACCCCGCCCCGTCAAGGAGCTCAAGGGCTTCCGCAAGGTGCGCCTGGCCCCCGGAGAGACCCGCACCGTGGAGTTCGTCGTAACGCCCGAAGCGCTGAGTTTCTACGACGCCGGACGCCACGCATGGAAGGCCGAAGCGGGACAGTTCGATCTTTCGGTCGGTTCCTCCTCGGCGGATATCCGCCGCAGCGTCGCGATTCGCTACGAGGAGTAATTGGCGCATCCTCAGGATGAAAAAATTCTCGGACTGATTTCGTATTCTCGATTATTATTCCTATCTTTGCAGGCCCGAAAAGGGAAGAACGTTTTAATTTAAACTATTATGAACAATTACGAAACCGTTTTCATTGTCACGCCCGTACTGAGCGATCAGCAGGTACAGGAGGTAGCTGACAAATTCCAGGGTGTCATCACCGAAAACGGCGGTCAGATTGTGAATAAGGAAGCTTGGGGCCTCAAAAAGCTCGCTTATCCCATTCAGAAGAAGACCACCGGTTTCTACTTCCTCGTGGAGTTCACGGGCGAAGGCTCGCTCATCAACACGCTCGAGACGCAGTATCGTCGCGACGAGCGCGTGATCCGTTTCTTAACTTTCAAGCAGGACAAGTATGCCGTAGAGTACTCGGAGAAACGTCGTGCGAAACTTTCTAACAAGCAGGAGGAGTAAACCATGGCACAGGACAATAAGGCACAGTCGGAGATCCGTTACCTCAACCCGGTATCGGTTGACGTCAAGAAGAAGAAATACTGCCGTTTCAAGAAACTCGGCATCAAGTATGTGGATTACAAGGACGGCGAATTCCTCAAGAAGTTCCTCAACGAGCAGGGTAAGATTCTGCCCCGCCGTCTGACCGGTACTTCGCAGAAGTTCCAGAAGAAGGTCGCACAGGCCGTGAAGCGTGCGCGCCACCTCGCCATCCTGCCCTTCGTAACCGATTGCATGAAATAATTTAAGGAGGACGAGACAATGGAAGTTATTCTGATTAAAGATATCGAGAATCTGGGTTACGCAAACGACATCGTGAACGTAAAGCCCGGTTACGCAAACAACTACCTCATTCCCCAGGGCTATGCCAAGGCAGCTACGGCTTCGGCCAAGAAAGTCCTGGCCGAGAACCTGCGCCAGCGCGCCCACAAGGATGCCAAGATCCTTGCCGACGCTCAGGCTTTGGCCGAGACGATCGCCAACCTGCCGTTGCAGATCGCTGTGAAGGCCGAGGAGGGTAAACTTTTCGGTACGGTGACCGCTACGGACCTCGCTGAGGCTCTGGCTGCCAAAGGTATCACGGTCGACCGCAAGGTTATCTCGGTAGATGCCATCAAGACGGTCGGCGAATATGAGGCTACGGCTCGCCTGCATAAGGAGGTGAAGGCTACGATCAAATTCTCGGTCGCTGCCGCTGAATAATTCGAGGGTGAGGTTGTGTTGAGGGGCCGAGGGGTTCTGAACGCAATTTACTCGAAAACAAAAATCGTCCCCGACGGTATTCCGTCGGGGACGATTTTTTGTAACTTATACGGGGTTACACCATTCCCGCTATTTCATTCGGACCTGTTGGGTGGGGCTGCGTTTACAAACCCGATTTTTTCTTGCGAACGGCAGTCTGCGGAAAAAAGGGATAAGTACTGTGCTTTGTTTGGGAACTGGCCGTAGTCCGAGGGGAATGCAGGCGTAGTGACGAGCCGTTGCCGGGGGAGGATACGGCTCGTGCGGTCTGAAAGGCTGCATGGAGCCGGAAATTCTTAAAATCCGGCTCTTTGCCGGGCCGGGCGGAGTCTTGCCGTCTTCGGCGACTTCTGCTTTCGGTGCGACCGATCCGGCTGCCGAAGCGATTATTACGGCAAATAATGAGATGCAAGTTTCTGTTTAACAGGTTTTTAACACTCTGAATATTGCATATTCGAAAAAGTTCTCGAATAGCAGTACGAATGAAAGGGGCTGTCTAAAAAGTTTTAGACAGCCCTTTAGCAAAATACCTCCTTTCGGAGTTGCGACACTCCGAAATGTTACCCTGGCAACGCGGGATGTCTATCCTGCTTGCTCTTTGGAATGCCCTCTCTCGCGAGCGTGCATTTTATTCCTCCGTCTGCTCGGGATCGGCAACCAGGATACGTCCGCAGTATTCGCAGATGATGATCTTCTTACCCTGGCGAATTTCGACCTGACGCTGGGGCGGAATCCGGTTGAAGCAACCGCCGCACGCATCGCGTTTTACCGTCACGACAGCCAGACCGTTGCGTACGTTACGACGGATACGCTCGTAGGCCTGGAGCAGGCGTTCGTCGATCTTCTCCTTCGCGCGCTGGGCATCCTCTTCGTATTGGGCGACCTGCGGTGCCGTCTCGGCCTCGATGCCTTCCAGTTCGGAGCGTTTGGCCTCCAAATCGGCCGTGCGGCCTGCGACCAGCGTGTTGACCTCTTCGAGCTGCGCCTTTTTGCCCTTGATTGCGGCGGAATACTCCTTCAATCGTTTTTCGGCGAGCTCGATCTCCAACTCCTGGTACTCGATCTCTTTGGTGATGGCATCGTACTCGCGGTTGTTGCGGACATTGTTCTGCTGCTCCTTGTAGTTGGCGATCTGAATCTTGGACTGATCCACTTCGCGGCGACGCTGTTTGGTCAGCGAATTGAGTTCCTCGATCTCGGCGTTGATGTTGTCGATACGGGTTTTCATGCCCGCCACCTCGTCTTCGAGGTCCTGCACCTCGAGGGGCAGCTCGCCTTTCACTTTGTTGATTCCGTCGATCTTGCTGTCGATCTTCTGGAGCTCGTACAGCGCCAGAATCTTCTCCTGCATCGAATAATCAACTTCGGCAGTCTTTTTTTGTGTTGCCATATGGTATATGTCTCGTATAGTTTGGACTAAATCAAATAGTTGACCGGGTTGCACGAGCACTCACTCCTGCGAACCGCAAAGGTACGTAAATTTTTCGATAAAACATCGAATAAAAGCTGAATTACACAATATTCGCTCTCAAAATGACCGATATCCGCTACCGTGAGGGCACCGTCGGGGGTCATGAAATCGTTATACTTCATATCTGCCGTGACGTAGAGGTCGGCCCCGGCGCGGCGCGCATCGCCGATGAGCGAAGCTCCGGCCCCGGTACAGACCGCCACGCGGCGTATTTCGGGCGATACGACGGCGCTGTGTCGTACGGCTCGGAGTCCCAGCGTGCGCATCATCCGCCGCATGAACGCTTCGGTCGGCTCCGGGGCGGGGAGTTCTCCCACGACGCCGAATCCCGCGCCGTCGTTCGTCGGCGCAGGTTGCAGCACCTGCAGTCGGGTTATGCCGAGCAGTTCGGCCAGGCGCCAGCTCATGCCTCCGGGGGTGCTGTCGAGGTTGGTGTGGCAGGCGTAGAGCGCGATGCCGCGGCGTATGGCCCGTTCGACGCAGCGCTGCACGTAGTCGGCCGAATTGAAACGCTTGAGCGGATGGAAGACGATCGGGTGGTGGGTCACCACCAGATCGCATCCTTCGCGTTCGGCTTCGTCGAGCACGGCCTCGGTGACGTCGACGGCCAATAGGGCTTTGTGTACTTCGTCGTCGGGTCTTCCGACGATGAGTCCCGCGTTGTCGTAGGACTCCTGCAATCCGAGCGGTGCGAACCGCTCGATCACCTCCGTAACTTCTCGAATAGTCATGGCGTTCATTAAAACAGCGATTGTTCGTAGAAGGCGAACAGCTCCTTGTTCTCCGGTTCGTCCTTTTTGCGCCGCGGGCGTCGCCGTTTCGGCGGGGTAGTTTCCTCGGGCGTTTCGACGGCAGGTTTTTCGGACTCGTCCGACGGTTGTTCTGCGACGGGTTCCGTTGCCGCAGGTCGCTGCGCGAGAGTCGTTACGATCGTCGTCTCGGATTCTTCGGGCTCCGATTCGGTTCGCACGACTACTGCGTCGCCGTCGCCTTTCAGGTCTTCGCGCACCTCCAACAGCAGGGCCCGGATGCGTTGCAGACGCTCCATAAGCTCCGCGTCGCGACTCACACCCTTGTCGGTACGTTGTTGCCGCATCGCTTTGCAGGCTCCTTCGAGCGTCATGCCGCGTTCCTTGACCAGGTGGTAGATCGACTTCAGGTGCACGACATCCTGCGGGGAATAGAGTCGGTTGCCTTTCTTGTTGCGTTTGGGGCGCAGCATCGGAAACTGCGTTTCCCAGTGGCGCAGCAACGAGGGTCTCACGTCGAACATTTCGGAGACCTCGCCCATCGAATAAAACAGCTTTTCGGCCATATATCGTAATTCTTTTATTAACTATACATAACTTCCCATCAGCCTGGCTTTAAGGCCCTATAACCTTGCGGGTCGCAACCGAAGCCCCTGTCTGAGGCGGGGGTGGGTCTGATTTGCAAACGCGGCGTCCCGCTGCGAGGTTTCAGCCGTTTTAAGCGCAATGAGAATCGAAAACCCGGGAAGGTGTCAAGTAGTACATAGCTATTTCATCATTATTCGCAACGCATTGGGATACATGTTGTTCACTCGCGAGCCGATGCGTTTGGCGAACCCCAGCGCTTGCCCGCGGGAACAGATCAGATTCACCCCCTCGACGAGCGGCTGTGCGGCGATATCCTGCCTCCGCAGGTAGCGCAGAGTCTGTTCCCCGTCCAACTCTGCGCACGGCACAGCCATGCGGTCGAGTCCGCAGAAGAAGGCCAGTGCCCCGTCGGGCCGCAGGCGTCCTTTGAAAATCTGTCCGAGGGCGATGCCCGAATAGATTACCGGCAGCGCTTCGGAGAGCGTTCGTATGGCCTCCGCCTGTGCGGCATACCACCCGTAGCAGGTGTCGGCGACCAACGCGAAGGACATCCGTTCCGGATGTACGACCCAGCGCGACAGCTCCGCGGCATCCTTCTTGCCGACCGGCACTAAGATCGTCCGTCGGCTTTTCGGGGTTCGTGTCCGTCCCGGTGCCGCCTCCGATTTGCGGGCCACGGCGGCGAAAAATCCTTCGCCCTCGGTACGGTGGGGATAGAACCGATAGGTGCGGAAGGCTCCCGTGCGGCCGCAGATGACGCCCCACCGATCGTCGGGGGATGGAATATCGGCTTCGACGACCTCCTCGTCTGCCCATGCGAGCATCCGTTCCAACGAGCCTTCGTCCTCGTCGCGGTTGAAGGTGCATGTACTGTAAAGGAGCGTACCTCCGGGACGCAGTGCCCGCCACGCCTCGCGCAGAATCTCGTCCTGCCGCGCTGCGCACAGGCGTACGTTGCCCTCGCTCCACTCGCCGCGGGCCGCATCGTCTTTGCGGAACATCCCTTCGCCCGAGCAGGGGGCGTCCACCGCCACGACGTCGAACCATGCTTCGAAGTCGCCCAGACGCTGTGCTTCGCAGCAGGTCACGGCGATGTTGCCCGTGCCCCATTTGCGCACGTTGTCGGCCAGTACCTGTGCCCGGCGGCGGTCGATTTCGTTGGCTACGACCAGTCCCTGCGGTCCGACGAGCGAGGCATAAAGCGTGGTTTTACCGCCCGGTGCGGCGCATAAGTCCAGAATCCGCGCACCTTCGCACCGTATTTCGTCGAGCAGGTACCCGACGAATTGCGACGATGCCTCCTGTACGTAGTAGGCTCCGGCGTGGAAATCGCTGTCGAGGGTGAATTGCGGACGTTCGCTGAGATAATACCCGTTCTCGCACCAGGGTACGCGGCGCACGGCACCCAGCCGACGCAGCAACTCCGTGGCGGGGATGGCGCTCGTGTCGCAGCGGGCTTGCGGACATTTCGCCGGGTTGAGCCGGATGCTGACGGGCGACGGCGTATCGAGCGCCGCGCAGAGCGCCGCACTTTCGGTTTCCCCCAGGTCGTGCAGAACGCGTTGGACGAACTTTTCGGGCAGCTCCATCAGCGGTTCGTGTCGAGCGCATCCAGACGTGCGCAGATTTTCTCCAGTACGGACGGGTCCTCTACGAAGTCTTCGCAATCTTTGTCGATCACCAGAACGTCGCCTTCGTAGATATTTTCGATCCAGTGGTTGTATTTGTCGTTGAGTCGCTTGAGATAGGCTTCGTCGATGTTCATCTCGTATTCGCGGCCTCGTTTGCGAATCTGCCGGATGAGCGTCGGGACGCTCGCCTTGAGGTAGATCAGCAGGTCGGGCTTGGGGATCAGCGTCGTCACGAGCCCGAAAATCTTCATGTAGGTTTCGATATCGCGCGAGGTCATGAGCCCCATTTCGTGGAGGTTGTCCGCGAAGATATGGGCATCCTCGTAGATCGTGCGGTCCTGGAAGATCACCGGGTGTTCCTGGTCGGCGAGCATCTCCATCGTCTGCCGGATGCGGTTGCCCAGGAAACAGATCTGGAGGTTGAACGACCAGCGGTTCATGTCTTCGTAGAAGTCGCCGATATAGGGGTTGTCCACCTCTTCGAGGTAGGCTTTGGCGCGGTAGCGCTCGGTCAGTATCTGGGTCAGCGTCGTTTTTCCGCTGCCGATATTTCCCGCAATTGCGATATACATGGGTTTTCGTATTTTGGAGGTGTCTGTCAATTCGTTTGCATGCAGTGTTTCGTCACGGTCAGCAGGTCGTCCGCTACGTGACGGTCGTTCACCAGTCGCGGAACCTTGTTTTTGCTCCGCAGGCGCATCCATTCGAGCATCGAGCCGCGCGGCAAAACCGTCAGTCTGAGTCGTTCGAGCGTCGTGCGGCGTTTGGCGTCGTAGTCCGAATTCAGGGCCCGCAACGCTTCGTCGAGACGTCCGGCGAAGGTTTCGCGATCCGCGGGTTCGCGATCGAATTCCACGATCCACTCGTGTGCGCCTCGCTCGCGCAGCGACATATAACACGGAGCGACGGTGTATTCCCCGACCGCAGCGCCTGTTTCGCGGCAGGTCGAGGAGAGTGCCCGTTCGGCGTTGTCGACGATCAGTTCTTCGCCGAACACATTGATATATTGACGCGTGCGGCCTGCGAAACGAATCCGGTAGGGATTCGTCGAGGTGAACTCCACCGTGTCGCCGATTTCGTACCTCCACAGTCCGTTGTTCGAGGTGACGAGCATCGGATAGACCCGTCCGCAAACGACGTCCGCGAGCGGGATGATTCGCTCTCCGTCGCGGAATTCGTAGAAGGTGCCGTAGTCGAGCATCAGCAGCATGTCGTCGCGAGTCGGATCGTCGGCCAGGGCGAAAAAACCTTCGGAGGCGTTGTAGGTCTCCAGGTAGTGCATCGCGTCCGAGGGAATCAATTCGCGGAACGATCGGCGATAGGGACCGAACTCTACGCCTCCGTGGGCGAAAAGTTCCAGATCGGGCCATACCTCCAGCAGGTTCCGTTTGCCCGTGTGTTCCAATACGCGGCGCATCAGGGCCAGGTTCCACGAGGGGACTCCGGCGAAGGCCGCAATACGTTCGTGCGAGCATTCGCGCGCGATGGCGTCGGCTTTCTTCCAGAAGTCCGCGATGAGGGCCGTTTCCGTTCGCGGGGCTCGGAACCAGCCGCTCCAAAAGGTCGTCTCGTGGATCAGCAACGCCGAAAGGTCGCCCACCAGGCGGTCCCCCTCGCGGCGGCACGAACCGCCGAGCGTCAACGTTTTGCCTTCAAACACCTTCGTGTCGGGATGCGCTGCGGCATAGACCGCCGCCACGTCGCGCATGCCCAGGGTATGGTTGTGCCACAGCGACTCCTGCGTGACGGGAATGTATTTGCTGCGATCGGAGGTCGTGCCCGACGACCGGGCGAAGAGCCGCACGCGGCCGGGTGTCGTGATATCGTGCGCCCCGGCCATCATTCGTTCGATGTAGGGCTTGAAGGTCTCGTAATCGAACGTCTCGACCGTCGCTTCGAATCGCTCGATGCTCCGCACGTGCTTGAGCCCGTAGCGCCATCCGAATTCGGTGCGGCATCCGCGGTGGAGCAGGTGCCGCAGCATGCGTTCCTGCGTCCGCACGGGGTACCGGCGGAAACGGTCGATCGCTCGCTCACGCTGCGAGAACCACGTTTTGAGAAGTATGTTCCGAATCGACAATGTATGTTTTTCTTATACCGAATAATCGCGTCAGCCGTCGGAGGCGTCTTCCGACTGTTCGCGGTATCGCTTTTCAAAATCTTTTGTCAAAAACCGTGCGGTTCCGTCCGGAAGCCGCCGCAGTAGGTCAGTTGAAATATTTGCCCACCTTGGTCACCGAATCGGGCATGGAGAAGACCACGACCCGGTCGTAGGGTGCGATTTCCATGTTGTCTACGGCGATGAAAACCTTGTCGCCGCGCACGATGCCGCCGATGATCGTATCGTCGGGCAGTCCCAGGTCGCGGATGCGCGCCTTCGTGGCCGGAGAGTTGGGTTTGACGATGAATTCCAGCACTTCGGCGTCGCTGCCCGTCAGGCATTTGATCGCCTGCACGTCGGTCGACATCGTGAACCGGAAAATGTTCGAAGCCGTAATGAGTTTCTTGTTGATGATCGTATCGATGCCGATCGACTCGGCCAGGTTGATGTAGTTGAGATTCTCGACCTCGGCGATCACCTTCTTCACTCCCATGCGTTTGGCGAGCATCGCCGCGAGGATGTTGGTCTCGCTGCGCCCCGTCACGGCTACGAATGCGTCCATATTCGACAGTCCTTCTTCGAGCATGGCTTCCGTATTGCGGCCGTCCTCGTTGATGATTAACGTGCGGTCGAGCATCTCGGCCAGGCGGTAGGCTTTCTCGGCGTTGTAGTCCACCAGTTTGATGTTGACCTCCTTCTGCATTTCCGATGCGATGCGGATGCCGATGCGCGATCCGCCGAGGATCATCATATTGCGCACCTCGATGTTGGTCCGTCCCGAGAGTGCCATCACTTCGTGCACGGCGTCCTGCCGCGCGATGATGTAGATCAGATCGCCTTCCATGTAGCGTTCGTCGCGCTGGGGAATGATCGTCTGCCCGCTGCGTGTGATGGCCACCGTGCGGTGGCTGAGCGGAGCCTCCTCCTCGCCGAATCCCGCGAGCGGCTGTCCGACCAGCGGCGAGGCGGGTTCGAGGCGGAAGACCGCCAAAGAGAGTTTGCCGCTCGAAAAGTCGACGTATTCCGAGGTCGACGTGTGGCCCAACAGGTTGATGACCTCCCCGGCGGCGACCTGTTCGGGATAGAACAGGTAGTCGATACCCATGTCGATGAACATCTCCTTGTTGTTGGGTTCGAGGTATTCGTTGTTGTCGATGCGGGCGATCGATTTGCGGGCGCCGAGCTTTTTTGCCATCATCGCCGCCACGATGTTGTCGTTCTCCTCGTGGTTGACGGCGATGAAGAGGTCGCATTTGCGCACGGCGGCTTTGCGCAGCACGGCGAAAGTGGTCGAGTCTCCCTCGACCGAGATCACGTCGGCGAGCGATCCGATCTCCGAAAGCAGTTTCGGATCGGCATCGATTACCGTGATGTCGTGTCCGTTACCGCTCAGCATTCGGGCCAGGTGGCTACCCATCTCGCCCGCTCCGGCTATGACGATTTTCATGATTGTGCGCTTTTTTTCGCCGTTCCGCCGGCGTCGGGACCTGCGGAGACTTTTTGCGAATTTATCGACAAATGTATACATTTGTCCCCGAAAGCCAAAATTTCACACGCAAAACTTCGAATATTATGCCGACGTGGGCTATCGTACTGCTTTGCTCGGCGGCCGCCGTGGGACTCTTTGTTCTGGGCATGTCGCTGACGCTGATGATTAAGGGACATCATATCGATTCGGAGATATCGACCAACGCGAACATGCAGCGGTTGGGGATCAAATGCGCCGTGCAGGAGACGCGCGAGGCCGACGGTTCGGCCGAATGCTCCGACGCGACGGCGATGCCGGGGTGTACGGGCAATTGCGGCGGCTGCGACATCGAGCATCGCTGAAAAATCGGCGCCCCAGTGCTCCGCCTTCCGGAAAATGGTTATCTTTGCAACGTCGCGTCATGAAAACTTTCAGCCTATACAGTCGACTGCTCCTCTTGCTGCTGCTTGCTGCTGCTTGCGGCCGTCGGTCCGTTTCGGCGGATGAATTTACCGTATCGGTTTATGCTCCTCGCTATGCTTCGGGTTTCGAAATCGTCGGGGCGGAAGGAGCCGCCAGTACGATCGTCAGGTCCCGCAATCCGTGGCAGGGTGCCGAAGGCGTCGAGACGATGCTTTTTATCGCCCGCGATGGAGAAGAGGCCCCCGAAGGATTCGAGGGGCCGATTTTGCGGGGTGATGCGCAGCGCGTAGTGTGTCTCGCTTCGACGCATGTGGCGATGCTCGATGCCGTGAGTGCGGTGCAGCGTGTCGTCGGAGTTTCCGGTGTAGACTATCTTTCGAACGAATACGTTGCCGCGCACCGCGACCGCATCGGCGAAGTGGGCTATGAAGGCAATATCGATTACGAACGGCTCGTGGGGCTCGATCCCGATCTCGTATTGTTGTTCGGCGTGAACGGAGCCAGTGCGATGGAACCGAAGCTGCGGGAGTTGGGTATACCGTTCGCCTATGTAGGCGAATACCTGGAAGAGTCGCCGCTGGGCAAAGCCGAATGGATGGTGGCCGTCGCGGAAACGGTCGGTCGCCGTGCGGAAGCCGAACGGGTTTTCGATTCGATTCCGGAACGCTATGATTCGCTGAAAGAGCGGGTCGCCGCCACGGTGCTCGATGCGCCGTCGGTGATGCTCAATACCCCGTACGGCGATTCGTGGTTCATGCCTTCGACGGCGAGTTACGTCGCCCGGCTCGTGGCCGACGCAGGGGGACATTATATTTATGATCGGAACAACGCCAACGCTTCGCGGCCGATCGATGCGGAGGAGGCCTATCTGCTGACTTCGCAGGCCGATATGTGGATCAACGTGCAAGCCGCATCGCTCGATGATCTGCGGCAGCGCTTCCCGAGATTCGCCGACGTGCGTTGCGTGCGCAACGGTTATGTCTGGAATGCCGATCGGCGCACCAATGCCGCCGGGGGCAACGACTATTGGGAGTCGGGCGTCGTCCGTCCCGACGTCGTGCTGCGCGACTTGGTGAAGATTTTCCACCCCGAGCTGGTCGGCGAAGAATTCGTCTATTATCGCAAACTCGAATAATCCCCGGAAGATGAAATCGCGTGCCGTTCTGCTCTTTCCGTTGCTGTCGCTCCTCGTTGCGGTGCTCTTCGTCGTCGACCTGGCGACGGGTAGCGTATCCATCCCTTTGGACGAGGTGTGGGCGGCTTTGACGGGGGACGAAGTCGCGGCTTCTACGGCGAAGATCGTCCGTTCGATCCGGCTCGTCAAGGCGGCGGTCGCCACGGCGGCGGGTGCCGGACTTGCCGTAAGCGGGTTGCAGATGCAAACCCTGTTCCGCAATCCGCTGGCAGGCCCCTACGTGCTGGGCATCAGTTCGGGGGCGAGTCTCGGCGTGGCGCTGTTCATTCTCGGAGCACCGTTGCTGGGTGTCGCTGCGAACGGCATTCTCGCGACGCTCGGTATCGCCGGAGCTGCATGGGTGGGTGCTGCGGCGATTTTGCTCGTCATCGCCGCCGTCGGTCGCAGGATCAAAGATATCATGGTGATTCTGATCCTCGGCATGATGTTTTCGTCGGGCGTCGGGGCCGTGGTGCAGATTCTGCAATATCTCAGCCACGAGGATGCTCTGAAATCGTTCGTCATTTGGACCATGGGATCGCTCGGCGAGGTGACGGCCGCGCGGCTCGCACTGTTGCTCCCTGCCGTCGCCGTCGGCCTCGTTTTGTCGATCGCCGCGATCAAGTCGTTGAACCTGCTGCTGCTGGGCGAGCAATATGCCCGGACGATGGGACTCGACGTGCGGCGTGCGCGACGGTTGATCTTCTTTTCCACGACGTTGCTCGCCGGAACCGTCACCGCTTTCTGCGGTCCGATCGGATTCGTGGGGCTCGCCGTGCCCCATGTCGCGCGCATGCTGTTCCGCAATGCCGATCATCGCGTATTGCTGCCCGGTGCGGCGCTGACGGGGGCGGTCGTGCTGCTCGTCTGCGATATCGTTTCGAAATGGTGGACGCTGCCCGTCAATACGATTACGGCCCTGGTGGGCATTCCGATCGTCGTGTGGGTCGTCGTTCGCAATCAATCCGTCGTCTGATATGATACGCTTCGACCATCTTACGCTCGGTTACGGAACCCGTACGTTGCTCGACGGCGTTTCGGCCTCGATTCCGGCCGGGAAGCTCACGGCGTTGCTCGGTCGCAACGGCACCGGCAAATCGACCCTGCTGAGGGCCTTGGCCGGGCTGGGCGAGATCCGCAGCGGCCGCATCGCGCTTGCCGGAAGCCAGCTCGCCGGCCTTTCGTCCCAGCGCCTGGCCGAGACCGTCGCTTTCGTGACGACCGAGCGCGTGCGCATCGCCGACTTGCGCTGCCGCGATGTCGTGGCGCTCGGTCGGGTGCCTTATACCGATTGGATCGGGCGACTCGGCCGGGAGGATGCTGCGATCGTCGTCCGTGCGCTCGCGGCGGTCGGCATGTCCGACTATGCCGGCCGGACGATGGACCGCATGTCCGACGGCGAGTGTCAGCGGGTGATGATCGCCCGGGCTTTGGCGCAGCAGACGCCGATTATCCTGTTGGACGAACCTACGTCGTTTCTCGATCTCCCGAATCGTTACGAACTTTGCTCGCTGCTGAGACGGTTGGCGCACGACGAGGGCAAATCGATCCTTTTTTCGACGCACGAGTTGGATATCGCTTTGTCGCTGTGCGATGGCATCGCTCTGATCGACCCGCCGACGCTGCACCATCTGCCGACGGATGAGATGATCCGCAGCGGCCGCATCGAGCGTTTGTTCAGCAACGACGCCGTGCGCTTCGATGCCGCGACGGGAACGGTGAGGGTCCGATAAAAAACTCCGAAGAATCATGAAAACGAAACGGGAATTGACAGATATACTCGGATTCGTCGCGGAATATGCCACGTACCAACTCGGGTCCGGTGTGCATACTTCGCGGGTGGTCCGCAATGCGCGCCGCATCGGTGAGGCGCTGGGTGTCGATGTTCGGTTGTCGAGCTTCCAGAAAAGCACGATCCTTACGGTCCTCGATTCCGAGACGGGCGAGGCGGAGACGCGCGTGGTGGCGATCCCGGCGCTCCCGATCAGTTTCGAACGCAACTCCGACCTCAGCGCCCTGAGCTGGGATGCGCTCGACGAAGCGTTGTCGCTCGACGAAATTCGCAGCCGCTACCGTGCGCTCGTGGAGAAACCGCGCATGGATCCGATTTTTACGTTGCTCGTCGTCGGGCTGGCCAACGCCTCGTTCTGCCGCCTGTTCGGTGGCGACTGGACGGCCGTCGGCATCGTTTTCACAGCCACGCTCGTCGGATTCGCGGTCAAGCAGCGGATGACGGCCCACGGCATCAACCATTTCCTGGTTTTCGTCGCCTCGGCATTCGTCGCGTCGCTTTGTGCTACGGCGGCGTTGCGGTTCGATTGCACGGCCGAGATCGCATTGGCGACCAGCCCGCTTTTCCTGGTGCCGGGCGTACCGCTCATCAACGGTGCGATCGACATTGTGGAGGGGCATGTGCTGATCGGTGTCAGCCGCCTGGTCAACGCGATGCTTCTCATCGTCTGCATCGCCGTAGGGCTTTCGGCTACGTTATTGATGGTTAAGGATTCTTTGCTATGATCGTTGCGGATATTTTACTCGATGCCCTTTTCGCGGCTGTCGCCGCGATCGGTTTCGGCGCGATTTCCGATCCGCCGATGCGGGCCTTTCCGCGCATCGCGACGTTGGCGGCCTTCGGCCACGCCCTGCGTTTCGGATTGATGCGTTATGCCGAAGCGGATATCGCCTCGGCTTCGTTCGTCGCTGCTTTCGCGATCGGTATGGGGAGCCTGTGGCTGGGCCGCGGAATTCGCTGCCCGATGACGGTGCTCTATATTCCGGCTTTGCTGCCGATGGTGCCGGGAATCTACGCTTACAAGACGGTATTTTCGCTCATCATGTTCCTTCAGTCGCTCGAACGGGCCGACGAGGGCATGCGCTTTATGCAACAGTTCTTTCTCAATGCCACCGTCTCGCTCAGCGTCATAGCGTTGCTCGCAGCCGGTGCGACTCTGCCGATATTTCTGTTCAGCCGGCGGGCTTTCTCGATGACCCGTCGTAAACGAAGTTAGCATATGGAGACTTTCTGGAAGACGATTGCCGCTTATAATGCTGCGACATGGCCCGTGCAACTCGGTTTGACACTCGTCGCGGTCGTGCTGCTCTACGGGCTCTATCACCGTCCGACGCCCGCCGTGCGGATCGCCATGAAACTTTTCATGGCTTTTCTCAACTTCTGGATCGCCGGAGTTTACTATATGGTTTATTGCCGGCCGCGCGAATATCACGGAATGTTGGCGCTTTTTTGGGCCGTCATGGGCGGTATTTGGATTTACGACCTGTCGGTGAAGCATGCTTCGCTCGAACGTACCGGACAGCACAACGCATTCGCCCTGTCGATGCTCGCCATGCCGCTTCTCTATCCGCTCTGTTCGCTGGCGTTGGGGCGCGAATTCCCGATGATGACCATGCCGGTCATGCCCTGTTCGGTGGCGGTTTTCACTATCGGGTTGATGCTCGCGTTCTCCGAGCGGGTCAATATCGTGCTGGTTTTGTTCCTCTGCCACTGGGCGCTGATCGGGCTGTCGAAGGTCTATTTCTTCGGCATTCCCGAGGATTATCTGCTGGCTTGCAGCACCGTACCAGCGCTTTACATCTTTTTCCGGGAATACGTTCGAAGCAATGCCGGGCGTCCCACGAAACCTTCGGTTTGCGTGCTCGACGTACTGCTCGTCGCCGTGTGTTTCCTGGTCGGCATCTTCTTTACGTTCACGCTCCTGCACCAGTTCAACCTGTTTTCGGATATTTGATCCATGTACGCCTACACCGCCGAAGATTTCACGACGTCGCTTCCGACTGCCGATTACGTCGCCCGCTTCCGCGATGCGGAACGGTTCGTCGGTTGCTGCCGGGCCTGCGACAACTACGGTCGCAGCTGGGGGTGTCCGCCCTTCGACTACGAGGTCGCGGAGCTGCTCGGTCGCTACCGTTCGGTGTCGCTCGTCGCCACGAAGATCACGCCGACCGTCGAAGGGCTGCCTCTCTCGGCTTCGCAAACCTTGATTCGCCCCGAACGCATTCGCCTCGAAAGCCGGCTGCGCGACATGGAGCGGATTTACGGCGGGCGTTCGTGCGCCTATGTCGGCGAATGCCTCTACTGCCCTGCGGGCACCTGCACCCGCTCCGAAGGCAAACCCTGCCGTCATCCGGATCTGGTGCGCCCCTCGCTCGAAGCCTATGGTTTCGACATCGGCCGCACGCTCGACGAACTCTTCGGTATCGAACTGAAATGGGGTAACGATGGCCGCATGCCGGAATACCTTACCCTCGTCTGCGGGTTCTTTCACGACGCAGACGTCGCGGACTTTCATTGAGTTCGCACTCCCCCTATCCTGCATCCGTCGGCGCATGTTTCCGCCTGATCGGTCTTGAAAATCGCAATTCTTTCGACTTTTTGAAAGGAGTCGGAGGCATAAAAGTTGCGGTTACTACATATGTGTAGTAAAATTTGAGGCCATTATTGCGGTTATTTGCAATATGAAACGACAACGGCGCAATGAGTTGCTTGTGGAACAGGTTGTGGAGAGATTGAAAACCGTTCGCCGGGAACGAGGGCTGACACAGGAAAACGTGCGGTTCGATACCGATCTGAATATCGGGCGGATCGAAAGCGGACGCCACAGTATCTCGCTCACGACACTTGCCGATTTATGTGACTATTATGATATTCCGCTTGAAGAATTCTTTAAGAAAATCGTGACGCATTGAGTGGAGTTGGGGAGATCCGGGGCCGTGACGGTTGCCCGGATCTCGATTTTTCGGCTTTTCCTTTCCGGTATTGTCGCGTTCGGTCCATCCGCGATGTCGTATCCGGATTCTTCGTTTTTGTAAAATATTCCTGGCACAGGATTTGACCATCGAGTCGTATCGCACGTCGTAAGAGATGCGCCGGACGGACTTTTCAATCACCAAAAATAACAAGGAAAATCGGATTATGATGCCAGTAAGAAAAAACCAGAATTGGTTGCCGAGTATTTTCAACGACTTTTTCGGCAACGAGTGGGTCGATAAATCGAACGTAACGGCTCCGGCCGTGAATATCGTCGAGACGGAGACGGATTTTCAGGTCGAAGTCGCGGCTCCGGGTATGACCAAAGAGGATTTTCGGGTCGATATCAATGAAGATAACGAGCTGATCGTGACGATGGAGAAGAAGAACGAGCAGCAGACGGGATCCCGAATGGCGCCATCTCAGACTGCGAAGTCTTCGCTTTCGGAGGATTCCCGTAAGACGACTCCGGGCAGTTCGCACGATATGCCCGAGGATGCGCAGCAGGAAGATAAGGCCCGTACGGAGAATACGGGGCACGGTAAACCCGGGCAGGATGCTGTTGCAACCTGCGACGGAGCGCATAAGGCCGATCGTCGTCGCACGGGTACCTATCTGCGTCGCGAATTCTCGTACAGTCGTTTCCAGCAGCGTCTTATTTTGCCCGACAACGTGATGAAGGAGAAGATCACGGCGCGTGTCGAGAACGGGGTGCTGACGATCGAAATTCCCAAGAAACAGGCTCAGACGACGGCTGCGGCTCGTCGGATCGAGATCGAATAAAGGGCGCCGACCGGATACGAATCACCCCTGCTGCTTTCGGGCGGCAGGGGTGATTCGTATGAAACAGGCACTTACCCGAAATTCAAGGTAAGGGTCGGGAATGTGTTAAACCAGGCCCGAGAAGCCCATGAAAGCCATGGCCAGGATACCGGCCGTGACCAGTGCGATGGGCACGCCGCGGAATGCCTGGGGCACGTCCTCGAAGTCGAGGCGTTCGCGGATACCGGCGAAAAGGACCAGCGCCAGGGCGAAGCCCAGGGCCGTAGCCACCGAGTAGGTGACGCTTTGCAGCAGGTTGAACTCCTTCTGGATCATCAGGATGGCGACGCCCAGTACGGCGCAGTTGGTTGTGATGAGCGGCAGGAAGATACCCAATGCCTGGTAGAGCGACGGCGAAAGTTTCTTGAGCATGATCTCGACCATCTGCACCAGCGCCGCGATGACGAGGATGAAGACGATGGTCTGCATGTAGACGATATCCAACGGCACGAGGACGTAGGTCTGGATCAACCAGGCGACCAGCGCCGCGATAGCCATGACGAACGTTACGGCTGCGCCCATACCCATCGAGGTCTCGACCTTCGACGACACGCCCAGGAAGGGGCAGATGCCGAGGAACTGCGCCAGCACCACGTTGTTGACGAAGATGGCGCCGATAATGATTGCGAAATACGAAATCTCCATAACTATTTCTTGGCTAATTTGTTAAACAACACCATAAGGTAACCCAGTACCAGGAAGGCTCCCGGAGCCAGCACGAAGATCAGCGGCGTGTAGTCCGAGATGCCGAGATTCGCGCCGAAGATCGAGCCGCTGCCCAGCACCTCGCGCACGGCACCGATGACCGTCAGCGAGAGGGTGAAGCCCAAGCCGATACCCACGCCGTCGAGGATCGAATCGAAAGCCGAGTTCTTCGAGGCGAAGGCCTCGGCGCGGCCCAGGATGATGCAGTTCACCACGATCAACGGGATGAATACGCCCAGCGATGCGTACAGCGCCGGAACGTAGGCCTGCATCAGCATCTGAATGATCGTTACGAACGAGGCGATGATGACGATGAACGCCGGGATGCGCACCTTGTCCGGAATGATGTTCTTCACGAGCGAGATCACGAGGTTCGAGAGGATCAGCACGGCCATCGTGGCCAGGCCCATGCCCATACCGTTTTCCGCCGAGGTCGTCGTACCCAGCGTGGGGCACATACCCAGCACCAGTACGAACGTCGGATTGTTGCGGACGATGCCGCTCAAGATAATCTGCAATTTATTCATTTTGACCTCCTTCCTGAGCCTCGGGCTCGTTGGTTCGTTCAGCCTTGGGCGTTGCGCCCGAAACCGTATCGGTCGGCGTTTCGTCCTGAGCTACGCTTTTGAAAGCCATCCAGGCGCGGTTGATTGCGTCGACATAGGCGCGCGACGAGATCGTCGCGGCGGTCAGTGCGTCGACATCGCCGCCGTCCTTCGTGACAGCCAGTTTGCCGCCCACCAATTTCTTCTGTGCGAGATCCTGGCCCTTGATGCTGCCGATGAGCGGGTTGTCTTCGTCGGCCATCTTCGTACCCAGACCCGGGGTCTCCGACTGTTTCAAAACGTTGACGTTAATGACCTCTCCGGCAGGCGTGAAACCCACCATCAGGTTGATGGCACCGCCGAAACCCTGCTTCGACATGGTTTCTACGGCATAACCCACCACTTCGCCGTCGGCCGAGGCGATGTAGACCGTGATGGGCATCTCGTCGAGCGTCAGCGTCTCGGAGGTCGTGTTCTCGAAAGCCGGGAGCACGCCGTTGAGTGCTGCGACCTTCGCAGCCTGCTCGGCTTGGGCGATCGGCTCGGCGGTAATCATGTTCACCGCACCCACTCCGGCCGAAGCCACGAGGGTGATGCCGAAGAGCACGGCCGTCATGTTTACAAGTGTACTTTTCATACTCTTCCCTCAGTTATTTTACGCCGAAGCGCTTGGGTTTGACATATTTGTTAATCAGGGGCACGCAGGCGTTCATGATCAGGATCGCGAACGACATACCCTCGGGATAGGCGCCCCACAGGCGGATGCACATGGTGATCAGACCGATACCCACGGCGAAGATCACGCCGCCGCGCACGGTCATGGGCGAGGTCGAATAGTCCGTAGCCATGAAGATCGAGCCGAGCATCGCACCGCCGGCCAGCAGGTGGAACACCGGGAACTGCCACAGCGCGGCACCCGTCTCACCCGAGCAGAGGGCCACGACGAAGGCGAAGAGGGCCATCGTACCCAGTACCGTCACGGGGACGTGCCACGTAATGACCTTGCGCCAAAGCAGGTAGACGAATCCGGCGAGCAGTGCCAGAGCGGCTACTTCGCCCAGTGAACCGGGCATGTTGCCCAACAGCAGGTCCTGAGCCTCGACCACGCCGGGCAGGGCGCCGTGCTTCACGGCAGCCAGCGGCGTAGCGCCCGACAGTGCGTCGAAGTTACCGGCAGCGGGCATCGGGAACGAGGTCATCTGCACCGGATAGGCGATCAGCAGGAACACGCGGCCCACCAATGCGGGGTTGAACGGGTTTTTGCCCAGGCCGCCGAAAGTCATTTTGGCGATGGCGATAGCGACGAAGGCGCCGATTACGACGATCCACCAGGGAATCGACGCGGGGAGGTTGAAAGCCAGCAATACGCCCGTAACGACGGCCGACCAGTTGCAGAGCGTCAGCGGTCCGCGAACCACGTATTTCTGGATCAGGAACTCGAATGCGACGCAGCAGGCTACCGAGAGCGCCGTGACGCACAATACGCTCCAGCCGAACACTACGGTCGAGACGACCAGCGCGGGCATCAGTGCGATAACCACGTCGCGCATGATCGAAGCCGTCGACCGCAGCGTTTGCACGTGCGGTGCGGGAGCGACGATAAGTTTATTTGCCATAAATCAATGTGTTTTGGGATTCTGCTTGCGATTTTATATTTCGTAATCTTTTGCCTGGTCCGGGCCGGTGCGATTCTCGCGACCGAAGGCCGCGTTTGCAATTCTGCACCCCCCCCCTCCGAATCCCTCGGGCAGGGGCTTTCGGTGCAACCCGGAAAAGCTCTGCGTTATAAAATCGCGTGTGGTTTCCTTTTGTTTTTAACTTCGCTATTTTTTAGGCGCATTGGCGGCCGCACGGGCGCGGATGATACCCATGACGCTCTGCTTGCCCAGTCGGATCCAGTCCAGCAGCGGCAGGTAGGCGGGGCACGAAGCCTGGCAGCATCCGCACTCGATACACGAGGTAATCATCTGCTCTTCGAGCGCCTCCCAACCCTTCTTGCGGGCCATCTTCGAAAGATAGTAGGGTTCGAGTCCCATCGGGCAGGCCGAGACGCACTTGGCGCACTTGATGCACTGCGAAGCTTCGCGACGCTCGGCATCGCGGCCGCTCATGATCGTGACACCCGAGCAGCCCTTCGTGACGGGCGAGTCGAGGTTGACCATCGCACGACCCATCATCGGACCTCCGTTGATGACCTTCAGCGCCGTATCCTGCGGCAGACCTCCGGCTGCTTCGATGAGCGACGAGATGGGCGTGCCCATACGCGTGAGGAGGTTCTTGGGGGTTTTCAGACTCTTGCCCGTGATCGTCACGACACGCTCGATGAGCGGCATGTTCTTCTGCACGGCACGGTAGACGGCATAGGTCGTCGAGGCGTTGCACACCACGGCGCCCACGTCGATCGGCAGTGCGGGCGGGGGCGGAACCTGACGTCCCGTGATCGCAGCGATCAGCTGTTTCTCGCCGCCCTGCGGGTACATGACCTTCAGGGGGACGATCTCGACGCCCTTATAACCCTTGGCCAGCTCCGCGAGGTGAGCGATGGCGTCGGGTTTGTTGTTCTCGATACCGATATAGGCCTTCTCAACACCGATGGCTTTCATCAGGATGGTAACGCCGACGAGCAGTTCCTCGCCGTGTTCGAGCATCGTGCGGTGGTCCGAAGTAAGGTAGGGCTCGCACTCCACGCCGTTGATGATGAGCGATTCTGCCTTCTTTCCGGGAGGTACCGACAGCTTCACGTGCGTAGGGAACGTCGCACCGCCCATGCCGACGATACCGGCATTCTTGATCTTGGCGATGATCTCGGCGCCCGACAACGTGCACTCCTTGACCAGGGTTTCCGTGCGATCGATGCCTTCGGCCCACTCGTCGCCTTCGCGCTTGATCGTAATCATCATCTGACGCAGGCCCTGGCCGTTGGGCTGCATGTCTACGGCGGTCACCGTGCCCGAAATCGGGGAGTGGATATTCGCCGACATGAAGCTGGCGGCTTCGGCGATGAGCTGGCCCGTGAGGACCTTATCGCCTTTGGCGACCTTGGCGACGGCCGGTGCGCCGATGTGCTGACCCAAGGGAATCGTCACCGTCTCGGGCAACGGAAGCACCTCGATGGGTTTGGCGCAGCTCAGTTTATTTTCCGACGGATGAACACCGCCCATTGGAAATGTCTTCATACTTGCGTTTCTCTGTTTTTCGGTTCACTTATTCGGCTTTCGGCGCAGGTTTTTCAGCGGCCGGAGCTGCGGGTTTCGCTGCGGGTGCGGCAGCCGGTTTGGCTGCGGCCGGAGCTGCGGGAGTCTTGGGCTCCTTAGGCAGCGGCTCCATGCCGACGAGTTTGATGGCGCCCGTCGGGCACTCGTTCACGCACTTGCGGCACAGCTTGCATTTCTGCGGATCGATGTAGGCGAGGTTGTTCTCCACCGTGATGGCGCCGAACGGGCAGACCTTGGCGCATTTGCCGCAGCCGATGCAACCTGCCTTGCAGGCCTTCATCACGGCGGCGCCCTTCTCTTTCGATACGCAAGAAACGTAGACCGCACGGTTTTTCGGCCACTTCTTGCGCAGCTCGATGATGGCCTTCGGGCAGGCCTTCACGCAGGCGCCGCAGGCGGTGCACTTGTCGGGATCGACCGTCGGGATACCCGTTTGGGGATCGACCTCGATAGCGCCGAACGCGCAGGCCGTCACGCAGTCACCGTAACCCAGACAGCCGAATGCGCAGCCCGTTTCGCCCACGTAGAGCGATGACGCTACGGCGCACGATTTCGCACCGTCGAACTCGTTGGTACGCGGACGTTTCGCGCACGTACCGCCGCAACGTACCGTAGCGACCTGCGGCTCTTTCTCCGCAGCGGCTTTGCCCAGGTAGGTGGCTACCGCCTTCATCGTGTCGCCGCCGCCCACGGGGCAGAACAGTGCCGAAATGTCGTCGCGCTTCACCAGCGCGTCGGCCATGCCTCGACAACCGGCGAATCCGCAGCCGCCGCAGTTGGCGCCGGGCAGCATCTTCTCCACTTCGTCGATCCGCGGGTCCTCGTTG
Source organism: uncultured Alistipes sp. (assembly GCA_964018965.1). GTDB lineage: Bacteria > Bacteroidota > Bacteroidia > Bacteroidales > Rikenellaceae > Alistipes. The sequence goes on from CAXHRY010000010.1 coordinate 25,928, forward strand.
ACGCGGAACTTCTGCGCCACGAAGTAGAGGATCACAGCGGAAAGTACTCCCAGCGCACACAGCGTCAGGATTGTGTAAAGTAATACTTCCATTTAGATTTTGGTTATTGTAAAATGAATTGTGTGTTCGATTTTCCGGCGAAAGAGCCACAGTACGACGTAGTAGAGTCCTACGCCGCCCAATGCGGCCGCAGCGGCGGCACCCTCCGACCAGCCTAACGGTCCGAGCGCGACGACGAGCACGGCCATCAGCACGGCCAGCGCACCGACATAGGCCAGCATCACGGCGATGCCGCCCGCACGCCGACGCACGCCGACGACGACCCGGTCGCCCGGGGCATAGGCCGCAGCCTCCGACGTGCGGACCACGATGGTTTTCTCCTGCGCTTCGGCCAGGCCGCACGCTTCGCGGGCCTTGCAAGTGCCGCAGGCGCTGCGCGACGAAATCGTCACATGGACCGCATCGTCCTGCGTGCGCGTGACGACGCCGCTATGTTCGATCTCCGAGGACACCGTCAGTCGCCGTATTTATTGGTCAGGGGCATGAGCCGTTCGTGTCCGAAGGAGCACATCGACAGGCGCAGCACGGGCGGGAACTGGTAGCGTTTCTTCTCGTTGCGCATAATCATGGCGTGGATCTTCTCGACCACCTCCGAATCGAATCCGGCGTTGATGATCTCCTCGCGATGCTGTCCCTCCTCGATCATGCGGTAAAGGATGGCGTCCACGACCTCGTAGGGCGGGAGTATGTCGCTGTCCTTCTGTCCGGGATGCAACTCCGAGGAGGGTTCTTTCGTGAGGATGTTTTCGGGAATGGGGTTGCCCTGCGTGCGGTTGATGTAGCGGGCCAGGTCGTAGATTTCGCCTTTGTAGAGGTCGCCCGTGGGGCTGAACGCACCTGCCGTGTCGCCGTAGAGCGTGCAGAGGCCCAGGGCGTTTTCGCTCTTGTTCGAGGAGTTGAGCAGGATGTAGTCGGTCTTGTTCTGCACGGCCATGAGCAGCACCGTGCGGATGCGCGTCTGGATATTCTCCTCCGTGAAGTCGAATTCGCGTCCGCCGTTGACCGGCTTGAGCGTATCGACCATGCTCCTATAGATTTCCGCAATGGGAATGACGTTGTATTGGATACCCAGGTTTTCGGCCAGCTGCTTGGCGTCCTCGACCGAGTGGTCCGAGGAGAAAGGCGACGGCATGAGCAGGGCCCGGACGTTCTCGCTGCCGAGCGCATCGGCCGCCAGCGTGGCCACGACCGCCGAGTCGATACCGCCCGAGAGGCCGATCAGGGCTTTCCGGTAGTTGTTCTTGGCGAAGAAGTCCTTCAGACCGCAGCGAGCCGCTTCGTAGACCAGGCGCGTACGGTCGTTGTAGTTGGGAACCGTGACGGGCGCGGCCTGCGCCTCGGTGTCGAAGATCTGGAAATCCTCTTCGAAACTCTTCATCATCAGCACCAGTTCGCCGCGTTTGTTCAGCGCACCCGACGTGCCGTCGTAAACGATGTCGGTCGAGCCTCCGACCTGGTTGACGATCACCAGGTTCTTGCTCTCCACGAAAGCCAGGTTGTGCATCGATTCGTAACGGTGGGTCATGGTCCCTTTGCCGTATTTGCGGGCATTGATCGAAATGATCGTCTCGACCGAACGATCGAAGTCGTGCTCGCGGCTGAGGTCGTCGCCGACGATGATGGCGCACGGATGGCCTTTGATCGTGGCGTATTCGTACCCTTTCGACGGAACCAGGTAGCCCATTTCCCGTCGGGCCGTGATATGCTTCTTGCCGACATAGCGCAGCACCTTGCGGTCCTGGATCAGTGCCGCGGCGCTGATCGTTCCGTCGTTGGTGAGTATGGGCAGACCGACGATCGCGGCGATGCCGTCGCAGCACGACGCGATCTCTACCAATGCGTCCTCGCACAACTCCAGAAAGGTCGTTTTACGCAGCAGATCGAAGGCCGGAGTGCCGCTTACGGCCTGCTCGGCGAAGATCACCAGATCGGCTTTTTCCGCTTTCGCTCGGGCTATGGCATCGATGATTTTCGAGGCATTGCCGTCCACGTCTCCGATCGTGTAATTCAGCTGGGCGATAGCTATTTTCATCTATTGTAAATTTAGTCCGGAAACTATATCGGGACAAAGGTAAGGATTATTTGTAAAAGTCGGAAAATTTTTCTATGTTAATAAATTAACAGGCAGTTATGTGCTTTCGAATCGCCGATTCCGTTCTGCGAACCGATTCCCGCGTGTCGGTTTTTTCGCCTGTCGTCGTGCGAACCTTTCCCGGGAGCGGACAACCGTTTTACCCGACGCGGGAACCCGGATTCGGGGGCGACGGACCGGTTCGTCGCGACGAAGTCGCATACGACGGCGCAAATTTTGTCGGAAACGTTTCGTTAGTTGTCCGCATTTCGCTATTTTTGCACAAATAATTTCGAGGTTGCGGCATACTATATCTGCACGAACGCTCCTTTTTGCCTTTACGACCCCGAGGTCGGCAGGATGTACGGACGAGGTCGAAGTACGTCGGGGCGAAAATGCGATCGGGAAACCGATGAGGTGCGAGTCGTATGCGGCTGCCTGCTTAAAACATCGAATAGCGATGCAAGATATCATCCAGCTGCACGACCGGAAGTTCCGGATCATGATTCCCGCCGAGAAGATCGACGAAGCGGTGACGGCCGTCGCCGAGCGTATCAACCGCGATTATGCCGACAAGGAGACGCCGTTGTTCGTCGGTGTGCTCAACGGTTCGTTCATGTTCATGAGCGACCTTATCAAGAAGATCGAGTTCCAGAACGAACTTTCGTTCGTCAAACTCGCCTCCTACGAAGGTACCTCCTCGACGGGAGAGGTGAAAAGCCTGCTCGGCCTGAACGGTTCGATCGAGGGGCGCCACGTGATCGTCGTCGAAGATATCGTCGATACGGGCGAGTCGATCGAACACATGCTTCGCGACCTGGAGGCGCGCCGCCCGGCGTCGGTCTCCGTCTGCACGCTCTTTTTCAAGCCGGCGTCGTATAGCAAACCCTATCCCATTCGGTATCGCGCGATGGAGATCGGCAACGAATTCATCGTGGGCTACGGACTGGACTACGATCAGTTGGGACGCAGTCTGAAGGATATTTACGTCGTCACGGAATAATGGCGCTGCTTCCCGATATCGAATCGCTCGACGGCGGACGGCTGCTGCCGCTCGTCGAAGACTTCTATACGATCCAGGGCGAAGGTTACCACGCCGGAAAACCGGCCTACTTCATCCGCCTGGGCGGATGCGACGTGGGGTGCAGCTGGTGCGATGCCAAATATACGTGGAATCCGCGGCTCTATCCTCCGGTCGAGGTGTCGACGATCGTAGAACGGGCGACTTCCTGTCCCGCGCAGGCGATCGTCATCACGGGCGGCGAGCCGCTCATCTATCCGCTGGAGATCCTGACGCGGACGCTGCGCGAGCGGGGGTTGATGATCTTCCTGGAAACCTCGGGATCGCACCCTTTCACCGGAACGTTCGACTGGGTGTGCCTCTCGCCCAAGCGCAAACAGCCGCCCCTGGAGGAGGCGTTCGGCCGGGCCGACGAACTGAAGGTCATCGTCGAGACGGATGCCGACTTCGCGTGGGCCGAGCGCAATGCCGCGCGGGTGGGCGAGAAGTGCCGGCTCTATCTCCAACCCGAATGGAGCGTCGCCGAGACGATGATGCCCGGAATCGTGGAGTATGTCAAGGCGCACCCGCAATGGAACGTCTCGATACAAACTCATAAATACATGCGTATTCCCTGATGGAGATTCGTGTAAGTCGAAAATACTGGATCGCCGTTACGGCACTCATCGTCGTTTTTTCTATCTTCGTCGTGGGGCGCAATGCCGTGCATGCCGTGAAGATCAAGCGGCAGATCGGGGCGTTGCACCGCGAAATGGCCCTCTATCGGGACCGGATCGCCCGGGACAGCATCCTGTTGGAACGACTCCGATACGATGACTATCTGGAGGAATTCGCCCGAGAACGGTTCCGCATGCAGCGGTCCGACGAGCAGGTATTCCTGTTGGAGGAATAAGACGCAGCGCCGGGGTTGCAACCTTAATAACGAGGTGCGGCGTCCGGCCGCGGGCTCTGAGGAACGAGGTTTGCGGAGCGACCTTTCGCGGAAGAAGCTGCGGCTCTCGAAGCCGTGAATTCGACCTCGAAAAAGTGATTTTTCGTTTAATAATGTCTGAATCCGTGCCAGTCGAGCGGCACGGGTTTTTCGTTTCGGGTCCAGACGAGTCCCGGTGTCTCCGTGATGCGGCCGATGGGGTGGATCGGAGTGCCGAAGCGGTCGCGGAACTCCGCGGCGAGCCGTTCGGCGTCGTCGGCCGCGACGGTGAAAAGCAGCTTGTAGTCCTCGCCCGCCGTCGCGGCCGTTTCGAGGTCGGAGCCTTCGGCTACGGGGATGCTGTCGAGCTCTATTTCGGCGCCCGCACCCGAACGTTCGAGCAGGTGGAGAACATCCGAGGCCAGACCGTCCGAAATGTCCATCATCGCATGCACTGCGTCGTGCTGTCCGAGCCAGACGCCCTCGGCGAGCTGCGGCTGCGGATTGCGGTGTATGGCTGCGGCTGCGGTGTCGAGCCGGCCTGCGAGTATGTCGTGCAGGCCGGTGCCCGATGCGCCCAATTCGCCGCCGACGTAGAGCCGATCGCCCGGGCGGGCTGCGCTGCGCCGTTTTATGCGCTCGTCGCGGATGCGGCCGATGGCCGTGACATTGATCGCGATACCTGCTGCCGAACGGGTCGTATCGCCTCCGACGAGTACTGTCGAATACTCCGCGGAGAGCTCCCGATAGCCCTCCATGAACTCCTCGGCCCACGTTCCGGCCGCGTCGGGTGGCAGAGCGATCGAAAGGAGCGTCGCTACGGGACGTGCACCCATGGAGGCTACGTCGCTCAGATTCACGGCGAGGGATTTGCGTCCGATTTCGCGGGCCGATGCCGCATGTCGCAGGAAGTGAACTCCCTCGACGAGCAGATCGGCCGTGAAGACCAGCGACTCGCCGTTGCCGAGGGGCAGTACGGCGCAATCGTCGCCGATGCCCTCGAAACCGTGGGCGGGAATCCCGGCGAAGAGCCGTTCGATGTGTGCGATGAATCCGAATTCGGTCATGGTTCTGCTTTTGGTATGTCGGGGCAAAGGTACGAAAAAAGTAGGGCATTTATATGCGATTTTACGCGAAACCAATCTCAACTCGTTATAATCTTGCGGGTTGCATGCTTAAGCTCCTCCCAAGGGAGGGGTGGGGAGGGCAATTTGTAAACGCGGCCAAGGGCTGCGAAACATCGACCAGTCTGTTGAAATGACGGTTGAAAACCCGAGCTGGTGTAAATATGAAGCGATTGGGAAAAGTCGGTCGCGACTCGGAAGCTGGCGCTTGGAAATCATTTCAGGTCGCAGGAGGCGTCATAGCGGGTTGCGGATTCGGATGGTTGCCGAGCGCAATGGACCTTTTACCGGCATAGTCTCCGCCTTTTTGCCGGTCCCTTCGGGCCGAAGCCGCGCCGAACGTTCCAAATAAATTTGGCGGAGCGGCCGCCGTGCACTATCTTTGCAGCGGAAAGGCGCAGGGTGCGCCATGTGCCCGGGAACAGGGCTGCGAACGTGTGTCTTCAGAAACGACCGAATAGCTTATGAAAATATTGATCCTCAACGGCCCCAATCTCAATTTGCAGGGCCGTCGCGATACGGATGTCTACGGAACCGTAACTTTCGAGGCTTTCTTCGGCGACTTGCAGCGCGATTATCCCGATATCGAGTTCGGCTACTTTCAGTCCAATATCGAGGGCGAGCTGATCGATGCCGTGCAGCGGGCCGAGGGGAGCTATGACGGTGTGGTGCTCAACGCCGGAGGTTATACCCATACGTCGGTAGCGCTGCGCGATGCCGTGTCGGCCGTGTCGGTTCCCGTGGTCGAGGTGCATATCTCGTCGATCCTCGCCCGCGAGGAGTTCCGGCACGTCTCGCTGCTGGCTCCCGTTGCCGTGGGGTCGATCATGGGCTTCGGTCTCGACTCCTATCGTCTGGGGATCGAGGCGCTCAGGATGCGTTGCGACGTGCGACGATGCGACCGAGACTCGGATTGAAGCATGTTGAACAGATTGGTTTCCTATCATATATAATAGGTTAGTTATGTACAGAATGAAAAAAACGAAAGTCGTGGCTACGATGTCGGATTTTCGTTGCACGGAGGATTTCGTGCAGAAATTGTTCGATGCGGGTATGGATGTCGTACGCATCAACTCGGCACATGTTACCGAGGAGGGTGCTACGCGGATCGTCGAGACGGTGCACCGGGTGAACCCGGCTATTCCGATCATGATCGACACCAAGGGTCCCGAAATTCGGGTGACCACCATTGCCGACGAATACGGCAACAGCATCCGTTATGCCGAGGGCGACCGCGTGAGCGTTCGTGGCTCGAAGGGCGACGACCTGACCACGCGCAAGACGATCTACATGAATGTTCCGGGTATCGTGGCCGATATTCCCGTCGGGGCGCGGATGCTCATCGCCGACGGCGAGCTGGAGATCCGTGTCGTGGAGAAGAACGACCAGGAACTCGTCTGCGAATTCCTCGTGGGCGGCGCGCTGCGTTCGCGCAAGAGCGTGAACGTTCCGGGCGTCTCGATCGACCTACCGTCGGTGACCGAGAAGGATCGCCGCTTCATCGAGTGGGCCGTGAAAAACGATGTCGACTTCATCGCCCATTCGTTCGTTCGCTCGGCGCGCGACATACGTGCCGTTCAGGAGATTCTCGATGCGCACGAAAGCCCGATCAAGATCATTTCGAAGATCGAGAACCAGGAGGGACTGGACCATATCGACGAGATCATCGAGGCGTCGTACGGCGTGATGGTCGCCCGCGGCGACCTGGGTGTGGAACTTCCCGCCGAGGCGATTCCCAACACCCAGCGGCGCATCGTCGAAAAATGTATCTGCGCCAAGCGTCCGGTAATCATCGCTACGCAGATGCTCTATTCGATGGTTCACTCCCCGCGTCCGACGCGTGCCGAGGTGAGCGATGTGGCGAGCGCCATCTACGAACGTGTAGATGCCGTGATGCTGAGCGACGAAACCGCTATGGGCGACTATCCCGTGCAGGCGGTCGAAACCATGTCGCGCATCGCCCGCGAAATCGAGCGCGATGAGAACCACTTCAAGCCGATGATCGACATGAACATGGTCTCGGTGAACCACGAAATTACGGCCCAGTTGGCTCGTTCGGCCGTCCGGGCTTCGACCAACCTGCCGATTCGCTACGTCGTCCTCGATACCAAGACGGGACGTACGGGACGTTACCTCGCAGCTTTCCGCGGTCGCAAGACAGTCATGGCGGTGTGCTACCGGCGGCATGCGCAGCGCATCCTGGCGTTGTCGTACGGCGTGGTGCCGATCTTGCGCAATCAATTGCTGACCGATCGGTATCATTTTCTGGTCGATGCCTTGGAGTTTCTCGATCAATACCGTAAATTGGGTGCTGGCGATTTGCTGGCGATCGTCGGCGGCAGTTTCGGTCCCGACGGCGGTGCGTCGTATGTCGAAATCGCCACGGTGGAGAACATCCGTCGTCGTAACGAGGAGATCGTCGCGTCGGGGAAATAGCTGTCCGATTCCGCGAGCATGGGAACCGAATTGAGAGACAAAGTGGCATGCGGCGTGGCGTGGAGCCTCCTGGAGAAGGTCGGAACGACCCTGCTCCAGTTGGGTGTCAGCCTGGTGTTGCTGCGTCTGCTCGGTCCGGGGAGCTACAACGACCTGGCAATGCTTACGGCCTTCTCGGTCGTGGCGTTGGTGTTGGTGGACAGCGGATTTTCGCAGATCCTGATCCGCATGGCGGCGCCGTGCGAGGAGGATTACAAGTCGGTTTTCGTCTTCAACATGATCGCGGCGGGGGTGCTCTATGCCGTGATCGTGGCAGCGGCACCCTGGGTGGCGGAGTTCTACGATCAGCCCGAATTCGGTCGCGTGGCCCCGGTGTTCTTCCTGCTGCTGCCGCTCACGGCGCTCTGCTCGGTGCAAAACACGCTTTTCACGCGCCAGTTCCGCTTCGCACTGCTGTCGAAGGTGACTTTCGCAGCGTCGCTGGTGAGCGGGGCGATCGCCGTAGGGATGGCGTTGGCCGGATACGGGTTGTGGAGTATCGTGGCGCAGCGGGTCTCGCAGGTCTGCGTGCGCAGCGTGTTGCTGTGGCGCCTGAGCGATTGGCGTCCGTCGGCTCCGTTCAGCGGCCGGGCCCTGCGGGCAATGGCTCCCAACAGTCTGCGACTGATGACGGCCGACCTTATCACGGCCCTTTACAACAAGATTCCTCAGTTTTTTATCGGACGACTTTATGCCGGCACCAATATGCTGGCCTACTTCGACCAGGCGCAGAAACTCAAGGATTCGCCCGTATCTTCGACCGTGTTGGCCGTGCAGGGGGTGACCTATCCAGCGCTTTCGAAGATCGCCGGCGACGGTGCGAAATTCTCGGAGAGTTATCGTCAGATTCTGATGGTCGTGGCCTATGTGATGTTTCCGATGATGCTCGGCCTGTCGGCCGTGGCACCCGATCTCTTTGCCCTGCTGGGCGACAAATGGATGCCGACGGTGCCCTATTTCGAGGCGATCTGCCTGGTGGGATTGTTTTATCCCTTGTCGATGATCTCGCTCAACGTCCTGAAGGTCAGGAGCGACGGGCGTGTCATCCTGCGGATCGAGGTGCTGAAAAAAGTGCTGATGACCTTGATTTTCGCCGTGACTATCCCGCAGAGCGTGATGGCTGTGGTATGGGGGCTGGTGGTGATCTCGGTCTGCGAAGCAGCGGTCAACTTCGTTGCCTCGCAGCGTTTCTGCGCCCTTACCGGATGGCGCTTCGTGCGTACGCTGTTGCCCGTGGCGGCTGTCGCCGCTGCGATGTACTTCGCGGTGCGGGGTGTAGCTTCGGTGTTATCCGCAGGTGCGTTCCTTCGGTTGTGCGCGGAGGTCGCGACGGGAGTGGCGGTCTATCTGCTCTGCTCGGCGCTGTTGCGCCTGGAAGCGTTCCGAGTAGTGGTCGCATTGGTGCGGCAGCAGTTCTTTTGCCGGTCGAAGTAGCGGTCTTCGATTTGCGGGATCGTCGTGCGGCACTTCGGGCCGATGAATGGTCGGGGATCGGGTTTCTTTCGATTTTTATGCGGTCGGACTCTGCCGCTGCGGATCGAGTGTCGAGCCACCCTTTCACGCAATAACGAGGGGGAGCATTCGCCCCCCCCCTTGTTTCGCTGTCACACGGTAGAATGCCCTTTCAGGCGTAGACTTTCGGAATCTCGATACCGTGCAGGATATTCAAAGCATTGATAGCCAGTGATTCGAGTTCGTTTTCGCCTGGATAGACCGTGACGGGAGCGATGAACGAGCAATGGCTTTCGATATACTCCACGACCGGACGATTGAAAGCGATGCCGCCCGTCAGCAGGATGCCATCCACGCGGCCGCCGAGTGCCGCAGCCATTGCGCCGATCTGTTTCGCGATGTTGTAGCACATGGCGTCGAGCATCTTTTGCGAACGTCGGTCGCCTTGTGCGATGCGTTCCATCACTTCGGCTACGGAATTCGTGCCGAGGTAGGCGACCAATCCGCCTTTGCTCGAAATGAAGCGCAGCAACTCTTCCTGCGTATATTGTCCCGAAAAACAGATCTTTATCAGTTCGCTCGACGGCAGGCTGCCCGCACGGTCGGGTGCGAAGGGTCCGTCGCCGTCCAGGGCGTTGTTCACGTCGACGATACGACCCTGCCGGTGTGCCGCGATGGAGATGCCGCCACCCATGTGGGCTACGATGAAGTTTGATTCCTCGTAGCGGCGTTCCGTCTTTCGGCAGTGCAGGCGGGCGATGGCTCTGTGGTTCAGTGCATGGAAAATCGGCTTGCGCGTGCACATGGGCATTCCCGTGATACGGGCGCAGTCCTCCATCTCGTCCACGACGGGCGGATCGGCGATATAGGCTTTCACTTTGGCCATGTGGGCGATTTGTGCCGCGAGCAGCCCGCCCAGGTTGCAGGCATGGCGCATCTGTGCATTGCGCAGGTCATAGCGCATGCGTGAGTTGACCTCGTAGACACCTCCCGGAACGGGGCGGATCAGACCGCCGCGACCGATCACGGCCGAAAGCGTGTCGAGACCGAATCCTTCGTTGCGAAGCGTGTCGAGAATCAGGCCTCGGCGCCAGTCGAGTTGCTCGATGATATCGCCGAAGCGGGAGAGCTCTTCGGTCGTGTGGCGTAAGGTGACCGCCGACAAAGATCGCTCCTCTTCGTAGAGGGCGATCTTCGTGGATGTAGAGCCGGGATTTATCGCTAATATTCTGTAGCTCATAAAATACTCGGTTCGGGTTGTAGCGGGCGGAGCTCCGCGGGGTTATTTCGCGGCCAGGCAGGCCAGGGCGATCGAGTAGAGTTTGGTCTTGCTGCTGTCGCCGCGCGAGGTCAGCACGCACGGAACTTTCGTGCCCATCACCATCGCGGCCAGTTCGCCGCCGCAGAGGTGCGTCGTCGATTTGAAGAATACGTTGGCCGATTCGAGGTTCGGGAACAGCAGGCAGTCCGGATCGCCTGCGACGGACGAACCCTTGACCTTCTTATGCTCGGCGACCTCCTTGAAGAGTGCTACGTCGAGCGACAGAGGACCGTCTACGACGACGTTGCCCAACTGTCCGCGGTCGGCCATCTTGGCCAGCAGTGCGCCTTCGGTCGACGAAACGACGTTGGGAAGCAGCTGCTCCGACGGCGCGATGCAGGCGATCTTGGGGGTCTTGATGCCCAGCAGTCCGGCGGTCTGGGCCAGGTAGCCGATCTGTTTCATCTTCTGCTTGAAGTCGGGTTGCGGAATCACGGCGACGTCCGAGATCGTCAGCAGCTTGTGGTAACAGGGCATTTCGATGATCGAAACGTGGCTCAGCACGCCCTTCGGGGGAAAGAGGCCGGCTTCCTTGTTGAGGATGCCGCGCATGTACTTGTCGGTCGAAACCAAACCTTTCATCAGTACGTCGGCTTCACCCGCGACGACGGCTGCGACGGCCAGTTGCACGCACTTCATATCGTTCTTTTCGTCGACGATCTTGAATGCTGCCAGGTCGATGTCGTTCTCCTTGCAGACCTGCTCGATGGTCGCACGATCGCCGAAAAGCGTCGGTTCGACCAATCCTTCCTTGTAAGCCTCGTAAACGGCTGCCAGTGTGTGCGAATCCTGTCCGTAAGCGACGGCCAGACGTTTTTTGCCTTTCTTTCTCGCCTCTTCGACGATTTCGGTAAGATGTTGTATCATATCAATTAAGAGTTGTGAATTAAGAATTCTCCGGGCTGATTTCAAACGAAACCCGCCCACGTGTGCAAAGCCTTTATAGATTTACGGGCGGATTTCCTTCGTTGCCTCCTCGCCGGGGTGCATATCCGAAGCCCCTCCCTGAGGGAGGGACTTCGGGTGGGGGAGACTTGTAAACGCGGCGGAACGTCGCGAGACTCACACCCTCCCAAGCGAAAGAGCAGTCGGGAAACCGACTCGCGTGCCGAGCCGTAGCTACGCTTTAATCAAATTATACGTGTCGGTGGCGATCATCAGCTCTTCGTTCGTCGCTACGACGGCGATCTTGACCTTCGAGTCGGCGACCGAAAGCAGTTTGTCCACGCCGCGGGCGCCGCGGTTGGCCTCGGCGTCGAACTTCACACCCATGAACTCCAGTCCCGAGCATACCGATTCGCGCATCTCGCACGAGTTCTCGCCGACGCCGCCCGTGAAGACGATCAGGTCAACGCCGCCCATCTCGGCGGCATACTGGCCGATGAACTTCTTGATGCGGCCGTAATACATGTCGCGGGCCAAGATGGCGCGCGGGTTTCCCTCGTTGTAGGCACGGTCGATATCGCGCATGTCGCTCGAAAGCCCCGTGAGGCCCATTACGCCCGACTTTTTGTTCATCATCGTGTCCAACTCGGCGTAGCTCATGCCCTCCTTCTCGCCGATGAAGGTGATGGCGCTGGCGTCTACCTGGCCGCAACGCGTACCCATTACCAAGCCGTCCAGCGGCGAGAAGCCCATCGACGTGTCGTAGGATTTGCCGTCGAGCACCGCCGTGACCGAACCGCCGTTGCCGATGTGGCAGGTGATGATCTTCGAGTTTCCGAAATCGAGACCTGCCAGCTCGGCACCCACGCGGGCGACATACTTGTGGCTCGTGCCGTGGAAGCCGTATTTGCGTACGCGATACTTCTCATAGTATTCGTAGGGCAGGGCGAACATGTAGTTCACGGCCGGGATCGTCTGGTGGAACGACGTGTCGAAGACGGTGACCTGCTTCACGCCCGGAAGCACCGTCTCGATGGCCTCGATGCCCTGGAGACTGGCGGGATTGTGGAGCGGTGCGATCTGGCACAGCGAAGCGATTTTGGACTTCACGTCCTCGTCGACGATGCAGCTCACGGGGAAGAATTCGCCGCCGTGGGCTACGCGGTGACCTACGGCTTTCACCTCGTCGAGCGATGCGATGACGCCGTGCACGGGGTCGGCCAGGGCCTCCATCACCAGCGCGATACCCGTCGTGTGATCGGGGATGGGACGGTGGAGTTCGAACGGCGTTTTGCCGACGGGTTTGTGCGTGAGGTCGCCTTCGGGAAGGCCGATGCGCTCGACGAGACCTTTCGCGAGCAGATTGCTCGATGCGCCGTCCATGTCGATCACCTGGTATTTGATCGACGAGGAGCCGCAGTTCAGTACTAAGATTACCATATCTGTTTCAATTATTCAGTAGTGTTCCGATCCATCCTCCCACGGCCGTGCAGGCGATGCAGCCGAGGGCGCTGAGTGTCGTGTAGAGCGCAGCCGTGGCGTAGCAACCCATGTGCAGCAGTTTCACCGTGTCGGCCGAGAAGCTCGAAAAGGTGGTGAAACCTCCGCAGAAGCCCACGATGAGGATCCATGCGGCAGTCCGGCTGTCGAGCAGCGCGATCAGCAGCCCGATGAGCAACGAGCCCGCCGTGTTGACGGCGAACGTTCCGGCGGGGAATCCCCACAGCGTATGCTGGGCCAGGATGCCGTATGAAAGCGCATAACGGACCATGCCGCCCAATGCGCTGCCGGTGCCTACGGCCAGCAGTTCACGAATCATAAGCTAAAAGTACGGTTTATTTTACGATTATGCAAATATAGGCAGAAAATGATTACGGATCGCCCGAATTTTTGCCGTTTTTGTGGGAAATTTTGTCCGTTACCTCCCGGACGTCGCTTATGGCCGCAGGGGGCGACGGTCCGGAGGTTCGGTGCGTAAAGCTTGCGATTGTCTCACGGACAGCGGGTCTGTCCGTCGCCTTCGACGATGAATTTGTAGGTCGTCAACTCGGGAAGGCCCATCGGACCGCGTGCGTGGAGCTTCTGGGTCGAGATGCCGACTTCGGCACCGAAGCCGAATTGTCCTCCGTCGGTGAAGGCTGTCGAGACGTTGACGTAGACGCAGGCGGCATCGACGCTGCGGGTGAAACGCCGTGCGGTCTCGGGGTTCTCGGTGACGATCGCTTCGCTGTGGCGCGACGAGTAGCGGGCGATGTGCGAAAGGGCTTCGTCGAGCGAGCCGACGGTGCGCACGGCCATTTCGTAGCCCATGAACTCGGTGCCGAAATGGTCTTCCGCGGCGGGACCGAGCAGTCGGGCGGGGTAGTGTCCTGCCAACGCTTCGAGGGCCTCGGCATCGGCGTGGATGAAGACGCCGCAGTCGGCCATCGGGGCGCAGATCGCGGGTAGCTCTGCGAGGCGTGCGCGGTGGATGACGAGGCAGTCCAACGCGTTGCAGACGCTCACGCGGCGGGTCTTCGCGTTGCAGATGACGGCACGGCCCTTCGCGGGGTCGCCGTCGGCGTCGAAATAGGTGTGGACGATGCCGGCGCCGGTCTCGATCACCGGGATGCGGGCATTTTCGCGTACGTAGCGGATCAGGCCCGCACCGCCGCGCGGGATCACTACGTCGACCCACCCCGTGGCGTGCAGCAGCGCAGCGGTCGCCTCGCGCTCGGAGGGGAGCAGCGTGAAGGCCGTCTCGGGGAACCCCTCGCCGCGCAGCGCTTCGTGCAGCAGGCGGGCGATCGCTTCGTTGGAGCAGCGGGCGTCGCTGCCGCCCTTCAGCACGCAGGCGTTACCCGTGCGGATGGTCAGGGCGAAGATGTCGGCCGTGACATTGGGGCGCGCTTCGCAGATCATGCCCACGACGCCGAACGGCACGCGGACTTTGCGGATCGTCATGCCGTTGGGACGCTGCCAGCGGGCGATCTCCTCGCCCTGCGGTGCCGGAAGCGAGGCCACGGACTCCATGTCGGAGGCAATCCCCTCGATCCGCTCGGGGGTGAGCCGCAGGCGGTCGCGCAGCGGCGAGTCGGCCGCCATGCGATCCATGTCCAGGGCATTGGCTTCGAGTAGTTCGGCGATGTGTTGCCGCAGGAGCTCTGCGGCGCGGCGCAATACGGCGGCAAGCCGTTCGGGGGTCGCCTGTGCCGTTTCGTCGCTCGCCCGGCGGGCGGCGGCGAAAAGAGATTCGTATTCCATCTATTCCAGATAAAGATAGTCGCAGTGGATAAGTGGCCGCAGCCCCTTGCGTCCGATGTTGCGGCGCGCCGTGTCGCTGTCGCAGACGATGCGTCCTACGGCTAACTGCTCTCCGTCGGGGGCGAGGATGCGTACCAGGTCGTCGCGTTCGAACGTTCCCTCGACTTCGGTGACGCCCACGGCCAGGATGCTCGCGGCTTTGCTCGTGCGTACGGCTGCTGCGGCCCCTTCGTCGATGCGTAGGGCTCCTTTGGCGAATCCTTCGCTGCTGGCAATCCATTTCTTCATGCCCGAGGCCGGGCGCGGTGCGGGTTCGAAACGCGTGCAGACCGTGTCGCGTCCTTCGAGGATCAGATCCGTGAGGATGCCGTCGCGGCGGCCGTTGGCGATGATGACCTCGATGCCTTCGGCGGCGGCGCGTGCGGCGATGCGGTTCTTGGTCGCCATGCCGCCTCGGCCGCGCGACGAGCGGGTCGTGTCGATATAGTGCGTGAGGTCCTGCTCGGGAGCTACGCGGCGGATGACCCGCGATGCGGGATCGGCCGGCGAACCGTCGTATACACCGTCGACGTTGCTCAGGATCACGAGCGCCTGAGCGCCCATCATCGCGGCCACGAGGCCCGAGAGTTCGTCGTTGTCGGTGAACATCAGCTCGGTGACAGAGATCGTATCGTTTTCGTTGACGATCGGCAGTACGTCGTTCGCGAGCATCACCTCCATGCAGTTGCGCTGGTTGAGGTATTGCCGCCGGGTCGAAAGGCTCTCCTTGGTGGTGAGGACCTGGCCGCAGAGGATGCCGTACTCCGAGAAGAGATCGTAGTAGCGGTCGAGCAGCTTGACCTGTCCCACGGCCGAGAAGAGTTGGCGGGCCGATACGCTGTCGAGGCGTCCGGTGCGCTGTTCGAGCAAGCTGCGGCCCGAGGCTACGGCACCCGAGGAGACCAGCACGACTTGAATTCCTGCGCGGTGCAGGCCGGCGAGCTGATCGACCAGGGCCGAGATGCGGGTGGTGTCGGGGTGGCCGTCCTCGCGCGTGAGGACGTTGCTGCCGATCTTTACTACGATGCGGCGGTATTTCGAGGTTGGGTTCGTTTCGTTCATGGTTCGTATTTGTAGCCTACGCCCTTGGCCGTGACGATGCGATGCTCGCCGATCTTCTGGCGCAGCTTGCGGATGTGGACGTCGATCGTGCGGTCGCCGACCACCACGTCGCTGCCCCAGATGCGGGCGTAGATCTCCTCGCGGGGGATCAGCTTGCCGGGCGACGCGCAGAGTAGTTCGAGCAGGGCGAATTCCTTGCGGGGAAGCGTGATTTCGCGACCGTCGCAAACGACCGTGTAGCGATCTCGGTCGATGCTCAGTGCGGGTGCCGCGCCGGCGGTTTCTTCTGCGGACGGCATCGAAGGCTCGCCGACGTCGATACGCTTGAGAATGGCTCGGATGCGGCTTTTGAGCAGCGTCATTTTGATGGGCTTGACCAAGTAGTCGTCGGCTCCGACACCGAAGCCTGTGAGCTGCTGTTCCTCCTCGCCTAAGGCCGAGAGAAAGACCACCATCGTGTCGCGCAGAGCTGGATCGTTGCGGATCGCACGGCAGGTCTCCGCTCCGTCCATTACGGGCATCATGCGGTCCAGCAGGATCAGATGCGGCCGCACCCGGGCGGCGATGCGCAGCGCTTCGGCGCCGTTTTCGGCCGTGAAGACTTCGTAACCTTCCTTGACGAGGTTGTATCGGACGAATTCCAGAATGTCTACTTCGTCGTCGACCAGCAGAATGCGATGGCTCATGGGGCGGTTTCGGGTTTATGCGGAGCGGAACCCGAGGGAACGAGTCTTCTCCGGCGATGATTCTTAGCGCGAAGTTAGTAAATTTCCGTCGAAAACCTTCGGCTGCAAGGGAAAAATGAGTATATTTGCGAAATTTATATCCTCCCGCGATGCGGGAACCCATAAAACGAGTATTGCGATGGCTACTGAAAAATCGACGCTACCCGTAACCGGGGAGCAGGTCAGCCCCGCGGCTGAAGATGCGCAGGCGGTTTCCGCCGTGATTTCCGAATCCGAAATGCCCGCCGCAGAGGCGCAGGCTGAAACAATCGAAACGACGGCATCCCGGGAGGTTGTCGACACCGAGGCGAGTGCTGCGGAGTCCGCCGCCGTTGCGGACGAAGCTACCCAAAGCGCCGCGGCGCGTGCGAAACGTCCGCGTATCCGTACGGAAGCTGTCGGCATAGCCAGCGAGGAGGAGTTGCCGGAGGCGATGGCGACGGTCGATTTTTCGGACGAGGAGGCTGCATTGGCAGCCCGCAGTGCCGGACTGGAGATCGAGGGCGTCGTTGCCGAAGAGCAGACCGATGA
Source organism: uncultured Alistipes sp. (assembly GCA_964018965.1). GTDB lineage: Bacteria > Bacteroidota > Bacteroidia > Bacteroidales > Rikenellaceae > Alistipes. The sequence goes on from CAXHRY010000010.1 coordinate 42,847, forward strand.
GGAGCTCGACGAGGTACGACCCGTCGCCGAGCAGCGTTTCGAGGGTAAGAACAAGGAGGAGCTGGTCGCTTTGTTCGCGCAGATGCTCGCCGAGCAGCCCGTGCAGACGCTGCGCCGCGAGGTCGAGGCGCTGAAGATCGCCTTCTACCGCATTCGTCGCGCCGAGGTCGAGGCCGCACGCCGCAAGTTCGTCGAGGAGGGCGGTGCCGAGGAGGAGTTCGCGCCCGCGGTGGATGCCGCCGAGGTCCGCTTCAAGGAGCAGTTCCGCGAATATCGTCGCTTGAGAGACGAATTCATCGCCGGTCTGGAAGCCGAGAAGGAGGCGAACTACCGCACCAAATTGGCCATCATCGAGGAGTTGAAGGCGTTGGTCGATTCGGACGAGACGCTCAACCATACGTTCACGAAGTTCCGTGAGTTGCAGCAGCGCTGGAAAGAGACCGGCATCGTGCCGCAGCAGCATGTGAAGGATCTGTGGGAGACCTACAACCTCCATGTCGAGAATTTCTATAACTTCATCAAGATCAATAAGGAACTGCGCGACCTGGACCTGAAGAAGAACTACGAGCAGAAGGTCGCTTTGTGCGAGCAGGCCGAAGCGCTCGTGACGGAGCCTTCGGTGGTCGAGGCCTTCCACAAGTTGCAGAAGCTCCACGACGAGTGGCGCGAGACGGGTCCCGTGGCCAACGAATTCAAGGAGTCGCTCTGGGAGCGCTTCAAGGCGGCGTCGAGCCGCATCAACAAGGCTCATCAGGACCATTTCGAGGCACTCAAGGCCGAACAGGTCCGCAACCTGGAGCTCAAGAGCGAGTTGTGCGCCGCGACCGAGGAGCTCGCTGCGCAGCCGATGACTTCGCGGCGCGAGTGGAATCGCGCGAGCGACCGACTTCTGGAGATTCAGAAGACCTGGAAAACCATCGGTTTCGCGCCTCGCAAGGACAATAACCGCATCTACGAACGTTTCCGCACGGCGTGCGATCGATTTTTCGAGGCCAAGCGTCGTTTCTATGCCGACGTGAAGACCGAGATGGAGCATAACCTCCAGCTCAAGACCGAAATCTGCGAAGCGGCCGAAGCGCTCGCGAACAGCGAGGAGTGGAAGAAAACGACGGACGAGCTGATCGCCTTGCAGGCCCGTTGGAAGCAGATCGGTGCCGTGTCGCGCCGTCATTCGGATGCGATCTGGAAACGTTTCCGGACGGCGTGCGACAAGTTCTTCGAGCGCAAGGGCAGCCACTTCGCATCGGTGGACGGCGAGCACGAAGAGAACCTGCGCCGCAAACAGGCGTTGCTCGACGAGATGGCTGCGGCCGATGTCAAGGCGGGCGGATACGAGGTGATCCGCGAATTCCAGCGTCGCTGGGGCGAGATCGGGTTCGTGCCTATCAAGCAGAAAGATGCTATTCAGAAGCGTTATAAGGCTGCCGTCGATGCGCTGTTCGACACGCTGCGCGGTTCGGAACGCGATCGTTCCATGAACCGCTTTCGAGAGAAAGTCTCCTCGATGAAGGCTTCGGGCGACCGTCGCCTGCGTTTGGAGCGCGAGCGCCTTTATAATAAGGTACGCCAGCTGGAGCAGGAGATCGCTTTGCTGGAGAACAATATCGGGTTCTTCGCCCGTTCGAAAAACGCCGAGTCGCTTATTGCCGATGTGCGTGCCAAGATCGAGCGGGCCCGCGAGGAGATGGCTGCGACGGTCGAGAAAGTCAAGCTGATCGATCGTCAGGCCGCTACGGAGCAGGAGACTGCCCAGACCGAGAAATAGGTTCCGATTATCCGGGTTCGCCGGAGCGGCGACTCGTCGAATTGCCGCTCCGGCGAAGTGGTGTCCGGAGGGCCGGTTCGAGAGAGAGATTCGCAGATCCGACGGAGCCGCATCCGAATGCGACTCGAAGAGTCGCGCGGGTCGCGCAGCATTCCCCTGACGGCACTCTGCGAGCTGCGGCTGTCGGGGCGAACCCTCCGGGGACGAACGAGGCGAATGGCATGACCGGTTGCCGCGTCGTTCGATACCGCTGCTTTGAGCGGGGCGCGGGATGCCGCAGGCAACGGCTTGCGGAAAGGACCGAAAGACCGGCTGACATAACTACGATAATTAACTCAGACAAATACGTTTAATACAGATATGAAACTTTCCAAACCCAAGTACATTTTCGTAACGGGCGGTGTGGCTTCCTCGCTCGGCAAGGGTATCATCTCGGCCTCGATAGCCCGCCTGTTGCAGGCGCGCGGTTATTCGGTGACCATTCAGAAACTCGATCCCTACATCAACGTGGATCCCGGAACGCTCAACCCCTACGAACACGGCGAGTGCTATGTGACCGAGGACGGTGCCGAAACAGACCTCGACCTCGGCCATTACGAGCGTTTTACGAACCATCCTACGTCGAAGTCGAACAACGTCACTACGGGTCGTATCTATAAAAGCGTGATCGAGAAGGAGCGCAAGGGCGAGTACCTGGGCAAGACCGTGCAGGTCATTCCCCACATTACGGACGAGATCAAACGCCGTATTCAGTTGCTGGGGCAGACCAAACGTTACGATATCATCATCACCGAGATCGGGGGTACGGTGGGCGACATCGAGTCGCTGCCTTTCATCGAGTCGGTACGTCAGTTGCGTTACTCGCTCGGATACCGCAATACGGCGCTCGTGCATCTGACTTTGATTCCGTATATGGCCGCCTCGGGCGAGTTGAAAACCAAACCTACGCAGCATTCGGTCAAGGCATTGTTGGAGAACGGTTTGCAGCCCGATATTCTGGTCCTGCGCACGGAACATCCCTTGTCGTTATCGTTGCGTCGCAAGGTGGCCCTGTTCTGCAACGTCGACGCCAACGCCGTGATGGAGTCGATCGACGTGCCGACGATTTACGAAGTGCCGTTGCGCATGCACGAACAGCATTTGGACGAGGTGGTGCTCGACAAACTCAACATCCCTTCGGAGAAGGAGCCCGATATGGCTGCCTGGAGCGCCTTCGTCGAGAAGGTCAAGCATCCGAGTCGTCAGGTCGAAATCGCGCTGGTCGGCAAATATACCGAGTTGCCCGATGCCTACAAGTCGATCTGCGAGTCGTTCGTACATGCAGGTGCGATCAACGACTGCAAGGTGAAGCTGCGTTACGTCAATTCGGAAAAGGTCAATGCGCAGAGCGCTGACGAGCTGTTGGGCGGCATGTCCGGTATCCTGGTCGCTCCCGGATTCGGCAATCGCGGTATCGAAGGCAAGATCGAGGCGGTGCGCTATGCACGTGAGAACGGCATTCCGTTCTTGGGGATCTGCCTGGGCATGCAGTGCGCCGTGATCGAGTTCGCTCGTAACGTCTTGGGGCTCGCAGATGCCAATTCGAGCGAAATGGAGGTTACGGCCCATCCGGTCATCGACCTGATGGAGGAGCAGAAGGGTATCACGGCCAAGGGCGGTACGATGCGTCTGGGTGCCTATCCCTGCGCTCTGAAGAAGGGTTCGCGCGTGGCGGAGGCTTATGGCAAGCTCAATATCTCGGAGCGTCATCGTCATCGTTACGAGTTCAACAACGACTATCTCGCGCAGTTCGAGGCCGCAGGCATGAGGGCCGTAGGTGTCAATCCCGATACGAACCTGGTGGAGGTCGTCGAAATCGCCGAGCATCCGTGGTTCGTCGGTACGCAGTATCATCCCGAGTATCAGAGTACGGTGGAGAGTCCCTCGCCGCTTTTCGTGGCATTCGTCGGTGCGGCGCTCAAGTACGCCGAGACGAAATAAAGTCCCCACCGGAGATAAAGAGAGTTTATTATGGACAAGAAAACGATTGCGGGTATTTTGGTCGTGGCGCTTCTCTTCGTGGGATTCGCTTACCTCAATACCCGGGAACAAAAGGAATATCAGGAGAAAATGGCCGTTTGGGAGGCCTACCAGGATTCGCTCCGGCAGGCTGAAGCGGTCGAGCGCCAGGTCGAGGAGGAGGTCCGACAGAGCATCGAGCAAGGCGATTCCGTCGCGCTGAGCGCCGCCGAGGCGGCACGCGAACGCCGCGTGTCGATGTTCGGAGAGACGCTGGCCGCGGCGCGCGATGCTGCGGGCGAGGAGTTCGACGTGGAGAACGACGTCATGCGCATCACCTTCTCGACGCGCGGAGGCCAGATCCGCAATGTCGTGCTGAAGGATTATACGCGTTATGCCCGTCGCGGCGAACGCATGGAACCCGTGTCGCTGATGGATCCCGAGACGGCGAATTTCGCCCTTTCGTTCTTCGTGAAGAACGGGCTGAACATCGTCGAGGTCAACACCGCGGAGTATGTCTTCACGGCTTCGCCCGTGGAGACGGCCGACGGGGTGCGTACGGTGCGGATGACCCTCCCCGTGGCGGATACGGCTGCGCTGGAGTATCTTTACCGTATCTACGACACGGAGGCTCCGGGACGCGATTACCTCGTGGATTTCGACGTGCGGATGGTGAACATGGCTGCCGTGATGGCCAACCAGGCGACGATCGGTATCGATTGGTCGAACACCTCCTACCAGAACGAGAAAGGATTCAAAAACGAGAACATGTATACCACCGTGGCTTATCGTTTCCCGGGCGAAAGCGCGATCGAGGAGTTGGGCATGAGCGAGGAGAGCCGTACGAAGGAGGTTACCTCGGCTGTCAACTGGGTGGCGTTCAAGCAGCAGTTCTTCTCGTCGGTGTTCATCGCTCCCGAAAATGTCGGCTACGCTTCCGTGGGATTCACTACGGCGCAACCCGGTTTGGGATACGTTAAGGAATTCGAGGCGCGGATGACCGTACCCTATACGCCTCGGACCGAAGGATATGATTTCGCTTTCTATTTCGGTCCCAACAAATATTCGATTCTGCGCAAGGTTACCCTCGGTGAGGAAGAACAAGATCTCGCGCTGGAGCGTCTCATCCCCCTGGGTTGGGGCATCTTCGGGTGGATCAACCGCTGGTGCGTGATTCCGGTGTTCGACTTGCTGCGCAATTTCATCGGTAGCTTCGGCATCATCATCCTGATCCTGGCCGTGTTGATCCGCTTGATTATCTCGCCGTTGACCTACAAGAGCTATGTCTCGATGGCGAAAATGCGTCTGATAAAGCCGCAGGTCGACGAGCTGACGAAGAAATACCCCAAGCAGGAGGATGCCATGAAGCGCCAGCAGGCCACTATGGAGCTTTACAAGAAGGCGGGCATCAACCCTATGGGCGGATGTATCCCGATGTTGATTCAGATGCCGATTCTGATCGCCATGTTCCGTTTCTTCCCGGCGTCGATCGAGTTGCGCGACCAGCATTTCCTGTGGGCCGATGATCTTTCGTCGTACGACAGCGTACTGAATCTTCCTTTCTCGATCCCCTTCTACGGCGATCACGTGTCGCTGTTCGCCCTGCTGATGGCGCTTTCGACCTTCGCTTATTCTTATTACAATTACCAGCAGACGGCCTCGTCGCAGCCCCAGATGGCGGGTATGAAATTCATGATGGTTTACATGATGCCGATCATGCTGCTCTTCTGGTTCAACAGCTATTCGAGCGGTCTGTGTTACTACTACCTGCTCTCGAACCTGCTGACGATCGGGCAGACGCTTGTGATCCGCCGAATGGTCGACGATTCGAAGATCCAGGCGATCATGGCGGCCAATGCGGCGAAGAAGTCCAAAGGTAAGAAATCGAAATTCCAGCAGCGCTACGAGGAGCTGATGCGTCAGCAGGAGGCTCAGCAGCGGGCTAAACGGAAATAAAGACGTTTCCGGAATATAGTCTGGCCGGAACCGAAGATCTGCTGTGTGCGGATCGGTTCCGGCCTCTTTTTTGAAGGTTACGATATGATGAAACGATTTTCGATAATTTTGTTCCTGCTCGTTACGGCGGCAGGACTTCGGGCGCAGACACTCGGCGAGGAGTACCGGTTGCGACGGGTGATTCCCGTCGAAGGGCGACAGGGGATCGCAGTCGATTCGGCCTATTACTACGTATCGGGCAGTACGGGGCTCTACAAGTACGATAAGCAGGGCGCGCTGGTCGCCCGCAACGATCGGCCTTTCGACGGGTTGCCGCTCGCGGCGAATCATATCGGCGATATCGATGTGTGGAACGGCGAGATCTATGCCGGTATCGAAACCTTCGAGGATGGCCGCGGCGAGAATATCCAGGTGGCGGTCTACGATGCGGAAACGTTGCTGTGGAAGCGTTCGATCGCGTGGGAACCTGCCTCGGGACAAGTCGAGGTGTGCGGCCTGGCGGTCGATCGCGACGGCGGAATGGTCTGGATGGCCGACTGGGTGGACGGACGCTATGTTTACGGGTATGATTTGGCTACGGGGAAATACGTGCGCAAGGTTCACCTGCGTCCTGTGCCCCAATGGCAGCAGGGTATCTTCATGGTGGATGGCCGGATGCTGATCTCGGCCGATGACGGGGATGCCGATCTCGACGAACCGGATAATCTCTATATCGCCGATCTGCGCGACGGGCGGAGCTATGCTGCGGTGCTGCCGTGGCGTATGATGTCGGATTTCCGTCGTGCGGGTGAAATCGAGGGCCTTGCGATCGATCCGGCGACGGACGAATTGCTGGTGCTCTCCAACCGGGGTTCGCGGATCGTGCTGGGCATGGTGCGCGGCTTCTATCCGGGTTATGACAGCGAATTGCACGAACTCTACGTTTACGAGCGGGTGAAATAAGCGGTCAGATGTTTTCACATTGAGCCCCGTAGGTCGATCAAGGCCTTCGGGGCTGTTTTTGTGTGGTCCTTAAGACGGGAGTTGCGAAGGCCTATGATTATGGGAGATAACCGCGAATCTTTCTTCCCGCATCGTCACTTCGGATCGTCTCCCTTGACGGCGGCAATTAGGATGAACGGTAAATCGGACTGTGATATTGAGAAACAAGCGTAAAAAACGGAAGCTCTCTTTCGAGGTTTCGAGGATTTATAAAACAACGCTGTAACTGAATAAGTTACGGTGTTGTTTTTTTATGAGGTCATGATTTAGAAACGCAAGTTTCGAATAAACTTACATCTGGATTCATCCTGTCAAACAACTCTATACAAATATACGAAATATCTGATAAAAAAGCAAATAGGATTTTATCACCCTATTTGTCGATTTATGGGTAATCAACGTCACCGTGGATCATTTTTTCATTTGAGCGGACTGGAACGGTCTGGAACGGACATAGGAATCGTTTTCTGAAGGCTTGAATTATCTTGCACATCCTTAACGCAAAAATCACCTAAACCCTCAGCATTATGGATTGCGTCCTTATGGAAACGAGCGCCTATAAAGAGTTGCTGGCGCACCTTCAACGTCTTCTAGAGCGAGTAGCTGCGCTCCATTCTCTCTCCGTCAAACCGACATCCGTCCGATGGCTTACGGCCGAGGAGGTCTGCAAGGCTTTGAGCATCACCAAACGGGCCTTGCAATACTACCGCTCTGCCGGTATTATCCCTTATACGGCTTTGGGAAATAAGGTGTTGTTCCGTGACGACGACATCCGACAGCTCTTGGAAAAAAATCTGATTAAAAGCCTGTAGCATGCCCGAAGAGATCATCACCCGCGACAGCGCCGCATTCAAGGAGCTGCGCCGCGATATCGTCAAAGCCATCCGCACCGTCGATATACTGATCGACACGCACCGCCTGACCATCAGAAATGAACTGTACCTGACCAGTGAGGAGATTTGCAGCATCTTCAGTATTTCAAAACGCTCCTTGCAGAATTACCGGGACAACCGCCAAATCCCTTTTACTACTCTTGGCGGAAAGATTCTCTACCCGCAGTCGTCTCTTTATAAACTGCTGGAACAACACTTTATGAAAGCGCAACGCTGATGCGCCTATAAAAAGGGGCTGTCTGACAAGTCCGGATTTTACGATTTCACCCCCGCCAGAACAAGTTCTGACAGGGGTGATTTGCAATTTCGGGGACTTGTTATACAACCCTTTCCGTTGGGGTTCTATAGCTGATAAAGTTGCTCGGATGGACCACGCAAATCCGTCCGTCGGGTGTTCCGAAATCGATGAGGATCGGATATTTGTAAAGTGGCAGATAGTATTTCTTTCCGAAAGATTTGCGAATGGCCTCCGCAGCTAGCAGGATTCCCGATTCGGTCGTTATAGGACGTTCGTATACGGGATATTGCCGCATGATCTCCATGCGGCATTTATTGATGTCGTCGAGCGTAAAGACTTCTCCCCGGATGATGCGCAACAGACGCAGGATAAGTTCGTATTCGTGGGACAGACGCCGACGCCGATTGCCGTTAGCAGCCTCTTCCAGCTCTTTCTTCAGTTGTTCGGCTTTCTCTTCAAATGTGGCCATATTTTATAACAATCTATTTTGTAACGATTTTGTTAATGGCAAGGCCCCACAAAATTCCGAGGATACTGCAAGCATTCAGCCTGCGACAGAAATTCCCGGACGTATTTCTTGTCTGAGTAAATATCGCGTTCGATGGTAAGTCCGAACGGCAGACGAAGGGATTTCAGCTCGGAGAGCATCAGATAGCCCCACTCCCATTCGTGGATGTGACAATAACCGAAAAGGCGCCAGTCGTCGCCTTCGCGATCGGCTTCGGTAATGAGCCATGTCCCTGTACCGCAGGGATTGAAATATTTGACGAGAACTTCCGCGTCAATTCCTTTCCCATCCTGTGAACCGAGGGGATGTTTCTCGAATTTCGAGATAATTTCTTTTGTGAGTAGTTTCATAAGAAATAATATTTTAGACTGCCCGGAGCGTCCGGACAGCAAGAAACGAATAGCCGCCGTAAGCGACAAAGACAAGGCGTTGCCTTGACGTGTCGTTTAGGGCGGCTATCTTGCTGGACGGGAGGGCTGCGGAGAAAGAGTTACTTTCAGACCTTTGTTCACAGCGGGATAAATAATTATCTTTGTTATGCACTACTTCTAAATAACAAACAGATGATGAACAGAATTATATTGATCGGAAACGGGTTCGATTTAGCGCATGGGCTGCCGACAAGTTACAAAGACTTTATTCAAGGATATTGGATTTTTCAAAGACGCAGATTATTGGAAGATACAAGTGACCAGACAGGCGGATTATGCTGTGTTGAAATAGATAATCCGGACGATATCAAAAAACTGGAACATTTTAGCTGGATTTTGGATAATTCGATGTTCCGATTCCAACGCGGCTGGCAGCAGCAACAGCAAATTGAAGAGTATAATAATTTCTTCAATAGCCTGCCTCTAAAATATGAAAGTCGGTTTTTCGAGGCAATAAATCAGTCTATTGAATTAAAAAACTGGGTAGATATTGAGAGTGAATATTATTCATGGCTGAAGAAAATTTTCAAACAAGATAAATGCGAATATACCGATCCGGTTCAACTCAACGAGGAGTTGGATTTAATAAAAGGATATTTAACCGGTTATTTGAAATTCGTATTAGAAAATCAAATCAAACCGGAATTGATAAAGGGTTGTATTCGTACAACTATCTACGAACCTTTCAATGCCAGAGATATATCCAATGAAGGTAAAGACGCTTTTTTGCAATTTTTGAATGAGAGGTGGGAAAAAGCGGAAAATAAGGAGAATGCTGAAAGATGCATTTTTTCCCGCAAATACGGATATTCATTTAGAGATATGGAATCCGATATAGAGTATTATAAAAAAGTAACAAATAATTTATTATCAAATCATATAACCAATGTTGAAACTACGCCAACCGATATTCCGGATTATTATCTTCTTCCCGACCAAATATTGTTCCTGAATTTCAATTATACACGAACTGCAGACTTATATATTACCAAAGACTCCGACTTCAAAATAAACCATATTCACGGAGAGTTGGATAACGATAAGAATCCCGTTATTTTCGGTTATGGGGATGAAATGGATGAGGATTACAAGATAATATCGAATTTGAACGATAACAGCTATCTGAAGAATATCAGATCTATCCGTTATCTGGAAACGGACAACTACCGTCGGTTACTTCAGTTTATCGACTCCTCACCGTACCAAATATACATCATGGGGCACTCCTGCGGCAATTCGGATCGCACATTACTCAACACCTTATTCGAGCATAAAAACTGTGTGTCGATAAAACCTTACTATTACGAGTGGATAGACGAGGATAGAGCGCGAGCCGATAACTATATCGAGCTTGTTCAGAATATTTCGCGCAACTTCAACTCCATGCAGAAGATGCGGGACCGGGTTGTGAACAAGTCCTATTGTCAACCCCTCACACCGGTCAATGGACAGCCATAAACCATGCGACAGCAATTTATAAAATTGCTGCCGCTTTTTCCGTATTATTCGATTGGTTTCCAATTTGGTATCTCGATGGTGTCGGCTTCGATTACCGGGCATCGGATAATCTCCACGGTTTCCTTTTCGTAGATGTTGCATCCCATGAAAAGCAAAGTTATGAGTATGCCCCAAATCAAAGTAAGGATGCAATACACGATCGCGTATCTGATTTTCTGTTTTTTCATTATGCTTCAATTTAGATGATAATTATTAAATCATTGTAAGTCGCTGCGTCGCCGTTCTGCAATACTTCTTGGAAAGGTCTATGCCCAGATAGGTTCTGCCGAGTTGCCGAGCCACGAAGGTCGTCGTTCCTGCACCGTTGAACGGATCGAGAACGATATCTCCCCGGTAGGAGAACAGTTTCAAGAGCCGTTCGACCAGCTCCTCTGGAAACATCGCAGGATGCCCGAAGCGTTTCATTCTGTACTCGGGCGAAATCTTCCAGTGCGCCGAGGTCCAGCTTTTGAACTCTTCGGCCGATATATCCGCCTCGGTCTGCTTGCCGGGCTTTCGGAGCGTTCCCTTGCAGAAGACCTCTACGAATTCCCATGTGTATTTCAGATAGGGACTCGACGGGCTCCGCCAGCTTCCCCATGTGCAATCGCGGCAGTTGTAATTGCGCTTGTCCCAGAGTATCTCGGCTTTCCATATCATCCCTTCCGAGAGCAGGTAATGCGAGAGGACGTGATGCGTCGGGAGCTGCCCGGAAAATAACGGCTGGATGTTGAGCGCCAAGCGTCCGCTCCATTTCAGCACGCGGATACATTCGTTCAGTACATCCTTCAACAGGGTGAAATATCGCTGCCACGACAGCGTATCGCAGCAACGATCGTATTCCAGCCCGAAATTGTATGGCGGCGAGGTGACGATCAGGTCCACACAGTTGTCGGGAAACCGCCGGAGCACGTCGCAGCAGTCCCCGCAGACGATCGTATTCCGATACGTCGCAGGCAGTTCTCCGTTTATCTGCGAAAACAACGGTTCCGGGCTATAAAAGTCGGACAGTCCCATCTCTACCTCTTCAAAAGTTCGGCAATCTCTGGATCGAGATTGCCCCGATACTCCATACGCCCGTCCAAGCGGCATGCTTCGAGGAAATGCTCCCGGCCCTCCGCCTTGCGTCCCAGCCGCGAGCAGGCGATGGCCCGCAGGTACTCCGTCACGGCATCCTTGGGCATCGCGGCCAACAGCTCCAATGCCCGCTCGTTGTGATCCAGCGACAGATGGGCCACAACCGTATTGCGGTCGTTGTAGTCGTTGAGCATGTACAAGGCTTTGGCGTATTTGCGTTTCCGCAACAGCTCCACACCGCGGGCATAGGTCGTATCCAGCTCCGTAGTGTGAATCGTATCCTTTACCATCCCCTTGCGGCGCAGGTTGTAGCGGAAATTCACGGCCCGCAGCTGCGGATAGATCACCGAACGGATATAGATGTAGTCTTCCGGGAACCGCTGCCGGATGGACTGCTCCCTGCGGTCGGGATTCTTCTCCGCAGCGATCAGTTCCAGAACGGCCTCGCGGTTTACGATTTCCTGGTCTGTACGGATGCGGTGTGTCAGTTCCGGCCAGTCCTCGGCCACCCACCGCACGGTGAGCATCGTGTCGATGCTTTTGCCGTATCGACGGACGAGGTAGCGTTTGAGTGCCGCGGCCCTTCCTTGCGAAAGTCGTTCGTTGAAGCGGTAATCGCCCTCCGGAGACGATGCTGCCGTCAGCGTGATGGTATCGACGAAAAACTCCTCTTGTTCGACGATCTGCCGCATCAGGCCGGTGATCTTGTCCAGCTGCCGTCGGTTATCGCCCAATGTATCGACCACGCGGGTATCGCCCACGAGGAACTGAATGTAGTTGCGGTCTTCGACGGTCACGAACTTGTCGATGACCTTGATACGGTAACGCGGCATGGTATCGACAAAGGAGAGCATCGAGGATATGACGTAGCTCAATGTATCCGACGGCGGCAGACGGTAGGCGCTGTCGTCCACGGCCAAGACCTGCCCCTGAAGGGTAACAAGCATCTTTTTCGAGGTCTCATCCGTTTTCACCTCCTGCGAGTAATAGTACGTGACAGTATTCCGCCCTTCGACCAGCGAATCGAGCCGCACGTCCTCGGGATAAGGAAACTTCACGAAACGGTTGAAAGCCGCCTCACGCCCCGCGGTGTCGGGTCGGAATCGCTCGACATAGGTTTCGTACTGCCAGTAGTCGCGTTCTTGCAGGAGCGAGAAGCGGCCGCCGCGGATCACCAGATCTTCGAGCGGCACGGATTCGTCGGGTTTGTGAAGTATCGGTGTGATTACGACGCTGCGGCTGCGGCCCAACAACTGCTTGGGCAGCGTTACGATGAAATCCATTACGACACGCCCGTTGCGTTCGGGAATCGACCGCATGCGTGAGGTGACCGTCACCTGCTCGATCTGAAGCGCCATCACGCGCTCACCGTCGGCAAGCGTATCGACCGGGGCGAGATAGAACGTATTGCTGTCACGCTGCAACTTCACGACCTGCGGGCGGTAGTCCTGCTGCCGCTGCTGCCGTTCGGCGTGGGTAAGCTGCGAGAGCGAGGCTGTCATCCGATGTCGCTCCAGCCGCCCGGCCACTGAGCAGCCGAACATCGCATACAATACGCCGGTGAGGATTCCTGCCGATATAATTTTCCGTATGCTCATAATGGTTAGAAAATATAGGAAAACGACAATTCCATTTTGGAGGGCGCCAGCGTCCAGCGTCGGTAATGGTAGATGTATTCATCCTCCCAATCCGAGACGGTCGGGTCGCGGCGTATGTCTTCGGTATGGAACAGCCCGACACCAGCTTCCAGAGCGATATTCCATCGTTTCGAGAGCATCCACGCATATCCGTAGCTGACACCAAAACCGTAGGCATGACCTTTATAGCGTTTTGTGCGGCTTCCAAGGTCATAACCGGCATAGGTAAGATGCTGACCGATAAAATGCCCGACGAAGGATTCGTAGAACCAGTAGCGGCCGCCGAGCTGCACAGCGTGGAAGTTCATCGAAAGGGATGCGGTTTTCACCGGATTCCAGTAGCCGGACAACTCCAGTGACCAGTTGTCCGTCAGGGCCGTTTCGGCCCCGACGTTCAGCGTCGCGCTGCACACCGCAAGGGCGTTGGTCCTCATGGTGAAGATTTGTGCTGAAGCCCTGTGGGGTGCTCCCCACAAAGCCGCGGTCAGCAGCACGACCAGAATGATTTTTGGCTTTTTCATTGGAACACGATTCGTTATTCTTTGATACATCGCACGGGATTGGCCTGACAGCGCAGTTCGCTCGTTGTGCGGCGTGTTCCTGCCAGATAGATCGAGGTGCAGGATATGCCGTCGAAGAACGACGCTCCGTAGTCGAAGTTCCAGAAGTAAGGCGTATTGGTATAGACCTGTCCGTATGTCCCGGCACCGGAGTAGCTGTCGCCGTCGAACGTCCCACCCGCGGGATAGCGCACTGTTTTCGTCCCGCTGTATACGATATTCACGCAGTACGGAAGCTGTGTTTGCGACATGGCGATCCCTTCGAAGTCGCAGGCATCGGGAACCCGCCATCCGGGAGGACAGGGATCGTAGATCGTCTTACGGCAGACCTTGCTCACGTCGTATCCCTGTTCGGTGGTGTTACCCCAAAGGTTGTGATGGCTCCGGAAGAGCCAGTCCAAAACATCCTCTTCGGGCTCGTCAACTTCGTAGTCGGCCTTATGGATAAAGGTCGTGGGATGCTGTGTCGCCCATTCCACGCTCATCACCTCCCGTGCGTCATAATCTTCGGGACGGATCGTTCCGTATGCGTAGTTGTCGTGATAGATGAATGAGGCGGGTCTGGCATTGTTCGTAAACGAGGCCGGATACGGGAACGGGTCCTTGCGGCCCCACTGGTAGTAGAGTCCACAGGCCGTGACTTTCGTATAGTCGGTTCCGACGGCCCCCAGATTCCGGTCCATGAAGATGTCTCCGGAGCTGTATTTCTGCGACGACGACTCCGGATCGTAGTTTGCAACCCAGATGTGCCACGACCAAACGCACTCACCCCCGGCGTTGAACAGGCCGATAAGGGCGTTTCCCTGCTGCGTCCCGGTGCGAAAGTGGATGCGGCTGCCGTCATAGTTCAGCGAGGAGATCACGCTGTTGGCCTGCGTTCCGGTTTCCCAGATCAACCGTGCATAGGCTCCCGAAAGCCGCTGCGGCGTGATGTTGAGCGTCGCGCAGCCGTTGCCCTGCACCGTGGCATCGAACGAATAGTCGTGTAAAAGCTCCGGCGCGATGTAACAGTTGGCGGTATTGAGCGCGTCGAGCTGCATTTCGCCGGGCATGAATACGGGATAGATATGCCGAAGCGGTCCGAGTGGAACGTACTCATAGATCTCCTCGTTCGAAAGCAGATGATCGTACCCCGCATCGGAGTACCAGCCGTCGAACGTATAGCCTGCGTCGGGAACGGCTGTGAGCGTGCAGTTTTCCATGCAGAGCGCCACGGTTCGTTCTCCCGAACCTTCGGATTCTGTTTCGACATGAAGCGCACCCTCGACCCGGACGCTTCCTCCGTCGTCGGTATGAATGATGGCGGCGTTGGCCATGCGGTGCGTAAAGTCGTAGCTCTGTGTGAAGCCGAGAGCGTCGGTCAGTGTGATACGGTAAGAGAGGAGCGAATTGTCGGCCGTGTAAGCCGGTGTGTAATACTCCATTTCGTAGGTGTTCTCGTCGGAGGATTCGTACAGATCGAAATCATGGACGGCGCCCTTGTCTCCGTAATTGAACGTAAAGCAATCCAGATCGCCCGAAAGGACTTCCAGCCGTCCACGTGTCGGGGCCGTGCCGTCTGGGCTGTCCACATCGATATAGAGGTAGCGCGTGCCATCTAAAAGGCAGTAGCCTCCGTAGTTGTAATCGTCGAAATCATCCCGGACGCGCAGCGTATAGGAGGAGATGCGGGTGTCCACCTCCTTATCGCCTAAAATCGAGATATTGAGCCGGTAATGGACATTGGCCCGGACATTGAAATCCGAGGTGTTGTTACCGCCCAGATAAATGTAGTAGGCCAGCACTTTCGCTCCCCGCACAGCACGGATCAGAAGATACGAGGCATTCGCGGGGGCATTCTCCGGGTTCTTCTGCCGCTGGTCGGTAATCGAAGCTACCATGCCCTGCATGTTTGGTAACAGATAGCAGTTACCCGTGGCCTGCTGCCCAGAGAGTGCGGTTTCCGGGCAGTCCGTATAGTCGTCGGGACTGTCCGACGGTATGGCCGCCATATCAAACAGAGATACCGAACGCGGTACGGAAAGAAGCTGCACGGAGCGAAGCTCGATATCCGCAGGTTTGATGGAGATATTGTAGGAAATCTTCGCTACGCAACGTTGTACTTCAACGGTAGGAAGCGTCAGCACACCGCCTGCCGAAGGGATTATCGCAACATCGCCTTCATAGGACATCGGAAGCACATCGTACTCGTCGGCATGCGACACAGTGAAATCTTCCGATGCCGGATTTTCACCCAAGTCGCGTCCCATATTGGCGGCAATGCGCATTAGGTAGTTGCCGGGAAGACACTCGAAGCGCAGCGTCGCAGAGGTCTGATAACGGTGCAGGACAACACTACCGTTATCGTTGTAAAGATAAAAGTTCAGATCCCGGATGGCGTATTCATCCGCAGAGCGGGTTACGGTCATCATAGGATCGGGACGAACCGCCATTTCGACCCGAACTCCCGTCGGGCGGCAGCAATCCGCCTCATCCTCATAGATGCAGCTGCACAGAATGCTCAGCGGAAGCAATAAGCTATAAAGAAATCGTTTCATCGTTTGTCAATAAAAAAGGGTTCCGCCCGAAAGACAAAGCGGAACCCGGTGCAACAATTCGGATTATGCTCCCAGTTCGACATTCTGCGTTACGGGCGTCTCCCAGTCGGCGACGGTGACCGTCACGGCGCAATCCTGACCTACGAGACCCGTGATATTGGCGGCGATGCGGTAATATCCGTTACGCAGGATTTCTCCTGTAGCCTTACCCGTCAGTTCCACCGAATAGGTCACCTCCGAGCGGTCGTCAGGGGTCGAGGCGCTGCCATCCGAATCATATGTGGCGTTGATTTCCAGCAGAACGCGGTTTCCCACGGCCAAAGCTCCGTTTTCGAAACAGTAGAACAGCGCATTGTATTTTCCCGAAGTTGCGGCGGGCGTCTGCGTGTGGCTGAAGGTCATCGCTCCGGGCATCGGTGTCCCGGCCACGACGAGCGACTGCGAGGCAGCTTTGGAGAGTTTCACGGAGTTGATCGTAAGCGTCCCGGAATACTTATTTGCGAACGAAGGATCGACCGTCGTCTGAACGGCCACTTTGGCCACGGTACGTTTGAGTGTGATGCCTACAGAAGTCGTGGTGTTAACGGCTCCGACGGTCTTGGTCACGGAGCCCGACATCACGAAGCCGCCCGAACGTTTGGCCGCGGTGGACACTTCGGCGAAGGTGCCGTTATAGTCGGCGGCGGAATTCTCGACAAGAGCCGTAAGGGCCGCCTTAGTCTTGGCCGACGAGGCGTCGTAATTGGCTACGGCGTAGAACGAGCACTCGGTGCCGGCCGTGGACTTGGGAAGCGCAAAGGTCGCCGATTTGGAAGCGAGTTCCGCCGAGGTGAAGTCCCGGCGGACGATAAGACCGCCGCCGTTGTCGAAGGCGAAGACCGAGAGCGAGGAGAGCGACTTCTCCCACGCTTCGGCCGTGGCCGTATTATCGAAGAAGGCGCGGGTCTCTGCATCAGCTCCGGACAGGGTGATCGTAACCCGCGCACCGTCGGCTGTGCCGGGCTGCAGGGGGTTCATGATTTCGGGTGCTTTGTCGCACGAGGCGAACAGGGCGGCGACCAGGGCGGTCGCAGCAAAAAGAATCTTTTTCATGATGTGATTAGGAAATTAAATGAATGAACTATTTACGCTTGTTGCGTTTTCGGTATCGCGGTTGTCTGGAGTATGGGACGGGCGGATGCTCCTTGCGCGCTGGGCTGCGGTAGCCGGGAACGCCGTTCTCGTCGATCCAGATGCGGATGCCGGTACGGAGTTCCTCTTTGAGCTGCCGGAATTCCGGACGTTCAGCGAAATCGTCGTTTAGGTTGTACGCCCGGAAGATCGGGGCGCAGATGCGGGTTAGCCTCAGAGCAACCTCCTGACGCTGGCTCTCCGGAATAGCCGGAAAGTCCGTCGCAAGGATCAGGTGAACGGTGTCGTACTTCGAGAAGAGCAGGCCCCGGAACAGCACCTTGTCGGCGGTACGGACTGCTGAATCGGTAGTGGCCCCCAGTTCAACGCTTTGTGCATAGCATTCGAAGGCCAGACGGCTGCGCCGTTCGATCATCGCCCGGTGGAACTGACGCGGAGGATGGCGTATTTCGAGGAAATGCCGCAGTCGCTCCCGGAACCATTTTTCATCGGGGGTTTCCATCGCAAGAACGGATTAGCGTTTGCGACCGCGGCCCTGACCCTGACCCTGACCCTGATCCGGAGCCTGTTCCTGCGTTTTCTCGGCCTTCTGCTCCTGCTTTTCCTGCTGCTCCTGACGGCGCTGCTGCGAGAAATCGTAGACCACGCCGTTCGAGCGGGGGTCGATACGCAGGATACAGTTCAGCGCCTTGCCGTTCTTGCCCAGAATGGGATGTTCCTTCTCCTTCGAGCAGTCCAGACCTTCGGGGCTCAGCAGGGCCGTACGCTGACGGTCGTCGAGCTGTTTGTCGAGCTGCGGAGAGATATAGGGGCGGCTGAACTGGTAGTCGGTCATCTTGTATTCGTTCGAGAGGACATCGAAGCCCACTTTGCCCGAATAGGTGATGTCGCTGCCGCGCATAGAACAGCCTTCGACGAAGACGCGGCCGCCCAGAGCCAGTTCGTTCTGCTGCGTATCATCCAGACGCACGCCGTTGAAATAACGCAGATCGGGAACTTCGTTTTTCGGGATGGTGACAAGGCGGTTCGTCGCAGGATTCAGCGTGGCGAAGCACCACTCCTTCGCTCCCGTGTGCGGATTGGGAAGTTCGTACAGTCGGTCGGGGGTCTTCCCGGCCAACAGCTGCTCCTTTTCACTCGTGGAGAACATCATCCGGTATTCCTCGCGTTCGAACTCCGGGCGCGGAAGGGCGCTTGTCAGACCGACCTGCACGTCGCCGTTCTGGTCCTTGTAGGGATGCAGAACGAACTGTCCGACAATGGGCATATTGCCGACCTTGAGATTCACGTCATGCAGTTCCGTACACGGAAGACCGTGCTTCATGGCATCCAACTCTTTGGGAGTAACGATGATGCCCATCTCTTTTAACTCCTGCAACTTCAAATCCGGAGTGTCGAACTTGACCTTTTCGAGCTGGTAAGATGTGACGCGATGGTCATAAAGGGCTTTGAGGCCCTCGGGGTCTTTGGGATTGTCGGCAAGGCGCAGCAGCGATTGTGTGACTTCGCTGGCCTTGTCGGCGGCGACTTTCAGAAAATGAAACGGCTTGGCGTTCTCCTGCGACATGAAACCCTTGATGAAGGCCGCGACTGCGGAGCTGTTGCGAAGTTCGTAGAACGCCGGTTTGTTGGCCGTGAGCGGCTGCGTCGTCGTAACCTTATATTGGTTGCCGCTCTGCTTGAGGTCGGAGACGGCTTCCACGGCGCCGTTCCTTTCGTTGTAGAGAAGGAGCGTCTCCTTGTAGTTGGGATCAGCCTGCTCTGGAGTCTGGTTCGGATGTCGGTTCTGATTCTGATTTTCTTCGGGCATAAAGCAAAAGGTTTTTAATGAAACAAAAGGTTTATGCCGCGAAGATAGAAGCATGTTTTCCGAAACGAAGCCCATGTCCGCTCCAGTCCGCTCCAGTCCGCACCGAGGCAAAATTACGGGTGTGTCCTTGAAAAAGGTTTACAGAAAAAGAGTAACCCTTATGCAGAAAAAATCAAGGCCGGATTCTATATGTCAGGATTCTCTATATAATAATGTCGGAGCCAAATTATAAAGATGATTCCGAGGTGGAATGCCAAACATATTCCTGAAATGAAGAAAGTTGTACGCCAAATTATATGGCGTACAACTTTCTTAGGGAAGGTAACTATTTTTTCTTGGGTAAAAGTTTCGCGAGATCCGGGTCGGCTTCGATGCGTGCAATCTCCCGGCGGACAAGTTCCGCGACGTCGGCTTTGACACGGTAATAATTCTCTTTGACGATCTCCTCCATGTGATCCTTGCCGTCCTCGCCGATGAAAGAGGATATTTCGGGAATGGGGACATAGGATGCTGTTTCGGTCTTGAGCTTTTCGTTGTCGACGACGATCTCGGCATGGAAGATCTTTTGCTCGATGCGTTCGTCAAAGTTGTCGGCGACCGAGCCGACGAACATGCCCTGTGTAAGGTTGGAAATCTTCGAGGCCGGGATCAGGCTCTCCAGCTGCGTATTGGTCGAAGTCGTCACGTTGTCGTTAGACACCGAATGCGACTCGCGCAGCTGCACGATCTTGCCGAAACGCTCCGAGAGCGTGCGTGCCGTGTCGCCCACGACCTGCCCCGAGAAGATATTGCCTACGGTGTTGATGATGACCTTCGCCTCCTTCTCCCCGTAGTCGCGTTCCAGCTGCGAAAAGTCCTGAAAGCCCAGGCAGACGGAGACCTTGTTCGAGCGGGCCGTGGCGATGAGGTTGTCCAGCCCCCGGATATAGATCGTCGGCAGCTCGTCGATGATGAGCGACGACTTGAGTTTCCCTTTCTTGTTGATAAGCCGGATAAGACGCGAATTATAGAGCCCCAACGCTGCACCGTAGATGCTCTGACGGTCGGGATTGTTGCCCATGCAGAGGATTTTCGGCTCCTCGGGGTTGTTGATGTCGAGCGTGAAATCGTTGCCTGTCAGTACCCAGTAGAGCTGTGGGGAGATCATGCGCGAGAGGGGAATCTTCACCGAGGCGACCTGCCCCTGCAACTGGTCCTGCGCATTGCTTTTCCATGCGTCGACAAACGGCGAAAGGTAGTTTTCCAACTCCGGATAGGACGAAAGGATCGGAAAAATCTTATCGAGGGGCTGGCACAGAAACTCGATGGCATGCGGGAAGGTACAATAATGTCCGTTGTCGTAGATTTTCAGGTACCAGATGATCGCCGCCAGCAGGATGACGGCCGAATCGGTGAAGAAATCGCCCTGCTTGTCCACCCATGTCTTATTGAGGTTCAGAAGCGTGACGTAGGCGCTTTCGTAGGCATCCGAGATGTCGTCCATGAAGCGGGCGTCGATGGGATTGCAGCGGTTCGAGCGGCGGGGATCGTCGAAGTTGATAACGCAGAATTTCGGCTTGACGGGATATCGGTCGAGGTGGCGCAGCAGGTGGTTATAGGCGATCGTCGTCAGGTCGTCGAACTTATAGTCGTAAATCAGCATCGAGAAATTCTTCTCGATATGCTGTCTGATGTAGTTGTTCAAAATTGCGTAGCTCTTGCCGCTGCCTGGCAATCCGATAACGGCCGTTGAACGGTAGACGTTTACAACCGATATCCACCCATTTCGCCATTGTCCCTTATAGCGGTAACGTGTGGGAAGGTTGACCGAGCAATCGTTGCTGAGGTACCGCTCTTCCTGGAGGAAACTTTCGTTGTTGTCGTTGAACGGATCGTCCATGAGCTGCTGCGTCATCAGTCGCCGCAGCCAGACCCCGGCGGCCAGCAGGCAGAGGTACCCGGCGGCAAGGGTCAGGATATAGCCGCCGACCCGCAAGCCGTTGGAAACGGGCAGAATGAGCAGTAAGTCATTGAGGAAGAACAGCGGGAAGCCGATGCATGCGGCCCAAGCGATATGCTGCCGCGAAACCTTGCCGTTGCGGACGCTCCTAGTGCCGTAGCAGCCCAAGGCGAGGAACAGAAAGGCGCAGAGCTTGGTAATCACGGAACGGGAGAACAGGCCCGTCGCCTGCTGGATGTTCAGCAGGAGGCGATCGGCAATGGCGTGGGTCAGGCCGCAGCCGGCCCACCATTCGTAGCAGAACCAGTAGGCGTTCAGAACGAGGAAAAAGACACCGAGGCCGCGGGTGAACTGCACGATGCTTTCGAGCGCCCGCAAATCATCTTCTTGTTGCATGGCAGAGGAATTTTAAGGGGTAAAAATACACTTGCCTGCTGCGGCTCCGGATTCGATGTCCGCTCCAGTCCGTCACTGTCCGTTCCGTATAAAGAACGCTCCGGGAGATGAATTCCCGGAGCGTAATGACAAAATGGAAACAGGCTGCCTATCGCTGACTGTAGGTGATCAGATTGTTGCGCAGGATGTCGAGAAAATGCGTCAGCCGCAACTTGCGGTTGATGAGCGTATGGCGGCACTGTTCCGGATTGTTGATCCGGACATTGAAAGTTCCGGAAAGTACATCGACGAGTGTCGTCAGATCGACCCGTGTGCCGTCGATGCGGCGTATGGCTCCGGAGAGATGCAGTGCCGTTATCAGTTCCATGATATCCGTAGGCGTGAATTGCTCGGAGAGGAACAGCGGCGATTTGAGGACTTCGACCGTTACCGGGGCGGCGATGGACGGATAACGAAGCCGGGTAAAGACTAAACGGATTTCGAAATTCGTCAGCAGAAGCGCCGATTTGAGCAGCAACGCTTGTGGAGACTCCTTCTCGACAAGCCGCTCTTGCAACCGCATTAGGCGGGATTGGAGGCGAGCAAATTCGTGCAGTAGGTCAAGGGCCGATTTACGGGATTGAGAAGTAAGGCTATGAAGCATATCGATGTAAGCTTCATAGGCAGCGTCGAGAGTCTTCTGTTCCGGGGACAGTAATCGTCGGTTGAGCGATGTTTCGAGCATTTCGATGAATGTGGTTTCTTCCAGAGTTTTCATAGTTCGAGTCATAATGGAATAATTTAGGGATTATGTTGTAAAGATGTATATTATCCTGATACCGAATTGCACGGTCGGGGACCCGACCGGGTATAAATTATTCCCTATCATTTATTTTTCTTCATAATTCTCCAAAGCATATCGAATAGCATCCGTAAATTTTGCGCGGTTTTTCTTTCGGTTAATAATACTCCGTTTAAGTTCGTATGGATCGCCGAGATTGACATTCAAAACCTTTTCGAATATTCTGACTACCAATGCAAAGGAGGCGTCCGAGCCATTGGAGACAACAATCGGACGCGGGTTCAAAAGCTCCATCCCAAATAGGATTTCCGATAAATCAATGGCATAATATTTTTTCGACCAAAATAATGGAGATGATATCGGATCTTTAACGGATACAAAACGATCCGGATAACGGATTTTGTAATAAAAAAGGGTTTGTTCTGCTTCAAGAAATTTTTGGGCACAATGGGCAAAATAATCGATATATTCTGGCAAATCGGATTCCATTATTAACTTTCTAAATAGTTTTAACTGTACATGTGTATAATTCAAGACCCGAATAATGGTTTGATCCGGACTCGGATTACTAAGTTCAGTTACTATGAAAGTAAATTCATCGAAAGATTGCTGAAATTCCTCGATAGAAGAAATACACCCTCTGCGCGACTCAATCAATAACCGAAAAAATCGCGTTGTTGTTAAAATTCGCATTATTTTTATGTTTAGAGGATTTCGAAATAAATAGCCCGCACTTTTGATGTGCGGGCTGTTTCAGTGGGTATCATCCATACCTTTTCGACGATTTCATAACCTCTCACAAGAGCCTCGCAGGTATCAATGATACGTGTAACTTCTCGCCGATAACATAGTGGAAACACAATGTTCCCCTACCGAAATATTACCCTTAATGATGTCAGTTACCCTCATCGTCACCTTGCGCAGAAGCTTCTGTCCAAGTATCTTGGCGAACGAACTCGTACAACACGTGGTAACCGTTATAGAGTGCGCCTGCCAACTCGTATTTTACACGCGAATTCTGTAGAATAAGTTTATACCTCTTCGGTTTAAACGGGGAATAGACATATTCCTCGCCTCGCGGGATCAGGCTCCCTTTTGTATCGAATATCGAAATGTCTGGTCCTTAAGCTACAATTCCACAGAGTCGTTATGCCTGAAGGATAAGTCGATCGCTTCCTGTTCGAACTTGCAGGTGTTGCAATCATAGAGATCGTTCAGTGTTGTACAACTCGACCGATGCCCATAAGCTACACACAGAAAATAGGGAAACCATATCCCACCGTGCATTTCAGTCGCAAATTATCCCGAAAGACAACTTCCAGCAGCTACAGATCCTCAGATGGCAAAAGACGACTGGTTCGACTTCTTATGAACTGGCTCCCAAAAACACTACCATAATAGCAAAAAGCGAGAAAAAGCAGTTGCTAAAATTGAAATCTCAAGTCGTAATACAAACGAAACAATTTCATGAAGTGACGTTGGGCACATTATCGTATTATAGACAATGCCGATTTTACACGCGCCTCTTGTATGGTTCGCTTCATTCCAACCATCTTAATATCGCCGTGATTCGGAAATAGTGTATGGCTGCGATCATGTGATAAGTCAAGAAGCCATGCTATATACAGAATTAATTCAGGGCTTTTGGGGCGGATAGACATAAACTATCATCCGTTGGCTAGAGTCAATTCTTTGTGTGGGAACACACTGCATCGGAACACCTATTTCGAGGAGATGGAGAATATCATGAATGCTTTCGCCGCTGAATGTAGCATGATAGCGCGTTTCGGCAAGAGATGAATCCTGAATGACGAAATCTACAGGATATATTTGCGACAGACGCGCAAGCACAGCGTCAAGACGGTCGTTGTTGAACATCAGTTTACCGTCCTTCCAAGAGTATTTTCTTTTATTTTCGGGGTCCTGCGATAATTCCGCGGAATTACCTCTAATAGATAGACGCTCTCCGGGTGATATGACGAAATGCCTATTGGCACCGACATTGACATCAACGTGCCCTTCAACCAGAGTGACGTCAACCGAAGACTTTTCGTAAGCATTGACATTAAATGCAGTACCAGTGGCTATTATGTCAATGTCGCCGGTACATACGATGAATGGATGCTTTTTGTCGGCTTTGACCTCGAAATAACCTTCGCCCTGAAGAACGACACGCCGTTGGTTCTCGTCGAACACAGCCGGATATTCGAGCGAACTGTTTGCGTTGAGCCATATGTGTGAACTATCGGGCAACTGAGTCTGCAACAGTCCCCCGAACGGTGTCGATAAACTCAACATAGGGATACTGCCGCTTTCCGAAGGCGTGCGTAATAGCAGGTAGGCTACTGCCACGGATAAGATAGGTACCATTGCCGCAGCAATACGCAACACAGACAAGCGTCTGGGAAAACCTTTACTCATCTTTCGGTGGAGATACGACAACGCCTTCTCGGTGTTGATGCTGTCAGGAGCAAATGGAGGATCCAACACTTCATGCAGGGCGCGTTTCTGTTCGAAAATGCGCCGATTGTCAGGCGATGCTGCCAACCACTCTTTGAGCAGAGAAGACTCACGCTGGTCGGCGGTACCTTTCAGAACGTTTTCGATTATGTGGTCTATCTCAGGAGATAGCTCGGTGTATGTATTCATATCCATATCAGTTCAGGAATAGAAATAATAAAACAATCAACCAATAGCGGTTAAGTATTTTTCGAAAATGGTTTTTAGTCCGTGCAATGCGGTCTTCGACTGTGCGCACCGAAATACCCAATGCAATGGCAATTTCGGTGTATTTCATGCCCTGATGGTGGCTCATGTACCATGTTTCAAACTCATTTTTGCCCAAAGTTGCTTCGGCAAAGGATATGAGCCTTACAAGATCGCTGTAGAACAATGGTCTCGAAGTGTTATTATCGTCTATAAGATACGGTAACATTGAGAGGTACTCCGAACTGTAGCGTTGAACTATGGCCTGATGATGCAATTTGTTGAGGCATGCGTTCTGAACGCTTCTAAGTAACCAAGATTTGAGGTTCAAGACTTCCGGCATTATCGCGCGTTTCTCCCATAGTGTGAGAAAAACCGTTTGTGCGATGTCTTCGCAGTCTTCACGTCGTCCCAAAAACCGGCCGCAGAACATCACGATATCAACATAATATCTTCGGAAAATACAATCGAAAGCCCGGTGGTCGCCTTCGCATACCGCCGACAGCAGAAACTTATCTTCATTATCGTAATTATCTCGGCCCATTATACGATTTTTGCCTTTGTGTCACTTTAGTGGGGTGATGGATGCATGTGGGTTATTCTTTACTAATTTTTGCTGCGAAACCTCCACCGGGAGCAAGGTGAATAGTCTTTACAAATCCGACTGGCTCTTTTTCGCGTCTGTAATCGGTGGCGTCACGATGAGCGTTGCGACCGTCAACATACCAGTCGCCAACATAATCACCGTCAGGCAGGAATGAAAGGTCGATTGTAATGTCTCGCGCTGTCCAGTTGGTGATTCCGCCAATATACCAGTCGTTACCTTTGCGGCGCGCCGTTACACAGTATTCGCCCATTTTTCCGTCGAGTACTATCGTTTGATCCCACACTGTGGGAATGTCGGCTATGTAGTTAGTACACTCTTGTTCGCTCTCATAGTTTGTAGGCGAATCGCAAAGCATGTTCAAAGGAGAGTCAAGCACGGCATAAAGAGCGAGTTGGTGGCAGCGCGTGCCCTGACTCATAGGTTGAGAGTTGCAGGGACGGTAAGTCTCGCGGGTACCGTTGAGCATAGCCCCCTGAGTATAGTCCATAGGGCCGCCAGCTTGGCGTATGAACGGAATGAAGGTATCATAGCGAACTTGGTCAAGGCTGATATCGTAGCCTTTGAGACGTTCGAGGCCGTTAACGCCTTCTGTGTTGAGTACGTTGGGCCATTTGCGGTTTATTCCGGCCGGCATATGAAAGCCGTGCAGGTCGAGCACCAAGTGATATCGAGCTGCCGTTTCGGCTGCCTTGTCGATAAACTTTTCCAGTTTTTGGTCGTTGCGGTCGAAGAAGTCGACTTTAAAGCCTTTAATACCCATGTTGGAGTAATGCCGGCACACTGCTTCAAGGTCTTTCTCGAAGGGCGCGTAACCTGCCCACAATATGATACCCACTTCTTTGTCTGCGGCATATTTTACTAAGTCTGGCAAATCAATTTGTGGCGCTACGCTGAATAGGTCGCCACATCCGGATACGCTCCAGCCGTCATCCATGATTATGTATTCTATGCCGTTTTTGGCGGCAAAATCAATGTAATATCTGTAGGTATCCTGATTAACGCCGGCCTCGAAGTCGACGCCTTTGATATTCCAGTTATTCCACCAGTCCCACGCGACTTTGCCGGGTTTGATCCACGAAATATCCTCGATGCGACAGGAAGCAGCAAGTTGGTAGGTAAGCTGGCTTTGCGCAAGGTCTTTGTCTTGGTCGCCAATGATTGCGATACGCCAAGGCAATGTACAAGCGCCGTTGAGACGTGCAATGTATCCTTCACGTTCGTCAACAATTTTCTGAATATTTAGATATCCGCCTAGACTCTCCTTTTTCGGATAACGTGGCAGCACGCCTTTAAGCGTCGTTTTCTCATCGCTCAGAAGAAAAAGGCCGGGGTAACAACTGAGGTCGCTTTCTGTCAAGAGCACCTTGACATCGTGGGCAGGCTCTATGGCCAGTGGCAGAAACGCCATGCGTTCAGGGTCGAGCTTGGAGAGCGGAACTTGCACGTATTCATTTTCGAATGAATTAAAGAACTGGGATTCTAAATCGTTGCAACGGTCTTCGCGGATATATCCTACTGTTGCCAAAGCATCGGAGTCGAAAGAGTACAACACTTTTTCGTCGACAACGTTGACGGGATTTTCGCCTGTATATATCCAACGGTATGCTACTCCGTCGATGTAGGCGCGGAACTCAATTTTCCAATTTTTGTCCGTATTGAAAGTGAGTTGATTGTACTTGTCTGTAATGAATGAGTTGCGGTAGAAAGGCGACAGCAATGTGGCGTCGCCGCTTTTCGCTTCGGGTGATCTGGCGATGCCCATGTTTTTCCCGTTTTCGAGCCGAAGGGCGGCAGAGCCCGTAAACACATCTTTACCGTTGAAATTAACAACATAGTCGAGATTATCGCTGATGGTAGCTTTGATGGCACCGTCGGGCGAAACGAGTGTGTGGTCGCGAGATGTGGCTGGCAGAAATATAGCCGAAAACAGCAGCAAAAAGATTACTTTTTTCATTCGTGGTATATTGACTAAGTAAAGTTATAAATATTTAACGGGAAAGTAAAGAAATTGCAACTGACAAATCGTTGACAATCGTTGCGGAGGACACAGCGGCACTCATACCCACACTGCGAATCGGGCCAAGGGCGTTTTCGAGTCTCTGAATACCTTGGGTATCGCCGTCAGCGGTCATGAATTCGCGCAGCAGGCGTATTTTCTCGCTGAGTTGTATTCCCTCGACAAAGCGTTCGTAGCGTACCGACGAGCGGCCGTCGGGATAGATGAAGAAGGTGTCGCCAGGGCCAAACATACGCCACCGAGTGTCGGTCATTGGCTTATCATTCCAATTTTGGAACGACCAATGCAAATATCCGTCATAGCCTACTGCGGTTGAGTAAACAGGAAGGAAGGAACTGTCGGCAGGATCGTTGTTGCTGAACTGCCCTGGTGCGGGATCTGCACAACAGGTGTATCTCATGCTTACCATGCCTTTGTCGCACCGGCGTTGCAATTCTTCTTCACTGAAATAGCTGTTGCATCCGAGTGAGTAAATTGCGAGTGCGTCGACGAGTTCTGGGTGATAGCTCCCTGCAAGCCCCATTTTGAAGTCGGGCACGGCTTTGTTGGCAACGGCGAGGGCGTCCAACATCTGATCGAGACCACGTTCATCCATGAAGATATATGATTTTTCAAACCAGCCTTTTTCGCGCAAATGCATGGCAAGTGATTGGAGTGTTGCCGTCCATAACTCTTTATACTCGGACGACGATGTAGGAGCGTCAAGGAAACGATACTCACCCGAAACACTGTCGAGATAGCGAAATTTCATCTCCCAAGGCACCATAGTGAAGCAATCTATAGCCTTATCTATGCCTTGCCCGGCCATAAACTCCACATATCTGTCGAAGATGGTATAGTCAAAGCTCCACGTTCCATCGGATTCGCGCACGGTCTCGACCATAGGCTCGAATTTATCATTGCTCTGTTCGCCCCACGGTTCGTAGAACAGCACGGTGGTGACCGCCTTTTGTCCTGCACGCGCCATGTATTCGGCATATGGTTTAAGAAGTTCAAGGTGTTTGTCGCTCCATGCCGGCACGTCGTAATAGCGCGATACGGCATATGGCTGTTGCCACAGGTCGAGATAGAAAGCATAGTCTTTCGGCTTGGGTAGAGTACTACCGAGTACATCAATGCCGAGCCTGATTTCAGTCAAGGTCTTGTCGCTGCCGGCCTGAAGGAGCGAGAGAGTTGCATTATAACGTCCCGGCGCTATGTCGCGGGGCACTTCTACTGTACACCATACGGGTCGCACGCTGTTAGGCGGCATTGAAACAGTGGTATTGGGAAGATCTATCATGTCGGCTATCGTGTATGCCGGAATAGTATCGACATCGAAATAACCGCATGCCCGCACATCGTTTGTCCATACATAGCGCATGAGCATGGCATTTGAGCCAGTCAACGTTATCTTTTTGCCATCGTTGTCGGTAAATTCCGACAATTCGACCCTGACTGGGCCCATTGCCTTACGGCTTACTACAAGTGCCTCGATTCCTATGCGTTCTCCTCGCCAAGCTGTGATAATAGTGTCTGTGCAGAGACTTGACGGAGGTGTCGCAAATTGACGGTAGTGCTGGTCTTTCGACACCCAAGAGAACGTGAGTGCTTTGCCGCGTTTTTGCCAGCCCGACTTATCGACCGTCGATGTATCTACGGGCTCTGGATTGTTCGGCGAGATCATGGTTTGGACTGTTGCCGCAATCATTGCAGCCGTTGTCAGCAGAAGTTTCAACATATTAATTTTCTAATTTTTTAACTGTACCGCCATCAAAAATAACGGCAAGCGATGAGTGGAGATTGGTATACAGAGTGGTGATCTGCGGCTCGTCGGCAATGACGTGCAGGCTAACACCACGGCGTTCAGCAGAGCAGTTGTAGGCACCGATGCTTCCGTCCGGGCGTTCAATAACGAAGGCGTTGCAAAGTACGGTTTCAGCAATGAACTTGAAACACTCGTGCACGTCGTTATCCGACGATACAATGGTCTGCCAATCGGCAATCATTGGCACATACTGTTCGCCTACGATGATTTGACGGTTAGGGTAACATTCTGGGTGCGGATTGCCGTAGGTGTCGTTATCTGCTGTATATGCGTTGTCAGGTTCACACACCTGCACTGCCTGCACGAATGGATCGACGACAAAGGCCCAATTTAAGTCGCCTGTCTTGTGGTCGATGAGTGCGGCGAAAGCAGTTGCAGCGTCGAATGTTTCGCGAATCCACCGTTCCTCGCCGGTCAGCAGATAGGCGTAGTAGGTTGCATAGGCGCGCCAGGCACTCCATCCATGTGGCGACGACAGCATGTTAGGCAGCATGAAGACATCGTACTGTGCCTCCCAAAAACGCAGCGTGCCTCCGCGGCGTCGAGCATCAGATACCCGTAACTGCGTGAGACAGTCGTGACCATCGAGCAGTTTGAGCATGGCATCAGTATAATATCGCCGGGTTTTGTAATCGTTGGTGCGCAGAGCAAGTTCGCCAAGTTGCAGAGCCGAGCAGCTTATCATGCCGTCTTCGTAAGTCATCTGACCTTCAGTCTCTAAATTACCGTCGATGGCGGCGAGACGATCGATGGCGCGGTGAGCTGATGCTTCAAGTCGAGCCGCTTGTTTTTTTCGTCTTGCAGCGCGCTCGGCGTCGGCAAACTCAAGAAGGCTTTTTGCAGGATAGATAACAGAGGTGTAGTCGGTATTTCCATTCATATATGCACCATCGGCACGCTGGCAACTCATCAGATAGGCCGCGAGGCGCTCGCCCAGATCAAGATCGGCCTCATTACCATAGGCCATATATCGGTCGGCAAGCATGCCGATGGTCGATGAAACATTCTGTATGCGATACTCATATTTGTACGGCCGTCCTGTTGAACGATCGAAAACCTTGTCGATTATCAGATCAAAACGGCTGTTGAGCACGCTATCGATTGCCGGATCGGGCATAATACGGGCAGCCTCAAAAGCAGTGTGGAAGCCATACCAACTCTCCACGTGAGACGTCGGTTTTTGCTTGTAGCGGTCAGCGGCGAGGCGTGCCAGCCTGAGGGTTTTATGCCATGGATTGCGTACTGCAACACTTCCATTGGCCTGACGGCGGCCATCGCTCACTTCAACAGCCATGATACCGGGTTCTGTGGCGCGGAATCTACCGCGCCACAAGGTAGTATCGATTCTATGTAAACATATCTTTTTACCTCCTACGGTCATCTCGGGCGCAGTGCCCCACACATCGATTATGAGCGTGTCTCCGGGTGCGCATGAAGTACGCTCCATTGCAATCACAGGCGCACCGGTATAGCGGTAGACTGTTTCTTCGAAGCCGTCGAGGCTATCGAGATCGATGATTTTTACAATCCATGTACGTTCTTCACCCGGTTCAAGTTGCCATAGGTCAGGATGATGTTCGGGCAGAGGACCGCGGCAAAGCATATCGAGGTTGAGACACTCTATGCGATGGCCGTAGAACCAATGCGGAGCCGGATCCTGATAGCCGAGGTTGTAGTCGAGACTCCACGATGCTATAGGGTCGGCCGACACTACGGCTTTTACCTTGCCGCCGGGCGACTGCATATAACCATAGAAATGGTCGGGCTCACACACAGCCAGAGTGGGAAAGAACTTGTCGTACCAATCGGGATATTTGTCCATATACGTATCTACGCCGAGTTTGATACCAGCCTTGATGGGTTGGAAAGGCGTACGGCGTGTGTTACGCAGATGTAGTGTGACGACCTCAACCCGGTCAGCACTATCTATCGTAATTGAGTATTCGATTCCTTCGGCAATGCTATCGCCCCCAGCCTCTATGGCATAGAACCGGTGTTCGGCTCCCGATACCATCAAAACAGCAGATAGTGCGATTAATGAAACGATATATTTCATCTATTGGAAAACGCTAAAAGATTATTTATTTTCAAGAGGTCGATAACAGTATCCTTCAGCTTCGTAAAGTGGCAGAAGACATCTAAGCCGACCAATGAAAATGTCAAAATCTTTCGGGGCGTCACACCATTGCAATTCAGCCAGTGCCGCCATGCGCGGAAGCGCCATATATTGCACTTCACGGAAGGAAGGGATGAACTCTGTCCACACATTACCCTGAACGCCGATTACATTTGCCGCTTGTGCGGGAGTGAAATATTCGGGCACGGGTCGATAGGCATATACCGAGTCGAGTGGAATTTTGCGCCAATAGGGGGCGCCTATGGTATCTCCTTCAGCATATTGGTAATCGAAATAAAGATGCGTGTTGGGTACCTTGATTACACGGTAGCCATGTGTGGCGCCGTCCTGTCCGCCGTCTTGCGAGCCCCGCCACGACATTACTACGGCCGTAGTGTCGAAACCATTATCTATGATTTCATCCCAACCTATCACGCGGCGGCCTTTGGCTGCGAGTCGGTCGGCGGCATACTTCATGATATGGTTCTGAAGTTTTTGCTCGGCGGTACTATATGCGTCGTCCTTCAACCCTAACACATGTATTTTCGATTGACAGGCAGAGCATTTTTCCCACTTGCCATGGGGAACTTCGTCGCCGCCTATGTGTACATATTCAGACGGAAAAATATCGGTTACTTCGTCGAGGACTTCGTCGAGAAAAACATATACGTCCTCGTTGCCAGCACAAAGGATGTCGTCACTGACGCCCCAGCGACACATCACCTCGTAAGGGCCACCGGTACAACCCAACGATGGATAGCTTGCGAGTGCCGCTGCCATATGTCCGGGTAGGTCTATTTCGGGAATTACCGTGATATGGCGGTCTGCGGCGTATGCCACGATGTCGCGCATCTCAGTTTGGGTAAAACAACCGCCGTAGGGAATGCTGTCGTATTTTTCGCTTGTGCCGATTATGGTGCCGCTGCGCACAGAGCCTATCTCAGCGAGTCTCGGTAGGCTTTTGATTTCCATTCGCCACCCCTGATCATCGGTGAGATGCCAGTGGAAGTGATTGATGTTATGCAACGCCAGCATATCGATATACAACTTCACCGAATCGACAGGGAAGAAATGACGTGCGCAGTCGAGGTGGGCACCGCGGTAGGCAAAGCGCGGTGCATCCTCGATCATCACAGCAGGATAAAGCACATCTTCTCCCTTACCCCCGCGAATCGCCTTGCGCAAGGTTTGCAAGCCATAGAAAGTGCCCGCAGCATCAGCACCGTCAACCACTATGCTGTCGGCGGAAACCGTGATACGGTATCCTTCGTGAGTAGCATTGCAATTGGAAGCAGTGAGCCTTATATACCCTTTCGACGGTGCTTTGCCGATTATGGCTGGGCGGAAGCCCGTAAGAGTCTCAATATATCCGGCAAAAAGCTCAGCGTTGACAAACTGTGTACTGTCGGCAATCACAAGACAAGTCGAGGGAGTGAGACGGAAGTCACCCCCGCTACTTGTAAGCATAGAACAAGGCAGTGGCACTACGTTGTAGTCGGCTTCGACAGCCGTTCGGTGTGTACACGATGCAGCAACAGACAAAATAAGCGTATAGAGGAGTTTTTTCATAAGTATTCAAAAACACATCCATACCGTATGATTCATGCTTCATACGGCATGGATATGTGGTGATATTTGTTATAAAATAACCACCTTGCACACGGCAGAGCCACGGCACTTGATGTTGACATCCTTAACGGAACCAACTGCATACGCCTAAATCGAAGTATTCTGCAAATACGTAGCTATCAGTGGCGATGCTGTCGATGCCTGCCTACATGTTTTCGGTGATTGTCATTTTTGCAGATTGTCAGTTACTTTTATACGTGACGGTCGCTTTGGTAATACCATCGATATATTTTATGGTCCAGACTCCGGCATTGGGAATGTCGAGATAGCAATTGTTTTTCAAATCCTGAGGTTTGCCCCACGCAGATTTTTCCATGGAAAGAGGTATGACGGAGGTACCATTGATTGGTCCGTCGTTGCTCCAGAGGGTTCCGTCGGCCTCTCCGGCAGCTATTTGTTCCGGAGTTGCAGTATATACGTTCAGCGATTCTTTTTGGGTGGTCGTGATCACGAGTGTGGCCTCGCCGTTGACGACATCGACTACCGCCGTCGGATTCATCGGATCCCAGTTAGTGAGCATACCGTTTACATCGACATTCGACCCCAATAAATAGATATTTTTGGGCGTATTGGGATCGGGTGCAGTACTTTTATACGTGACGATTACCTTGGTGATGCTATCGGTGTATTTTATAGTCCAAATTCCAGCATAGGGAATGGTAAGGAAGCTGTTGTTTTTCAAATCCTGAGGTTTGCCCCACGCAGATTCTTCCATGGAAAGAGGTATGACGGAGGTACCATTGATTGGTCCGTCGTTGTTCCAAAGGGTTCCATCGGCCTCTCCGGCAGCTATTTGTTCCGGAGTTGCGGTATATACGTTCAGCGACTCTTGCTGTGTTGTTGTGATCACGAGTGTGGCCTCGCCGTCGATAACATCGACTACCGCCGTCGGATTCTTCGGATCCCAGTTAGTGACCATACCGTTTACATCGACATTCGATCCCAGCAAATAGATTTTTTCAGGCGTATCGGGGCGAAGAGCAGCCTTATACGTAACAATCGCTTTGGAGATATCGTCGGTGTATTTTATGGTCCAGATTCCGGCACAGGGTATGTCAAGGAAACTGTTGTTTTTCACGAACTGAATTCTGCCCCATGCAGATTCTTCCATGGAAAGAGGTATGATGGATGTGCCATTGATTGGTCCGTCGTTGTTCCAAAGGGTTCCGTCGGCCTCTCCGGCAGCTATTTGTTCCGGAGTTGCGGTATATACGTTCAGCGACTCTTGCTGTGTTGTTGTGATCACGAGTGTGGCCTCGCCGTCGATAACATCGACTACCGCCGTCGGATTCTTCGGATCCCAGTTAGTGACCATACCGTTTACATCGACATTCGATCCCAGCAAATAGATTTTTTCAGGTACATCGGTACCCTGTATGTCATTTGTTAGTTTTACGATTTTACAGCCATGAGCAGGCACGGTTGGGTGCAGTTCGGAAGCCATACCTTCGTTGGCGTGACGCCAAAGGTCACGTACCTTGTATTCGCCGGAAAGACCGAGTTCAGAGAGATGCAGAGAGAATTCCTTGGGCTCGTCCTCCCGGTTGAAAAAGCCCACAATATGGCTACCGTCGGTCATGGTACCGTGCCATATATTGCTGCCTTGGCTATTAAGGGTTTTGTCGAGTGGATGACCGACAAAACGGTCGGTGTTGAGAGCCAGCATCTCGATGTTTGTATAAAAGCGTAAATTATCGCCGATGGTCGTGGGTCGGTCGCTAGCAGCAATGGGGCCGCCAGCAAGCAGTTGCAACGAAATTACAAACTCTTTCTCAGCATCGGAGGCGTAAGTATTGAGACGTGTGAAGTCACCGTCGAGTATCGCTTTACCTTTGCCGGCGAGGTGACTCCAGTAGGTGAAACCGTCGAATTGATTCCGGCAATTAGGCCAATTGGGCCAACTCTTGCCTCTCTCATAGCCGGAAGTAAAACTCCATGTCCCCTCCCATGTATCGCTTACTATACGAAACATGTTGCCGTATTTCGACTCAAGTTCAGCGTCGTTGTAGAGGTTGGGCATTACAAGTGAGAGAAAGATACCGTACTTTTTAGCCGACTCGGCGCACCATGATAGTGCTTTGGCATAGTTCACACGACCGTAACCGGGACCACAATAGTCTTGTTCGAGACGGCTGTAACCATCCTCATACCAGTTGAGGAAATCCATACGAATCATGTCGACACCCATTTCATGATAGTATTTAAAGAAACCGTCGATCCATTCGCGTGCGCCCGGGTGTGTAGCCAGTCCCCAAACATGCCATATGTCCTGATGACCGGGGTGCTCCACAAAATCATCGCTATTAGGGTCATAGATCAGCGAGCCTGCGGTATACTGCGTTCCCGGTATCAGCACATCTTTGTCACAGTGTATCCACATGGGGTTGTCGTAAATACCTACGCGTATGCCACGCTCATGCGCCGCTTTGACCAAATCCTTGAAAGCCAGCGATGATTGGTGAGTCATGTACGGCGAACCATTTTCAGCGCGGAATGTGCCGGCGCCGTCTGTACACACCATGTCGTAACCATAGGGCAACAACTCTTTCTTTACCCAGTCTAGCACTTCTATCCATTGTTCGAGAGTATATACGCACTCATCAAGGCCGCGGCCTTCGGATTCGCCGGTTTTCATATATTCGTATATAGACCAGTATAGAGGTGCCTTATAAGAGTGCATATCCTCTATCTGTGGGAGCGGCGGCAGTGAGACTTTATCGTAACTCGACGGGGTCTTCATTTCGTTGAAACCGTTATCCTTGCAGGCGCCCACCAACAATATGGCACACAAAGCCAATACCAATACAGTTATATATTTTACTTTCATGTCGTTATCCAATGTAGTTTCTATTTAAGATTCATTTGGGAGGTCTTTATGAAATATTTACCAGCCTCGACCTACCAGTTATTCTTCGTCCACCTTGCCGTCATATATACTGCTATAGGTGTTGTTGCCAAGGTTAAAACTGAGGGTGTAGTAGCCGCGTGTGGTCACTTTCCACAGTTCATCGGGAGCGTCGCGGCGCGGGGCCTGCATGGGTCTGTCGACGATGGTCTCCGTACCGATTTCCTCTTCATCGACTAGGGGATGCACAAAGGGTTGAGCCCAAGTACCTATTTTGAAGCAGAGTTTAAATGTACCCGGATTGAGGATACCACGATAGATATACACGTTAGCTTTATCTTCAGAAGGGATGAGCTGGTCAGGATAGTTTATCTCCCAATCGGGATTGTTAGGCGTAACGTTGCCGAGAAGGTATACGTTGCTCAACGGCTCTTCGGGCAGCTCACCTTCGTAGATGCTGCTCCATGTGAAGTCACTTAAGTCGAACGTCAGCGTATACACGCCGCTATCTGTCACTTTCCAAAGTTCGTCTTCTCCACCTTGTCGCGGTGATTGCATCTTTTTATCGGTTACATTCTGGGTACCGATAGGTTCTTCGTTAATCATGGGGTGAATGAAAGGTTGTGCCCATGTACCGGTTCTGAAGCAAAGTTTAAATGTCCCCGGATTGAGAATGCCCTGATACGTCCACAAGTAAGGGTCTTCTTCCGACTGGACAAGCAGGTCGAGTTTATCGATGTCCCATGTCGGATTATTGGGCGTGGTATTACCGACAAGGTAAAGCGCCTTGACTTTCGATGGCAACTTGCCGCTGAGTACCTTCAGTTCTTTCTCGCCTTCGCATGCCGTGGCGACAAAGAGACACAAGGCTACTGATGACAAAAGTATATGCTTGATTTTAAACATCGTAAATGCTATTTTAGAATTAATATCCGGGATTCTGTTTCAAATTGCTGTTGGTATTAAGCACCTGTGTGGTCAGTGGGAAAATCTGATAATGGTCGTCGGCGTCGGGGTTCTTGTCCCACCAGCGGCCTGTCGAAAATTTGCCGAAGCGTATGAGGTCGGTGCGCCGACGTCCTTCAGCAAGAAACTCGCGGCCCCACTCATCGAGCATCTCGTCCATATCGAGTTCAGCTTCGCCTTCGGGTGCGTAGAGTACGGTGCTGTAATTCTTTTCAGGATAATAGCGGCGGCGAACGGTATTGAGCAGCTTGGCTGCGGCATCAATTTCGCCTTCGCGGAGTTTGCACTCTGCAAGTGAGAAGATTATCTCTGGAAGACGTATTTCAGCGTAGTCACTTTCGAGTTGGCCCTCGTCACTGTCGGAATAGAACGGATATTTGGCGAAATGCCATCCAGAATTATGGTCACCGGTACTGAGATTGCTTTCCTTGTTGTTGGGCCACTGGGTCGGAGCCAAGTCGTGGAAAAGGCCGACAGCGTCGCGAATATAGATCGTATAGTTCTGTCCTGTGGCCGTGAGACGTTTCGTTTTGCCGCCTTCCTGATATTCAAGATAGCCATAGACGAACATGCCTTCGCGCCTGCTGTTGCCGAGATTGCGATATTTTACCATTCGGCAGTCGTCGGGGTATTTGCGGAACTTGTTCACGGTCATGCCTAACTCATAGTTGTAGAGTTTGCCGTAGAGGTCGTAACTGGGCGAACAGGCGAACTGGGAATTGTGTGTACCGGCCTTGCATTTAATGTCGCCGAAATACTTATTCGAGTTATGAGGTACGGTACACCAGTGGGTTTCCTGCTGATAAGCCCAATAGGTATATCCTCCCGACGATGGGAAGCCAAAAATCATTTCATCGCTGGTGTCGTTGTTCCAATCGAATACGGCATCCCAGCGGTCTTCGACCTTGTAGGGCCCGTATTCACCGTCGAGGATTCGTTGTGCATACTTTGCGCAGTCATCATAGCGGTCTTCGCCAATCCATGCTTCCGCGTTGAGGTAGAGACGCACAAGCAATGCGGCAACGCCAGCCTTGGTCCAGCGTCCCTGAACATTTGACTGACTACCGAGACTCTGTTTCTGCTCGATAGGGTCGAGACATTCGAGAAGCTCTTTTTCTATGAACCTGAAGGTTTCTGTGGGAGGAGCCTGTTTGATATCTTTGGGCAACGATTTGCTGAAATCCGTCCAAATGGGGATATTGCGGAATGCATCGAAGAGCTGAATGTAAAACCATGCACGAAGAGCGCGTGCCTGCGAAGTAAAATTGTTGAAATCAGTTCTGGTAAGGCCGAAATCGTTTGGATTGAGACGCGCGAGTTCTTCAATGACGAAATTACACTCACCCACGCCCTGAAACCCGGCAATCCACATTCCGCCGATATGGGTATAATAAGGGGCATATTGATCATATTGGTGATATTGCAACATACGCCATACGCCGCTGTCGTCCCACCAGCCGTCACGTTGCGGAGTAATCAACTGGTCGCCGGTCAACTCCTGTGGGGTATGGAATTGAGTAACTGTCCAATAGGCGTGTTCGAAAGGGCGATAGACCACACGTTTGACGTCGAGTGCGGTATGATAGTAATTCTGCGTACCTACAGAACTATAGAGGGTCTCGTCAAGGTCGGTGCATCCCGCAAGGACGCCACAGACCACTATCGTTGATAGTATATTGCGGATTAATTTCATGGTCGTTTGATAGTGATGATTAGAAATCTACTTGCACTCCGAGAATAAATTGTCGGGTGCTCGGATAATAGGTGCGTGTACTTGATGCACCCGGTGTAAGGCCGTTGACATTGTATGTCGACGGATCGACGCCCGAGAACTTCGTGATTGTAAACACGTTGTTAACAGTGCCATAAATGCGCACGCCGTCGATGAAGCGATAATTGTGAGTTTTGAACGTGTATCCTAAGGTCAACTGATCGAGTTTGAAATAGTCTCCACGCTCAAGAAAGTAGTCAGTAACAGCATGCGACGCCGTGGGGCTTATGGCGAAATTTTTGCCGAAGGCTTTCTTGAGCACGTTGCCGGTAAACTTGCGAGTGCCATAATAATAGTCATGGACATTGAATATGTCGAAGCCGAAAGCGCCCCGGAAAAAGAGAGACAAGTCGAAATTGCGATAGCGGAAGTTGTGGGTGGTGGAGAGGTTGAATTTGGGCAGACCATTGCCTACGATTGCGCGGTCGGTTTCGTCCGCCAGCGCCATCTGGATAATATCACCATCTTTGTCATATACCATCCATTCGCCAGCGTCATTTATACCGGCATAACGCCACATGTAGAAGTTGCCCACAGGCTGTCCCACTTCAATACGCTGAAGATAATAACCTAAAAAGGGGCCTTCGACAGCGGCCTCATCGTAGTAGTCTTCTCCGATATAATTCGAATTACTGAAACTTATGAATTTGTTTTTGTTCGTAGAACCTATCACATTGAAACTATAGGTGAACTTTCGGGTTGCAACGGGGGTGAAATCGAGTTCGAACTCGAAGCCCTGATTCGACATTGAGCCTACATTAACCGTGGCACCCTCATGCACAAAAGGCGGCACAGCGACATGATACGTTCCCAGCAAATCTTCGGTGCGGCGGTTATAATAGTTGAGTGAACCTCCGAAGCGATTATTGAACATCGA
This sequence comes from uncultured Alistipes sp., assembly GCA_964018965.1. Lineage (GTDB taxonomy): Bacteria > Bacteroidota > Bacteroidia > Bacteroidales > Rikenellaceae > Alistipes. The sequence continues at coordinate 82,323 of CAXHRY010000010.1, forward strand.
GAAGTCGATGCCTACGTTCCAGTTTTTGCTTTTTTCCCAATGAAGATCGGGGTTGACGTTGTTTTCCGTAGCCCAAACCTGAACGAATTTACCGTCGATAAGGTAATGGCCGAAGCCTTTCATCGTAGGAATCGACTGATAACTGCTGAAGTCCTGATTGCCGGTTTCGCCGTAGTCAGCACGGATTTTGAGTTCATTGAGCCAGCCGCGGGCATTCTCCATGAAAGACTCCTGACTTATGCGCCAGCCGACCGATACAGCCGGGAAATTGCCCCATTTGTGTTTGGCGCCGAACTTCGATGAACCTTCGTGGCGCAGCGAGGCTGTTACGAAATATTTCCCATTCCAATCATAGCTTACGCGACCGAAAAAAGATATGAGCTTGCAATCATTACGGTAGCTACCCATGCCGATTATACCTTCTTCGGAAGCATATTCACCAGAGCCAAGGTTATCGGATGTAACGCCGTCGTTGGCAAAGTCGGAATTTTCGGCATTGAAACCGCTATTATGCCAATAGGCATAGCTGTATCCTACCATGGCCTTAATGTTGTTTTTACCGAATCTGGCAGCGAAATTCGTCAGCCACTCAAGCTGATACATACGTTCTACATCATTAGAACGAGAAGCCTGACCCGAATGTCCGCTGTTTACAGCGATTGTTGTATTAGAGGGAGTGAAGCCCGATCGGTCGTAGCTATATTGCCTGTCGGCGAAAGTCAGTTGGGTGTTGAGGATGATGGGGCTGGATATCTTTTTCGACAACAATGGGAGCAGATTGAGCCTTGCCGTGGCATCCCAGTCGAGCAAACGCATGTCTGTATGTGATTTGACAAGTTTTTGGGTCTCAACAGGGTTTGTGCTGGCTGCCTGACCTACGAAATTATAGTACATCGACGGACTGGTAGGGTCCATCAGAGGCGTAGTAGGGTTGGTCTCAAGAGCGAGTTTGAAAACGCTCCAGTCGGAATTGTCGCTTGATATCACGCGCGGTGCGAGGTTGACAGTAAAAGTAAACAGACCGCCTTTCGTAGTGTGTGTAATAGAGGCGCGGCTACCATACTCCTCTCGTTTGGAGCGCAGGTCAATACCGTGGGCATCACGGTAGTCGACACTGACGCGGTAGCTGGTGCGCTCGTTACCACCCGAAAGACTCATCGTGTGCTTGTGGGAGAAACCGGTACGGCTAACACCGTCGAGCCAGTCGTAGTTGCCGCCGAGATCACCTCCTCCCGTATCGCCCCATGCGAGACGGACTTTACGAAAGTCATCGGCACTCATCATGTCGAGTTCTTTCTTCATTTTATCCCACGATAGAGTGAGGGCATAGGAAGTGTGCACCTTACCGTCTTTGCTGCCTTTCTTGGTTGTGACAAGTATTACGCCGTTGGTGCCGCGCGTGCCATAAATGGCCGATGCCGCGCCGTCTTTAAGCACATCGAAAGAGGCGATGTCTTGGGGGTTCACGTTTTGAAGGCTGCCACCTGGAACGCCGTCGATTACGATGAGCGGGCCAAGACCGGCCTGACGAGAATTGACACCGCGTATCTGTATGCTCGATGTCACATTAGGATCGGCAGCACCGGTGTTAACAATCGAAACACCCGGCACTTTACCTTTGATAAGCGAAGCCGGGTCTGATGAACTGATGGAGAGAAAGTCTTTCTCGCTTACGTGACTTATAGCCGAGGTCAATTCCTTTTTATCCATAGTGCCATAACCGATGACCACAACGTCATCAAGAAGTTCGGCGTTTTCGACCATTACGATGTCGAGCGGGTTATCATCCGATGCTTTTTTGTGCACCGACACACAGCCTACATATGAATAAAGCAGCGTAGCCCCGGCAGGGACCTGAATCGAATAGTTGCCATCGATGTCTGTGGTAACGCCTGCAGTGCCGGATGTTACCGACACCCCAATAAGAGGCTCGCCTGCGCTGTCGGTCACACGACCACGGACGGTAATCTTTGCTTCCGATGCCGCTGACTTGACATTCGATAGGATTATTTGCTGTTTTACAACTTTGTATGTGAGATTGCGCTCAGGCAGAATTTGCTTGAGAACAGCCGATAGAGCCTCTTTCGAAACTTTGATAGTGACCGGAGCTTTTCCGGAGACATGGTCGTTGCTGTAAAAAAAGCGATAGCCCGTCTGTTGTTCAAGCAACGACAATACTTTCTCTAATGGTTGCCGATCGACATTAACAGTTACTTTCACCTCCTGAGCCGAAGCGGTAATCGTGAATAGCAATCCAAACAATAGGGATAGCCACCTACCGGCAGGATGTCGTTTTAGGGTTGGAATTTGTTTCTTCATACGGTTGCATTTTATTAAACCTTGTATATTAAAGACAAACCAGACACCCCTACCCACGGGCAAATGTGAAAAATATGCAAAAAATGAAGCCGAAGCTCCTTATGCCCATGAGAATCGATCTCAGTTAGATAATTGGCCTTTAAATAATTTTTTGCGTGTGCACCGTGGGTCTTTGCGGATTGTTTGTCTTTTATAAAGAATAATCTATAATTGCAGACATGCGTATTACCTATATCGATCCGCCCGTTAATGAGATGCAGTCTTTAACTACCCGCCGGATCAGCCCAGCACCGTGAAGCTCCGAATCTCGGCAGACGCCCTTGCATTCCATAACTTCGAAAAAGAACACATCGTCGAACCTTGTAAATTCTTGTTCAAAATCGGAGCCTTGCCCGCAGGTTTTCGGACGACACTATCTTTCAAACTATAAAACGAATCATGAAAAAGTATCTATCTCTTCTTGCCTTTTGCGCCATGGCGTCGGCGTCGGCCCAACCCCCTGCCCCGCAGACCCGCTGGACCATTGCCAACGACCACGCTATTCGTTGGACAGTAGACGGCAGCCGACTGCCCCATAACGACCATGTGGAGATGAGCGGAGAACAAATATCCGCACGACTGCACTATGGCGTGGAGAGTGACGGACGCTTCACGCTGACCCGTACGCTCGTATGGCCCATGCTGCGCATGCTTCCCAACGACACGTTCGGCGGACTGACCCGCGATTTCCCGCAGAATTTCCTCGACGCCGTACGCATCGACGGGAAAGCGCTCGCTGCCGAGCAGGTCGAATACCTCCGTCTGGACGGCCTGTTGACCGTCGTGAGCCGATACGGCGACATCGAAGTGACGCGCTGCCTGTTCCCCTCACCCGCACGGGCGGCATTCTGTGAGCAATACACTCTCCGCAATGCCGGACCGATCACCGTCGCCGTCGAGCTGAACCCCGTGCGCGACGAAGTTCGCACCGACGCCGACGCCGGAGTCGAGGGTAGTTATACGCTCATTGCGGCGACGGATTTCGTCCGCAGCAGAACCCTCCGGCTTGCGCCGGGCGAAACGTGCATTTTCGGAGCTTCGGTGCGCGGGCTCAAAACGCCCGAAGTCGAACTGCCCCTCGACATCTCTGCCGAACGGGCGCAACGCGAAGCCTTTGTCGCCGAGGTGTGCGGCAATCTGAGTTTAGAGTCGCCAGAACCCGTGCTCAACACGATGTTCGCACTGGCCAAGGTCCGCGCCGCAGAGTCCGTTTTCCGCACACGCGGAGGACTCCTCCACGCTCCCGGAGGCGTCTACTACGCCGCCATCTGGTGCAACGACCAACCTGAGTATGTGAATCCTTTCTTCCCGCAGTTAGGTTACGCCAAAGGCAACGAAGCGGCCCTGAACAGTTTCCTGCATTTCGCCCGCTACATGAATCCCGAATACCGGTACATTCCATGGTCGGTGATCGCTGAGGGATACGACACCTACGGTCCATTCGACCGCGGCGATGCAGCGATGCTGGCTTACGGCGCAGGGCGCTATGCCCTTCAAATGGGCGACATCCGCGCGGCGGAAGCCTTGTGGCCGCTCATCGAATGGACGCTCGAATACTGCCGGCGCAAACTCAACGAACATGGCGTCGTCGCTTCCGAAGCCGACGAACTGGAAAAACGTTTCCCGGCCGGCGATGCCAATCTCTGCACCTCGTCGCTCTACTACGACGCCCTGCGCTCCGCGGCATGGCTCGCCGAGCAGACCGGACGGCCGCAACGGCTGGCCGACGAATACCGCCGCAGGGCCGAAACGCTGCGTGAAAACATCGAACGCTTCTTCGGTGCAACGGTCGAAGGGTACGCCACCTACCGCTATTACGAGGGCAACGACATCCTGCGTTCGTGGATCTGCATTCCGCTGGTCACGGATATTTTCGAACGCCGGGAGGCGACCGTGGCGGCCCTGCTCTCCCCGCGGCTCTGGACCGAAAACGGAATGCTGACCGCAGCCGGAAGCGACACGTTCTGGGACCGCACCACGCTCTATGCCCTGCGAGGCATTTATGCCGCAGGCTTCCGAGAAGAGGCTACCGAACGCCTGCGATTCTACTCGCAAACCCGGCTCCTCGGCGAGCATGTGCCTTATGCCGTCGAAGCGTGGCCCGAGGGTGATCAGCGCCACCTCTCGGCTGAGAGCGGACTCTACTGCCGCATCGTCACCGAAGGTATGTTCGGATTCCGACCGACGGGATTTCGCTCGTTCACGCTCACACCCCAACTGCCCGACGCATGGAACCAGATGACCCTGCGCCGGATGTACGCCTGTGCGGAACGGCCTTACGACATCATCGTGAAGCGCACCGGGAAAAAACTCCATATACGCATCGAACGCGACGGCTCCTGCATCCGAAAATACACCGCAGACAACGGTACGACGATACGAATCGAATTGTAAGAACAACGACATGAAACATTGGTGGATATTATTCTTGTTATCTTGTTGCGTATGGCAAACTAAAGCTGTTGGAATTGACACGCTGACGGTTTACAGTCCTTCTATGCGTAAAAATGTAGACGCATTGGTCTTGTGTCCTGCTGGTTATTCGCCGACAAAAAAATATCCGGTGGTTTACTTGTTACATGGATATAGCGATGCTTGGAATAACGGTTGGCTGAAAAATTGCGATGGTTTGGAGGCGTTGATTGACCATTATGAAATGATCGTAGTCTGTCCGGATGGAGGATTCAGCAGTTGGTATTATGACAGTCCAGAAGATCCCTCATATAAATATGAAACCTTTATAACCCGTGAATTGATTCCTGCTGTCGATTCCCGATTCGGCACGGTCGCAGATCGCACGGGACGAGCTGTCGCCGGTTTGAGTATGGGCGGTCATGGAGCTTTTTATCTTGCATTCCGCCATCAGGAGATTTTCGGCGTAGCGGGAAGCATGAGCGGGGGCGTCGACATTCGATCTTTTCCCGATCGTTGGGACATCGCCTTACGGTTGGGACCGCAAAACCAATATCCCGAACGCTGGGAATCGCATACGATAATCAATATGCTCGACCTCTTGAAGCCGAATTCTCTAGCTTTAGTGTTTGATTGCGGAACAGAAGATTTTTTCTATGACGTCAATGTTGCGCTGCATGCTAAACTCCTCGACCGAAAAATTCCGCATGACTTCTATTCCCGTCCGGGAGGACACGAATGGCAATATTGGAGCAATGCCATCCGCTATCAATTTGTATTCTGGGATAATTATTTTAAAACCAATTGCATCAATAATCGCTAAAAAGCAATTTGGTGCTTTAACACAGGTATTTCCGATCTCTTTAATTGCAATTCATAATCACAAGAATTTGATGGGAGATAAGATCATTTGCAACTAATATTAAATTTACAATTGAGCATAGCTTTTTTCTCCTGCGACGCTTTTGTATTCGCTGTTGCTCTTCTTGCACTTGTGTATCGGCTAAATCCAATACCGCATTTACGAACCCTGAGATGGGATTTGCCGTGCGGCTTCGCAACTCGTGTTTGCGGTCTGCGTGCTGTTCCGCGACCTGGCGTTTTTCGTTCGGTGCTGAATACAATTCGTTGAAAACATTTGCCGAAAACTCCTTTCCCAGCACCGAACCGTTGGCGACAATGCCATTGGTGTGGTCGATAAACGTTACGCCGTAAATCCTGCCTGCGGGGTTGATCCGGAAAATAGTGTCGATACCGTCCGCTTTGAGCAGTTGCCGGAACTCATCCCGTGTATTGTGCGGGCTCATGGCGTCTTTGACCGTATGACGCAAATGGTCGAGCGCGCCCGGCTCCTTCACTCTTTCCTTTGATTTTGCATAATACGTTTGCAGGGCATTATAACCAACGTCTTTCCCTATTTTACTCGACTTGAACGGAGTGCCGATTCCATAGCCGTCGTCAGTCAGGGCTCCATAGAGAATACCCGCGTAATTTCTGCCGTCGATAGTTCCCGTACGTTCTTCGACCGAAACATTGAAGCGTTCCAGCAGAGTACGAAACTCTCCGTAGGACGAGCATTTGTAATTTCGCAGGCATGACCGCACGACGGACGACACCTGCCGCTTGACATTTCCCTCGGGATAATTCACCTTCCGCAGGCCCTCCCTGTCCGTCAGTTCCTGTCCCTTGACGCTCGGATGCAGGCCGTATTTGCGCTCCAAGTCACGCAGAATCTCCATCGAGCGCCGGGCCTCGAAATCGTGCGGGAGTTTGCGGCCCTGCTCATCGACCCGCAGCGACACGATATGGAGATGCTCTCTGGAAATGTCCTTGTGCTTGAAAACGATATAGGGCTGTTCGCCGTAACCCATGCGCTCCATGTACTCGCGGGCGATGTCCCGAAGTTGTTCGTCGGTCAGCCTGTCCTCCGGCGAAGGGCTCAGCGAGGCATGGAATACCGTGTTCGTAGTCTTTCGGTTGGCTTCGAGGTACGGCCAGAAACTATCCATACAGGCGTCGATATCCATTCGTCCGTGTTTATCGAAGGGTTCCAACATCTTCTGCCAGAACAGCACTTCGGCTTCATCCTTATCTACCTTCTCCTTGTTATAATACAACGCCCCACCGGGTGTAGCTCCGGATCTTATATTCGCAACCACTCCGCAGCACGTTTTGTAAGGTTCAGAATCTCGATACTCAAGGCTTTCAACTCGCGTGTTCGCTGTTCCAGCATGGCGATCTGATGCGGGATTGCGACGTTGGAAAAGTGGGCGTTGATAGCCTTTACAATTTGATTATAGTTGTTTCCAATACGCTGAAACTGGAAATAAAAATCGTTCAGCCGGGCAATAAACTGTATCTTCGAGGGGTCACGTCTGACGACGACGAATTCCTCGGCAAAGAGCCTTTTGACGATAAAACGGCTGCGGTTATGCTCCGATCCGGCTTTGCAGAGCATCTCGTTGAAGCGGATATTTTGCTCTTCATTGAGCCGGAAAGAGTACTTATAACTCGGTGTTCGGGGGTTCCTGTCAGTTATGTCTGTCAGTTTTCGGTTAGTATCCATAATATCGGTTAAAAAGGCGTTCGACTCGGGAGAACGCCCAGCCTCGCAGAGCGAGCACCTTTGTCGGACAAATGCCAATTTGTCGGACAAAGGTACAGCTCGCTGTTGTCTGGCGACAACAAAAATCCGCGCCGGAGAATCTCTGAGAGAAGTTTTGAAAATCCTCCGTTACGGTTTCCATAGCCGGGTCTGTTCCCGGTGCAATATTACAACCGTTTCGGGGCAAAAAAAAGCCCTCGGTGCGGACAGGAGCGGACAGGAGCGGACATCGGAACCGAAGCGTTTTACCCTGTTGTATATTGCGGCAGGATTGATTATTCGGGCAACTGCGCGAATCGCAAAATAAGTATCGGTTCAGACGGATACCCGAATCTTTAACCGAGTATCTGCGCAAAGGAACGAAAGGGCAGCAGACCGAATAATCATCCAATTATTCGTCCAAATATAAGGTAGTATATATAAATGATTTGACAGACGCATAGTTACCCAAACAACCATTTAAACACACAAGCAATGAAACAAGCGAGCATTTCGATCTGCAATCAAAAAGGGGGCATCGGGAAATCGACATTTACGATGTTACTCGCCAGTCATCTGCACTACACATTAGGCTATGACGTGCTGGTCGTGGACTGCGACTATCCCCAATGGTCCGTTCAGGCGCAACGTGAGCGGGAACTGTCGCTCATCGAGCATGACGATTACCACAAGCTATTGCTGGTACGTCAATTCAAAGCGACGGGCCGCAAGCTCTGGCCTGTGCTGAAATGTATGCCGCCTGAAGCCCCCGAAGAAGTCGAGCGGCTGCTGCAAAGCGGCTACCATCCCCGTATCATTCTCTACGACTTGCCGGGAACGGTCAATGCCGAAGGTGTCATTCGGCTGCTCGCGTCGCTGGACGCTGTCTTTGTGCCCATGAAAGCCGACAAGGTCGTCATGGAAAGTACGCTCTCCTTTGCCCGGAGTCTCACCACTAACCTTGCCCAAGATCCGACCCTTACTTTACAAAGCGTCTATCTTTTCTGGACGATGATAGACCGTCGTGAACGAACGCCGCTTTACGATCGATACGAGGCCGTTATCCGCAAGCTCGGGTTGTCGCTTATGACAACTCACATTCCTTACCGCTCGAAGTTCAACAAGGAGCTGCTTGCGGACAATGCAGGAGTCGGCCGCTCGACACTTCTGGCTCCGGCGCGAACCTTTGCGTGTGAGGCGCAACTTGAAATCCTCGCAGAAGAAATTCTTACACTCCTCAAAATCCGATAACAATGGCCAAGAAACCCAAAATCGAAGTAGACGAAAGTCTTGTAAAACAGGTGATCGCAGGGCAGTTACCTATCACTACAAAGGTCACACGGGTAATTCCGGAACAGATCCCATCCGGAACCGCTACGGACGCAATTCCCGCCGAACCGCCCTCTGTTCCGGAGATCGACACAGAAAAGATTCCGGATGAAACCTCGTCTGTGCCCGCAGCACAAGAGCCACGCCGTCGGAGAACACCACCCTTGCCTGATTATGAACGAATGTTTCTCACTCCTGTGGAATACGGCATCCGAGCCACACTTTATGTCAATGCATCGACGAAGCGTAAGATTCTGGAGATACTTAAAAGAATCGGAGGTGAACGATTGTCCGCGACATCATATGTGGATAATATTCTACAGCACCACATCGAAACTTTCCGTGACGATATAAACCGGCTCGATCGTAAGCGGAATTTTGAAAAACTTGTTTAACAATGACTTAAAAATTTCTAATTATGCTTTACAGCTTTTTATCCGAGTCCGGTGTCCTCGACATTTCATTACTCGCTCTTGGCACAGGCATTATCGTTTTGTCAATCTTAGGGCTGCTGCACCTCGGGAAGCGACGAGGTCATAATAAAGCCGGACACTTTTCGGAGCAACCTGACGATTGTGCAATGCCTGCCGTGCAAACGGAAAATAGCGATGGATGGCCCTCGATGGAACAACCTCAGACAACTGAACTTGTATCCGTTGTCGCTGCACCTGAAGATTCTTCAAATCTCGATTCTCCGTCTTCCGAAACGGTCGTATCCGAAAAGCAGGATGTGAAGCCGGAGCGTGTTCCCGTACCGGACATACGATGGCGACGTTCGATGACATTGCCCGACTACAAAAAAACATTTCTTGTCCGGGTGGATTACGACCTCCGCGCCTCGCTCTATGTCAGTGCCCCTACGAAACGGAAAATCCTTGAAGTCCTGAAAAAAATCGGCGGCGAGCGACTGACCGCAACATCTTATGTAGATAATATCCTACGGCACCATCTCGAAATGTTCCGCGACGAGATCAACTGCATACATCAAGAACAGAATTACCATAACATCGTCTAAATTCTTTCTGCCATGAACAGCATAATTCTTATTGCCGCCTGCGCCGTATGTTTGGATCAGTTGTTTTTCCGGGGGCGGCTCGCGTCATATGTCGTCGACAATCTGAAAGGCCCGAAGAAAAAACACACCGGGCACGATGCTGCCCCTCACACGCCGAAGGCCGGCTCTTTAGCCCGTCAGACCCCGGAAATTCTGGTCTCGAAATCCTATCGGTGCGGACTGGAGCGGACTGGAGCGGACATCGGCACCGCCCCGGCAGGCGGAGACGCTATATTTGCCCCGGCCCGGGTAGCGGAACCGGCGATGCAGGGGTGGGACACCCTTGTCGTGCAGCCCCCGATTGGCGAAGACGGGGAACTTGCGGAGCCCGAAGCTCCTGACGCCATACCGGCCCGTCCGCTGCTTCCGGCTCTCCCCGCCAGAGCAGAACTCCGCGATGCGGAGGTTCATGCGATGCTCGGAGAGCTGGACTTCGGAGAGGGCGCCGTCATGGGCGACGCTACAGCCGAGGAGCGGCAGGCCATCGCCAACTTCGACATCCGGGCCTTTGCTTAAAAATGAACGAACGACTATGAAATGGAATAATGAATACGGCTAACGCCTTTTCCGCAGCAGGAAATACGACGTATCCGGTCGCAGAATGCCCTAAAAGCAGTCTGCGGCCTTTTTCACACCCTTAACCAAACTACTGATATTATGAAAAAAAGAGCAATTTTCATGATCCTGTCCCTGTGCTCCGCACTCGCCTCCTTTGCACAGGGCAACGGCATGGCCGGCATCAGCGAGGCCACGAATATGGTAACGTCCTATTTCGACCCGCTCACGAAACTGATCTTCGCCGTGGCGGCGATCCTCGGACTGGTCGGCGGCGTGCGCGTCTACTCGAAGTTCTCGTCGGGCGACCCGGATGCCTCCAAATCCGCCACGGCGCTGTTTCTCTCGTGCGTCTTTCTGGTGATCGTCGGTACGGTCTTACGCTCGTTCTTCCTCTAAGCGATGGCCGAATACCAAGTGAACAAGGGAGTCGGCCGTCAGGTCGAGTTCCAGGGTCTCACGGCGCAGTACCTCGTGCTGTTCGTCGCGGGGCTCTTGGGCGTCTTCGTCTGCTTCGCCGGAATGTACATGAGCGGCCTCCCGCAGGGCTTCTGCATCCTCTTCGCCCTCGCGGCTGGCCTTGCCGTCACGGGCGGCACCTTCTATCTGAACCGCCGTTTCGGCCCCCACGGGCTTCAGAAGCTCATGGCCTCGCGCCGGCATCCGCGGCGCATCGTCCACCGCCGGGCCGTCGGGCGGCTTTTGCGCTTTCGTCGAACCGTAAAACCATAATCCTATGCGCGGAACATTGAAAACCTCGACCTTGGAATCGAAATTCCCCTTGCTGCGGGTCGAGAACAACTGCATCATCTCCAAGTTCGCCGACATCACCGCGGCCTACCGCGTCGTTCTGCCCGAACTCTTCACCCTTACAGGCGAGGAGTACGAAGCGCTACACGGTGCATGGCTCAAAGCCCTGAAAGTGCTGCCGGATTACACCGTCGTCCATAAGCAGGATTTCTTTATCGAAGAACGATACACGGCACCGGAGGAGGGCTCCGAGCGGAGCTTTCTCGCCCGCTCTTACGAACGTCATTTCAACGAGCGGCCCTACCTGCGCCACACGTGCTACCTGTTCGTTACGAAGACCACGCCCGAACGGATGCGGCAGACCAGCGCTTCGTCCGTGCTGTGCCGTGGTTTCATCGTCCCGCGGGAGATGCGCGACACGGATGCCGTGACGCGCTTTCTGGAAGCCGCGGAGCAGATGGAACGCATTCTGAACGATTCGGGTCTCGTGCGCGTCGAGCGGCTCACGGAAGCGGAGATCGTCGGCACGGCGAACGACGCTGGATTGCTGGCCCGTTACTTCGCCCTCTCGGACGAGCGGAGTCCGGTCGTCAACGAGGATATCCGTCTCGACCCGGGTGTGATGCGCATCGGAGACAAGTACCTCTCGATGCACACGCTCTCCGATCTGGATATGCTGCCGCAGAGCGTGGCGACGGATTTCCGCTACGAACGCCTCTCGACCGACCGCTCGGACTGCCGCCTTTCCTTCGCGGCGCCCGTGGGGCTGCTGCTCTCCTGCAACCATGTCTACAATCAGGTGATCTTCCTCGACGACCACGACGAAACGCTCAAGCGGCTCGAAGCCTCGGCCCGGAACATGAACTCGCTGGCGGCCTATTCGCGCTCGAACGCCATCAACCGGGAGTGGATCGAAATGTATCTCAATGAGGCGCACTCGCAGGGGTTGCGCTCCGTAAGGTGCCACTGCAACGTCATGGCATGGGCCGAGAGCGAAGCGGAGTTGAAGCGCATCCGCAACGACGTGGGCTCGCAGCTCGCGCTGACGGGATGCACGCCGCATCACAACACGGTGGACGTGCCGGTGCTGTTCTGGGCGGCGATTCCCGGCAACGAGGCCGACTTTCCCGCCGAGGAGAGTTTCTACACCTTCCTCGATCAGGCGCTCTGCCTTTTCAACGGGGAGACCAACTACCGCTCGTCGCTCTCGCCCTTCGGAATCAAGATGTCCGACCGCCTGTCGGGCATACCCCTCCATCTGGACATCTCGGACCTTCCGATGAAGCGCGGCGTCATCACCAACCGCAACAAATTCATCCTCGGACCGTCGGGCTCCGGAAAGTCGTTCTTCACCAACCATCTGATCCGTCAGTACTGGGAGCAGGGTTCGCATATCCTGCTGGTCGACACGGGCAACTCCTATCAAGGGCTCTGCTCGCTGATTCACGCCAAGACCAAAGGCCGCGACGGGGTGTATTTCACCTACACCGAGGAGGCGCCCATCGCCTTCAACCCCTTCTATGTCGAAGACGGGGTGTACGACGTGGAAAAGCGCGAGTCGCTCAAGACGCTGCTGCTGACCCTTTGGAAGCGCGAATCCGAGGAGCCGACGCGCTCGGAGGAGGTAGCGCTCTCGAACGCCGTGAACCTTTACCTCTCGAAGCTCCGCGCCGACCGCTCCATCGTCCCCTCGTTCGATACCTTTTACGAGTTCGTCGAAACCGACTACCGGCGGCTTTTGGAACAGAAGCGCGTGCGCGAGAAGGATTTCGACCTTGCCAATTTTCTGAACGTACTGGAACCCTACTATAGGGGCGGCGAGTACGACTACCTGCTGAACTCCGACAAGCAGCTTGATTTGCTGGACAAGCGTTTCATCGTCTTCGAGCTGGATAACATCTCCTCGAACCGGACGCTGCTGCCGGTGGTGACGCTCATCATCATGGAGACCTTCATCTCGAAGATGCGGCGGCTGAAAGGCGTCCGCAAGATGATCCTTATCGAGGAGTGCTGGAAGGCCCTCACCTCGGCCAATATGTCGGCCTACATACGCTATCTTTATAAAACCGTTCGCAAGTATTTCGGCGAGGCGGTCGTGGTGACGCAGGAGGTGGACGACATCATCTCGTCGCCCATCGTCAAGGAGTCGATCATCAACAACGCCGACTGCAAAATCCTTTTAGACCAACGCAAGTACCTCTCGAAATTCGACGGCATACAACGTCTGCTTGGCCTGACGGACAAGGAGCGGGCGCAGATTCTCTCGATCAACCTTTCGAATGACCCCAAACGCCTCTATAAAGAAGTGTGGATCGGACTCGGAGGCGTGCAGTCGGCGGTCTATGCCACGGAAACTTCGGTCGAAGAATATTTGACCTATACCACTGAGGAATCGGAGAAAATGCAGGTGATGGAACTCGCCGGGAAGCTCGGCGGCGACATCGAAGCCGCCATCCGCCAGTTGGCACGCGAACGCGAATCTTAATTCTTACAGCCATGAAACCGATACTTTGGATGTGCGCCGGCATCCTGCTGGCACTGGCCGCCGTGCTCGGTGCGTTTCACCTTTTCTACGATTACGAATACCACAAAATCCGTCCGTTGTGCGGAACATGGCATTCGACGCTCGACGATACGCGGCTGGTAATCGAGCCGTGCGGCGATAAATTCCGAATCACCATCACGCGCCGCGGCTCGTCCGAAACGCATGCTCTGCACTACAAGGATTGCGTCTATTATACGGCCTACGGCGGACGCCGGGTCGACCTCTTTTACACGCCCCCGGCCGATGCACTGCTCCTCGTACCGGGCGGCGTTTTCAAACGAATCTCAAACCTCAAAGATTATGAACAGTAACCAATCGACACCTGCGTCGGCCGTAGCGGCCCTTCAGCAGGAGATCAGAACCCGCACCGAAGTCATCCGCACCTTGGCGGACCTTCGGGAACAACTCGACGCCGACCGCATCAGCGGCTCGTGGCTCTCAGCGGAAAACAACCTCTCGGCCTCGATACGCCGCATCGGCGAGGGGACGTGGCGCATCCTCGTCTTCGACCACGCGCTCTGCTACAAACGTATCGTACAGGACGGCATCATCGCGCTGCGCCGCCACCGCCTGTGGCTCGGCGCCGACGACGGTAACCGAGTGATCTACGACGCAACTGCCGAGACGCTCACCATCGGCTGTTACGGACGCTTCGTTGCGGAGGACAGCATCCGGCGGCTGGAGGATGATGCCATCGGTGCCGAAGCGTGCGACTTCAACGAGCCGGCCGAATAATGGAGCGTCATTCGGCATTTCCGGGCTGCCCCTGCTTGTCGGGGCAGCCCTTCGGCGGACTCCGCCCGCAGTCACACATTTCTAAATCCGACGGCTATGGAATGGAAAGATAGGATCGCGCGGCTATTCCGCCGCAAGCCGGAGTGGGAAAGGGAACATCGACGCACGCTCATTGCCCGTCATGCTGAGAACCTGCTCCGGGAACGGGATATAAGCAATGTTACAGACCTCGTGCGGCGGCACCGGAAATCGGATCTGACTATTGCCGGAATCGGACTGACAATAAATACAGCGACATCCCGCTTTCTCAGGACGCCCGAAGATGCGGCGGGAAAAGATATGCTGGAGCTGATGGATGCCCTGCGCAGGACATCGTTTGCGAAAAAGATCGGGCGCCGCCTCGCGGATGTTCCGGCAGACACCGCCCACTCCCTGCACGGCCTGCTGTCCATGCACACCTTTCTCTTGGATGCCTATCTGGAGCAGCATCCCGACAGCAAGCTCCGGCAGCCGCCGATGGCCGAGGTGCAGGCCGCTGCGCATATCATCGACCGGCAGTTCCGCGCCGAGACGTTCCGCGAGCTGCGCCATCTGACGGAAACATCCGGACGCTATACGCCCTCCTGTTACGTCGCACGCCTTTACGACTGGGATTCTGACATGGGACGGTTACAGGAGATGCGCGGGCGGCTGGACGGTCCGGCATGTTCGGAAGAGCCGCAGCAGGTGCAGCAGCTTCGGGAGCGAATCTGGAAGACCGAGAACCGCATGGTGCGGGAAGCCGAGAGGATATTGGAGAGTGATCCGGAAATTCCCCTGCGGCAAACCTACATCGAAAAACTCGATGCCGAGTTGCAGACGTTGGGATGGTTAGCACGCTTCCCGGAAAAGATCGACAGCCCCTACACCAACCGGCAGCTGCTCGACAAATACGGTATCGAGCTGGACATTCCCCGCGAAGAACAATCCCGGCAGGTCGAAACAGCCTTCCGCGAGCTGGATGCCCGCCTTGTCCGCATGACCGGACGGCAGTCCTACGCCAACGATCTGTTCGAGTCCCTGCGGCGGAAAGGCTCCAAGCCGGAGAAACAATCCTCCGAAAAGCTGCAGAAGGACATCGGTCCTACACGGAGGGAGCAGCCCGAACAATCGGCCACAGGCTGGCGTATAAAACGATGATATCCGCCTTCGGGCGAAAAACCCTAAAAAAACGATCAATTCAATGAAACAGAAAATCATCCTGCTGTGTCTGTGCCTCGTCTGCACAGGCCGCAGCACATACGCCCAATGGGTCGTCTCGGACCCCACGAACCTCGCGCAGGGCATCGTCAACTCCACCAAGCAGGTCGTCGAAGCCGCCAAGAACGGCCAGACCATGTTGCAAAGTTTTCAGGAAACCGTGAAGATTTATGAGCAGGGGAAGCGATACTACGACGCCCTGAAATCGGTCAGCAACCTCGTCCGCTCGGCCCGCAAGGTGCAGCAGTGCATTCTGCTCGTGGGCGAAATCTCGGACATCTACGTCGACGGTTATCGCCGCATGGTCGGCGACGATAACTTCACGCCCGCGGAGCTCGCGGCCATCGCTGCAGGCTACGCCAAAATCATCGAGGAGTCGGCCGGGGAATTGAAGGAGCTGCAGGACATCGTGAACCCTACGGACATGTCCCTGACGGACAAGGACCGTATCGACGTGGTGCAGCGCGTCTACGGCGTCCTGCGGCGCCACCGAGACGTGGCGCGCTATTACACGCGCAAGAACATCTCCATATCCCTTTTGCGGGCCGCCCGGAAGCGGGACATGGAGGGTGTACTCTCATTGTACGGAACCGACGAACAGCGCTACTGGTAGTATGGTACGCATGCTTTCCCTTACGGAGAATCTGCACACGATTCTCCGGGTACTCTACGACGATATGATGGCGCTGTGCTACCCGATGTCGCAGGTCGCAATGGCCATCGCAGGAATCGGAGCGCTGCTCTACATCGCTTACCGCGTCTGGCAGTCGTTGGCCCAAGCCGAACCTATCGACCTCTTTCCCCTCATGCGGCCCTTCGCCATCGGAATCTGCATCCTGTTCTTTCCGACGCTCGTGCTGGGCTCCCTGAACGGTATTCTCTCGCCGCTGGTAAAGGCCACGCATTCGCTTATGGCCGGGCAGACGCTCGACATGGAACAATGGCAGGAGCGGCGTGAGCGGCTCGAACTCGAAAGCCGCGAGCAGATGCCCCCGGACAGCTACTACGCCGAGGACGAGGAGATGGAGCGCGAGCTCAGCGAGCTGGGCGTGGACGACCAGACACAGCAGACACTCGACCGCATGAACGAGGAGCGCTCCTCATGGTCTGTAAAGGGACTTATCTTCAAAGGCTTGGCATGGATACTCGAACTGCTCTTCGCCGCGGCGAGCGTCATACTCGACGTGCTGAGGACCTTTTACCTGATCGTCCTCTCGCTGCTCGGCCCGATCGCCTTCGCCATCTCCGTGTTCGACGGATTTCAGTCCACACTGACGCAATGGCTCACGAAGTATGTCTCGATCTACCTGTGGCTGCCGATCTCGGACCTTTTCTCGGCGATCATCGCACGTCTGCAAAGTCTCGCCATGCGGCATGATACCGAACTTATGGAGCAGGGATACAACTGGTATGTGGACTGGTCGAGCAGCCTGAACCTGATCTTCATGCTCGTAGCCGTCTGCGGATACCTCTGCATCCCCTCGATCGCCTCGTGGGTCGTGCAGGCGAACGGATTCGCCGCCTACAACAAGACCGTCTCGAAGATGACCTCGCTCGTAAGCGCCGGGGCCGGATGGACGGCCGGCAAAGCATGGGCCGGGGCCAAAGGCACCGGCTCGGCGGCATGGTCCGGCGGTAAAGCCGTGGGACGCGGCATCATGAACGGCGCCCGGCTTATTTTCAGAAAATAAAATAATTCGCTGTTATGGAATTTAAGTGTTTAACGAACATCGAAACATCGTTTAGGCAACTACGCATGTACGCGCTCGTCTTCGTCGGAATCTGCGCCGTCGTTACCGTGGCGGCGGTCTGGCTGTCCTACTCCTTCGCCGAGCGGCAGCGGCAGAAGATCTACGTACTGGACAACGGCCGCTCGCTGATGGTGGCGCTCTCGCAGGACCTCGCACAGAACCGCCCCGTCGAAGCCCGCGAGCACGTGCGGCGCTTCCATGAGCTTTTCTTCACCCTCTCGCCCGATAAGGCGGCCATCGAGTCCAACGTCGGCCGCGCCTTGCAGATGGCCGACAAAAGCGCCTTGTCCTACTACAAGGTCTTGCAGGAAAAGGGATTCTTCAACCGCCTGATCGCGGGCAATGTCTCGCAGATGGTCAAAGTGGACAGCATCCGCTGCGATTTCGACCGTTATCCCTACGAGGTTACGACCTTTGCCCGGCAGCGTATTCTGCGCGAGAGCACCGTCACGGAGCGGTCGCTCGTCACGACATGCCGTCTGGTGAACGTCTCCCGCTCGGACAACAACCCGCAGGGCTTTATGGTCGAGGCGCTGAACATCGTCGAGAACAAAGACATTGCGACCTATGACCGCTAAACCGCACTCCCTGCGCTGCCGCATCCGCTGGGTACGGCGGTCGCTGCGGCGCCGGCACGACACGCTCGCACCCCGCATCCGGGAACGGATCGTACTCGCGGCGCTCGTCCTGCTACTGCTCCTTTATCTTTGGCTCCTGTTCGCTACGGACATGGTACCGGAGCTGGAGGTCGGGCATCCCGAATTATTACATCTAAAACCGTAAACCATTATGACAGAAAACAAGAATCCGGGCAGCGACCCTTCGGCGGAGTTCGAGCGGCAGCGCAAACGCAAGGTGCTGCTCTTCGCGGCGATCCTCGGATGCATATTCCTCGTCGTGCTGTGGTTCATATTCCGGCCTGCGCCCGTCAAGCCCCAAGAGGGGGCCGCGGGGATCAACACGTCGGTCCCGGACGGCAAGGCGCAGGCCACCGTCGGCGACAAACGCAAAGCCGCGGAACAGCTCCGCAGCGAAGAACAGCTGCAGAAACGCATGATGACACTCGGCGACAACTCGTTCTCGCTGCTGGACGACGGACTCAAACCCGCCGAAGAGTCCGCACCCGCAGACAATCCTGCACTGCGGGCCGCCGAGGCCAACCGGGCCATGCAGCGGCAGGTGCAGGGCTTCTACGCCGCTCCGCAGCGCAATGCCGAGGTCGAAGCCCTGAAAGAGCAGGTTACAGCCCTGCAATCCCAGCTCGACGCCGAGCGGCAGCAGCCCGACCCGTTGGAACTAGCCGAGGAGCAGTACAAACTCGCCCGGAAATATCTCGGCGGCGGAACGGCCGCGGACGAAGAGGCCGGGCCGCCAAAGCAGCGGAGGGATTCGCGCCTGTCCGTCATGCGGCCCGTTCGGGAGGGTGAGGTCGAAGCTTCGACGCTCGACACGCGGGCGGATTTCACCGTCGAACGTAACTTGGGATTTCTCACGGCGGCAGGTCGCGTTGCGCATGCCGATATTCCGACCGTCAAGGCCTGCGTCGCCCAGACGCAGGTCATACGTGCCGGAAGCACCGTGCAGCTGCGGCTGCTGGAAGCCGTGCGTATCGACGATACGGTGATCCCACGCAACACATCGTTGTACGGTCTTGCGACGATCTCCGGAATGCGGCTGCAAGTCACGGTGTCGTCCGTCGAATACGGCGGGCGGATCTTCGCCGTCGAAACTGCGGTTTACGACATGGACGGCCAGCCGGGGCTGAATGTCCCGAACTCCCGCGAGCGGACGGCCCTCAAAGAGGCGCTGGCATCCGTCGGGCAGACCGCCGGAACGAGTGTAAACGTCACCCGTTCGGCCGGGCAGCAGGTATTGTCCGAGCTGGCACGCGGAGGATTGCAGGCCTCGTCGCAGTATGTCGCCGGGAAACTCCGCGAGGTGAAGATCACCCTCAAAGCCAACCATCAGCTATTATTGATTTCAAAACAGCAGTAAAATGAAAAGAGACCTTATTTATCTGCCCCTGATCGTCTCCGCAATCTGGGCAGCACACGCTACGGCGAAGGCTATGCAGGACGGGCCGCAGCAGATCGACCCCCGCAAGATCGAAGCGGGATTCTCGAAAACCGTGCATATCCTTTTCCCGTCGCCCGTTACGTATATCGACATCGGTTCGATGGACATCATCGCTGGCAAAGCCGATGGAGTCGAGAACGTCGTGCGCGTGAAAGCCGCCGTGCGGAATTTCGCAGCAGATACCAACCTGACGGTCATCACCGAAGACGGCGGATTTTTCACTTTCGATGTCCACTATGCCGAGAATCCTACTGTCTCGACCCTTAATCTTACAGTACAGGATCAGCAGACGGAAGGTGTGAAGGAACCGGCTGCCGCGGGCGATCCGCAGCCGACGGCTCCAGCATCCGAGGGACGGGTGCTGCTGCGCGAGGTAGGCCGTGAGAAACCCGCGACCGTAAAGCGCATGTTGAGCGACATATACCGGCAGAACCGAACGGATGTAAAGGGCATTCGTGCGAAAAAGTACGGTATCGAAGTCGAAGTGCTGGGAATTTATGTTTCCAACGACGTCATTTACATACATACTTGTATGTATAACGATACGAATATCTCCTTCGAGATGGATGCACGACATTTCATTGTAGCGGACCGCAAACTCGCCAAGCGCACGGCGCAGCAGCAGACGAAGCTCGAAATCCTTCGTGTATGCAACGATCCGGCAGTCGTAAGGGGACATCAGCGCCAGCGAACAGTATTCGCGCTGCCCAAACTCACGATTCCCGACGACAAAGTGCTTTTACTGGAAATCATCGAAAAAAACGGGGCTCGACATCAGACAATCGAAATCCCGAGCCGGGAGATTTTGAATGCCAAGGTATTATAAATATAAAACAGACTGATCCATGAAAACACCGGATTTTTATAACAAGTCCGGATTTTACGATTTCACCCCCGTCAGAATAAACTCTGACAGGGGTGATTTGCTATTTCGGGGACTTGTCAGACAGCCCCTTCCTTCAAAAACGCGTTGCATCACCCAACAAGGACGGATGATTTCTCGCCTAAACAGATTATCAGATACCTCAATAACTTTTCAGCATCTATCCGGCAGGCCGGTTCCTCTTTGAATATACATTTGAAAGCCTTGTCGAACGCATCCCAAAGCATCAGGCTGAACCGGTCGGCTTCGACCGGGCTCATGTATTTGGTCTCCATGGTCGGAAGCCACATCGAAAATTCGACGTTGACCGATTGCCGGAACAGTTCCAGCAATTCGTCGGGCTCGTGGCGGTAATCGAGAAATGTGTTTTCGCAAATCCCGAACTTGGGCCGAATGATTGAGTGATAGATTTTCGCATGGGTCCTGCGATGGTCGTGCTTCTCGAAAAACCAGCGGTCGATCTTCTTAACGCTTACCACACGATAGGGGCGATAGGGATTCTCGTTATCCTTTTTCATAACTGTAAAGTTTTAAGCCGGATGACATTATCCTTATCTTAAATTTACATAATTCCCCTATTCGAGATTTTCCATATTGTCCCGAAGTTTGGAACGTACCGCCGGCTCCCGCTCCCTAATAATCCGAGCTCATTTTTACTTCGAAAGATTATACTCAAAATTTTTTCCTATCTTTGTATTGTTGTTGTTAAATTCATTGCAAATGAAACGTCTCTACCTTAATTTCCCCCCCCCTCACTTTTTTTATTGTTGCCGTTCTCTGTATTATAATGCTGAACGGATGCAGCAAGTCCACAGATGAACCGGACGGTCCTGCCGCGGTGAAAATCGAACTGGATACCTCTTCCGTCGTAACCTCCTCATCAGGAGAAAAGAAACAACTCACTATCACTTGCAATTCTCCCTGGCAAATTACCGGCGGGGCTGAATGGGTCGAATGCTCCCAGACCAGCGGGACGAATTCTGCAACCGTAAGTTTCACTACTCAGCCGAATACGACTTTCGACGAACGACGGGCAACTTATATGGTCGAAAGCGGCACGACAAAACTACCATTTATTGTTGTCCAGAAGCAGCAGGATGCCCTGACTGTTACCACCAACAAAATTGAATTGCCGACAGCGGGCTGTGATTTCAATATTGAGGTCAAGGCCAATATCCCGTTCGACTATGAAATCGGCAACGATTGCAAGGAGTGGATTTCACGTGTTGACAAGACCCGTACCCTGCAAAGTTCCGTACTGACTTTCCATGCGCAGCCGAGCGAAGATGCCGATACGCGGAGCGGAACCGTCACGATAAAAAGCGGGCAGCAAAGCGAAAGGGTGACGGTTTTTCAAGCAGGGAGTCATATCCTTGTGCTGACCCAAAAGAATTACACTGTGCCGAGTGACGGGGAAACGATCACCGTCGAATTGCGTTCCAATGTAAACTATAGCGTTCAGATGCCCCATGATGATTGGGTCGAAGCCGTCGAAACTCGTTCGGCATCGACACATACCCTCAGATATCGGATAAAGCCTAACGATACATATGACAACCGCACAGCACAAATTATTTTCAGCGACGAAGACGGCTGTAATCCGCAGACAGTTACCATTACACAAGTGAAACGCGATGCGATTTTGGTCGCGCAGACTCAGTATAATTTCGAAGCCGAGGGCGGCGAATTTACTGCGGAAATTGCCAGCAACCTTGATTTCAGCGTTACGACCGATGTCGACTGGATTACTCCCGAAAAAGTCGACGGTACACGTGCGCTGACAACTTCACATTATCGGTTTACCATCGGGAAAAATGACGGAAAACGCTACCGGATAGGAACAATATTTATCTCGGACGGTACGTTGACGCAGACTGTAACGGTTCGCCAACAGGGAGTTCCCGATGCCGCCTACCAGATTCGTTATACCACCACAGACGGAAAACCTATCGACTATAATAATCCGCAGGTTGTGGCAAGCAATGTTTACGAAAACGGCGAAGGGATTATCACTTTTATCAACCCTGTCGAATCGGTTTACGGGTTCGGTTCACCTACCGGTGTGGCGTATAAAACATTGAAAACAATAGTCATCCCAGAAGGTGCAAGACAAATTTCCTCTTATGCCTTTGCCTATTGTTCCGCATTGGAACAGGCAACCGTTCCGGCGAGTGTCGAAGAGATTGGGAATTATGCATTCGCCATGTGCACCGCATTGAAAACTATTGTCATGGGAATAGAATCGGCCGTAACCCGAATTGGCACGGGTGCCTTTGTCAGTTGTGAATCATTGGAGCAGATTTCAATTCCCGATGCAGTGACCACATTGGAGAATACCTTCGGGTACTGTCGCTCACTCAAGTCCCTGACTTTCGGTCCCGGCAGTAAGCTCAGCAATATCGGCACGGCTACTTTCTCCTACTGTGAGTCGCTGCAATCGCTGCATTTGGCCCTCCCCGCAGTGCCGGAGATTACGGGCGAACAGTTTCACGGGTGCGGAAACCTGATCGTTTATGTTCCCGAAACGCTGGTCGATGCTTACGTGTCGAAATACCCCTATTGGGCTATCCTGCCGGACAAGTATCTGACGACGAAGTATGTATCTACCGACTATTCTGCTGACGGGCAGGTCGTGACCGTGCAGACGCATACGCGCGGTAATGGCATCAAGCTTGTTCTGATGGGCAATGGCTATGCGGATTTCCATCAAACCAACGGTACATACGACCGAGTGATGAATGATGCCGTTGAAGCGTTCTTCTCCTCGGAACCGTATACTTCTCTGCGACCCTATTTCGACGTCTACTTCATAAGAACGGTTTCGGCGCACGAAACAATCGCCGAGGGTAATTCGACGGTATTCAACCGTCGCAGCGAGGATTCGAAGGTACTCGATTATGCCCGCAAGGTGTCCGGATTGGACCCGACGAAGGCGGCCATCGGTGTGGTAGAGAATTTTGCAGGCGAAATCGACGGAGCCTCTGGTATCTGCCATTGGTACGAAGACAATGCAGCCGTAGCTTATTACGGAACGGGGTACAACGGCGTGTCGTTCCTGACCTGCCATGAACTTTGCGGTCATGGATTCGGGAAACTCGATGAAGAATATATTATCAAGCAAGGGTATCAAATCGAAGCGGAAGGCATAGCCTCGATCAAAAACCGCCATGCGCAGGGATGGTGCGAAAACATCGATGTCACGAATGATTCTTCAACTGTATTATGGGCGAATTTTCTCACGGACCCGCTCTATTCGGCTACAGTAGGTATCTACGAAGGCGCCGGGGGATGTGCCTACGGGGTGTACCGTCCTTCGGAGGGTTCTTTCATGGGACGAGGCGTCGATGGTGATGAAGGCTTCAATGCTCCGAGCCGCTATTCGATCTGGAAAAAAGCAATGACCATCGCCGGAGAAAGCAGTTCGTGGGACGATTTTGTCGCGTTCGATGCTCCGGCCCGTACAAACACATCTGCCCCACGGATGAAGGCCGCCACGGTGCACAATTTTAATGTAACTACTTCGCGTCCGGTATTAAAGAACCATCGCTGGACAGAGGCCAATTGACAGTTCTTCTAACTTACATTCGGATTTCATTAATATTACGGCTTCCCGTAAGATTCAAGCCCCGGCATTTTCAGTTTTGCATGCCGGGGCTTTCTGCTTTGGGGCTGGCTGTTCCGGCCTGGCGTCGGCCAGCGACGAAACCTTTACCCATCCGCTTTTGATCGTCTTGCCCAGTTTGGCGTCGAGCATGGTGCGAATCTGATCGGCGCTGCTCGAAACGTCCACGTCCCGCTGCAACGGCTCGGCGCGGCCCGTCGAGAAGTTCGCGACGTAGAGCACGTAGGCCGGATAGTCGCCCGACTGCTCCTTGTTCGTCTTCCAGACCATGAATTTCTGCACCATGACCTTTTCGCCGACCGTTTTCCGATACACGTCCCGCAGCAGGAGCGTGCTCCGGGGCAGTTCGGCGGGCGGCGCCGGAGTTGCGGCGGCAGCCGCGGCGTAGGGGGATGCGAACCGTTCGATCTGCGTCAGGCGAACATCATCCGCATCGGCCCGCTTGTCGGTGCGGATACGCACGAAGACCGGCGCGAGAAACTTCACGCCTTCGGCCGTGCCGGCTATGCGGTACGTGCCGTTGTCGATCACGAGCAGGGTGTTCATCTTCGGTCCCGCTTCGGTTTCGTACAGGAGGTCGCCCACGGTGATCTCGACCACGACCTCGGGCCGCACCATGCGGAAGGCGACCATGTTGGCGTCGGTTTCGATGAACTCCGAGGGCAGCACCCGCTTCGAGAGCCTTTCGAACAGCAGTTCGCGCACCTCTTCGGCCAGTCCGCTCCCGACCCGTCCGGTGATCTGGTAACGCCCCGACCGCGGCATCAGCGCCAGCAGCAGCGAGCGCACCTGCCCCTTCTCGGCTCCGACGCCCTCCGAAAATCCGACCACCACGGCGTCGATCGAATGCCGCGGCTTGATCTTGAAAACGAAGGGCAGGTCGCTCCGGACGACCAGCCCCTCGGAGCCCTCCCGCACGACCCACTTTTCGTAGATGTCCGCCACCTGCCGCGCACTTCCGGCCACCTCCATCTCCACCTCGCGGACCCGCTCGCCCGAGCCGAACACCGCGTGCAGTTCATCCCACACCCGGGCATAACTTCCGCTCAGGGGACGTCCGTCCAGCTCCACGACATCATACACGGCCAGCCGGAGCGTTCCGATGCGCTTCTTGTCGGCCAGCGCCGCCAGCAGGTCTTTCAGCCGGCTCCGCCTGCCGTCCGCATGGGCGTATATCTCGGCTCCGAACATTCCTTCGGTAATGCCCGCCGCGGCGATCAGCCGCCCCGCCTCTTCGATGCAGGGGATGCCGCGCCGCACGCGCCCGGAGCGGTTGATCGTGACCGTCGTGCCGCGGTCGCAGACGATCATCGCATATTCGCCGTCGTACTTGCGTGTAACGTAGAACCGGTCGCCGGCCAGGCGGGTTTCGATCTGCCGCTGGTCGATGGGAATGAACCGCTTGAGGAAATCCTTCTTGTACGCCAACGCCCTGCCCGCGGTTTCGGGATCGACGGCGTCGACACGCCCCTCCTCGTAGCCGTGCAGGGCTTTCAGTCTGTCCTCGTGGAGTTTCATGATGCCTCTATTTGCCGCCCGTCACTCCGATGGTCTGCCCCGTGATGTAGCTCGCCTCGTCGGACGCAAGGAAGACGTAGACCGGAGCCACCTCGACGGGCTGTCCGGCGCGTCCGAGCGGCGTGCTCTTTCCGAATTCGGGAATCTTTTCGGGGAACTGTCCGCCCGAAATCTGGAGCGCCGTCCATACGGGGCCGGGCGCGACGCTGTTCACGCGGATGCCTTTCGGGGCGAGCTGTTTGGCGAGCGCTTTGGTGAAACCCACGATGGCGCTTTTGGTCGCGGCGTAGTCCAGCAGGTGCGCATTGGGCGAGAAAGCCTCGATGGAGGAGGTGGTGATGATCGACGCGCCCTCCGCAAGATGCGGCAGGGCCTCCTGCGCCATCCAGTACATCGCGAAGACGTTCGTCTCGAACGTGCGGACCAGCTGTTCGGTGGAAAGCTCCTCGATTCCGTGGAGGGCGGTCTGCGTGCCGGCGTTGAGCACGAGAATGTCCACTCCTCCGAGCTGCCGGACGGTCTCGCGCACCACCTCGCGGCAGGTCGCCTCCCGGCTCAGGTCGCCCGGAAGCAGGACGATGCGCCCCTCGTGCGCTTCGATGTCGTCGCGCAGCGTCTCGGCGTCCGGCTGCTCCGGGGCGAGGTAGTTGATCGCCACGTCGGCCCCTTCGCGCGAAAAGGCGACGGCGACGGCCCGGCCGCTGCCCGAATCGCCGCCCGTG
>CAXHRY010000011.1:0-98491 GCA_964018965.1 uncultured Alistipes sp.
AAGCAAGGCTTTTGCCGTATCACAAGGACACAACAAAAGTCTTGCTTATTATATGCGTACCGGACTGCACCTACTCAACCACAGACTCAACGCCTCTGGCGGCAATCGTGATGACGATATCGCACAACATCCCCGTACATCGCTGCATTAATTCTCGAATAATCAGCAGGCACTGATTACCTCAAGATTAATACAACGATGTACTGACGGATGCAAGCTACTCCCTCTTATTACTTTCAGTATATTCACTTTCCCGGCTCTTGTCAAGCCCAAACCCGATCGGAAACGCGGTAAACACAAGCTTTTGTTATCGTTCCCCGGTAATGTTCAGCCTTGGAAGAAGGAGTGGGCCTGGCCAGGCAGCCGGGGATTTTGACTTTTGCAGGGATTTAGAAACCCTTAAGTTTTTGAGTTTTGCGTTGAAGCAAAAACGCACACTGTCTGAATGATAACAAAAGCTTGCGTTTACCGTGCAATCGGAAACGTAATCTGATGTGACAGCCAAATCAATGCCAGCAGATTCGGATATGCCATCAGTCCATTCCAGAGGTCTGAAAGCAGCCAGACCGTTTCTAACCGGCAGATGCATCCGCAAAACACTGCCAAAAGATATAGCGTCAGATATCCCCGTTCCGCTATCTTCCTGCTCACCCGGCCCTGCCCCAGCCACCTCGCAAGATAACAAAACGTCTGCTTCCCCAGATAATACCAGGCAATAATTGTCCCAAAAGCAAACACTACCATCGCACCCGATACCAGTATCTCCCCCATCGCTCCCAGCCGGGCGGAAAAACATCCGGCCGTCAGGGCCGCACCGCTACTGCCAGCCATATCGCTGCCATATCCCCCATACTGTACACATAATATTACCAATGCCGTCAAAGTACAGATGACAATCGTATCAAAAAAAACTTCAAACATTGCCCACATTCCCTGCTGCTCCGGCGTAGTATTCTCGGCTGCCCCATGAAGCACTGCCAGGCTGCCCAGTCCGGCCTCATTGGAAAATACTCCGCGGGACATCCCATACCGCACACCCCGGCTCAGCAAAAATCCCGAAATACCTCCCCCAACTGATTCCAGGCAAAAAGCATCCCGAAAAATATCGGTAAATATCCGTGGCAATAATTCCCACCCGGAAAGGATCACTATCAGGGAAAAGAACACATAAATCCCTGCGGAAACCGGCATCAGACGCTCTGAAACCCGGGAAATTCGCCGGATCCCTCCCAAAATCACCAGCCCGGTTAACAGCGTAATCAAAATCCCGCTGGACACCATAGACGGCAGGGAGAGCCCGATTCAAAAATTTCCAGAGGTTCCACGCTCATCGAATTGGACACTGGAGAAACACATACTTCCACCACATTCCCTCTCAGAGAATGCCAGGACCTTAGGCAAATAGACGGCATATTCCTCCCCTACCACATGCCAGGACAAGCCCTAATTTCCCTGCTCCATAGTACACCATCGGCGCACAATCCATCGTGAGCTGTTATCCTATGGGGATAATGTAGCGAATAATAAACCCCGTTGGCCCTAAATAGGTATTCCGCATATAAGCAGTCATACGAGTAAGAGTATTCATACTCTGCCCGCGCCGACCTCCCTCCGACAGTCCAAAACAAATTGCTGCACGAAGGAGTACCGAATTCCTGACGTCAAAGCTGTTGCCACCACCGTTTTGTATGGGGTGTGAAATGCGCTGTAGATTATCTAAATATGCACTTGGTGATTGACTAAGGGTTCTTTTCATGTATAGAAGCCATTTTTCATTTTTCCAACGACCGGACGGAGATTGCCGGACGATATTTAACAGTTCGAAAAATTTGATAGCGCCCCCAAATAACTGGGGGAATTAGCCGCAAAACGTATGCCCTGTTAGATTGAAAACGGTGAGACTTATGTCCCTGTTCTAATTTCTGTTTCTGTGTTCAACAGAGGTAACTTTCTCTACTCAAACGATCACAAAACCGATATTTTTTCCAACCAATGAGCAGACAAATACCCCGGAACGCTTAGAAAAAACTCCGCCAGACCGGCCTGCTTTGATAGGTTTAACACGGTATCACACCCAATAGCCCTGCCGACCCTGATGTAGTTAGTGGGTCTCCCCAAGACATACGCATTTTAAACACCGTTAACAATAAGTCCATCCTGTGTGTATCCATCAACCACGGGACTGATGGCTTAATGAACCAAAAAAATGCTAATCAAGGATCTCGAAGCCATGCTGTATTCATATTATCTCGGGATGGAATACGGAGCTGTACATTCATTCCACAATTCTGATCCTGCCTTGTTTTTTCTCTCAACACTCCTTCCTATGTACCCCTGCTCTTCTTGTCTACTGCTTACTCTACCCCCACAAAATCCTGCTCGGCAATTCTTTGCTTCATGGTGTAATATATGGAATCAATTACAAACGCTAAGCCATAAGTTCAATAATTCAAAAGTAAAATGAGGCGCAGCCTCCTGTAATGCCAGGCTACTTTACGCCACCGTCTCACTTATCATTCTAGGCATAGAAGGCTATTCAATGATCTGCCAACAACAGTCATAAAGAAATATATATAATCGCCGCCAAAATCAATATCGCTGGTCCCTTCTATCAAGCTCTGCCTCACATGAAGGCACCCATATTCTTGTACATTTTATAAAATTAAGATCAGACCGTATTCTCCTGGCTATATCGGTGGCATTTATCGGGAAGAAGAACGTCGGACTGCCCCGGATAATGCATTATAAACACCAGATATTAAATAGGTGAAACAACTGTCGCTTACCCGTATGGTAACCAGCAAAGACTCCTTGCTTGATTGCCAATCTGCAGGAAAATGGCTACTTTCCGCGAGACAATAAAACGGGCTGGAATAGCCTGTCCTTATTTCATGCGGCTCGTCGTGATTTGGAAGGAAAGATCTCTGTCACATAATACCTTTTCTACTAAAAAGGGAGAGGATTTGCTTTGCAAATCCATTTGCACATTAAGCTTAACTGGTTTGGTCATCGACTATTATCGGAAGTGCATTATGGTATATGTGATATTTGACCACAAGCTCCACTCACCACACAGGCGAACGGCCCGTTCAAATTGAACCTCGCCCTGGCGAAGAACAATGAGGAGATCGATACAGCCCGATCACTTTCGAATTTAAAATATCAAAAGAAGAAAGCCGGAGTCCCATGTTTTAAAATTCAGGCGGGCCACCATCTTGTCTAACAGGTAAGGAAGGGTTGTGGTTCTATTCCCGCTTTTGTGCCAACATGTATGAAATTGATGCTTACTATCCTCATCAACCTACAAAAATTTTTTCAGGTGTCTCCCACGAATGTTCCACATCGCTGCTATTCTTAGGCTAATGCGTTTTTGTTCGGCTGCCCGCGACTCTCGCGGATTTCCTCTCGCGGCCAAACGGAAACGGCAAGCCTTTGTGGAAGATATTCTCCTCAAATCAGTTAGCATCTCGACAAACGCATTGGTCACGGGAACTATGTGTCCATAATCCACCAGGGTTCCTGGCTAGAATCATTGACTCAAATGAGATCTGGTGCATCGCCTATAGGGAGCCCGCCCGCCTTGCTCCAACGCTTGTCTATGTACCGGACGCACTTTTCCACGTCCAGTCTTAATGTTAAAAAATGCTTGCACATGTTTAGGGAGATGGGGCTATTACTTGGGCGATTTGAACCAATGCCCATAAAATATCACCGGAAATCGGGAATCTGATCCGGCCTTTTTGGAATGAGCTGGGCAGCCCTCTCGTGGATTCCTATCCAAGCATGCGGAAGATTGATTGTGCCACAGATGAAGTTAAGCTGGGCTATAAATAAACATTAACGCCATTTTCCCATTCGATCCCAGTGTCCGCTGCTTTACGTAACATTTGCCTGACAAGCGAAAATGGGCGGAATGATTTTTTTGGCAACGGTCTCTACTGCCGAGCAGCCACAGTGAGCGAGGAAATGAAGACAAAAAAGTATAATCGTTTCACAAAGTATTGGTTTTTTAATTTGCCAGCACTGCCAGACGCCCCGTGATTCTACTCCTGGTCATTAAAGATGTGTCGTTTCTTTCCTAACCGAGCGCGATTTGGTGAAAGCCATCATCCGGAAAGATGATGATATTCGTTACCTGTGAGAATGGCTGCCGTGCTGGGGCAGTGAAGAATATGCGCCGTTGCCTTTGCATAATCCAATCTTTCCAGAATTATCCATAAACCGCCACAATCACTTTCATGGCCGCGCCTGCTTTTTAATGTGCCGTTCATCGGATTTATCTTCCTCCCATCCGCACAGATAAACCAAAGTAATACAATCCGGACAACATGATAAATAATTCTGGCAGATTATCCGTACATCGTTACCTGGATCTTGCTCTGTCCCCGCTCCATCTCGGCTGATTACCTGTTGGGAAGGCCAATTTTTTCACCCAACATTTTTCCTGCGAAATAATTCCGTTGTTTTCGCAATCTTGTTCTGATATTCTTTTCATAATGCCGTCAAATCCGCTCCATCCGTTTATCTTCATTTTAACAAACGAAATAGGGGTATTAACTTATATATGAAGTAAACTCACTCAAGCTGATTGTTTTTGTTCAGACAGTCGCATTCCTTATAGCCAAAGAATATTTTATCGTCCGTCATTTTCCTCAGGGACTTATGCTACAAAATACTAATAAATGATTTGATCCCCATCTTTGGTACAGTAATGCTTCTGTACGTTCAGATGCGTCATCCAACCCTTTGTCTCTGCCGTCCGATACCGGCTCCCTACACTGCTCCACAGCCATTGAGGTGTGGGCCACAAACAAATGCTGGGAGCCACTGCTTTGTAAAACTCCTCGTCCACCCCATTCTGCCCATGATGCGCCATTTGGACGATATCCGCCCTCAAAGCCTCCGGGCCGGATTCTGCCAACAGACGGCGTCCCCCTTCTTCTGCCATATCACCAAGGAATAAAATCGATTTCCCGTTCACCCAAAGTTTGTAAACAATCCCTGCATTGTTCCCTTTGTCACTGCTGGTTTCATAACGGTCATTCATCACCTGGATTGTCACATCATCTACCTGAATCGTCTGTCCCCGGCTCACAGTATGCAACATCGTCTCCGGCAGACCGGATAAACTACCGATAATCGCATGAGCCATGGTCTGTTCCGTGGCATCATTCATCGTATACCACTCTGGGGCGGCAAATGAATAATAAATGCCATCAATCTGGATCCCCGACTGTACGCCCGCCGCTTCATCCTGCAATATCCGGTAAAGCGCCCCCGCATGATCTCCATGCGGATGAGTGATCAGCCATGCGGCCACGTGGCTGCCCTTCGCCTGAATCTGGCTTCGCAGATAATCTCCGTCGGCTCCTAGTCCGCCATCGACTACAATCAGGCTGCCTTGGCTCGTCTGCAAAATCGCCGAAAGCATCTGGCTGCCGCTCTGGGAGTGCAGCAATGTCAGAGTGGCTCCTCCTAGAATCGAATCCTGAGGCTGCACCTCCTTCTCTCCTTCTGTCACGATATTCCCATACATGGAAGGACCCGGAACGCTCTGAGAGCTGCCCTGGCCTGCCACCACAGTACTGCTCCTCTGACTCTGGGAAGAGGAATCCTGGGGTGCCTGCCCTTGTGCCGGGCTGACTGTCCCGGTTCCTGACTGATTTCGGCGACTGAAGGCGCGGCTACTTAGATCTGACGCCAAAACCTGTAGTTCCAAGAAGCCGCTCCTTTGTATTTACCGGGAAAAGCCTTCTCTAACTGCCGAATCTTTCCCTGGCCCGCTCATGCACGGCCTGCTGCAAAAAGCCCCGGGGGTCATCACCATCGCGGCCAAAACCAGCGCTTCGTGTCTTCTCTGTCTCATAGCAATTCCTGCCTCTCTCGATCAATAATTTATACAACCAGCATATTTTACCAAAAGACGAATTTTTTGGATAGCACTTTCATAGAATCGTCAGAAAATCGTCACAATTAGTTTTCCCCATGTTTTTTATTTTCCTCTTGCAATTTTTATCCATTCGTGCTATCATTTGTTCAATAATTTATTTTTTAATGTTTTTTTGAACATTGTTTCTGTCAAATTATTTATTTCCCTGTGATTGGAGGATTTTATGATGAAGAACCAACCGTTATCCAAGGGTTCCCTGCTCACACAATTGGATCTTTTCACTACCTTAATTCCTTTTATTTGCATTGCTGCTGTCTGCCTGTCCTTTATCCTGTCACCAGAGGGATCTTCTCAAATCCTGGAAGCTATCCGGGCCTTCCTCGGAGATGAGCTTGGCAGCTACTATCTGGTTATCGGGCTCGGCGTATTTCTTTGTTCTCTGTATCTTGCCTTCTCCCGATATGGCAATATCCGCCTGGGAGAAGAAGAAAAGCCCCAGTACTCTCCGTTTCGCTGGGGCTCCATGATGTTTACTGCCGGCCTTGCCGCCGACATCCTGTTTTATTCCTGCTGCGAGTGGCTGATTTATGCTTCCGATCCCCATGTGGCTGAGATGGGCGCCATCCACGACTGGCAAGTCCGCCTTACCCTATTTTTGCATTGGGGGCCGAGTCCCTGGGGTTTTTATCTGGTGCTGGCTTGTGGATTTCGGATTCCATGCTTCCATTGTCCGTAAAGCGTCAAAAAGCAAATATTTCCGAAGCTTGCCGGGGCCCTCTTGGCAATCGGTAGAATGGCTGGGCACGGGCCGGCCTGATTTCGATCTGGTTGCACGTTATTCGCGCTGCTGGCTCGGTACTGCCACCTACGTTTTCTCCTGGGACACGCCTCCTTCCTGGCCATGGGTGATCAAGCCGGGGTGACAGGAATTGCTGCCAACCGATACGCTGAACATTACTATTTTAGTGTTGTATCCTCTGTATCTACACCTGGTTGCGGTATATTTTGGCATGAAGGGGAATCAAACGATCTGCCGCCCTGCTGCAGTTTAGTCTGTATTTTCCTGCTGCTGGCTTTATGTGTTTTTTCTTTGGCGGAGAAGGCCGTTTTATTGTGGAGACCGGTATCACCTCCCTGGGTCTTCTCACTTCAAATTTTATCGGGCCTGTCCACCTTGGACGAAGTCTTTGCGACCCTCCTCGTTCCTCAGGCAATGACTAATTTTCTATTGGGGCTTAACTGGAATGGTATGGTTGTGGTGGCAGCGCCGTTTTTTCATCGGAAGCCATCAAGCCCGGGGACGAAACCATGCGCCAGACAATCTGGGCGGTTACTTCTGGGGCTGGCGGTAACCTTTACTTCCTTTATCATTTTAGGAAACTATGGGCTGGGACTTCAAATGCACGGACGGCTGGATTCTTTGAACAACTATCTTTCTGCCGGAGGCTCTAATACTGCACTGTACACCGCCATTGTTTCCATTTTAGAGCAGCTTCCTTTATCCGGTCTGGTATTGATTTTGCTCGTGCTTTGCATGATCACTTTTTACTCCACCTCATTTGATTCCATCACCCTGGTTGCTGCCTCTTATTCCTACCGGGAGCTTCGGTATGATCAGGATCCGGATCGGCGCATCAAACTGTTTTGGGCTATTTTCCTGATCTTACTGCCTATCGCCCTGATTTTTTCCGAAAAATCCATGGCAAATTTGCAGTCCGTGTCGATCATTGCCGCTTTTCCTGTAGGAATAATTATGCTTTTAATTATCGCCAGCTTTTTTAAGGATGCCAATGAATATCTCAAAGAGAAAACGAAATAAACCCCAAACGGTTACTTACGTTTTCCTTCCATGGTCTGGGAGATGATGCTTTCCATCATCTCCATCGTCAGTTGACCACTAATATATCCGAACACGTTGCCATCCCGATCAATCATAAAAGTGGTAGGAAACGCCTGAATTCCATAATGGTAGAACAACTCACCGGTAGAATCCATCAAAACGGGATAGGTATATCCGTTTTCTTCAAGAAATGCCTTGATTCCTTCCTCATCCTTTTCCTGTCCCAATTCCGGAGCGGCCACGCCCAAAACGATCAATGCCTCGTCCCCTTCCCGGCTGTAGGTTTCATATAATTTCTGAATATCCGGCATTTCGGCCCGGCAGGGCGGACACCAGGTTGCCCAGAAATTTAAAAAGACGGTTTTTCCCTTGTAATCTTCCAGCGTATGTGTATTCCCATATTGATCCCGAAGCTCAAAGTCCACGGCCGGCGGGAGCGTAGTTTCGGAATCATGTCCGGAATCCTCCGTCTTCCCTTCGGCATCCTTTGTACCTTCCTGTGATGTTCCTGTTTCTCCTTTAGTATCCTCAACCGCTGCTTGTTTTACACTCTCGCTTTCTGTCTTATTTGACGTCTCAGTTTCTGACGTTACCGTCTGCTCTTGTCCTGCCGGAGCCGGAGTGATTCCTGACAAATATCTGCTCAAATCATTCATTTTACCAGTGAACATCAAAAGGCCCATCAGGATCATCAACACACCTCCGGCCTTAACCGTATACTGTACAACATTTCGGTACTTTTTAAACAGCTCTAACAGGGAAGTAGTGAAAAAGCCTACTGCCAGAAATGGCAGCACAAAGCCAAGCGTATATACTCCAATGAGCAGAAAGCCTGCCGTCTTTGTTCCGGCAGAAGCGGCCATCAACAGCACGCTTGTCAACGCCGGCCCCACACAAGGCGTCCAGGCAAAACTGAAGGTAAATCCCATCAGCAATGCTGTCAATGGTGCGAAAGGCGTGGGTCCGGAGGGGCAGCAGACGGTTTGAATATACCGCCGAATGTACCGCTGGCTCGGCGATTGTGTTCGTGCGCCGAACCCGTTCTTATTGAAACCGTAAGATCGTCGACGAAATAGGGTTCCACATATGAGGAACGTATCGTCGACGGTACTACTTTCGCATACACGGAACGGTTGTGTCGGAATGCGGCGAGCAACAAGAGTTCCGACGGAGAAGAACGCTTTCACGGGCCATCATTCAATCACTCAGGGAAACAAATCGCCTCGGATAGGTACGGTAATGTGTTTTGATTCGTGGACAGAATCCGGGCATTATCAGCGCATTCGGCCGATCAACAGAAAGATCCGCTGCGCAAGCGACGGAAGGATTGTCATACAACCGGAGAAGGTAATATGTCGACTTATGGATCGTTCATGCGGCGCCCGCAGGTGTCCCGGGAATTAATTGGGAACCGACGAGAAGACGCGGCCACTATCGGTGTGGTAGAGGGAAATTTTTCAGCGGCGTATGGCGGTCCTGCACGAAAGGTACATCGCGTACCGCGAGCCGTCATGGTATCTGCCAATTGGTAACGAAGACAAATGCAACGCGCACTCCGCAGACGTAGCTATATTAGCCGCGAGCGGGCGTAAGCACGAAATAGTCCGGGCTTGTGCATTCCCTGAAACTTACATCCATGATAGTATACGCTTCTGGTCGCGATCATGGTACCTTGTGCCCGGGACAGAAGCAATCGAAATAAGAAGTATATTATCAAGCAAGGGTATAGCCAAAGCTCAAGAAAGCGAGAGGCGCGGTAGGGAGGCATAAAGCACTCGATCTAATTCGAACTGGCGACAGTAAGGCCTCCAGTCGCATCGAACCGGAGTGCGGTTTCGGGAACATCGAAAAAAAAAACAATCGATGTCACGGAATCAATGATTCTTGCTTTTCTTTGCGCACAACCCCTGTGAGTATTACTAAGTTCGCGGCGCCCAGTTAATACCTTTTCTCTCTCACGGGAACTGCGGTGGAGGTGCAAATGCAGCGATTGCAGCGACTCACGAGTAGGACAGAACCACGCTCTATAGCCTTTCGGCTACAGTAGGTATCTAACGAAGGCGCGGGTGGCCTACGGGGTTGTACCGTCCTTCGGGAGGGTTTTGTCATGGGACGGGCGTGATGGTGATGAAGGCTTCACAATGCTCCGAGCCGCTTATTGTCGAGCCGTCATTAAGTGATGCAATAAGAGAGCAATGCTTACGTACCATGCCCGGGACGAAACGAGAGAGTCGAGAGAAAAGCAGTTCGGGTACGGCTGATACTGGAATGATGTCGTGACATCCGCTAAGCGTTTTTTCGAGGTGGGCTCCGGCCCGTAATCGAACAGCATTGCCCGTACACTGTCCTCGATGAGGCCGCCCACGGTGACAATATTTAGATGGTTCGATAATATATACTTGCCGACGTTCAGGGGAATTATGTAATCTAGGCCTCATACACATCGTGCATGTGTCAACCAGAACGTGACCAAAGGCAATTGACAGTTCCTTAAGTCGCACCAATTAATCGGAAGTCTTTACACATTGGCCGATTGTCTAATTCTATAAATTATTTCCACCATGGATCAATAGTTTTCCCTGCTAAGAATCAAGGCAAGGCCCGGCATTTTGGGTTGTCATCTGCGAATGTGCGAACTGGCTATAATTCCCATTGAGCTCTTTATGAGCTGATTTTCTGACTTTGGGGCTTGGCTCTGTGCGTCCGCGCGGAATCGGTTGGCAGTAGCTGTCTCACATGGTCGGAAACTAGGCCGAGCGATAGTACGACGAAAGGCACTAATTTACGGACAACTTTGTCTTGCACCAGTACCTTCTGCCGATGTACTATGTGGTTATCGTTTCCTTAAGCCTGTTTTTAAACAAGTTTGAGGTGATACGACAGACGAGTCGTGCGCCAGATCTAGTGCGTTACTAGGAGGGCGAAAGTGAAGTCGGGCACGAGTTTGCCATGTCGAACGTCCCACGCTCCGCCTGCTGGGCAACTAGGTGGTCTTGGAAGTAAGCCCGGCCGACAGCTCGAGAAGGTCCTCCGCTGAAACCCGCGATATGAGGCACCGTAGGCAGGCCGGGGTTTATGAATAAAAGTAGTGATCGCAATCGCAACTTCGCGCCGTTGTTCGTTTTAAGAAACAGTCGCTCCTTGTTCGTATGTTCGTTTGTTCGTTTGCTGCCACACCAGACCCTGACTGAGAATATATTTATAGTCGAGAAGAAATAAGGGTTTGTTTTTCATTCTGCCTACCATGCACCCCCCCGTTTCTTCTGCTCGTGGTGGTTACCAGCAACGGCGGTAACGCCGAGAATCTGGTAGGGACCCGTTTTTTCCGTCAGTCAATCAGGTGAACGCTGCCTTGCCCAGTGTCTGAGCGCACGCGTGAGACGAACGCGTTAACCAGTGCTGCCGCTCTCAATCGGGGCAGTGACCATAAGAGAGACGGCGCCATCCGGGATAGTAATGAGTGCTGGCAGCCTCGCGGCGTTAGGGGAATCTCGGCGATAGCGCCTTGTTTCGTACCAGTCATCTGTGCTTTGTTAGGCGAACTTCCCAGATGCGCTATAAATCGATCGGCACCGTCTTGTCGCGTGCGGATACCGGATAAACATCGGTAGAAAGACTTGTGTGCCGACGCAAGAAAACGCACGTGGTACGCGTTCACTTGTTTCGGGAGTAATGCCAGCGCCTTCGTCGAGATCATCGTCGTAACGCTGAAATCACAGGTGTTGCTCGCATATTGCGGTAGCTGCCGGCTTAGGTAACAGATACCGAGTCAGGTGCCTTCATCTTCTGGCGCCCTCGGCTTTCGAAAATTATACCGAAGTCTTTCCGCGCGACCGCTTCGGTTTAACGAAAAACAGGTAGCGGCGATCGCGTTCTCCTGTTGATTCTGTACATACGCACACTGTACCTGTAAGGAGTTTCGGGCCGTTAGGCTCGCCGCTCTATACGGTCGCAGACTGGGAAACCATAATATATTTGTTGCTCGCGTCGGTTTTCGGCGGATGAACTTGTTCAGATGAGGTGCAGCAATGTTAAGCCATTTACCATCCAGGGACTATGTTGTAAGGGGGCGCTATGCTTTGTCCGATCGGCCAACAAGAGTTCGCGCCCGAACGAGTTTCCGACGGCTTCGACCTCTCAACGGCTCAATCCAATGCGGTGCATGGCTCCTGAACGTGCCGCGACCCCGTATACAGTATGGATGTTTCATGGTACACCAGACCCCGACCCGCCCGGACACTCAGCGAGCCATTAGCAGGACGAGCGCACACCTGCCCGCCTTCTCGGCTCCGCACAATGGCTCTCGTGCGACAAATCCCGGTACCACCACGGTCTGAGATCCGCAAGATTGCCTGTCGGCTGTCGAATTCCGTCTTTTCACGAAAACGAAGGGCTGCTCCGGACGATACCAGCCCCTCGGAGCCTCCCGCACGACCCAGCTTTTTGTAGTGTCCGCCACCCTTTCGGACAGTGTATTCTTTTTGGGTTCACCGCGCACTTCCGGGCAACCACCGGATTATTCGACTCCTGCTTGAAAACACGTCACTATTCCACCTTCTCCTGCGGCCTTTGCTCGGCCGCTTTTCTTTATCGGTGAAAGGTTTCCGCGTCCGCACGGCGAACATCACGATGGTCGATACGTTTCGTCTCCAACCTTCGGTCTCCGACATGGAAAAGTCAGTCTACCGGCAAAGCTGTCTTGGCAGGTAAACCGGTGGGTCGTTGTCAACACGTGAAAGATTCCACTCCTTGCAATTCGTTGCCCGATTCATAGTCCCCGTAACGGGAATATGGCCTTGACCTCAAGTAGTTAGAAATCACGTGACCGCTGTCAGGCAATCTCAGATTTTATCGTTGGTGGTAAAGTCACGCGAGGCCCTCCGACATTGCTAGTACTTCACTCGGCGAGCCAACAATGATACAATCGGAGTATTCACCGGATTGTCGTCTTTCGTTTTCTGCTATGCATCGCATTTCTCACGCGAACCGACCTACAGCCGGGAATCTTTACGAGTCCGGCCGCCTCGGCCTGCTCGCGTCTCCGCATTCGGTCCGGGTAATAATACCAGCGGTCTCCGAACATTCCTATCTCGGTAATGCCCCTGCGAGTCAGGGAAATCTAGTCCTGAGCGCCGGTCTCTCGCTCGTATCGATGTCCACGGGTGGATGCCGCGCCCGCGCTGGTACCTGGTTGGAGCGACCTCCGCACCCGGAGCGGCTTGATCGTCGAGAACCCCGCCTGCTGTGCCTCAAGCGGATTCTGCCAGGACGGATATGAATTCGATCGAGAGCTGATAGTGAGTCTGTTCGCCGTCTCGTTTACTTGTCGCTCGTACCGTTGAGATACGCGAAGAAGGTTCGACGGAGAGGTTATAGACCCCGTCGCCCGGCACAGTGCTGGGCGTTCTCGATCCCTCGCCCGACCGCTGGTCGACGCTCGCCCGCAAACGGCCAGGACCCGCCCTCTGAGTGAAACCTCCTTTTCTTGCTAACGCGGCACGTTCATGCTGCCGCTGCGGTTTGCAGGGATCGAACCGTGCTCGCGCTACGACAGCCCCTCCTTGTGCCGTCGCACGTTCAGCAGTCTTTATATCAACTACGACAGAGATCATCGTCCTGCGTGAGATTTTCAGACTGCTCTGATTTGCCCCGATCAACAATAAAACGAAAAATGGTCGTGGCCACACGGCGGGATGGGGTGATAAAGACTCCCTAAGGAAGTCAGACTGACGTTCGGTAACGCATAGGCAAGACAGTTAGATCTGGCAAGCTGCACCATCTTGTACGAGCGCTGTCCGGACGCGTCCGAGCGGCTGCTCTTTCCGAATTCGGTGGAAATGCTTTTCGGGGAAACTGTCCGCATACCGAAATAAACTACATAGGGAAGCGTAGGAAAAAATTTTGCGTAATAATCTTTGTCCCGATTAGTAACTACGAGATGGGCGCCGGGCGCGAAACGCGCGTTCTGGACATCTATTAGGCGGATGCGCTTTCGGGGCGTAGGACGTGTTCTGGCGAGCCGCTTTAGTGCAACACGGCGGTACGTCAATCCGAAAATAGCTGTCAGGTTTTGATCGCAGGCGTACAGTCCAGCAGGTTAGCTGATGGACAATTGAGGACTCCGAGATCAGAGCCTCGAAATGGATGGAAGGGGGGAGATTGAATTGTAAATTGATTACAGAAATAAGGATCGAGCATCGTCCACTCCGGCTTTCAAAACTATTACAGTCGTTTCAATGAGAAGGATAGACCGGCAGGGAGGTACCACTTCCCCTTGCGCACATCCGTCGCACCACTTTCAGTCCGATAGACGGTGTGGTATACGGTCCGTTAAGAAGCTCGCTCGACTGCTGCGGTCCAGCGTTCTGTTGGTTGGGTTTATTCGAGAAGCCACGCCGATCGCAGGAACCCCATAAGCTTCCTCGCGAAATTTCTGATGGAAGGTGCGGTCTGCGTGCCCGACTGGTTGAGCTACCAGATCATGAATCGGCCCAGTTCTGGGATTTGGCGACAAGTCCCAGTCCTCCGACACTTGCCGGATGACGGTCTCCACATTTCTCGCGGACATTACCCCCGTCCTACCGAGCCCCCCGGTTTCTAGCGAGGATTGCTGTGCGGCACTCTCGTCCGGTCCCGTCGAACAGAAAGTCGCTCGGAACGGTCGTCAGCGACGATGCGCCCCTGTGCGTTCGATGATTTCTCGATTGTCGATCGCGCTGGCTGTTGCAAGCGTGCTCTGCGAGCCGAGTCGTCCGGCCTGGGCAGTACCCGGCCGAGAGAGTAAACGATTGAGTACCCGGTTCGAGCAGCGACACGTCGGGTTCCATGTTTCCGCCCCTGCTGAGTAGAACAATTGAGGGATTGAACGGTGTCTGGAGTCGGAGCGATCGCCCGGCCCCACCACGGCATTGCCTCCGCCCCACTCACCAGAGCCGCTACCTGTATTCAAGAGAGCCGAGCGCACCACCGGTGCGCCACTGCCCGGTATTATGATGCTAAAAGTTATTAGGTTATTGATAATCTGTTTAGGTTCCCAGCGAGAAAGAGGTCACCCAGACCGCGGTAGCTCTCCTCGCCCGTATCGGGACGGGGCGTCATATGCTGTTCGACGCCCGGTGCGGGCTGCCGCTGTTTCGGAAATTCCCCGGTGAAATAGGCGTCCACCGGATTCTGCAAGTCTTGTTTTTTCATGATTTCACTTATATTGTTGTTACCTGATTATCGGGCTATTTCCCGCTCAGCCCGCCCGTGATGCCGTATATCTCGCCCGTGATATAGCTTGCCTCGGACGATGCGAGGAACACGTAGATGCCGGCCATCTCGGCGGGTTGTGCGGCGCGTTCGAGCGGCGTATCCGCACCGTGCCGGGGAATGTCCTCGTCGGGATTGCCGCCCGAAACTTCGAGCGGCGTCCATGTCGGCCCCGGACACACGCTGTTCACGCGGACGCCCTTGTCGAGCAGATACTTAGACAACGCCACGCCGAAAGCCGTCACGGCCGACTTCGACGCCGCGTAATCCAGCAGCAGCTTGTTGGGCGTGTAATATTCGGCCGAGGCGGTGATGATGACCGACGCGCCCGGAGGCAGGAGCGGCACGGCGGCCTGCGCCATGAAGAGCGGTGCATAGACGTTCACTTCGAACGTGCGGCGCACCCGTTCCGGGGTGATCTCGGCGATGTCGGCCGCCGCCTGCTGCACGCCCGCATTGAGCACGAGAATGTCCAGTCCGCCCAGCCGTTTATATGCTTCCTTGACGATTCGTCGGCACGTTTCGACATCCCGCAGATCGCCCGGAAGCATCGTCAGTTCCAAGCCTTCCGCTTTCAGAAGGCCTGCGAGCGAATCGGCGTCCGGCTGCTCTTCGTCGAGGTAGTTGATCGCCACCTCGGCGCCTTCGCGTGCGAAAGCGACGGCGACGGCCCGGCCGATGCCCGAATCGCCGCCCGTGATGAGCGCTCTGCGGCCTTTCAGCCGCTCATGCCCCGTGTAACTCGACTCACCGCAGTCGGGGACGGGGTCCATCCGGGATTGAAGGCCCGGTGCATCCTGCTTCTGCATCGGGAACTCCCCGTTATGATATTTATCGGCAGGGTGTTGCATATTCCGTTTTTCCATATCGCAATCTATTTTTTATTTGTAGTATCATCTTCTAAGAGTCCCTTCATCTCGATGTCCGTCAGGTGCAGGATCAGGCAGTAACGTTCGCCGTCGATGCGTCCTTCGAGCAGTCCGCGGTAGGGCTGGCCGCCGCGGCTCAGCAGAATCGGATCGGTGCCGCGCTTCCCGGCCCCGAGCATCACCATCGAATCGGCTTCGGCGAGCTCCTTCGCCATATGGTAAAGGAAATCGAACGTCGCGCCGTTTACGTGCCGCAGCTGGTAGCTGCGCGTAAACACGAACCGCCGCAGGGCCTCGTCGCGGTCGAACAGCCGCCCCGTCCAGCGCAGCGGAATCCGTTCGTTCACGTTGCCGGGCACTTTTGTCAGCGCGCGACGCTCGCGCTCCGTACCGTCGGGGTTCCTCACGACCCGAAACAGGTTGACGTGGTAGACGATCTCGTAGTTTCGGTCCACGAAAATCCGGCGCGTGCGGCGCAGTTTACGGCCCGTCACCTCCATATCCACGTCCGGATCGCCTTCTTCGATCTCCCGCGCGAGCTCCTGCAGGTCGCCGTATTCCGCCAGACGGCGGTTCATCGCGGCGGTGGCCTTGACCAGCCGCACGCCGACGGGCTCTTCGCCCGAGGGCAGCACGCGGCGCAGGGCGGACGCAACAGGCTGCGCGTCGAAGGCTACCTGCGCATCCCGCCTGCGGTCGTCGGATATGTGTATCGCGCGTATCATCTCAAAACATGGCGAAATCCATCTCCTCGTTTTCGGCCTCCTCCCCGTCGGGGTCTTCGTCGATGAATCCGGGCTCGTCGTAACCGATCATTTCGAACCGGAGCCGTTGTCCGA
The DNA here is from genome assembly GCA_964018965.1 of uncultured Alistipes sp. Taxonomy (GTDB): domain Bacteria; phylum Bacteroidota; class Bacteroidia; order Bacteroidales; family Rikenellaceae; genus Alistipes. Next base: position 16,690 of record CAXHRY010000011.1, read on the forward strand.
TCAGCAGGAACAGCCCGCCGTCCGACGCAAGAACGAAGGCCGGAAAACCCTCGCAGCCCGCGGTATAGCAGTAGGAGAAGGCGTAGATGTCCTGACCGACGGCCTGCACCAGCTCCTCCGGAGCGTCGGACAGCGCATAGAAGTCCGTGACGGCGTGGTTCAGATAATTTTCGACCGACACCTTTTTCCGGAGCGTTATCTCCGTGTCGAAACTCGACGGCAGCGTTTCAGCCGGCTTCCCCGCGGCATCGACGGTTTTCAATTCGCTGCGCTCGACCCACTCCCCGGCGGGTGTGAGCAGACCGACGGCCGTGCCGCCGCGGAGGATGATGAGCTGTCCCGTTTCGTCGGCGCTGACCACCTCGCACGGCGATCCCGCATCATCCGTGGCGTCGATCTCGGTCCAGCCGTAGAGCTTGCGGCGGTCGATTTTCACGGGCGTAACCTCGTATTTCCTGCGTCGGAGTATGAATGTCAGTTTTCGCGGCATAATTCATCCGTCCGGAGGGTACCGGACAGACGGGAATATGCAAAATAAAGTCCAAAACGGCCCAACATCCTTTTTTTTAGCTAAACGGACTGTCCGAGAAATAGTTTCCGAAAACGGTGGATGCAACCTGCTTAAAATAAAAAATTGGAATGGTTCCACATATGCTTGCAGGGACTTCACGTTTCATCCATCTTTGCCACGCAAACTATAAAACAGCCCATACGAATGATGGTGAAACATTGTAATTTCAAAGTCGGGGAGGTATATCTTTTCCATACCGACGATCCCCGATGTCCGGATACGGAATCCTTATGGGGTCTTTACGACAGACACGACAGGGGTTCAATCTGTCTGGAATCGTGTTCGACGGACCAGAAGCACTTCTCGAAAGGCCGGCGTCTACCTGAGCAATACCGGTTCTGCCGCCTCTCGACCCGCAGCGAATTACGTGATTACATGGTCAACAGCATTTGCTCAGAAATAAAGGGCCTTTCCTGAAATGAGCCGGGATAATTATAATCCGTACCGGATAGTCGGCGCCAAAAAGATCGACGTATGGTTTTATGAAGAGGGCGATATGCGCAGAACGCACCGCATCGCCTACGAACTGGTCATTCTGCCGCTGTACGGAGTCTGCGAGAACAGTTTTCTGGATTACAGGCACCAATCCGACGAACTGCTCGAACTCTTTATCCAGCCGCCCTATATCGAAGTTCCGCTGTGGCTGATGGTGATGACGGTCAAGAAAATGCCGCCTCACGAAGCCAACCGTTTCTTCGAACTGCTCCGGACGAAGATGGACCGCATATTCAGGAAAACGTTCCACCCCCTGACGGCCGAGCAGCTCCTCAAACTGCTCGTCGAAGCGCTGGCGGAATCCGTATATTGACAGAGTGACGCGACTCATTGCCGGAGGGGAGGCTGTTATCGGCCTCCTCTCCTTTTGCATAGTCTTGCACTGCTTTGCCCTCATAGACTGAGCGTCTCCATTTCCGCGACCGGCTCTATAATGCCTTCGTCGTAAGGGTCCCCGTAGTTGAACTTCGGCCGCACGGGCCATGCTGTCATCTCCCTTTCGGGATATACGGTCAGCAGGGCCGCGACGGCCTCCTCGGATGCGATGGCCGGGTCGAGCCAGCGTTTCTCCTGCTCCTGGGTCAGGATTTTCGGCATCCGGAACGGATTGCCGCCGCCGTTGTGAATCTTCCGCATCATGGCGTTCGCTTCGGTCGTAATCAGCACGAACGACAGCATTTTTTCTCCGGTCTGCGGATGCGTCCACTCATCCCAGAGCCCGGCGATGGAGAAAATCTCCCGCTCCTTCAAGGTCGTGAAGTAATACTGCGCCTTTCCGTCCGGCAGCCGGTGCGGCTCGAAGAATCCGGTTACGGGGATAATGCACCGGTTATGCGGCCACAGCATCCGCCACGGCCATTTCTCGAAAAGCGTTTCGGCACGTGCGTTTTTGAACAGATTCTCCCGGTCGTAACGTTGAACATCTTCGGGCTTCGCCGTACGCGGAACGAGCCCCCACTGCATGACCTGAAGCTCCTCCGAGCCCGAAACGATGACGCAGTGCGGCTCGGCATAGGCGGGAATGACGTAGATTTCCTCGGCCAGCCGAATGTCGTACACGCTGATCTTGTATTTCGGATCGGCTTCCTGCTTCGCCCGCTGCTCCTGTTCCTGCTCGGCGAGAATCTGACGCGCGGCTTCGACGATATCCAGTTGTTTGCCGTACCTTTTGGCGACAGCTGCGGCATTTGCCGATAAAGAGGTGAAAAAGCACATGTTCTTGTTTTTCAATACTGGAGACAAACTCCATGCCTTCATTCCGCCTCGAAGGGGACGGGCTACGTACTACGAGCCTCCGGTTTTCCGTTTTCCGTATGTGAGAAAAACGTCTCTTTTCAGCAAAGTCCTCTGGTTCGAAAACCGGAACCGGTTCGACATCGACTACTTCGGGATACTGCAACCCCGCAGGCAGGTGTCGCACAAGCCGCGGTACCGAAGCGGTATTTTCCACTCCGAAAAATGCGGACGGGAGATTCAGTACGAATCGGGATTGGAACTGGATTTCATAAAGTATCTGGAAGGCAGCGAAGAGGTGCTTTTCTATTGGGAGCAGCCCGTCGATATTCCTTACTGGCGGGGCAAGCTGAAGGCCCGAACCTATCCGGATTTCGCCGTTTATCTCCGATCGCGGCATTTCGTAATCGCCGAGGTCAAGCCCCTCGCCGACATGCTCGACCACCGGGTGCAGGCCAAGGCCGAGGGCATCATGGATTTTTGCTGCCGCCGCGGCTTCGGATTCCTCCTCACGGACGGGCGGCACACCCCGGAGCATCTGCTGAAAGGAAAGATCAACCGCCGGCTGGAACGGGAATTGAAAACCGCCCTCGCCGCAGGTCCGATTCGGGAGGTGCAGTACAAAGCGATCAAGGAACGCTGCGACGCCACGCCCGGCCAGCTCTACCGGGCCATCATCCGCCTCGACCTGAAATATTCGTCTCACCGGTTCAAGCTGCAACGGGACAACCAAAGTCCGATCTTCCGGCAGGTATATTTCCGTAAGAAACGATACGACGAATCGGAGGAAGAGCGGACAACGACCCTGCTCGGTTCCGGACAACATAAGCTATAAGGCGATGTCGATCCGGTCGCTCCAGTTGGTCGTTGGACATTTCGAAAGCATCTCGCGACGCAGCCGGGTGTTATTCTGCCCGGTCAATTCCGCACCCAGCACCACGAGGCGGCTGTCGAGGTTCAGCGGTCCGTTGACCTCGTCCACCGCGGCCTGCAAACGCCGCAGCTGCCCGATATCGGGCCGATGATGAAACATGTTGAGCTGAAGCGCTTCGGCGGGAATAAGGTCCGACAACGTGACAGTAGCGCGTTTGAACAGGAACGGACGTTCGCCGGGGGCGTAGGCCGGCCAGATCGCCCGCAGCAGCGTCATGGCATAAGGCACCATCTCGAACGTATTGTCCGTCGGCACAGGGAATTCGATTTGCAGCCCCCGGAAGGTCTGACGCTGGTACTCGTTGAAGGGATTGGTTTCGATGCCGACGTAGATGCGCCGGGCATAGGAATGCTGGTCGCGGAGCTTGCGGGCCGAGGAGCTGAGGTAACGGACCACGGCGGCCTTCACCTCGTTGAAGTCGGAGGTCATTTTCCCGAATGCCCGCGACGTGCATATCTCCTGCTTGTCGGGCGGCGCCAGTTCCAGACTGATGCAGGGCGTCCCGTTCATCTCGCGCCAGAGGCGGTCGCCGACGACGGTCATGTTCCTGCGCACCCACTCGCGCGGCAGAACGGAGAAATCGTAGGCCGTGCGGACGCCCATCGCCGTCAGGCGCTTCTCATAACGCCGCCCGATGCCCCACACATCGCCTATCGGTAGTTTTTTCAATGCCTCCACGCGCTTTTCTTCCGTGTCGATAATATAGAGCCCCTGCCGGGCATCGTCCGTCTTGGCGAGCTTGTTGGCGGCCTTGGCCAGTACTTTCGTCGGGGCAATGCCCAGACAGATCGGGATGCCGATTCCGCGCCGGGTGGTACGGATGATCTCGCGCCCCAGCTTCTCGAAATCGAAGCCCTCCATTCCCGTGAAGTCGAGGAAGGCTTCGTCGATGCTGTACATTTCGAGGTTGGGGACGAAGGAGGCCCAAATGCTGTGCATGCGGTTGCTCATGTCACCGTAGAGCTCATAGTTCGAGGAGAACGTAACGATGCCGTGTTCCCGAATGGTGTCTGCTATCTGGAACAGCGCGTCGCCCATTTTGACGTATTTCTTTGCTAATCTGTTCATCGCTATCGCACAGCCGTCGTTGTTCGAGGCCACGATAATGGGCTTTCCGTGCAGCCACGGCTGCATGGACTCCTCGCAGGAGCAGTAAAATGAATTCCCGTCGGCAAGGCCGACCATCTGGCGGGGATTCAGGGGCAACAGTTTCCGGCTCATCCCACACCTCCCTTCTTCGTTCTCAGCTGCCGGATGGAGTGAGTGACGATGCCCCATATCAACCGTTCGTTCTCGCCGGTAATCCGAATCGGAGCATAGTCCCTGTTGCCGGGCATCAGCCAGATCTCCCCGTCGTCGTGCACCTCGACGTATTTCATGGTGAAGCCTTCGGAGGTGACGCATACGGCAAGATCGCCCCACCGGGGTTCGAGCATCCGGTCCACGATCACCGAGTCGCTGTCCTCGATGTCGTCGTCGATCAGAGAGATGCCCCGCACCTTCCCGAAGAAGGTGCTGACCGGGTTGGGAATCAGCTCTTCGTTCAGGTCGACGAACCCCTCGACGGGAACGTCGCTCTCCGGAAAATACGAGGCTCGGATCGCCCGCCGCTCGAACAGCGCGGGTTGTTCCTTCTGCGGCAGGCGGTCGATAAGGCGTGTGCGCCGTCGCTTGAACCGCCGGATTTTGATGACGACCGTAACGACGCCCAGCACCCGCGCTTCGGTTTCGCTGTCAACAGGAAGCGTGTCGTCCGTACCGCCGCCGAGAAGCCATAGCTCGCGCCCCCGTTTGCGGATATATTTCAGCACCCGTTCGCCGCAGACCTCGCAAAACGCCAGGTCCCAGGTGCGCGGTGCGAGCCGCGTGTCGAAAAGGATGCCGTCGCCCTGCTCCAGCTCCTCCTCGACCAGATAGTAATCCCGAACGCGGGCATAGTATGTCGCACCCGGACTCAGTATGAGGACTTCGTTCAGGTCGATGCGGTCGCCGATATAGTCCGCGGCCGGCGACGGGAATCCCGCCGGAATGCCCTCGCTGACGTAGGGCAGCGATTTGACAGTCGTCGTTATAAGACCGTATATATCGAAATGAATATTCATCGTGCATAATTAGGCGCAGGGGCATACGGGGTGTCGGCACGCAATGCCGTCGGGCATCGTGTCGTCGTTTCGACAAATAGTTAAGCGGGGCTCTGCCGGTTCCTGCCGGCTGTGTAGTGTGAAATTGCGTCGTTTCCTCGGTACTCCCTGCGGAGTTCGTTCGTAATCGAACGAAAATATCGTGCCTATGTTGTATCGGCAGCCAGTACCAGCATTCCTAAATGTTATTACCTTACGAATATACATTCCGCCCCAATAACCGCATGCCGCGTTGTACTGATATACGAAAAAAATTATTATATTGCATCCCGATCAATTCCAATGTCATAAGTACCTATGAAACGTTTTTTACTGGCACTGTTTCTATTTACCGCGCCAGCAACCTTACAGGCAGCATCCCTCCTCGAAGGACGCATTTACATGAAAAACGGCTCGGTCATCGAATGTACGGGCAACGACAGGTTGAAAATGCCAAAAAAATCCGGCAGATTGAAAATATTCCGAGATGCTTTTCAAAAAACTAAAACCAAAGAGGTATTACCGGCCGGAGATATAGATTCGGTGATCTGTTGGCACACCAAAAGCCCGGAACACACACGTAAATTCATCTTCGGGGCAAAACCCGGATGGATGTGGGTTTACGTTGAGACACCATATATAAAAGCCTGCATATATTCGAAAAAAGGTTACGGCATCAACACCAACGGCGGTATACAGGTCTGGCAACGACGCAGATGGTTCAGCCGGTCGCGCGCGGCCTACTTTCTGCAAAAACACGGTAGCAGTGAATTTCAATGCGTCGGCAGCGCTTACCGCCGGTCGAAAGACGTATTCCGTGAGCGTATCGCTCGTTACATAGACGATGATCCCACGCTGGCCGAGCGTATACGCCAATCCAATGCCTATCGGGATAAAACGATCCTTATGCTGCATGACTACGATCCGACCAGAAATTAACCCTAATATCAAAGCACATGAAACAGTTTTTACTTTTCGCTGCCACCATGTTCATCATGTTAGGCACGACGGATCGGGCGGAAGCCAAGAAACCTCAGGATCAGGAATTCCGCCGCGTAGTGGTAACCCTTAAATCAGGAGAGAAGATCGACGGTTATCTGCACAGGGGATGGCACGCCGAATCGTCCGTACTGAAAAAGGAGAACTACTCGTTCAAACTTGCCAAAACTCCCGACGATAAGGAGCCGGTCAAATATACTGCCGATGATGTGGAGAGCGTCGAATACGTTGAAAAGACCGAAGCCAATCCCGACGGTATCCGTTGGGAAGCTCGCGATATCGCCTCTCCCGGCCTTTCAGACCGCAACCGCTCTTTTCACCGCATGGTTTGCCTGAACAAGGCCGGCCAAAACGCCACGGCTTACTGGTGGAAGATATGGACTACCGAGCGGATCGGCAACACCGACCGACGGGTGTTGAAAACCATGTACGGCATCCGTTTCCATAATGATCCCGACAAGATCGTCTATCCGTATATGTTAGTCAGCTCCGTGCTGATGGACAAAAAGTATCCGGGCCTGAAAGACTTCTGCAAAAAATGGTTCAAAGGGCCCGAAGGGAAAGAGCATAAAAAAGAGGCCAAGGAGAACGATGCATGGATACTCGATATGTATGATGCATATCTGCAAAATCAGCAAAAATAGAATACAGCCGTATACGACAACTCGATCATATGCTTGAATTTTCGTATCTTCGGCTTTGTAGAAGACTCGAAAATTCAGACATATGTAATCTTGATCTTGACTCTTACCGCAGAATATGGCGCCCTGTCAGGTATGGGTCATCCAACCGTGAAACGGCTCGTCGATGAAACAGCACGAGCGGTCCGGACGGCCATGATAAACCAATCCGCCGACAACGCCCAAACGCCCGTCGGGATAGCGTTCCTTGAAAAGGAATGAATGCGGTGCAAAGTCTTTGTAAAGTTCGATCTCGCACGGATGATGGGGATTTTGCTCCCGCCGTTCGAGTCGTTGCAGACACTCAAAGAGTGTCTTGTCGCCGATGCTTTCGGCGTACTGAACTACCTTGTCGTAATGTTCCTGACACATGATTTTCATAATAGTCCGGATTTTCGTTAGTCTATATCGCAGCCAATGAAGGTCTGTTCGTTGATAAGTAGGTAGTAATAACCGTTACCGCATCCGCGGTACTCTTTGGAGAATCCTGCGGCCAGGTCTCCAACCCAGTGGTAGCCATCATCCTTATCGCAGGGCTCCACCCATAGCGAACCGTCGTAGCCGCGGAAATCAAACCGACCCGAGTGGAACGGCGTGCGGTTTTTGACGGCCTCGCAGAAAGACCGGTAAGTCGTTTCGCCGCACCATTTGCGCACGGCATCGAGCGTAATGATCTGCCCGTCGATGCAGGTGCCGGTCGTGATCCCGTTTTTATAGAGACTTTTTCTATAATCGGCATTCTGGATATTGCGGATGAATGGGCTTGTGAATCCCGCTTTGGCCGCTTCCCGTTGGAATTTGCGGATCAGACGGCGATTGATTTCCTCAGGGTCTTTGTCCGGAGCCGGTTTGAAAATCTTTTCGATGCCGTCCCAGTCGCCGAACCCGAAGCCATACCTTCGTCTACCGATACCGATGATGCCGCAAATGTTTTGATCGCGGTTGTAAAACAGGCGTCGGCGTCGACCTTGATACTGGATGTACAGGGAGTTCGGGGTTTCTGGATTGCGTAAATATTGTTCTGCTTCGTGCATGGTAAATGGATATTATATTAATACATTGTATCGCGCAGCCTCGGATGCACAGGGACCTGAACACTGGCTCGCTCACAGAGGTCGATGATTCGGCAAGTCTGCGTGTCCACATCATCCAAATCGAGTGGTATACGGATGACGGGATTATTCTACGCTGTAACTTTGTTTGTAGGGCATGACTCTTCGTAGATTAACTCTTCGAGTGTCATGTCCTGCGGTTGCCTGATGTCGTCTTCCGGTCTGACGAAATAGCAGACCGTGGTATGCCGCCCGTGGTCCTTGACGAGTTTCACGGGTTGGGGCGTGTTGTAGATGCGCCGCTCGGAAACGGGAGCATCGAGCGCATCCCATTTCTCTTGCGATACGGCGGTCTGCTCATCCCGATAGCACCAAATGATGACCGATTTCGGGTCGAGAGCCGCGAATACCGTTCCTTCGTAATCGGAGAGAAACTGCCGGAACTCCTCCTCCGAGCCGAACGAGATGCACTCGCCCCGGTAAAGGTCACCGTCCCGACGTTCCGGCTCCTTATGAAGGCTGACCTTACGCCACTTCTCGGTGGAGAAATCGCCGTAAAGCGGCTCCGGTTCCCGGTATTCCCACAGCGGCACCTCAGCGCAGAATCGGACAGCACCGTTACCGCAGGCGCCGCAATGTCCCCAATCGCAGAAATCCCCCTGCACGCTTCCGCGCGGATGCAGTGCCCGCGACGTTACGGCCGTAAAAGGCCCTCCGCTCACCGCGCAGCCGATGCCGCCGGCTATCCTCCACACGAAGGGAACGTACGGACACAGGCAGATCGAAAGCGTTCCGCCTTCACGGACGGCTTCGATCAAGGCGTTGCCGTAGAAGTCACCGTAGCGCGTGGTATAGCGCACCCGGTCGCCGACCTGCGGGACAAGCGGGTTGCGGGTACGTTCGATGTGACGCACCAGCTTATTGGCCATGTCCACGTCCTCTTGCGTTAGGTGGTGTTCATGGTCGTAAAGCGTATTCATCGGCAGCAGCGTTTCGCGGCTGTACCGATCTTCGGTTTTATCTTGTTGCATATTACTGATAATGAAAGCGCCGCGGCCGAATGGCCGCGGCACAGGTTAAACGATCTGTTTTACATGTTTTAGGCAGCTTCGGCCGGAATCGCTTCCGAAGAGTCTGATTCTTCCTCGCCAGCCATGCGCTCGGAGATCATGCGTGCCGCCCGGTTCACGTCCGTGAGGATGTCAAACAGGTAGGTCGGCTCTTTATGGAACTCCGCCAGCCAGTCCTTGATATAGGCGGCGCTCTCCTCGCGGGGCGTCGTGGCGAAGCCCAGCATCGCGCCGCACAGGGCCGCCGTAAGTTCGGCAACTAGTTCCTCCCGGATATAACCGGCATCTCCGTAGCAAGCGCCAAAAGAACGGTTCAGACGCTCCGGATGTCCCGTACTATGCGTGACTTCGTGGAGAAGGGTCGTATAGAATGCCGCACCCTCCGGAAACTGCCGCTTTTCAGGGCAGACGATCCGGTCGAGCGTCGGCAAATAGGAAGCCCTGTTACCGGATTTGAGCAGGATGGGACAGAGCCACGACTGCTCCGTCAGCATCCGGTCGAGGGATTCGCACGTCAGACCGTCCGAATAGTCTTTCGGCCCGGTCGGTGTCGTAAGCGCGGCGTAACGCTCCGGCTGTCGCTCCGGCATATCCGTCTGGTCGATGTTGAAGACCGGATAATAACGCATCACAGGCAGCGCGTCGTATTGCCGCCGCTGCTCCTGCGACAGGCGGTAGTATTCCGCCAGTTCGATCTTTTTGCGGGTCTCCTTATGGCGGATATACAGTTTCCAGAAGAAGACCGGAAACGAACCGGAGCCTTTGAGGATGTTCAGGCCCTCCTCTTTGGCCTGCTTGAAGGTCATAAAGAGCGGCGTGCGGTAGTCTGCGATCTCCGTGAGGAACAGCAGCATCAGGGTATTCCCGCCCCGGTAGGGCGTGCCGCGCAGGTTGCGCGGAAGACCGTGCGCGAGGTCGGCGATCCACGGCTTGCGCCATTCTTCGGTGAGCGTTTCCATTTTCTTTATCATCAGCTCCGTCAGCTGCGGAGCGATCTTTTCAATTAGGTTTTTATTCATTGTTATAGTAATGCAAAGACGGAGCAGGCATGACCTGCTCCGTCGGTTGGACATTTAGCTCGTGTTGTTACTATGCCGCCGTTTTCATCACCTCCGGCATCCGGGTGTCGGGTTCGATATCCGGGTCCATCGGAATGACCAGCGGTTCCGGCTTTGGCTCTGCATCGGGCGTCTCGTCCGGCAGCAGGTCGGGAAGCTCCTCGGACTCGACGTCCGGAGCCTCCTGCATCGAGACCGCCATCTCCTCGGCTTCGGCTTTCGCCTGCAAGGCGTCGATCTGCTCTTGAAGACGGGCTTTGCGACGATCGTAGACTTTCAGATACTCCTGCTGCACCTTCTGACTCTGCTCCGTGAAATTCATATCCGCGAAGCGGCACATCATTCCCGTCAGGAGCGTTTTGTCCGTACAACGGAAATCCGGAGCCGCCGAGCGGAAGTAGTCCACCAGATACGCGCGAACCAGCGCCGCCTGCTGCTTGGCCGTGATACGTCCCGCCGCGGCGAACTGCTCCCGGTCGGTCAGGTAAGAGCCCTCCTTGGGCCGGAAACCGCACTGACGGAGTTTCGAGTCGCTCATTACGCGCTGCATCACGGCATAGTAGAACATCTGCTGCTCCTCTTTCTGCAAAGGCTTGTTTGCAACCTTTACATCGAGGAAGACCCGCTTCATATCGGTCGTGATATGCTCGTAGCAGATTTCCCGGTTGCGGCGATCCTGCTGCATCAGCCCTTCCAGCGGAGAAGGCGGGACGACGGTGACGAAGACCTTATGCTCATCGTCCTGCCCCTCGTTTACCGTCACTTCCCGCTCCTCATCCTCGATTTCTTCGTAGCGGATTTCAATATCGAGGTTGCCGATGATGGCGTATTTACGCACACGCCCTTCCGAGATGTCGAATTCCAACTGCTGCGTCTGTTCGGCAAACACCGCCATTTCGGCCCCGTATTCCTCTTTGGCCGCAGTGAAATCCTCTTCCGACTCGAACTCCTCGGCCTGCGGGGCGTCGGGCATCTGCGGGGCCTCGTCGTAGTAACCGATATGGTATTCCAGCTCTTCAACGTGGTAGCCCTCTTGTTCGAGTGCTTCCAGCACCGCAGCGGGTGTTTCGCTGTCCGTAGCCAGCGTCGTACGCGGATCGTCCTTGAGGAGTTTCACGGCTTTCTGCACCAGAAACTCGTCATTCTTGCGGATCATACACTCGCGGTTCTGGCAGCCCGCGCAGCCGCCCGTACATTCATCCTTGAACAACACCTGATTGGCTGTGTTGTGCTGGCAGGAAAGGCACTCCGTCTTGTCGAAGTTGTAGCTTTCCAGCTTGGTCATGTAACGCTCGTAGAGCCGCCGGGCGATGTCCTTAATCCGCGCCGTCTTCCATGAGCTGTAACATCCTTCAGCGAAATGATCGTCGTAGACCTCCTGCTGGATGTCGGCGGGATATTTGGCGATCTCCGTAGCGACGCCCACCGAAATCTCATCCTTGTCGAGCATCCCTGCCAAGGCGTCGATCAGTTCGCAGAGTTTCAGACGCGAGCGGATATAGGCCTCCGACTTGCCGAACTTGCCCACGAGGCTCTCGATCGTATGCCGCCCCGACTGCAAGGCCCGCTTGTAGGCAGCGGCTTCCTCGCGCGGACGCACGTCCTCGCGCTGCAGGTTCTCCGTGATGGCGGCATCCTCGGCCTCGGCGTCCGACAGCTCCCTGATAAGGGCCGGGATGAATTGCAGGCCCGCCATAGCGGCGGCCCAGTAACGGCGCTCGCCGTAGACGATCTCGAAACCCTCGTCCTTGGGCCGCACGCAGATAGGTTGCAGAACGCCCGACTGTTTAATGCTCTCGGCAAGTTCCAGCAGTGTATCCTCACGGAAGTTCTTGCGGGGATTGTAGGTCGAATTGACGATCTTGTTCAGGTCCAGCAGCCGGACATTCGTCTCGGCATGAACTTCCGGCTGGTCTATGAACGGACATTCCTCATCAGCCGTTTTTTGCGATTCGATAGGCGCTTCTTCGGGAATCTCGGCACGTGCCGCATCCCGTGCTTCCTGTCCGGCGATGTCGGGAACAGCCGTCTTGCGGTTTGCGCTCTTGCCGTTCTTCTTCGGTTGCGTGTTCATTTTCGTAGTCTGCATAACATCTAACAGTTTTTATCGTGTGTCTCACGTGTTTGCAGCCTGCACGATCTTTATCGTATTATCTTGCAAGCCAATGAATAATATGTTATGAGGCTTTATATCCCGAACGGATCGGTTGCCTCGGGAAGATTCATAAGCCCGCGGCGAAGGTGCAGGGGCGGAAAAATACCGAAGCCTTGGCGAGGATGATTTTTCCGCCCCCGGAGCCGGAGAGGGAGGCGCAGCCGACCGTCCCGGGCTTATCTTTCCCGAAGGCAACCGAGGAGTAGAAGAACTTCTTTTTTTCCTTTCAATCACTCATGATTTAAAGAGAAAGGATTTTTGGAAGACTTAACTCTTTTATGTATATTTGATTAATGAGTAAAAACTATATCTATGCTACATTTTGCACTTATTGCAGTAAAGGTTGGTAAAGATTGCTATCCTAATATCATAAAAGTTCAATTCTGGAAATTATATTCCGAATGATCAATAACCTCTCCATCAAACTGCTAAAAAAATCGCCCGGACAATATTTCCGAAGAAGTTCATATGGTAAAGGGAATAGATGCGGAATTGTTTTTATTATCCATTACGAATTATGTTGCTTAAAATGCAAGAATGACGAGGTTATGATTGATCTCGGATATGGGTTCAAACCTTATGTAAGCAGTTAGATGTTGAGCCCAGATGTGAAAATTCCATAGGTGAAATGGGAATAACCCATGAGGATATTTACACTATTCTGCATAACTTCTTTTATACGATCGTATGCAACTACTCTTTACACTAATCTTGAAGGTTACATCGAGGAATCCAGCGACAATAAATCAATATTACAGCAGCACATATTCCCGTTTTATGGGATGTTACACGAATTTGAAATCGGCTATGGAAATGCGGCGTTGGGAAGACGAAAGGATTGTCTGCAACACCGTCCTATTACTACCATTCTGAATACAGCATAATGTTCATATCGAAATCCATAGCGAAAAGATTCCGCAACTCCGCTTCAGTATTGTTACACGACGGAGCAAACGAAGCCGGCGTTCCGAAAATCGTAGTCAGGTAAGTGAACTCCGTATGGGGCAAATTCGAACCGAGCGGACGTCAAGGCGGTGTCTGTTTCTCCACCTTATCCGACCGCCCCCAAGCTACCTATGCAGACCTGTTAGGCTACCGCACCGGAACAGAGGCCAGCATCCAGCTTTTGATATACAAAGACTATTTCTGGCGGTCGAAAATGCCGTACCACGACTGGCCGGATTTTCTTCGGCAAGCAGCTGAAAATCTGTTTGCTCCCCGAACGGGCACTGCCCCTCATATCACCGTCTCAAAACTCACAACCACGACTATCGGTTCTGCGACAAGTGGTGCGGAAACCGGCTCTCCTTTGTCCGCCTGCGAGACGCCAAGAAAGCCGCACGCGAGCAAATCGGAGAAAGCGTAACCATATTCTCTAACAAGACCGGAGACATCGTCTGTTTCGCCCCGGCATCGGGATATTGTCCGCCCTGATTGTCTTGTGAAAGAACTAAATACACTCAGAATCCCGAGAAATCTCCGGAAAGTTGTCATCTACAGTACCGGGTATGCCGCCATGAATAGAGTATTCTTTGGCTGAGATAGTAGATCCTGTATCGTTTTCGTGGTCTTCTTTACGGAACAGAATGGGAATAGCTTCCGATTGATAATATTCCTCTTCATTGCTGACAGCATACCTTATTTCATACGCCTCATCGAAAGGAGTGACCAAAAAGAGCCGAATTGATGCAGAATACAGATACAAAGGATGTCGTACCATTTCGCCAGGTAATACGGGTTTCGTTTCACCTTGTCTTATAGCGATGTAATTGTCTTTGGGCTTTATGGTTATATCGGAATGATGTTGGTCTGTATGTACGATGATACGATAAACTTCGATGGGATAGGAAAGGTTTTTGACCAATATTTTCATGCCCCACATCATATCATGTTTCAATGTAATCTGAATTTTGGGATATAGGGTATTGCCTGCTTGAATTCTTGCCATCTCATATTGGCGGGTAAAGGTTGTTGCCATTTGGGACAAACTGTCAATCTGTTTTTGTGTTCCTCTCTGGCTTTTAATCACATAAATAAAGGTTCCTGCGGTTGCCAATGCACCGAGAGTTGTAATACAATTGATAATTATTTCAAACCATGACATAAACTTTGGATTTATTTAGGCATAAAGCCATATGAGCCTAAAGTTTCATTGAAAATTTGAATATATCGTTCTAGCGTTTTTTTGTCTCCCGGTTTTACATTCTCAATATAAAGTCTTTGAATAAAAGAAATAAATATTTCATTAGGCATGGACCCTTCCAGACCTATTTTATGCCAAATTATATCAGCAAATATTTTTTCATGATGTAATCTAATAGAGGCCGCTTCCATTGCCATTTGGTGCATTGCTTTTTCAAATGTTACATTATCCACCTCAAAATAACGCTCTTCTGCCGTCCCATTATTTATTTCGGCAGATTTAATATAATCTTCCAATCCGAGGTATATAAAATCTTCTGGAAGATCCGGGTTATCAAATTTGGCACAAAGAATAGTATCACCCAATGTTAATGTAAGAATACCGAATTGTTCATAATAACGTCCTCCTAAATATGCCATTCCATTAGGAAGATATGATGGAGCACGAAGCATTCTATAAGAAAAATTACATTCATCAACAATTATATCTGTATTATGTCCTGATATTACAGCATTAAAATATTCATTTAGGGCATTCCCAAGAGTTTGTTCAATATCAGAAGGTAATGAAAATTCAAATTGTTTAGATATGGACATCCTCCAAACTATTGACATCCAAAAGAAATAGGCTAAATGTACATTCGGTATCTTTCCCTTTTGAAGATACTCTGCATAGGGCGTTTCCAAATACGCAGACAGGTTGTTCTCGCATTTCGGACAAAAAATGTAGTCTTTTGAAGCTGTATTGTTTTTTAATTCTTGTTCTATTCGTTCATCTGATAGCTTTTGAGTATCAACAAGCTCCTCTATTTTGGTATCAGGAATAGCTCCCAAGTACAATTTCTCTTCTAAAGGCATCATTGTAAACATGACCTCTTTATCGCGCTTTCCACTACCATCGTAGCTACATACTTTTGCGACAATAAAACTCGGAATAATATGCGAGTTCGTCTTTGACGCTTTGCTTTTTTTACATATCAAGCAATCTTGGAATTCCATAACTCTTTATATATAAATATTCAATTAAACAAATACAAAAATTATCTTCTATGCAACTCTTTATACAAAGATAGCGATATTCGCATAAATGTGTTAAATGAGATACTTAAAAAATTATAATTAACACAATAAGGCATTGGTAAATAAAGTAATCCAGTTTGATAATGCCAGCAGTACTCCCAAAAACATAAAATACTATCAACCATGAACAGAAACAGATGAAACAACTCGAAGACGCGAAAGATTCTTTGGACGAAATCATCGCCACCTTGAACGATATCCGGGACGAAGGATAGGTCGCCTACGACAACAAGCCTGAAAGCCCCCAATCGTCGGACAACGGCACCCGTATGACCGACGCCATCGATACCATCGACGATGCCATCTCCTCTGTTGAGGAAGCCCAACAGCACATTGACACGGCGGCCAAATAAAAATAGCCGGCAGAAATGCATCGGCTCATTCTCCCGAACCATTATTCTTTATATGAGTCCATAAATTGTAAAAAGCAATGTTATGACAATAGAATAATTATTACACAGCTACTTCCAGCGAGAGGCGAAAGCCTCCGAACAACTCAACACCATCGAGCGGGCAGAAGCTGAAAGGCAACCCGTACCGCGACTTAACATTACGGTCCCGAACTGCACGAACGAGGTTATCCGCCCCATACTGAAAATGGTAGTCGAAGAACTTCACGAGTCCGGATTCACGGTGCCGCCTTCAAAACAGTGCAGACTGGCCAACGGACTGTACCAGATACGAACCCAGAAAACACTGTCTCGGAGGCTTTCGTATCCCTCCAAGAACAACCATAAACTCTATTTCGCCCCTCTGTTTTATCGCAAAGCCGGCAATAAGCAGGAAGTGAAGACATTGAGGCAACTGGTAAGTTTGCTCCGCGCAGATCTCAACAAGCGGGGACTGCTAATTCTCCCGAAACACCTTTAACTTAATCCTACTTCTTACGCCAATCGGGATCTCCATTGCGTTAAGCGAGGAGTTGAGCAGCGTAATCGTGAGCTTCACGGGAATTTTGGGTCCGATAATGAAACATCCATTTCTGACCGCACCGGGGACATTCCCAGACGACCATCGTACCGGCAGAGGTATCGGCAAGGCCCAGCAGCAAGGTCTACGTTGCAATGCGGCGGTTCAAAACCACATTCATAACAGGTATAAATACCTCGGTTATAACGGCCCTGCGGCGGAACACGCAGGACCAAAGGAATATCGATCATGAGTATATCCATTTAGGCATTAGTATCTTCGGACAAGACCGCAACTCCGTCATTCGCGCAATAGTCGAAGCGCATCAGCTTTGCGACACGGGCATACTCCTCGTCGTAATATTTGTCGTATTCCTTTTGAAACCCCTCTTTGTAACGGGTTCCGCTGTCGGGATCGTCGTGGTCATCGGCATCCACAAATGTTTCGAAAGGTGCATCGTGCGCGTTCAGCAGTCGTCCGACGGCCAGATCGCAGGCAATTTCCATAATCGACGCATTGATAGCGTCCTTATGGTTACGGTAATATTCGTTTAAATTCATGTTTTAGTTGATTATAATGTTTTGGTTTGAGTTATTCCGATCGATATCCGTAATGCGAATCGGATTTATCCCGGGGATTCATCCGGCAGACTCTTTCCAGATTCGGATTTGCACCTCTGCGGATTGTCCGTTCCATCACGACTCGCAGGTGTCGACAAGCATTTGGTAGTTCTTTTCGGAAGGTTGTCCGTGATACGGTTTCCATCTGCGGCCGAGTAAATCATAACCGTAGGATCTCCGTTATTGTTTTCTATGTCCAGTGGATATTCCGTTCCGGGAATTTGATAAGTAGCATCTTCCTGATAGGTCGGATCGTTTGACAGTTCGTCGAGTTGACCGTCAGCACACAGGTCCTTGATTTTCCGGACAGCCGTTTCGAGATTCTCGGCTTCAATACTGAAATACCGGCAATCTATGACAGTAATTTTTTGATTCCGATAAAATTCATAGCGTTTCATTGTGCAATTATTTGAGGTTAATACTTCGATACTTCCAGTCCTTTTTTCGTCATGCTCATCGAGAAGCCCGCCTCATGGAGCTGTTTCAGTACCGAAGCGTTGCTCTCATGGATAAGAAGCGGATAGACTTAGGAGTAGTTGTCGGCGATCGGTGTGTTGAACGACACCGTGATCCGGTTGTTTCGGGTGATGATTTCCAGCGCACGCCGGAAATCGGATTCCTGCATGTTCATTCGTTGCATAATGTTTAAGAGTTATCGTTGTTGTTTTCAGACCATTCGTCGAAAGCCGTCGGGTCGTAGAGGCCGTACCGGCGTATTTCGGCGTATGCCTGTCCTGCTTGAAGGAGGGGCTGCCGGGAGACGAACGTTCCGGTGAAGTTTACAAGAGCCAGCGGAACGAGCCACTGAAAATCGCTGCCCCGACCGCCCATAACCTCGCACGAGTGAAAATCTGCGGGAAGGGTTTCGGAATCGAGGCGAGACATGGTGAAAAGAGCCGGGATACCGTTGATCTCGGCGGCGCGGAAATCCCGGATATCCGCGAAAGGGATGGATGATTCGTATGCCATACCATTGAAATAATGCCGCCCGCTCTTTTCGGAGCAGGCGGCAGATGATTAAAAAAAGATTCGGTGCCACGCTCCGCGCAGATAGACGTTACCTTCCACATAGAGCGAGTATAAGTCCGTAGAGACAATCCGCAGGAACAGCGTTCCATCGTTGTGCAATTTCCCGATCTGACGCCGGAACGCCTCGGCGGGAAAGGGTTTGCACGAGATGAACCGTCCGCGAACCTCTGCGTCAGAGGGGAGGTATTCGTACAAGCGGTAATTGAGCGCCAGCCAGCGAAGGATTTTGCGGCGGGTTTTCGCATCGTCCGTCCGCAGTGTGAAACGGTTGAAACAAAGATTGTTCATCAGAAATAGGAATTAGTTCAGTGACAAGGCACGGCAGAAATAGTCCGTATAATCGAAGTCCAGTTCCAGCCCCGAACAGGCCGTTTCAAGATCGCCGTAGCACAGCGCGCCGGCATCCCGCAGTTCCCGCAGGCTGCGAAGTTCCGCGGCCAGATATTCTTCGGCACGCCGTTCGCCGCAGTGGCATGCGGAGCAGATATTTTCGATAATAATGTTTCGTTCCATAGTCGTCTTCATTTTAGGTTATACAACCGGGCAAAATAGTTGTTCACGCCCGGAATCCGCTTCTTGTAGTAAGGCTGGTTGTCCTTACACCATGCGGCAAGTTCCTGCTTCGAAGCAGAAGGTTTGCGCCAGCTTTTACCAGCCATAATCCGTTCGACCTCCGGGGCCAGACTTTCAATGAAATGCTGCACGGTCCAGCCTTCCCAGATAAGTTTTTGCAAGTAGATCGCTTTCGTCGTACTCATTGCTGTAGTCAATCAAGCTTTAAGTATGAGTTTGTTGTCGGAGAGTGCAAGGAAATCATCGAGCGTGCGGCAGCGATAATCCAAAGAGATCTTTTCGCTGTAATCCGTCTGTCTTATTTCGAAAGTATAGGTCAGGCCGTGTCGAATGATATGGCCGCGGCTTTTGTCCTTGTTCCAGACGACATCGGGTATTGCCTCCAACCGGTTGCGGTACCCCGTCATTTTTCGTTCGTTCTCCGCATCGATACGTTCGAGGTTCCGGAAACCCTGCGTGAGGAATTCCACCCAATCGTCAATCTTCTTTTTGGTGAAGACCCCGATACGATTCGGTTCGGATTGCTTGTCGAAAGCCTTGCCGTAGGAGTAGTTGTCCGCATATCGGAAGAACGACCAATCAAATCGGAGGTCGTAATAGGGTTTTGGATAGAAGTATTGGCGGACGAGAAACAGGATGCCGTTTCTCCAGAAGCCGGTGCAGACTTCCTCGAAATAGTTCTTTAGCCTGTCTGCATCGTGTGTAACACGGTAGAACAAGGCTGCTTCTGGAACGAACTCCTGCACTATTTCCAATACGGCCGATGCGCTTTGAATAGTCCGCTCTACGTTATCCTCGGCATTGGCGAGCAGCAGTTCGTCAAAGGTCGACTGATCGATCCACTTTCTCATCGCTGAACAGCCTGCCTGCGGCAGGATTCCGTTTCCCGCAGGTAGTCATTCAACGTCGGAATAAGGATCGTACACTCGGCATCGGGTTGTCTGAGAAAACATTTTACTTTTACCGATGCTTCCACACCGTCCCGGGCGTAGGTCTTGAAGCGGTAGTCGTAGCCTGCTACCGCAATTTCGAACTTCTGATTCTTCATCTTCGAAATGAATTTTGGTTTGACATACGGCCGGCGAATACCCACTGTGAAAGAGAAGCCGGCTTCGGGGCAGAAAATTCAGCGGCAGGGGCAGCCCGCAGTCGGTCTTTTTCGCGCGATACGACCCGAAGGGTGGAGATCGTGCGAAAAAGCCGAAAAGGGCGTAAGACCCTGACGCTATCTTGCCCCGGAGACGGCGATCACAAAGGAATTCTAATTATTACTCGTGCTGCCTCAAAACAAAAAGGGACTGCTGCGAATGCAGTCAATCCCTTTCGGTCAGCGCACTGTGAACTGTGGTATCCGGGAGAGGGTCTTCCGCAACTTCCGGCGGTAGAAGTGTTCCGTAAGCGCGATTAGCTCGTAGGCATCGTAGAGCATCTGTCCGTTGACGGCACGGGCGCGGATCATCCGCTTTTTGCGGCATTGTTCGAGCTGGTGACGGTCCATACCCAGCACCTCGCAGACCTTGCGGGCCGAGAGGAACATCGGGCGGTCACTGTGGCTCAACAGGTGTTCGAAGAGCAGCGTGGATTGTGTCAGCATGAAATGCGTGCGGAGCAGTTTCTCCAAGGCTCCGGACTCCACCAAATAATACTTGTTAGGCATAGGGCTATGAATTAAAGGTTCTTGATTTGGTTTTTCAGTTCCTTCCGCTGCCGGTACTCCATATCGATCCGCTCGACAAAACGGTTTATTTCGGCAACGGAGAACATGAGGCGGCGCCCGAAGCGGAAGCCGGTGAGCTGTCCGCTGACACAGTAGCGGCGCAACTGGCGATCGCTGATCTTCAGCAAATCGCAGACCTCGCTTACTTCAAGAACCGGAGTGCCGCAAAGCATGTTCCGGTGCCGTTTCATATAAGCGATATCCTCGCGGATCTCGCGGACGATTTCCAAAATCTCATCGAGTCGTTCCATAATCTCGGATTGCAGTTATTTCTCGCTGCAAAGATGCAACGTCCGAATGATGAGTTCACATAAGGCAGGTAAATACCTGATATATTATTTTATTGCAGGTGTTATGCCTATACGGAGAATTTCGTTGCCAGTTTATTCCGAAGCATCGTAACCTCCCGGTCGATCATCGGATGGGTGACTTTCGCATAAATTTGAGTGGTGGTTATATTTTTGTGCCCCAGCATCTTCGAAAGCGTTTCCAGAGAGACGCCGTTCGACAGGCAGATCGTCGTGGCATATGTGTGCCGCGCAAGGTGGAACGAAAGCTGCTTGTCGATACCACACTCCCGGGCTATATTTTTTAGACTGTCATCGATAGTTTTGATGCCAGACATATGGAACAAGTGCCCGTCATGGGTCAAACCTCGGTACTTGCTCAAGATGAACAACGGATAAGGTAGCAACTTGACAACGTATTTGGTTTCGGTCTTCTGACGGTTGCCGCTGATCCACCACTCGCCCTGCGCATCCTGCTCGATTTGATCGTAGGTCAGCGAGGCCATGTCCGCATAGCAGATGCCCGTGAAGCAGGAGAAAAGGAACAAATCGCGGTTGTAGTCCTGACGCTTATACCTCAGCTCGGTAGTCATCATACGCCGGAGTTCATCTTCCGTTAAAAAAGTGCGGTCCGGATTCGGAGCTGTATACTGATAAAAGGAGAAGGGGTTGCGCGGTATCCAGCCGTTGTTGAACGCGATTTTGACAACGTATTTCAGGCATTTGAGATAACCGCTGACGGTCGTAGGCTTGAGCCCCAGACCGGATTTGAGGTAGACGTGGTATTGCTCGATGAACGACTGCTCCAATTCTGCCAAGGGCATATCGCTCACGTTATACTCCTGACGAATGAAAGCCCGCAGATGGTCGGTGGATTTGCGGTAACGCTTCCATGTGCCATGGCTGCGGTCAATGCCGACACGTTTCTTGAGGTCGACAGTAAACTTCTCGAACGCTTCGAGCAGCAGCCGGTATTTCTCCCCGAAGCCGAGATAGGCGTTTTTGACCTTCTCAGCCGTAACGTACGACTCCCGGTCGCAGATAGATTGATAGTGTTTGCCGATCTGGGTGCGGATATTGTCTAGATGGCGGTTGATGCGATCCGCTTCGAGACTACGGCCTTTGGCGCGGCCGCCGCGGACCTCCCAAAGCGTCTCCGGAACGGAGAGCTTCGCACTGAACTGGGCGATGCTGCCGTTGACCGTGATGCGCCCCATGACGGGGACGACTTTCTGATCTTTGTCTTTGTTCCTTTTGAGGTAGAACAGAACCTTGAACGTGCTGCGCATAAACTCTGCTTTTTAGGGTTGCAAAAATAATTTGAGCAGAGTTGCATGTCAAGATGAATAGCAATGTAATAAACTGAAAATCAAATTTCTATGAATAACAAAGCAAAAGAAACGAGGTAACGATTTGGAAATCGAAACCTCGTTTAACATTACCTTAATCTGCTATTTCTCTAAAACAAAGGCATAGAAGAAAAGTGCATAATAAGTTGATTATCTTTTGATTTACACTTTTTTATGCCTCTGTTTTTTATCCCGGAACTCCTATTGAGAGCTTCCCGAGTAAAATTTTTTGCGGAGTAGTCCGAACAGCGTGAATTTGTCACACACGATCAGAAATTCCGGAACGTCGTCCAACTGCTGTTTGCTTCGGCCTTAGCTTCGAGGTCGTCGGGCAGGTTGGCGAAGAAGTCGAAACCGGTTCTGCGCTCGATCTCGTCCACCGAAACGGCATATCGGTCGTAGGTGTCCGAATACTGTTTGTGCTCGAACCAAAATCCGACGGCCATGGCATCGGAGACTTGCTGTGTGCTGTTGCGCTTCACTTTCAATACTACTTTGTAGTAGAAGTTCGGCACGGGGCAGCGCTTGCCTGTGTCATGCTGCGGGGTGATCGTGCGGATCGTTTCTGAACCGCCGACCGTGCGGTAAACCGGGCCGGTGGCGATATAGAGCGTGTCCTTCGCCGGGACGGCGGCACGTACGGCATCTTCGAGGGCTCCCCAAATTCCGCCGTTGAATTTATCCTGTATCTGCGGCGTCGAGTTCGTGGCCAGGAAGGTCTGCCGCTGCATCGCCGCATTGCCGTTGCGGTCGCCGTTGGGTATCTGGTGGCCGCGGGCATAGATCGTACCCGAAACATTCACGCCGTAACTGCCGTCCCAAAGATTGATTTGGTCTTGCGTGGCGATCGCGCTGTTTTGGCTCCAGCCGGAGGGGCGGCTCAACGAACCCGTATGTCCCTGTGCCAGCGGATAGGCGACCCACAGTGCGGCGTAATAGGTCGGGTCGTAGAACATCGTGTAATTGCGCTCCCCGGCTTGCAACACATGCTCGGACGCCGTGGCGGATGTCTGTCTCGCCGGAAGCTCCAACCAACCGCTGTGGCTCGTTTTCGCCGCCGAAGTCGTGAACTGTGTTTCGGGCGAACGGACCTCGCGGCCGTCGCTGCATGTCGCTGCGGCGTACAACGTGTAGGTCGTGGCGGGATGCAAATCGGTCAGCGTCGCTTGCGCGTAGAGATTCGTCTGTGTCGCGCGTGCACTTCCCGAGTGGCTGCCGTCCGCGGCCGCATAATGGAATACGATGCCGCCCGTGGCGTAGTTCCAGTCGGTGCCCGTGCAACCGACCGTCGCGGAATTCTCCGTCAGAGCCGTAATATAGGGCGCAATGTCGAATCCCGGGGTAGGGTCCGGGGTGGGAGGGGTTACCTCACCACCCCCTCCCGGAGTTCAATTGTTGATCGAAATCGATTTGATGTAAATAGCTCTTGCGCTAACCGTCCATTTTAGAACGATATCTCCTGTTAAAACATTATCGGAGGTAAATTCTACATTTGTCGCAGCCGTAGTTAACTTATAAGAATCGGGGTTAAGCGCTTTGCCTCCGACGGTTACGGTCAATGTTGCATCTACTCCGGATGCTCCGCTCGTATTTACTACGATCTTAGAAATGCCGTAAGCTGTATTGCTTTCACAATATGTCTTATAGTCAGCCTCTTTTAATGTCAAAGTCATTGATGAAATGGGCGTACTTTTAGAACCCCATTGTTGACCTTTAGTACCATCTACACTTTGAAGTGTTCCACTTCCTTCTTTTACCCAATTCCAAGACAGATTGCTCCATGTTGCAGGAGATGCATTCCACTGTCCTGAAACAAATGTGTGGTTCCAGGCTTTACCTGCTGTGATATCACCTGTTTCGCCGCCTTCTGACTTGGCATCTTGCGAAAGAGCCACGGTTGCGGTTGCAACGGCTGCGCCGTCTTTCATGAGCGAGATCGTCAGCATGCCGGTGATTTTCTCGGTCGTTGCGTTCTCTGCAGCCGTAACGGTTACCGTAGTACCCTCGACCGATGCCGTGAACTGAGTGTTGTCGGAAGACGCTTCGATCGTGCAGCCGTCGGCTTTGGTCTTGATGACGGTAACGGTTTTCGTCTCGCCAGCGGCAGCGAACGACAGCGAGGTGGGATTGACCTCAATCGCCGGATCGGGAGTCGGCGTTTCGCCCCCTCCCTCGCCGTAGGTTACGACGATTTTCTGGATACGAGCATTACCGCTTGTGCCAGCAACAGTAAACTGCACATTTGAAGCACTTCCGGTCCACGTATTATTCGTGATCGCCGTTCCGTCGAAGTTAATAGTATTGTTAGAACCTGACTCTGAGCCAAGCGTAAATTCGACCTTGGTGATATTGGCCCCGCTGATCGTAATCGTATTGCCTCCGTAGGCTCTTACTGCGGTTCCCGAAGTGTAGTATTTGGGAGCATTACTGCTACTACCTTTATCGAAAGTTATCGTAATAGGGGATTTCTTAATCGTAGTCACTTCTACACCATTCGAATAACCCATTTGGGTGAAGTCGAATTCAACAGAATCGCCTTGTCCTGCATTCGGGTCGGTCTCGGTGGTGACCGTTACGGGCTCACTCGCTGCCGAGGCCTTGAAGTTCTCCGTATCGGTCGGGTTGGCGACGATCGAAATCGAATACTCCGTGTTGTACGACAGATCGGTCAATTCGTAGATCGTATCTTCGGTCGTGACGGATTCGTCATTATAAGTGATCGTGTAATCCTTAGCCCCTTCGACGGTATTCCAACTTATCGTAATTGTGTTGCCTTCTACTGCCGGTTCGTCGAGTGTCGGCGTGGCGAGCGGAGTACGGGTGTCTTCGCCGACTTTGATAAGAAGCAAATTATTTGTTTGAGTCCCTGTATAGAACGCGAATCCATATTTGGGAGTTTCGTTTTTGGCAAGAATGCGTTTGGTGTCAGCGACGGACCCGATTTTATAGGTCCCGTCGTCATTGGGCGTGATGGATAATGCGTAGCTCGAATCGCCCGTGGTTGCTCCGTTGCCGCTTACCCAAGACAAGAATTTTTTTGCATTTGTGATCGTATAGTTATCTCCGTCTTTTGCGATATTCCAGATGATCGTGGCGTCGGTCGTAGCGAATTTTTCCGATATGCCGTCGTATTCGATCGTTTTGGCAGCCAGACGCGAACCGTCGGCTTCGGAACTCATGGCATAATATACGTCGTTTTGTTTTGCAACGATCACATAGTCGCCATCCAATGTCTTGGTTTCTACCCCCTCGATACCGGACATGTTGACCGTGAAGGTCGAACTTTCGCCGGCTTTGAAGGCGAGCGAACGTCCTTCGCCGAGGGTGACTTCCTTGGTGAAGGTTTTGTTTCCTGCTTTGATGGTTACCGTGAATGTATCACCGGCAGTCAGTTCGAACGGGAAACAGGTAAAATAGGTTTGCTTGTCTGTCGTGAAATTGCGATCGGAAGCGAATGTCAGCGTGAGGTTGTCGTTGGACTGTCCGGAATAGCCGTATTCGATGGCTGTTCCCTCGCTGAGGTTTATGTAGCTGCGTCCGGTGACTTTCTTTCCGGGAGCTGTGAAGATGATCGAAGTGATGGGATCGGACGAAGCGAGCGCCTTGATCGTCATTTTGCCGATGGCGACCATGCGCTTGAACTGCATATTGAGTTCGGATGGCTGAGTGCCCGTCTCAATGGGCAGGGCGATCAGAAGATCGGCCGCAGGGTCGAAACTCGTCTCGACGGGAGACTGGGTGTCCGGAGTAGCTACTTTGAGTTTGGTAATATCGGTGTTACTATTGGTAACCCATGCCGAGGCCGGATAAATTGCGTTGTAAGTAAATGCAGTCGCAGCGGTGTTTTCGGGAAAAGAGACTCCGAAAGATGCTTTGGTCCCATTGGAGGTTACGACACCCTCGGCGGAGTCTTTAGGGGTCGTTTTGGCGTCGGCCGTTTCGAAAACCTTGAGGTATTCGCCGGACTGGTTCCAGTAAACCGCTCCGGTAGCAGGATCGAAGCCCGTGCGCGATTGCGGGGCGGAGGAGTCGAGATCGGAGGAGGTGACGACGGTCATTTCCACCTCATGCGGTGTGACCGGGATTTGTGTGTCGTCGTTCGAGCAGGCGGCAAAGGTCGAAACAGCGACGACGACGGCTAAAGCAGAGCGGAAAATTGTTTTCATAGCTGTGTGTTTAGAACTCATCGTCGTACATGTAATCGGTTATGTCTTTACCTGCGGCCCCTTCGTCGCTGTAATCAAGCGGATTCGGACTGGTTGCGAACCCTTTTTCGACCTCGACAGTCACGATTTCGAGTTCAGGGGCGATGTAAGAATTTCCCCCCCCCTCCTGGAAGTACGGTTTGTGCGTAATCATTGTTATTGATGTTTAGGTTTGAAACAATGTATGATCGTATCCGCAAATATATTAAAAACGACGGGGAAATACAAGTATGTCGGGATATTTTTCGAACTGAAACCCGTAGGTTGCGTAAGGTTGCGAAAAAGAGCTAAAATCTGCATCCGAAGCTGCGAATGAAGCGTACGAAAATTCTGGCAGCCTAATACATATTGTCGTACTGCGATGCTGATTTGTCGTATTTGAGATCGGAAAGCGAGGCGGCTTTGACGCCGATATTGAAGCTCCACGAACGGTGGAAACCGAAAGGTATCCACGAGAAGGACATTTGCCAGCAGTGGAGATCGCGCGAAATCGCCACCGAGGAGGTGGTCAGCTTACGTTGCTTGATGTCGTAACCTCCTTGGAAAGTGATACCTGTCTTGGGGGTGAGGTTGACCGAACCGTTGAAACCCAACGTTTGGGTGATATTCTTCTTATAGCCCTTGGGCGGGTAGTTGCCCAAGGATATGGAGTAGTTGACCGAGTAGTTGAAACCGAAGTTCCACGGCAACGAGAAGTCGTAGTAGGCTTGCGACATGTACTGCCGTCGCAGGATGGGGTCCATAGCGCCGTAGGGGTCGTAGAAGGGATTCATGTATTCGGGCGGGATCGACGTGATGTCGTTCATGGCGCGCTGCGAGCGATCCTCGCGCGATTTGAACGTATAGCCGAACGACCAGCCCGTGGAGACCACGCGGCCGGGGAAAAAGAGTTTGTCGTAGCGTTTGCCCTCGGGGGTCACGCGATAGGGATCGAGCGTCAGCGAGAGGTTGATGCCGAAGTTGTTGAAGAGCGTCGTGCGGAACGACACGGGGATGGTCGAGAGTCCCATCGAATCGGCCAGGAAGTTGTAGGAGCCGCTGATACGCAGTTCGTCGATGAGCTTGATCTTGCGCATGCCCGAAGTGTCGCGCTTGGAGAGAACCTTCATTTCGAGGTTCTGCGACAGCGAGAAGTTCATCGACATGGAACGTCCCGACGACGGCACGCCGTAGGCGTTGACGGCATAGGGCGAATAGGTGCGGGTGTTACCCAGCGAGTCGGTCTGAAGCGTGCGGTAGTAGCCGTATTTCATGTCGCTGAAGTCGGGTGCGTAGGAGAAGCCTACCGAGGGGGTCAGCACGT
This sequence comes from uncultured Alistipes sp., assembly GCA_964018965.1. Classification (GTDB taxonomy): domain Bacteria; phylum Bacteroidota; class Bacteroidia; order Bacteroidales; family Rikenellaceae; genus Alistipes. Next base: position 44,271 of record CAXHRY010000011.1, read on the forward strand.
GGCGTATAGCCTGGATCTTGCGGTCGCGGCGTTTCTTGGTGAAGTCGTACATGCCGTAGACGGTGGTCGAAGCCGAGGCGCTGACGCTGTAATTGTAGAGGCGGTAGAATCCGTATTGGTTGGCCATCGTGTCGATGCGGTTGGTCATCGGGTTCCACTCGTATTCGACTTTCTTGAAGTACCATTTCTCGGAGTAGTTGACCGACGGCGAAAGATTGATGTAGTTGAACAGGTTGAACGACGCCGAGACGGGGATCGTGTGTTCGATACCGTTCTTCATGTTTTCGAGCGTCGATTTTTTGAAGACCTCGGATTCGGTGGTCGTCACCGTGTTGGTCATCTTGCCCGTATATTGCATCGAGATTTTTTCGTACCAGCGGTCTTTGCCGGTCTTCTCCTTGCGTTTGAAAGGGTAGAAACGCGCGACATTGAAGACGACCGTCGGCAGCGTGATGGCGATCGACTTGTTGGAGGAGTTCTGCGATATGGACATGTTGGCCGAGAGCGAGAAGGGGGTTCCCGCCCAGTTCTTCGAGTAGGAGATCGACGAGTTGGTCTGCGTGGCCAACATATCGTTGAGCGTGGTAGCCGAATATTTGCTGTAGCCGCTCGTGGCGAAGTTCACCGAGGCGGAGAAGGTCGAACCGGGGTTGGCCTTGGGGTCTTGCGAATGAGTCCATTGCAGGCGGAAGTTGCTCTGCTTGATGTAGTCGGGCTCGCCTTTTTCTCCCGTCTTGATGTTGGAGTACTGCATGTTGAAACTTCCGCTGTACTTATAGCGCTTGATGTAGCGCGAAGCGGCCGAGGCTTCCCACGACCCGAGCGTATAGAAACCGCCGCGCAGGGCCAGGTCGGCGTATTCGCCCAGGGTGAAGTAGTAACCCATGTCGCGCAGGAAGAATCCTTTGGTGTATTCCTCGCCGTAAGTCGGCATCAGCAGACCCGATTTGGGCCCCATGTTGATCGGGAAGAATCCCTCGGGGATGCCGAGGAAGTAGATCGGCACGTCCTCCATGACCAGGTAGGCCGGACCCGTGACGACTTTCTTGCCGGGGATGACTTTGGCTTTGGTCATGGCCAGGTAGAAGTGGGGATGGTCGGTCTCGTCGCAGGTGGTGTATTTGCCGTGCTGGATATTCACCGTATTGTCCGGCATCTTCTTCACGCTGCCGCCCACCAGCCAGCCGTCGCCCTGTTGCGTGGCGACGCCCTTGATCTTGGCTTTCTTCGTGGAGAGGTTGTAGGAGATCGTGTCCATCTGGTAGGAGGCCGATCCTTCGGTGAATTCGGGCTTGGTGACCGTAGGTTTGCCGTCTACCGAATCGGGTTTGCCGTAGGCGTAGACCATCTTGTCGGCCATGTCGATGCGCATGTAGTCGGCCTTGAGGTTGCTCGTCTGGTAGGTGACGTCGCCCTGATTGTAGACGTGGACCAGTTTGCGGCGCACGTCGTAGACCAGCGAGTCGGTGCTCTTGCCTTCGATCGGGTCGTCGAGGAACGGCTGGGCGGGTTTGTATTGCGGCACGGTATCGCGGTCGAGCGAGTCGGTGCGGAGCGAATCGCCCGCCGAGCGCTGTGTCACGAGGGAATCGATGTGTTCGGCGAAAAGCGAATCGCGGGTCTCGGCGGGCAGTGCGTCGAATTCGTGGCGTCGCCGGGCATCCTCGCGGGAGGTGCGTTGCTGCGCTCTGCGGCGGCGGCTGATTTCGGCGGCGGAGGTTCGGTGCTGCTCCGCTTCGGCGGTGCGGAGCGAATCGCCCGCCGAGCGCTGTGCCACGAGGGAATCGATGTGTTCGGCGAAAAGCGAATCGCGGGTCTCGGCGGGCAGTGCGTCGAATTCGTGGCGTCGCCGGGCATCCTCGCGGGAGGTGCGTTGCTGCGCTCTGCGGCGGCGGCTGATTTCGGCGGCGGAGGTTCGGTGCTGCTCCGCTTCGGCGGTGCGGAGCGAGTCAGGGGCAGTCGGAACCGCTCTTTCGGCGGCGGTGTCGGGCTGCTGGGTGCGGAATGCCTCCTCGGCTGCGGTCCGACGGACCCCGCGCGGGGACGTCGTGCCCAACACTCCCTGGGCGAAGAGCAGCAACGCCGTGGCCGGGAAGAGATATTTTAGCCTGAACCGATTCAACATTCCGATAATTTTTCGTACCTTTGCCGACAAGTCGGCAAAACCGCCCGGACCCCGTTTTCGAGGTGCTCCGGTGTGGATTTAACCGGACAAAGATAGATAAAAAATCACAGAAAACCGCTCCGCCGGGATTAATTATGTACACACGTCTTTCGCTCGCATTGGCCTTCGTGGCCGCGATCGTTCTTACGAACGTCGCGGCGGCCTCGGGTATTGTCTACGGCGTACGAGTGGTCGTGATCGATCCCGGTCACGGAGGGAAGCTGCCGGGGGCGCATTACGGAGGGGTGTACGAGAAGGATATCGTGCTGAATGTGGCGTTGCGTCTGGGCCGGCTCATCGAGCGCGAAATGCCGGGCGTGAAGGTAGTCTATACGCGTCAGACGGACAAAATGCTGGGACCGACGCTGGCCGACGATCTCCAGGCCCGGGCGACGATCGCCAACAAGGCGGGCGGCGATCTCTTCATCTCGATCCATGCCAATGCGGCGCCTTCGACGGCCGCGCGCGGCGTGGAGACGCTCATCATGGGCGAGACGCCGAAGGAGCAGCGTTACAATGAGAATGCTCTTTTCGAGAGCAATCGCGAGGACCTGATCGACATGTCGGACGAACGCACGGCGGCGATCGTGCGGGCCTATATCCAGAATCTGCAATTCATCTACGGCGAATACAGCATGGCGATCGCCCGCTGCATCGAGCGCAACTACCGCAAGGCGGGGCGTCACGTGCGGGGAATCAAGCCTCAGCTGCTGCGGGTGCTTTACGCTACGGATATGCCGGGCGTGCTGACCGAGATCGGATTCATGTCCAACCCGCAGGAGCTGGCCTATATGAAGTCGGAGAAAGGACAGGCGGAGATCGCCCGGTCGTTGTTCGACGCCGTGCGCGAATATTCGGATCATGTGCTGGCGCAGCGCCGCGGCGATGAGAATGCTTCCGGCGGGCCGATGTCGTCGGGAGGCGCGGAGGATGCCGCAGCTTCGGTGGAAGTTGCGGCCGGCGAGTCCGACGGTGCCGGTGCGGCCCTGGCGGCAGGCGACGATGCGAAGCGCAGCGCACAATCCGGGAAGTCGGGGCAGTCGAAATCCGGAACTTCGAAGAAGGAGACGTCCGCAACCTCCAACGCCACGGGGGAGCTGCGGTATGCCGTGCAGGTGCTCGCTGCGCCGAAGGCGTTGCCGCTCGATTCGTCGCAATTCCGCAGCTATCGCGGCAAGGTGAAACAATACGCGGGCAGCGGTGCGTTGCACTATAAATATTGTGTGGAGGAGTGTTCTTCTGCGGCCCGGGCTCAGGAGCGCCTGCGCGAGGTGCGCAAGGTCTTTCCCGACGCCTTCGTGGTATGCTGCCGCGACGGGCGTATCGTGACGCAGTAGGACCGGAACTGCGGTATGAATTATGAATGACGGTTTTAGGTCATTCGCACCGAGGATTGCGTTCGGTGGCCTCTTTCGGGGAGGAAATGCGGGCGCGGAGCGGATTGCCAACGCGGCCAGGGACCGCGAGCGGAGGGCGTGAATGGAAATTGAAAACTTGGCGCGTTGACGGGTAATTGCTTGTTGATTCGTGAATAACGCGAGATTTGGATATGAAAAGAGAAGTTAAGATCGGCATTTTCGCCGTGGCGATGATCGGCGCGGCATGGGCCGGAATTCGGTTTCTGAAGGGATTCGATATCTTCAGCCGCAATGTGGAATATTATGCCGCCTACGACCAGATCAACGGCGTGCAGTCGGCTTCGCCCGTCATGATGCAGGGTGTGAAGATCGGTACGGTGACGGACATCCGGTTCGATCCGCAGCGCAGCGATCAGGTGGTGCTGCAACTGACCATCAAGCGTGAATACCGCATTCCGTCCGACTCCGAGGCCAAGATCGTCAGCAGCAGTCTGATGGGCAACAAAGCTGTGGAGATCGCCTACGGGGCTTCGCATACCTATCTCTCGAAGGGCGATACGTTGCGTTCGGGACGCGACCGCGACCTGATGGACGTAGCCGGCTCGGAGCTCGATTTTTTCAAACAGAAAATTTCGCAGGTGACGGGCGACGTGTCGCGTACGCTCGACAACCTGAATGCGGTTCTGGAGCGCAACGGCGACAATATCGCCGGGACGCTCGGACATCTCAATACCCTCTCGGGCGATATGGCCGAGGTGCTGTCGTCCGAGAAGCATAACCTGCGTCGGGCGATGGACAGCTTCGCCAAGTTCTCCGAGATGCTGGGCGAGAATGCCGGCCGGGTGGATAGCATTATCCTGAACCTGAACGGTATGGCGCAGCAGCTTTCCGAAGAGCAGGTCGCCGCGAAACTCGCACGTACGATCGAAGGTCTCGACGAGCTGATGGCGCGTCTGAAGGCGGGCGAAGGTACGGTGGGTCGGTTGCTGGAGGATCCGGCGCTCTACGATTCGCTCACCGTGGCGAGCGGCAATCTGGCGGCTTTGCTCTCCGACGTGAAACAGTATCCGGGGCGTTATGTCCACTTTTCGCTTTTCGGGCGCGACCCGGAGAAGGCCAAGGCGAGGGCCGATCGCAAGGCTGCGCGTGCCGCAGAGAAGTTGCGGCAGGATTCGCTGGCCGGAAAAAATCGGTAATATCGTCCGCAAACCCGCTCCGGAACGGACGGGTTTCGCGGCGGAACAGGTTGCTGCTTGTCGGTACCGGACGGGGCGGCTGCGGGCCGACGTCGCGGATGCGGGGTGCCGGACCGGCGTTAACATTTCGGTTATTTCATGATTTATCCAGCTTCTTTCGAGCAAAAGATCGGTTTCGACCGGCTTCGCGGCCAGGTCGCGGAGCGTTGTACGATGCGGGCGGCCCGCGAGTTGCTGGCCGGGGAGACCTTCTCCACCGAGCCGCGGCAGATCGAACGCCGTCTGGCGCTGGCCGACGAGATGCGGCAGTTGCTCGATATGGAACGCGAATTTCCCGGCGGGGAGTACCCCGATACGGAACATATCGTCGCCAAACTGCGTATCGAAGGGACGTTCCTCGATGTGGAGGAGGTCGTTGTGCTGCGCAAGGCGCTGGCTCTCTTGGGCGGCGTGACCTTGTTCATCCGCAACCGCGAGTCGCACTATCCGACGTTGTTCGATCTCACGCGCGGCGTAGAGTCCTTCCCCGGGATCGTGCAGCGGATCGACGCATTGGTCGATACGTTCGGCAACGTGAAGGACAATGCGTCGCCCGAGCTACTGCGCCTGCGTCGTGCTATTCGCGAGCGCGAAGGGCAGGCGGCCAAGCGTCTGCAAGCGGTTCTTTCGGCGGCCAAGGGCGCCGGGATCGTCGATAGCGATGCGCAGATATCGATCCGCGACGGTCGGGCCGTGATTCCGGTGTCGGCCTCGAACAAACGCAAACTCAACGGCTTCATTCATGACGAATCGGCCACGGGAAAGACTTTCTACGTCGAGCCGGTAGAGGTCGTGGAGCTCAACAACGAACTGCGCGAACTGGAGTATGCCGAACGGCGTGAGATCGTGCGGATACTCTCCGAATTCACCGACGAGATACGTCCCGATGCGGAGCTGATCGCCGCGTCGGGCGATTACCTCGCGCGGATCGACCTGCTGCGCGCCAAGGGCCGTTGGGCCTCGGAGAACGGCTGCGTAAGGCCGATCCTCTCGACGGACGACCGCCTGGTGCTCAAGAATGCGCGCCATCCCTTGTTGCAGCAGACCCTGCGGGCGCAGGGGCGTGAAATCGTGCCGCTCGACCTGCAACTCGACCGCCGCAAACACATCCTCGTGATTTCGGGACCCAATGCGGGCGGCAAGTCGGTCTGTCTGAAGACGACGGGCATCGTGCAGTACATGTTCCAGTGCGGTTTTCCCGTCCCGGCGTCGGAGGTCTCGGAGCTGCCCGTGTTCCGCTCGATCTTCATCGATATCGGCGACGAGCAGTCGATCGACAACGACTTGTCGACCTATTCGTCGCATCTGCTGAACATGAAACACATGCTCTCCGGGGCTTCGGATCGTACCTTGGTGCTTATCGACGAGTTCGGGTCGGGTACGGAGCCTACGATCGGCGGAGCTATCGCCGAGGCGATTCTCGAACGGCTCCTGGAGCGGGGGTGCTACGGCGTCATTACGACCCATTACGCCAACATCAAATACTACGCTTCGAACACCGACGGCATCGCCAATGGCGCAATGACCTTCGACGTGCAGCGCATCCGGCCGCTGTTCCGTCTGGAGACGGGTAAGCCGGGAAGTTCGTTCGCCGTGGAGATCGCCCGCAAGATCGGGCTTCCGGAGGAGATCATCCGCACGGCGAGCGACAAGGCAGGCGCGGACCATATCAACATCGAGAAGCAGTTGCGCGAGATCGCGCGCGACAAACACTACTGGGAGCAGAAGCGCGACCGCATCCGGGTGACGGACCGCAAGGTCGAGGAGCTGGAGCAGACTTACGCCGCGCAGCTCGAAAAGATTCGTGCCGAGCGGCAGGAGATTCTGCGCCGCGCCAAGCAGGAGGCGCAGCAGCTCGTCGCCGAGGCCAACCGGCAGATCGAGCAGACGATCCGCACGATCCGCGAGGCGCAGGCCGAAAAAGAACTGACGCGGCTGGCGCGCCGCGAGCTGGACGAGTTCCGCGAACAGGTGGACAAGGCCGACGATCCGCAGCGCGACGCTGCGGTGGCCCGCGAAATCGAGCGCATCGAGCGACGTCGGCAACGGCGTGCCGAGCGCAAGGCGCAGCGGGTGGCCGAGCCCGAACAACCGGCCGAGGCGCCCGTCGTGCGCGAAGTGGAGGCGGGTTCGAAGGTGCGGATGGCCGGGCAGGATATGGTCGGCGTCGTGCAGTCGGTCAAAGGCAAGCGGGCACAGGTAGCCTTCGGGCAGATCCTGACGACGGTGGACAAGGCGCTGCTGACCGTGGTGTCGAACAACGAATACCGCGAGGCGACGCGTCCGACGACGGCCCGGACGGTTTATTCGGCCGATATCTCGTCGCGCAAGCTCAACTTCCGCGACCATATCGACGTGCGCGGCATGCGGGCCGTCGAGGCGTTGGATGCCGTGCAGCAGTTGGTAGATGACGCGCTGATGGTGGGTGTGGGCTCGGTGACCATTCTTCACGGAAAGGGCACCGGGGCGCTCAAAGAGGAGATTCGCCGCTACCTGCGGACGGTGCCCGACGTGGTTTCGGCTACGGACGAACATGCCGATCGCGGCGGTTCGGGCATCACGATCGTGCGCTTCGGGGAGTAGGCCGGGGCGAGGCGAAGGGTGAAAGAAGCCTTTCGACAGGTCGTTGGGGCGACGAGGAATAAGGGGTGAACGGCGGGTAAGCTGCCTGTGAAGCGGGCCTCCGTCGCCGCAGGCTGCGGCCCGTGCAGTTCGGAGAGCCGCAGCCTGCGGAAACAAACGTACTTAAGCCCCTGCCTCGGGAGGGAGTCGGAATTGTAAACGCGGCCAAAGACCACAAGCATGCGATCGTCCTGAACGAATCTCCAGGTAAGAAACTAACACGGTGTAAGGTTTACATAATTGCCTAAAATATAATCTATTCCGTTCTGATAGAAATCGATCATGAAATACCTCCTTTCCCGAATCGCTGCGATTTGCGGCGGAATATTTTTCGGATGCGACCGGACGGTGGAGTCGGTGGTGACCGACAGCCGTTCGCTGACCTCTTCCGGTGCTAGCCCTTTGTTCGTGGCGATGTGCGGTGCGAACCACGATTCGCACGACTATATCGACGAAATGCGAAGTCGCGGCGTCGCGGCCTTCCTGGTCGAACGCGATGTCGAGGCGGCGCCCGGATGCGGATACGTGCGGGTCGAGCATGCCATCGAGGCGTTGCAGTGTCTGGCGGCGTTCCATCGGACGCATTTTCGCGGTACGGTGGTCGGCATCACGGGGTCGAACGGTAAAACCGTCGTCAAAGAGTGGATCGCCGAGGAACTGCCTGCGGGGATGAAGTTTTTCCGCTCGCCGAAAAGCTATAATTCGCAGCTGGGAGTGCCGCTCTCGGTGTTGATGCTCGAAGGCGACGAGCATTTGGCGATCTTCGAAGCCGGGATCTCGAAGCCCGGCGAGATGGAGCGGCTGGAGCGGATATTGCGTCCCGATGCGGTGGTTTTTACTTCGATCGGCGATGCGCATCAGGAAAATTTCGCCACGCTCGAACAGAAATGCGACGAGAAGGCTGTGCTGGCCCGCAGCGCCCGCACGATCGTCTACCACAGTTTCTACGAGCCGCTCGGGGGGACGATCGCCCGGCGTTATGCCGACCGGAGGTTGTTCGATGCCGCGACGATGCCCGAACCCTCGGCTGAAGTCGCGGGCAATGCGGCATGGCGGCGCAATGCGCAGCTTGTCGAGGCGTTTTGCGCCGCGATGGATTTCCCGCAGCCGTCGTTCACGGCGGCTCCGACGCTGCCCATGCGACTCGAGGTCCGCGACGGAATCAACGATTCGCTGCTTGTCAACGATGCTTATAACCTCGATCTGAATTCGTTGGCCCTGGCGCTCGACTACCTGCACGGCGTAGCGATGGGGCGCCGTCGGACGCTGGTGCTTTCGGACATTGCGCAGAGCGGTCTTTCGGACGACGAGCTCTATGCCCGCGTTGCGGCGATGGTCTCGCGGGCGGGAATCGACTCTCTGGTGGGTATCGGTCCCGGCATCCGACGCCATTCGGCGCTTTTCGCCTGCGAGACGGAGTGGTATGCCTCGACCGACGAGTGCATCGCGCGGCTGAGCCGTCGGGTCGTCGCGGGGTGCGCCGTGCTGCTCAAAGGAGCGCGGAGCTACCGTTTCGAGAAGCTGGCCCACGCCCTCGCTCGCAAGAGCCACACGACGGCGTTGGAGATCGATCTCGATGCGATGATACACAATCTCAATCGTTTCCGGGCGCGGTTGCGTCCCGGAACGCGGCTCGTGGCGATGGTCAAGGCGGCATCGTACGGCGCCGGGGATTTCGAGGTGGCGCAGATGCTTCAGCATCAGGGTGTCGATTACCTGGCTGTGGCATTCGCCGACGAAGGGGTGCTGCTGCGCGAGCGGGGAATTACGATGCCGATCGTGGTGCTGAATGCCGATGCCGACAGTTTCGAACAGATGGTCGCCTATCGGTTGGAGCCCGAGATATACGGATTCCGTTCGCTGGAGGATTTCGCCGCGGCGGTCGGTCGTGCCGGAGAAAACGCCTATCCGATTCATCTGAAACTCGATACGGGTATGCACCGGCTGGGATTCGTGGAGGAGGAGATCGGGCGCCTGTGCGAGGTTCTGCCTGCTTATCCGCAGCTGCGGGTGGCGACGATCTTTTCGCACCTCAATTGTGCCGATATGCCCGAGGAGGACGATTATACGCGGGCGCAGATCGCCCGTTACGACCGGATGAGTACGGCCGTCGCCGCATCGCTCGGATATCCGGTTATCCGCCATACGGCCAATTCTGCGGCGATAGACCGCTTCCCCGAGGCGCAATTCGATATGTGCCGCCTGGGGCTGGGCCTCTACGGCTTCGGGTGGCGGCACGACGAGACGCTGCGGCCCGTGGCGACGCTCCGCACGCGCATCGTGCAGATCAAGCACCTCGCGGCAGGCGAGGCGGTCGGTTACGGCCGTGCGGGAAAACTCCTGCGCGACAGCGTGACGGCAACCATTCCCGTGGGTTATGCCGACGGGTTGGATCGCCACCTGGGATGCGGCCGCTGGTCGGTGCGGGTGAAGGGTGCCGCAGCGCCGATCGTGGGGCGTATCTGCATGGACAGTTGCATGATCGATATCACGGGCATCGACGGCGTATGCGAAGGCGACGAGGTGACGATCTTCTCGCCCGAGCCGGGAAACGACGCCGAGGCGATGGCCGAGGTCCTCGGGACGATACCTTACGAGGTGTTGACTTCGGTGTCGGGTCGGGTGAAGCGGATTTACGTGCGGGGGTGAGAGGTAATTAAGAATGACCTGGGTAAGGACGGGGAACTGACTTCGCCGTCTGCAAAATGCGGCTCTTTGAGCCGCGCGAGCCGTAGCCTCCGACGGCGGAGGTTCGCTTTACTCGCCAGGCTACGGCTCGCAAACCCGCAGGATAAAAGATGAAGGCTCAACCTTGCTCGGCTAAAAGCTGCAATTTGCCGAATACTAATAGCTTTTAACATATGAACGCTACATACGGAACTTTATACCTGATCCCTTGTCCGATTTCGGACCGCACGCAGCCTTGGGACGTGCTGCCGGTCGCGAATCGGGCCGTGATGGATGCCCTGGACTATTTCATCGTCGAAAATACCCGCTCGGCGCGGCGGTTTCTCTCCAAGGCGGGGATCGCCCGGCCGATCGATGAGCTGGAATTCCGCGAACTGAACGAACATACCGTGGCGGGACGCGAGGTCGAAGAACTGGTGCGGCCCCTGCTCGCAGGGCGTTCGGCCGGGGTGATCTCCGAGGCCGGGGTTCCGGGCGTCGCCGATCCAGGGGCGCTCGTCGTCGAGGCGTGTCACCGGCACGGGGTCCGCGTGGTGCCGCTCGTGGGGCCTTCGTCGATCCTGTTGTCGCTTATGGCTTCGGGACTCAATGGACAGTCGTTCGCTTTCAACGGCTATTTGCCTGTCAAACCCGCCGAACGTGCTCAGGCGATCCGCCGCTTCGAGCGACGCGCCCGCAGCGAAGGGCAACCGCAGCTCTTCATCGAAGCACCCTATCGCAATGCGAAACTTTGGGAACAGATGCTTCAGATCCTCGCTCCCGAGACACGGTTGACGATCGCCGTGGAGATTACGGCACCCGACGAGCGGATCGAGACCCGCACGGTGGGGGAGTGGCGCAAGCGGCCGATACCCGAGATCAACAAACGACCGGCGATTTTCATCCTCGGATAGGGTTGGTATACAATTTGATCGAATATAGGGTAGAAACACCGAAAAGTACGATATATGGAGAAGGAAGAAGCTTATAACGAGCCGATTACCGATCGCGAAAATCCTGCCGCAGGCGAGGGTTGCCCTGCGGACGGCGATGCGGCGCATGACAATATGGCAGACGATTCGGCAGATGCTGCTGACACCGTGGCAGATGCCGCACAGTCCGATCCGGCTGCGGCCGTAGCCGAATGGCAGGACAAATTCCTGCGTTTGCAGGCCGAGTTCGACAACTATCGCAAACGCACGCTCAAGGAGAAGATGGAGCTGGTCGCTACGGGCGGCCGCGACGTGCTGCTGGAGATGCTTCCCGTGCGCGACGACGTGCAGCGCGCCGTCGCCGCGATGGAGAAGAGCGACGACGTGGAGGCTCTGCGGGCCGGCGTGACGCTTATCGCTCAGAAATTCAACGAGGCACTGCGCCGCAAGGGCGTAACCGAGATCGAGTGCCGCGACAAGGAGTTCGATGCCGACCTGTGCGAAGCTGTGGCGAAGTTCGCAGCCGGGGAGGACAAGAAAGGAAAGGTGATCGACGTCGTACAGACGGGTTACATGTTGGGCGAACGCGTATTGCGGTTCGCCAAAGTAGTTGTGGGAGAATAGGGCCATGGCAGAGAAAAGGGACTACTACGAAGTGTTGGGCGTCCAGAAAAACGCTAATGCCGACGAAATAAAGAAGGCCTACCGCAAGGCGGCCATCAAGTATCACCCGGATAAGAATCCCGGGGACAAGGAGGCCGAGGAGAAGTTCAAGGAGGCTGCCGAAGCTTACGACGTGCTCTCGAACCCCGACAAGCGTGCCCGTTACGATCAGTTCGGACATGCGGGTATGAGCGGTGCCGCTGGCGGAGGCGGAGCCTATGGCGGATTCGGCGGCGGATTCTCGATGGAGGATATCTTCTCGCAGTTCGGCGATATCTTCGGAGGCCATTTCGGCGGAGGGTTCCGTTCGTCGGGTGGCGGCCAGCGCGTCAACCGCGGTTCGGACATCCGCGTGAAGGTGCGGCTGACCCTTTCGGAGATCGCTGACGGCGTGACCAAGAAGCTCAAGATCAACAAAACCGTGGCATGCGACCAGTGCGGCGGTACGGGCGCCAAGGACGCGAATTCCTACACGACCTGCCAGACCTGCAACGGTGCGGGATACGTCACGCGCGTGGAGAATACTTTCTTCGGACGGATGCAGACGCAGGGTGTCTGTCCGACGTGCAACGGTACGGGTAAAGTGATCTCGTCGCCGTGCGACAAGTGCCACGGCGAAGGTACCTTACGGGGACAGGAGGTCGTCGAAATCCGGATTCCGGCCGGCGTGGGCGAGGGCATGGCCCTCACGGTCTCGGGCAAGGGCAATGCCGCACGACACGGAGGTGTGAACGGCGATCTGCTGGTGATGATCGAGGAGGAGCCTAACGAAGAACTCGTACGCGACGGAAACGACTTGATTCACAATCTCAATATCACGGTGACGACGGCGCTGCTGGGCGGTACGGTTGAGGTGCCGACCGTCGACGGTCGTGCCAAGATCAAGATCGCGCCGGGAACCCACGCCGGAAAAGTGTTGCGTCTGGGCGGCAAAGGATTGCCCGATGTCAACGGATACGGTCGCGGCGACGAACTGCTGGTGGTCGATATCACTATCCCCTCGAAGCTCAATGCCGAGGAGAGACGCTTGGTGGAGAAGCTGGCCGAATTGCCCGATTTTCAGCGGGCCGAATCGGTGAAGAACCAGAATATCTTCGAGCGGATGAAGAATTTCTTCCGTTGATCGGGCCTCGCAGCAGGGCGGATTGTCGGTAACACGAGAAAGGCGCGAAGTCGAAAGTATACGATGAGACTTCCGCCCTTTTTCGGTGGAAGACTGTCGCGGGTGCGGTTCGCCGCCGGAGGCTGCGGCCCGCGCGATCCTAAAGGATCGCAGTTTGCAGACGGCAAGGTCGATCACAAAACCCGGCTAAGAGCTGGGTGTACTTTTTGCGGTCAAAAAGTACAAATCGGAACTTGCGACGAAAATTCCGTGAGGATACAATATTTTGCGACGAAATTCGTACCTTTACGAAAAAAACGGGACGATCATGAAAATATTCAGTCCATATAAGAAACACGCGAATCGTTTCAATTATATTCCGCGTTATTTCGATCCTGCGAAGGAGGCCCGCGAGCAGCGGCGCGCCGAGCTGCACGGCGAGCGTTCGGAGGATGCGGGTCGCGAATACACCCCCGGACAGTATATCCGTACGCAGCGCGACGCCCGTGCGGCCCGGCGTGCGGGACAGGAGGATGGCGGACGTTCGAATATCCTGAAAATGGTCGCTATAGCGGCGTTGGTCATGCTGTTCGTGAGTATGCTCTATCCGCGGCTGGCCGATGTCTTCATGCGTATGTCGACCCCCGGAGCCCGGAAAACCCAGGTCGTCGAGGAGTTCGACTCGTCGCTGCCTATCACTGTCGTTCCGAACGATTACCAGGAATAAATGGCCGATAAAATCAGACTTTTACCCGAGATCGTCGCCAATCAGATCGCTGCGGGAGAGGTGGTCAACCGTCCCGCTTCGGTCGTGAAGGAGATGATGGAGAATGCCATCGATGCCGGAGCACGTACTGTGAAGGTCAACTTCCGCGATGGCGGCAAAGACCTCATTCAGATCGTCGACGACGGTTGCGGCATGTCGCCCATCGATGCGCGGATGGCTTTCGACCGACATGCTACGAGCAAGATCCGTTCCGTAGAGGATATCTATGCGCTCCACACGTTCGGATTTCGCGGTGAAGCTCTCGCGTCGATCGCCGCCGTCGCACAGGTCGAACTGCGCACGCGCCAGGCGGATGACGAAATGGGAACCGTTACGGAAATCAACGGAGGGCAGTTCGCTGCGCAGCATCCGGTGATGTGTCCCGTAGGTTCGCAATTCTTCGTGCGCAATCTGTTCTTCAACGTTCCGGCGCGGCGTCGCTTTTTGGACAAGAGCACCACCACGGCATCGCAGATCAAGGCGGAGTTCCAGCGTGTCGCGCTGTGCAATCCTCAGATCGGTTTCGAACTTTACTCGAACGACGCACCGCTCTATTCGCTCGGAGCCACGTCGCTCGCCGGGCGCATCGTCGACGTGGTGGGACGTCATATCAAACAGAATTTGCTGGAGGTCTCGGCCGATACTTCGATCGCCAAGCTCGAAGGATACATCGGGCGTCCTGCCGCAGCCAAACGCCGCAATGCGGAGCAATATTTGTTCGTCAACGGACGCTATTTCAAGAGTTCCTACCTGGGGAGTGCCGTGGCGAAGGCCTACGAAAAGTTGATCCCGCAGAACGCTCAGCCTTCCTATTTTCTCTACCTGACGATCGATCCGGGTCGTATCGACGTGAATGTCCACCCCCAGAAAACCGAGGTGAAGTTCGCCGACGAGGAGGCCGTTTGGCAGATCGTCCATGCCGCCATGCGCGAGACGCTGGCCAAGACGGGTGCCGTGCCGCTGATGGATTTCGACCGCGAAGATACGGTGGAGATTCCCGTCATGCAGCGCGGTGCGGTCTACAGCGAGCCGCTGGCGATGTCGAACAGCGACTACAACCCTTTCCGCGAAGAGTATATCGATCCGACGGCACCCGATCCGAATGTCGATTTCACAGGCTTCGACGTGCCTTACGGCGACGGAGCCCGTACCGTGTCGGACGCATCTTCGGGCGGATTCCGGTCGGGCGGCGATGCGTCGCGCGGTGGCCGTTCGCGTGGCGCGGGATTCGGCGGGGTTGTCTCGCCCGGGGGAGGGGAGGAGTTCGAGGAGTTCGAATCCGGAGCCGGACTCGGTGCCGAATTGGCTTCGGGCGCGGGATTCGATGCTGCGGAGATCGAAGATTTTCCTTCGATCGCATTCGTCGGTAATCCGGTGGAAGTGCCGACCGAACCTTCGAAGTTCGAGTTTCGCGAATCGGAAGCCGTTGCGGCGCCCCGATCGGACGTTCGGAGCTCCTGGATGGATGCCGCCGGCGATTGCGGCGAGAGCACGCTCGAATTCATCGCTTCGCAGAGCGAAGCAGAACAGCAGCGTTTCGAGCTGGAGGAACAGCCGCAATTCACGCAGGCGTTGCCTTCCGTCGGCGGCTATGTCGTGGCGTCGATGAGCGGGCGGTTGGTCGTCGTGGACGTGCGACGGGCTCGCGAACGCGTCCTTTACGAGGAGTATCTGCGCACGCTCGGCACGGGTGCCGCCGTGTGCCAGCAACTGCTGTTCGCCGAACGGCTGGTGCTGTCAGACGACGAATACGCCTTGCTGGAGGAGAATGCCGTGGAGCTCGCGGCACTGGGCTTCGACGTGGATTTCTGCGGCGAAGGTGCCGTCGAGGTAAAGGGTACGCCGGCCGATCTTCCGGCCGACTCGGTGGATCGGATGCTCTACGATCTGTTGCAGGCCTTCTCGACGCCGCTGTCGCTCGGCGAGGTGCGGCGCGAACGGATCGCAGCCACGATGGCGCGCGGTGCGGCGAAGGGGGCGTCCCGTTCGCTGACGCATGCGGAGGCCGATGCGTTGCTCGACCGACTGGCTCGGAGCGGCAACGTGAGTTTCTCGCCCTCGGGAAAACCGATTCTTGCCGAATTCACGGTCGAGGAATTGCGGGCGAAGTTCGACGCCTGAGGGGCCTCGGAGACGGATAAACAGACCGTCGGATGCCCCTCGGGGACCGACGGAAAAAACATACGGGACCTGGCGCCGCATGTCGTTTCGTTTTTGCGAGGCGGAGGACCGGCAGCCCGGCGGGAAATACGGAAAACAAAATGCAAATGAATCGTTATTTTCAGACACCTCCGGTGGTCAAAAACTTGATAATCATCAATGTGCTGGTCTTTATGGCCACGTCGTTGCTGCCCGTGGGCGATTGGATCATGCACTACTGCGCGTTGTCGCTCGGTACGACGTTTTTTCGAACCTACCAGTTCGTGACCTACATGTTTCTGCATGCCAACTTCGAACATATCTTCTTCAATATGTTCGCGCTGTGGATGTTCGGCCGTACGCTCGAATATGAACTCGGGTCGAAGCGCTTTCTGATTTACTACATGGCCTGCGGCATCGGTGCGGCACTGATTCAGTATCTGGTTGCCGCCGCACTGGGCGAGCTGCCGCTGTTCCTGGTCGGAGCTTCGGGCGCTGTGATGGGGTTATTGCTGGCATTCGGCGTGTTGCATCCCAATGCGGTCATCATGCTGTTGATACCTCCTATTCCGATGAAGGCCAAATGGTTCGTCATCATTTATGCCGTCATCGAGTTGTTTCTCGGATGGCGCGGTGTGGGTAACGTCGCCCATTTCGCTCACGTGGGCGGTATGCTTTGGGGTTTCCTGCTGCTTCGCTATTGGAAAAGCCGCGGCACCATCCGCTTCTGAGTCATGACCGAAATGTATTACGATAACGGTCCGGGACGACGGAGCGGAAAGCGACGATCCGGCTGGACGATGCGGATCGTGGACGGCGCGGCGACGTTGCTGAGTCTGGCGATCGCCGTGACGTTGATCGTCACCTATTTCGTTCCCCATACCGATCCGTCGCGGGTGTGGTTCTTCCCTGTGTTGGGGCTCGTCGCGCCGGCGATCTATGTTGCGGCGGTTATGTCGGCCCTCTATTGGGTGATCCGCTGGCGTCCGGTACGTGCCGTAGGGATGCTGCTCGTCGTATGTGCGGGAATACCCTACGTGTCGTTGTTCTGGCGCCCCGAGTTGCGACGGGACTACGGTGCCACCGCCCGGGAACGCGGTACGATCCGGGTGCTTACTTACAATGTGCGCTGTTTCTACGGCGAGGACGGAGAAAACAGTGCCGATACGATCGCACGCTTCATCGCCGCGCAGGAGCCCGATATCGTTTGCCTGCAAGAGTTCAACGCCCGCTTGGCCGACCTTTCCGGAGAGTTCGGAGCACTGCGGCAACGCTACGAGAATGCCCGGTTCGATCCTATGCCGTCGGGCGATACGTTGGTCGAGGCACCTATGCTGGTGCTGAGCAAATACCGGATTCTGCGATCGGGAACGGTCGTCGGTCCCGGAACCTCGGTTTGGACCGATCTGCGTGTGGGAGAAGATACGGTGCGTGTGTTCTGCAACCACCTCCACTCTACCTCGATCAATTCCGAGGACAACGACTATATCACCAACCGTCGGTTCCTGTCGGATACGGCTCGGGAGGTGAAGTTCCGCAGCATCGCCGACCGTTTGCGGGAGAACAGCGTGCTGCGGGCCGCGCAGGCCGACAGCATCGCGCGGGCGATCGCCGTATCGCCGCGCAAAAGGATCGTGTGCGGCGACTTCAACGATACCCCCGTATCGTATGTCTATCGCACGATGACGCAGGGGCTCGACGATGCCTTTTCCGCATGCGGATCGGGTTATTCGCACACGTTTCGCGGGTTCTTCGATGTATTGCGTATCGATTACGTGCTCAGTTCGGACGATTTCGAGACGCGTTCCTACGAGGTGCCGCAGATCGACTGCTCGGACCACTATCCCGTCATTGTGTTATTGAAAAAGAGTACTTCAAACAACTAATCCGTAATAATTATGATTTTCGATTCTCTCACGAACAGCGCGCGTTACTACTCGATCGCGCCGCGCATGCAGAAAGCCTTCGAACTGATCGCTTCGACCGATTGGACCGCGGTCGAACCGGGTATTCACGAACTCGACGGACGCGACATCTACGTCAACGTCATGGAGCGCGAGTTGAAAAAGAAGGGCGATGCCAAACTGGAGGTCCACGACGAGTATATCGATATTCAGGTGCTCGTCTCGGGCAGCGAAGAGGCATTCGGCTGGAGCGACCGCAAAGACCTGAAGCAGCCCATAGGCGAATTCGATCCCCAGAAGGATATCCAGTTCTTCGACGACGAGCCGCAGACTTACTACACGCTGCGTCCCGGTCAGTTCACGGTGCTTTTCCCCGAAGACGGACATGCTCCGATGGTGGGCGAAGGCTCGGTGCGCAAGATCATCGTCAAGGTGCGCAAGTAACGGCCGATATGCGATAAGGTAATTATATACGATTTTAGACGAACCCGATCTCGACCCGCTATGATTTTGCGGGTGGCACCAGAAGTCCCCTCCGGGGATAGGGGTGGGTCGGATTAGGAAACGCGGCCAAAGGCCGCGAGACATCGACCGGCCTGTATGAAATGACGGCCGAAAACCCGAGCTGGTGTAAAGTTGAATATAGTTCCTGCGATAATTACGAATGCGGCTGTCAAACAAGTCCGAATTTAACGATTTCACCCCTGCCAGAACTTGTTCTGGCAGGGGTGATTTTCGATTTCGGGGAGCTGTTAGACAGCCCCGTTCGTGATGTTGTTGCGGTTTTATCGTCCGTCGTTTCGATCTGGGCAATGGTCGACCTGCGTCGAAGCGAGTTGCGGCGAATCCGGTGATCGGAACGTCAGAACCGCGGCCAGGGCAGGATCATTCCCCAACGGCCGTTGTCGGTCCACAACCACAGCTGTCCGGAGGCATTGTTCAGCAATACGACGCCCGAGAGTTGTGTTTCGGCGATGCCTGCGAACGTGCCGCGGATCGTTCCCGTAGCAGGTTTGTTCGTCGCGGGCAGTCCCGAGAGGTCGATTTCCAGATACTGTTGTCCCTGGTCGTCCTGGATGCGGAACAGCGTTTCGTTGGGATCGATATAGAGCTGATGCTTCGTCTTCTCGAAGAGCAGCACCGGTTCGCCCTGGCAATAGAGGCCCATCTGCTGCGTTTCGAGCAGGGCGTTGCGTTGCAATTGCAGCGTTTTGTCGGTGTCGTCGCTCGAGCAGGCGCCGCAGAGTACGGCCAGAAGCAGCAAGGCGGTATGTTTGAAGCGGATCATACGCAGTCTATTTTACGGTAATGTATTTCATCAGATAGAATCGGCCCGTCTCCGTGACGACGATCGCCGAGATCAGGTGTTCGCCGGCGTCGAGCGCCAGATAGCTATCTACGGGTTGTTCGTCGACGTACCAAATGATGGCCCGGATGTTCTGCGGGCCGTCCAACAGGCTCAAGGCGAAAGGCTCGCCGCTGCGATAACCGTCGGCGGCTATGCCGATGCGGGGATTCCGCGTCGCATCGCGAAACTGGGTTTCGAGTTCGAAGGTCTGTTCCGTTTCGTGGTAGGGACTTCCCAACGGAGTGATTCCTATTTCGTAGCTCTCGCCCGGTGTCAGTCCGTTGATATGGAATACCGAGCCTTTCACAGTCTGGTTGCCGATCTGTCGTCCCGAAGTATCGCTCCATCGCACGCGCCACGATTCGGCCAATTCACCGTTCCAGCGAATCACTGCGTCGTACTGGGCGGCCTCCGCAGCGAACCCTATGTCGGGTAATTCGCCCTCGACACGCAACTGAATCCGGGTTCCTTGCAAGAGAATCGACGAAAAATCGACGGCCGGTTCCGAGTTGGCCCACGAACGGTAGGCGGCGCTGCCTTCGAAAGTCAGCTTCGTCACGTTATGCTGTCCGGGGTAGAAGTAATCGGCGTTCGAGCCGCTTCCGTAGGAGGACAACATCTTCATGCACTCATGCTGCGGATTGGCGTTCAGATTGTTGGAATAGAGCCAGGCATTCTGGTATTTCGACGTGTAGTCGACATGGTAGACCATCATACCCCCTTCCGAAGTCGTGATGTAGCTGTCCCATTTCGAACCGCTCACACCGCGGCATTCGAGCAGGAAATAGTCGTTCTCGATGGGCGTGCGTACCAGAAATCCGCTGTCTTCCCACACCGGATCGAGCTGGAAAATGCCCATGTCCGAGATCTCCCGGGGTTCGGTCCAGCCGACCATCCAGCGTTCGAGGATGTTGATGGCGGGCGGGGTGCGGCTGCTGTTGTTGTAGCTTCCCGAGCACATGAGCGAATAGTTGCTCAAAGCCGTGGCCGTGCCGCCCGAGCTGTCGTAATCCGTATCGTAGAAGTCGGGCCATCCGAGCACGTGACCGAATTCGTGGCAGAATGTTCCGATGCCGTCCATCTGCGAATAGTAGTTCAACTCGCAGGAGCAGGCGTATCCCTGCAGGTTGGCACCGTCGAGGTATACGGCGGTGTAGCGACCGTCGCCCCGCACGTCCCAGCGGTGGGGCCAGATGGTCGTCGAGTTGCCGCCCGCCGCACGTCCTTGTCCGGCGTAGAAGACGAAGACGTCGCGAATGACGCCATTGTCGGCGAATTGGGAGAAGTCGATATCCTTATCGGCCGCCCGGCATGCTTCGACGATCAGTTCGGCGACATTGTCCGAACCGGACGATCCGGCGTAATAGAGCGAATTGTGCGAAACCGTATAGGGACCTGCGACTACGAATTCGGGATCGAACTTGCCGTTGGAGTTGTCGAGGTAGTAATCGCGGGCGCTGCCCGTCGCTCCGTTGGAGCTGTAATTCGTCTGCATGAGCATGTTCCGGAAAGCCTGTTGCGGCGAGGGAGTCGCGAACTTGCGGTCCTGGAACTCCACGAGCAGAATCAGCGAACGGACGCGTCCCGTCGTCGGGGCCGAGGAGATACGTCCCGGAGGATTGGGCAATGCGTTCGCACGAGCTGCCGGGGTCGGAGCTGCCGCAGCGAGGGACGCCGAGCGCAATGCGGCCATCCGGTCGCGCATTTCGGTCGTCATCGCCGGGCGGATTCCCCGCATCAGCTTCGATACTTCGGCGCGTTGGGCTGCCGGAAGAGCGCCCAGGGGCCGGGCCTTCACAGCCGTGGGGATCAGTCGTCCGTCGGGCGAAAGCGTCGCGAAATAGAGGTCTCCGTCGTCGCCGCCCGTGAGCGTGTAACCCTCCTCGGAAATGGTGTAATGCAGAAATTCGTCACCTATGATTCTGATCTTCAGTCGTGTGCCGTCGCTCTGCGTGTATTCGATCGGGTGCGGGATGGCCGGGACGGCTCCGGCGCGACGTGCCACGAAGATCGCGCACAGACCCAGTAACAGGTAAATCGTAAAATTTCGTTTCATCATGTCGATAATTCGTTCGCCGGTTCGGCGGATGCAAAGATATCAAAAAAACGAATTCAGTCGTCGTTTAGTATTCCCTTTTGCGCCGAATTACGAAATCGTAAGTCCTCGACGCATCTTTACGTAGGCAGGCGCAGGCGGATTGCAAAAAAGATCGTATCTTTACCTTCTGAAAAAATATCGAACGACCATGATGAAAATAGCTATCGTAGGCACGGGGTACGTCGGCCTTGTTTCGGGCGCATGCTTTGCGGAGATGGGGCTCGACATTACGTGCGTAGATACGAACGCAGATAAGATCGATGCGCTGAAGCGGGGTGCCATTCCGATTTACGAACCGGGGCTGGAGGAGCTCGTGCGGCGCAACGTGGAGGCGGGAAGGCTCCATTTCACGACCGACCTCACGGAGTGTCTCGACGACGTAGAGGTAGTATTCTCGGCCGTCGGCACTCCTCCCGACGAGGATGGTTCGGCCGATTTGCGCTATGTGCTCGAAGTGGCGCGTACGTTCGGCCGCAATATCCGCAAATATACGTTGCTCGTCACCAAAAGCACCGTGCCCGTGGGTACGTCGCAGCGGGTGCGCGAGACGATCGCCGAGGAGATCGCAGCGCGGGGTTGCGAAGTGCCTTTCGACGTGGCTTCGAATCCCGAATTTCTGAAGGAGGGCAATGCGATCAAGGACTTCATGTCGCCCGACCGCGTCGTCGTGGGCGTAGACAGCGAGCGGGCCCGCGATCTGATGGCCCGCCTCTATCGCCCTTTCCTCATCAACAATTTCCGGGTGCTGTTCATGGATATTCCCTCAGCCGAAATGACCAAGTATGCCGCCAATGCCATGCTCGCCACCCGCATTTCGTTTATGAACGACATAGCCAACCTGTGCGATCGCGTGGGTGCCGATGTGGATATGGTGCGTAAAGGTATCGGTGCGGATGCTCGCATCGGCACCAAATTCCTCTATCCGGGGTGCGGCTACGGAGGTTCGTGCTTCCCGAAAGATGTGAAGGCTTTGGCCCATACCGGGCGCGAACACGGCTATCCGATGCAGGTCATCGAGGCAGTGGAGCGGGTGAACGAGCAGCAGAAATCCGTCGTCTTCGAGAAACTCGCGGCTCTGGCGGGCGATTTGCGCGGTAAGCGGATCGCGCTGTGGGGATTGGCTTTCAAGCCCGAGACCGACGATATGCGCGAAGCTCCGGCGCTGGTAATCATCGACAGACTGCTCGACGAGGGAGCTGTCGTGTGCGTCTACGATCCGGTGGCGATGGACGAATGCCGCCGCCGCATCGGCCAGCGGGTGGAATATGCTACGTCGATCTACGCTGCGGCCGAGGGGGCCGATGCCGTCGCCTTGGTCACCGAGTGGAAAGCTTTCCGAATGCCCGACTGGGCGCATCTGCGGCGCATCATGCGCGGCGACATCATCGTCGACGGCCGTAACATCTACGACAAGCGCGAGGTGGCTGCTGCGGGGTTCCGCTATCGGGCGATCGGAAAGTAGAGGCCGCTTTCCGGTGGTGTCCGGCGGCAGTCGGATTGTCGGTCGATACTCGGGGCGGCCGTTTCCGGCATCGCTTCGCTGCGGTGTTTCGGGCGGACATGCTTATCGGTTGTCGGCGGCATCGTGCGGCCGTTCGGCGATCTTGCGGGCCAGATTTCGGCACGGTTCGCGCATCGCAGCGGAGAAGCCTTGCCGCAGTTCGATCGGTTCGCCGATCGGTTCCCACTTCATCCGTCGAGCGAACTCTTCGAGGCGTCGCACCGCTGCACCGGCCCAGGTGAACGAGCCGAAGCAGGCGAACCGTCGGCCGGGCATGCAGCGTGTCTCGATGCGGCGCAGCAGCTGTTCTACGGGCGGAAAGAGTTCGGCGTTGTACGTGGGACTTCCTACTACGAGCGTATCGTAGCGAAAAATGTCGCGTAATACGACCGATTCGTCGGCATAGGAGAGATTATGGACGACGATATTCCGCACCCCTTCGGCTGCGATTTCGCGGGCCAGGCACTCGGCCAGCCGTTCCGTGTTTCCGTACATCGATCCGTAGGCGACCACAACGCCCGGTTCGCCCGCACAGCGACTCATCCGGTCGTACTCATCGAGAATCTCTCCGACATGCGTTTGCCATACGGGTCCGTGCGTCGGACAGATCGTTCCGACGGGCAGCGTTCTCACTTTGCGGAGCGCCTGTTGCACGGGACCGCCGTATTTGCCGACGATCGCGGCGTAATATCGCCGCATCTCGTCCCGATAACGGGCCGGATCGAGTTGCGTATCGGTGATTCCTCCGTCGAGTGTGCCGAACGTGCCGAACGCGTCGCCCGAAAAGAGAACCTGTCGTTCGGGGCACCAGGTGACCATCGTCTCAGGCCAGTGAACCATCGGAATCATTCTGAAAACGAGCGTCGAACCTCCCAGATCGATCGTACCGCCCTCGCCGACTTCGAGAAGCCCTTCGTCGAGGCCGTAGTAGCCGCGGATCATGTCGAGCGTACGGCTGTTTCCGACGATTCGCATGGCAGGGTAGAGCTGCCGCAGGGCGGCCATCGAAGAGGAGTGGTCGGGTTCCATATGGTTGACCACGAGGTAGTCGATCGGCCGGTCTCCGATCTGTTCGCGAATATTCTCTATCAGACGCCCTCCGAATGCTGCTTCTACGGTGTCGATCAGAGCGGTCTTTTCCCCTACGACCAGATAGGCGTTGTAACTGACACCGTAGGGCAGTGTCCAAAGCGCTTCGAAACGAGCCGTCGTGCGGTCGTTGACTCCGACATAGTGGATGTCGGGAAGGAATTCTGCGAATGACATGGTATGTTGTAGCTGATTATAGTATCGATCCTTCAACACTTGTGCCGCGTTTGTGCGGATGCTATATATATAGGTATGTTCGATTAGGCGCTCAGATCGCCTTCTTCGTGTGTTCCGATTCCGCAGTCGTTCGCGGTCCTATGCCGAACCCCGTTGGGAACGAAAAACAGGTGTAACAAATCGTAACGATCTTTAGGATTTTGATAATAATCTGTAATAGATATAGGGGAAGGTGTTCGTAATGTATTACATAGATAAATTTTTTTAATAATTTATTTGTAAATCATTCGGTAATCGCCTATCTTTGTTCAGAAACTTTTTGTTTCAAAGTTAGACTCGGCAGCGGTATGGGATGGTGAGTTCGCGGATTGAAATGAAGAGCTGAAACGTAAAATAATTGTAATTCACAAACGTCTAATTTTTGTGTATGAGAAAAATTTTCACTTTGCTAATTATTCTTAATTTGAGCATTCTCAGTGCGTTCGCTCAGATTAAGATAACGGGTACGGTGACCGATGCCGAAGACGGACTTCCGATCATCGGTGCTACCGTAGTCGTGAAAGGAACTTCCGTCGGTGTCGTAACCGGTGCACAAGGCGATTTCTCTCTCACGGTACCCGCTGGAAAAGAGATCGTAACCGTTTCTTTCATAGGATATACCGAGTGGGAAGGTGCAGTCACGAAGACGCAGACCCGTCTCGATGTCAAACTCGCCAAGTCCTCGACCAAGATCGAAGAGGTCGTCGTGACGGGTATGGCCGACGTGAAAAAGGAGACCTTTACCGGTTCGTCGGTGAAGATCAAGGCCGACGACGTGCTGATCGCCGGTGTGAGCGACGTCAGCCGTATGCTCGAAGGTCAGGTGGCCGGTGTCTCGGTACAGAATGTGTCGAGTACGTTCGGTTCGGCTCCCAAGGTGCGTATCCGTGGTGTCACGTCGCTCAGCGGTGAGAACAAACCGTTGTGGGTCGTCGACGGCGTTGTGTTGGAGGACGTGGTCAACATCTCCAACGACCAGTTGTCGAGCGGTGACCCGACGACGCTGTTAGGTTCGTCCGTGGCCGGTATCAACGCCTCGGATATCGCGTCGTTCGATATTCTGAAGGATGCCGCCGCAACGGCGCTCTACGGTGCCCGCGCCATGAACGGCGTTGTCGTAATCACTACGAAAAAGGGTTCGCAGGGTGCTCCCCGTATCTCCTATACGGGTAACTTCACCATCCGTACCAAACCCCGTTATTCGAATTTCGATATCATGAACTCCGCCGACCAGATGTCCGTTTATTCGGAGCTGGAGCGTAAGGGCTTGCTCAATCAGGATATCGTAAACTCGGCGAACTCGGGCGTTTACGGCTTGATGTACAAGGCGATCACCTCTTACGATCCCGCTACGGGCTTCGGTTTGGAGAATACGCGCGAGGCTCGCAAGGCATTCCTCATGCAGTATGCCAAGGCCAATACCGACTGGTTCGATATCCTCTTCACGCACAACCTTCAGCAGGAGCACTCGTTGAGCATCTCGACCGGTACCGATAAGTCGCGTACCTATGCGTCGGTCGGTTTTATGAACGACGCCGGTTGGTCGATCGCCGACAAGGTGAACCGCTATACGCTCAACTTCCGCAACGACTACGATATCAGCCGTAAAATTACGGTAGGTTTCCAGGCGGTCGCTTCGCTGCGTCAGCAGGAGGCTCCGGGTTCGTATCAGCGCGAGATCGACGCCGTAAGCGGTAACTGGTCGCGCGACTTCGATATCAACCCCTTCAGCTATGCGCTCAACACGAGCCGTACGCTGCGTCCCTACGACAACGACGGCAACCTGGAGTACATCACGATGAACTACGCTCCGTTCAACATCCTCAATGAGTTGCGTAACAATAAGATCGAGCTCAACGTGATGGATGCCAAGATCCAGGGCGAGTTCAAATACAAAATCGTTCCGGGCCTGCGCTTCGACTTCACCGGTATGCTCCGCTACGTGAAGAGCGATCAGATTCACAAGATCACCGAGGATTCGAACGTCGCCGGTGCTTACGGTGCCGACTACAACGCGACGATCCGTTCGCGCAACCGTTTCCTGTGGCAGAATCAGGAGGACCTGAACGCCGAGCCGATCTCGGTAATGGATCGCGGCGGTTTCTGGAATACCTCGAACGTTACGATGCTCAACTACGAGACGCGTGCGTCGTTCGCTTACAACAAGGTTTGGAGCGGTGCTCATACGCACGAATTCAGTGCGATGGCCGGTGCGCAGGTCAAGTACATCAAGCGCGATACGGAGACTGCTACTCAGGCCGGTTACCAATATAACATGGGCGGCGTGGTCTACAACAACCCGCTTTTCTATCAGATGATGAGCGACCGTCAGATGGACCTCTTCTCGTCGACCACTTTCCAGGACCGTTTCGTGGCATTCTATGCCAATGCGGACTACGCTTTCGACCGCAAGTATTCGGTGTCGGCTACGGTGCGCTACGACGGTAGTAACGCTCTGGGTGCCAGCTCGAGTGCTCGTTGGCTGCCGACGTGGAACCTGGGTGCCAAGTGGAACGCCCAGAACGAGGAGTTCCTCTCCGACGTCGAGTGGCTCGATGTGTTGAGCGTTCGCGCCAGCTACGGTCTGAACGCCTCGATGCCCAGTATTTCGAACGCACAGGCCGTCTACCGCAACTCGCAGGTCTATCGTCCGGGTTACACCGAGAATCAGATCCAGATCGAGTCGCTCGGTAACTCGGAGTTGACGTGGGAGAAATCCTACCAGTTCAATGCCGGTATCGACCTTACGTTGTTCGACAACCGTTTCAACTTCTCGCTCGACTATTTCGACCGTCAGAGCTTCGATCTGATCGCCATGATCCGCACGGGCGGTATCGGTGGTCAGGAGTGGAAATATGCCAACTACGCCGACCTCGATGCTCACGGCTTCGACATTACGCTCGGCGGTACGATGATCCGCACGAAGAACTGGACTTGGTCTGCCAACTTCACGTTCGGTTATTCGACCAACAAGATCAAGAACGCGAAGAACCTCCCGCAGGTACTCGACCTGGTTCGTGCCGAGGGTGGTAACCTGAACGGTTATCCGGTAAACTCGCTCTTCTCGATTCCTTTCGTCGGCATCAATCCGTCGAGTGGTGTGCCCTACTTCGTCAACGAGGATGGTGAGGTTTCCACCGATGTCAGCATGCAGGGTTACGACGCTTCGTTCCTGAAATACGAAGGTTCTGTCGATCCGAAATATACGGGAGGTTTCAATACGTCGGTTCGCTACAAGAACCTTACGTTCAACGCCTTCTTTACCTACCAGGCAGGCAACAAGATTCGTCTGACCCCGGCTTATTCGTCGGAATACAGCGACTTGGATGCCATGTCGAACGAGTTCAAGGATCGTTACGTACTGACAGGGGATAACAAAACTCCTGCGATTCCCGACTTCGTGAATAAGGTGGTCGAGTCCGGCGTAGGTTATCCTTACGTGAACTACAACTACTCGACGGCTCGCGTAGTCAAGGGCGATTTCATTCGTCTGAAGACTTTGTCGCTGAACTACGACTTCAATTCGGCTTGGGTTGCCAAGAGCCGCTTCTTCAAGACGGCGAGCGTTCGTATGACGGTCAAGGATCCTTGGTTGATCTATGCGGATAAGGATCTGAAGGGTCAGGATCCCGAATTCTTCAATACCGGTGGTGTGGCCATGCCGACGACGACTCAGTTCACGCTTTCGCTGAATCTCGGATTTTAATTTCGGTCGAACCTCAAATTAATGATGAATATGAAAAAACTGATGATATTTTGTTCCGTTCTGGCTGTTGCGGCCGGGGTCAGCTCGTGCGGCGAGTTCCTCGACCAGGTGCCTGATAACCGAACGAAACTCGATGACATGGATAAAGTGAGAGCCCTGCTGGTTAGCGCTTATCCGACAATATACCATGAGGCTTTGGAGTTCCGTTGCGACGGTATGATCGACCACCGTGCGACGAGCGACGGTACGCAGCCCGCTGCCAATTTCGATTATACGCGTCAGTCTTTCCGTTGGGAAGAGTATCCCAATATCGAGAGTTCGGTGGACGATCAGTCGTATTTTGTCGCTCTTTACAATGCGATTGCAGCTGCTAACCACGCTTTGGCTGCCATCGAGAATCTGGGAACGCCCGCAGGATCGGAGACTTCGATCGCCGAGGCCCGTCTGTGCCGTGCCTACTGCCATTTCATGCTGCTGACGCTCTACTCCAAGTTCTTCGACGAGGCCGGTCGTGAGATTAACCCCGGTATTCCCTTCGTCGACGAGCCGGAGGATATCGTGAACAAGCACTACGATCGAGGAACGGTCGCTTCGACGTTCGCTCGTATCAAGGAGGACCTGACCTACGGTCTGCGTTATGTCAGCTCCACGGAGCATACGCAGCCGAAGTTCCACTTCTCTCCGGATGCCGCCCGCATGCTGGCGTTGCGTATCGCTCTCTACGAGCGCGACTATCCGACGGTTATCAGCTATGCTTCGATGCTCGTGCCGCAGCCCGTACAGACGCAGACGATCGGAACCAACCGGCTGGATAATACGCCGCAGATAGCTCCTTCGGCTGACGACGTAGCCTATAATACGTGCGGAAATTCTCTTTTTGACTGGGTTACGGCCTATAACGCCTACTCGTCGTCCGATGCTTTCGGCATTGCTTTCCAGCGTGCATCGAGCGGCCATGTCATTCTCGCTTCGGAGCCTTATTCGCTGCTGGATCGTGCGTTCGTGTCGATTGCTTCTTCCCGCTACCAGTATCGCGACTCGGAGTTCGATCAGATCATCCAGTCCAATGCCACCGGTCTTAAGTGGCGTTTGCCGGCTTTCCTGCTGAGCATCATGCCCGCCGGAGCGCCGAACTTCGTACCGAAATTCTACGAGGACTTCAAGGTTACGAATATCAATGCCAATACGGGTTCGCCTTATTGCCGTGTAGCACTGTTCCGTCGTGAAGAGGCTATCCTGGCTCGTGCCGAGGCCTACACCATGATGGGCGAGTACGACAAAGCGCTGCTCGATCTGTCGATGTACGTACAGAACCGCGTGACGCCTTCGGGTTCGACCGGTAAAGCTTCGATTCGCGAATCGGCGTTGACCCGCGACAAGGTGGTCGAATACTTCGAGAATGATTTGGCTTCGCTGACGAACTTCGTATATAACACCTACAATGCGACGCGTTTCTCGACGGGTAAGGATACGACTGAAGGCCGCTTGCAGCGTGCGTTGCTGATGACGGTGCTCGATTTCCGTCGTACGGAGTTCCTCTACGAGGGTTATCGTTGGTTCGATATTCTGCGCTGGAACATTCCTGTAACCCACACGATGGCTACCGGCGAGAGCAGCACCCTGACGCCCGACGACGATCGCCGCGTGCTTCAGATGCCTACGGCCGTAATTCTTTCGGGTGTCGAGGCGAACACATACGAGAATGTTCCTAACCCCTGGAGTTAATAGAACGGTTAATCGAAATTTGTAAAGAAATATGAAAATGAACAGATTATTATATTTCGTATTGGTGCTCAGTTTGGCTCTCGGCACGATTTCCTGCCGTGAGTTGGAGACGATCGACCCCAATATCGATATTCCCGGCCTGGGCGGTACGGAGGAGATCGAGAACGAGTTGGATATTTGGCTCAAAGAGAATTTTACGGCTCCTTATAACATCGAGGTGGTTTATCGCTGGGATGCCGCTCAGATGTATACGTCGCTCTCTTCGTCGCGACTGGTTCCCGTCGAGTACGATATCGTAAAGCCGATGATGGCCGCTATCCGCGACGTGTGGTTCGAACCTTACAACAAGGTCGCCGGTCCGACTTTCATGAAGATGCTCTCGCCGAAGAAGGTGGTATTGGTCGGTAGTCCCGAGTACCAGTTCGGTTCGATCAAACTGGGTCAGGCCGAAGGCGGTAACAAGATTCTGTTGCTCAATGCTAACAACTTCAATGCGACGAACGAGGCCGACCTCAAGCAGATGCTCCACACGATCCTGCACGAGTTCGGACACATTCTCCACCAGACGGTGATGTTCGACAAGTCGTTCCAGGACATCAGCTCCGGTTACTACGACGCTTCGGGTTGGAAAGAGTTCGACCGAGGCGATAAGAATCCGGAGGTTCGCAACGACTACAATCCCGAATCGTGGGCCCTGGGTTTCGTGCGTAACTACGCCATGAACAACAAGGACGATGACTTCGTGGAGATTCTTTCGATGGTTTGCGTCTACGGTAAGAAGTGGTTCGACGAGCAGGTTTGCGAGGTGGCGAAGAAATCGACGACCAATCCCGATGCCTATGCGGATTTGCAGGCCAAGCTGGCAATCGTCGAGTCGTATATGCAGACTGTGTGGAACGTGCGGATGTTCGACGATCCGACCGATCCGAGCAAGAAGGGTCTGGAGACCTATGTACAGCAGGCCGTGGCTCGTGTGATCGAGACGCCTCCCACCGAGTAATGTTTACGTAATAAATCGAAATCGTACGGTATGAAAAAAATTATCAGTATATTATCTTTGGCGTGCCTTTCGCTTGCGGGTTGCGAGACGATTGTGACGCTCGATAACGGTGTCGATGCCCGGTTGGATGCGGTGATGAAAGGGTACATCGCGACGCTGGCGGGTGCGGAGAACGGCTGGATGGCCAGTGTCGAGACCTCCGAAGGCTACTATCGTTACCATATGTCGTTCACCGATAACAATAAGGTGACGATGTATACCGACAATACCTATTATCCTGAGTTGAACGGTGTGGCGAAGACCTCGACCTACAACGTGCGTGCGTTGCAGCGTCCCGTCATCGCGTTCGATACCTATACTTACATCCATATCCCCAATGATCCGAACGATAGTATCAGCGGCGGTGAGGACAATATGGGTCTGGGTACCGACTTCGAATTCGAGGTCGACAGCCTGGGCCAAGACGGAGTGTTCTATCTGACGGGGCGTGTAAACCGTATCCATGCGACTTTCCGTCCGGCCACGGCCGAGGAGGTTGCCAAGGTGAAGGAGGGTGCGCTTCTCGAAGTGCTCGATCATGCTGCGGCTTCGTCGGGCGATGAGTTCTACGGCTTCATGGTGGGCGATAAGAAGGTGGATGTTTTCTTTGCGTCGCGTGGTATTACGGCGGTTTATCGGGATGCCCAGGGGAGCGTTCGCATCGCCAATGGCAATACCGTAACGGAACTCAACTACGATTTGGACCTTCCCGAACCGCTCGTTATCGAGGATAAGAAGCTTGAGGGATTCAAATGGGACGAGGCTACCGGAATGTTCGAGGCTATGATCGATGGCGCCCCCGTCAAGATGGAGAAATCCGAGGATACGGCTGTTTCGCTGATCGAGATTCTTCAGGGCGATACCGATTATTCTACAATGATTTCAGTCGGCGCGATGTATGAGGAAGGCGTAGCCAACCCGATTGCCACGGCATGGAATCGCGACAGTCAGTTGATGGAACGTCAGTGGGGTATTGGGCTCCAGCAGGCTCAGATTACTTTTCCGACCTCCGATCGCATGCTTCTCCGGGTTATTTTCGGTGGTGGTTTTCCCGGCGAATTTACCTTTACGGTCGCTTGGGATGAGAACGATTCCACGCAGTTCAAGGTTACGAAGCTGTCGTTCGATCCGACCTCGGTCGTGGGTTCGAATGGCGAGTACATCTATCAGCTCGGCATGGGTAATCTCGGCAGTTATTTTGTCGGCAAGACCTTCCAGCTCGTTTGGTCGAAACTTTCGTTCGGTACTTATTTGATGGGCCAGATCGAGGAGGTGACGACTGCTACGCCCGGTATTTTCTACGGTGCATTGCAGTAGTCTGTAATAACCCGAACCGTTGAAATTGGTCCGGAAGTTCGCCAGTCGGCGGGCTTCCGGTTTTTTGATTTTCAGGGAGATTGTTTTCGCAAATCGCGGCTCGGAGAACAGCAAATGGCATTTAGGAGTAGGAATCGCAGTCCGCTTTCAACCAACAAAAAAGCTGCAAATCATTGATTTGCAGCTTTTGCGGAGAGAACGAGATTCGAACTCGTGGTACGGATTACTCCGTACGTCGGTTTAGCAAACCGGTGGTTTCAGCCACTCACCCATCTCTCCGGGCAACCGTTTCAAATGTTATAGCCTCGAAACGGTTTGCAAATATAGAATCTTTTTGGGAAAATTCAAAAAAATGCGGCTAAAATTTCTATATTTGCATTCCGACCCGATTGACTTGTCCGATGAACCATTTCAGAAACCGATTGTTCGCATGTCTCGCAGCGGTGTTTTTCGCTGCGGTGACATTTTCTTTGCGGGCGCAATGCGCGGAGCCTCGCACGTTGAGAAACGTGCTGGAGGAGGTGGAGCGACGATTCGACGTGAGGATCGGCTGCAAGCGTTTCGACCCCGATACCCTTCGGATAGCCCATGCCGAGGCGCGGATGCGGCCATATTCTCTTGCGGAGACACTGGACGGGCTGCTGACGCCGCTCGACCTGGTGTGGCGCGGCGAGCGTAAGATCACCGTACAGCCGTTCGAGTATTATCGGCGCACGCCGGCCGACGGAGAGAAACTGTTGGCTTGGCTCTCGGCGCAATATGCCGACCGGGAGGCGTGGGAGCGGCGGCGCGATACGCTGCTGCGCGACGTGCGGCGGCGGCTCGATCTGGGTCCTTTTCGTCGCGGTCTGGTTGCCGATCCGGCGGTGCGTCTGGGCAAAATCGTGCGGCACGACGGATACACAACGCAGAATTATGCCCTCGAAACACTGCGCGGGCTCTATGTCTGCGGGACGATCTATGCTCCGGATTCGAAGACCCCGGTAGGGGATGTTGCGGGCGATGGAGTTCCTGAGGAGCCTGCCGGTGTTAAGCGTGTTTCGGGAAGTGCTGTTTCGGTCAGAAGTACCTCCGAAAAAAACGTTGCGGACAAGGGCGCATCTGTCTGTGCGGTTGAATCGGTGAAAACTTCGGGGGTGCCGCCGAACTGCGGAGTCTACAAGCGCCCGTTGATCGTCTCGCCTGCGGGCCACTGGGAGGGCGGACGTTATCGTCCCGATCAGCAGTTGCGTATGGCTACTTTCGCCCGTATGGGGGCCGTGGCGGTCGATATGGATATTTTCGGTTGGGGCGACTCGGAGCGGCAGGTGGGGCGCCAAGCCCATACGGCGGCGTACGCCATGCAGATACAAGTGCTGTGGTCGGTCGTCGTGACGGAGTGGATGCTCCGCTCGCGCGACGATATCGATACGACGCGGATGGCCGCGACGGGCGGTTCGGGCGGCGCGACGCACACGCTGCTGCTGGCTGTGGAGGACGATCGGTTCGCCGTGTTGGCGCCTGTCGTGCATTTGGTGTCGCACTTCGACGGGGGATGCCCGTGCGAAAGCGGCCGCCCGGTGGCGCAGGCCGCCGGAGGCAGTTGCATGCCCGAGATTCTGGCTGCTGCGATGGCTCCTCGCCCGGTACTTGCGGTGAGCGACGGCGGAGACTGGACTGCGACATATCCTGCATTGGAATATCCTTTCCTGAAGCGGATATGGGGCTTTTACGGGGCGGAGGAGCGTATCCGCAATGTGCATTTCCCGGACGAGCGGCACGACTACGGCGTCAACAAACGCCGTGCGGTCTATGAATTTTTCGCCCGAGAGTTGGGACTCGATGCGGACCGAGCCGACGAAACGCGCGTAGAATTGCTGCCCGAGGCGGCTCTCGGCAGCTTCGGAGGGGGACTGCCTGCGGGGGCAATCCGCAGCCGCGAGGAGCTGGAACGAATCATCGAAAACCTGAAATAACCATGAAACGAATTCTTTGTTTATTTTTTGCTGCGTCGCTGGCATTGGGTGCCGGGGCGAAGACGCAGAAGCAGCGGTATGCCGTGACGGTCGAGGGCGTACGGGCGGAATGCCCCGTCGTGCTGGGCGACGTGCCGCAGTGGGCCCGCAGCGTCGTGGTGACCTCCGAGGGGCGCGAGAT
The DNA here is from genome assembly GCA_964018965.1 of uncultured Alistipes sp. GTDB lineage: Bacteria > Bacteroidota > Bacteroidia > Bacteroidales > Rikenellaceae > Alistipes. Next base: position 77,998 of record CAXHRY010000011.1, read on the forward strand.
CCCTTCGCAGTTGGACAAGGTTTTGGGAGAAACCGCTTTCGTCGCCGATATCGACGGGCGGCGCGAGTTCTCGGTCGTCTATTCGTCGAAACCCGCGTCGCACAGCTACCCGGCTCGCGTGCATGCGCAAATGTGGTGGAAAAATCCCGATAAGACTTTGCAGACGGTCGATACGCTTTGGTCGGAACAGGACGACATGTATCATAAATTGCATCACCACGGTCCGGCGTTCGAATCGGAGCGTGCCGCCTACCGTATTTATTTCGACAAGAAGCAGACGATCGATACCTACGGCAAGAAGCGGCCGCGGTTGGAGCTGGCCGAGACGATGTGGTATCCTTCGGATCGGCAACTGGCCGACGGATACGGGCACGATAACCTGCGGGTTTTCGGCTCGGTGGGCGTCGGGACCCTTAAAGGGTGGGATGCGAAGAAGCAGCGGATGATTCATATCACGGATATGAAGCGTCGCGAAGCTCGCATCCTGGCTCGGGGGCCTGTGCGTACGGTGGTCGAGATGCGTGTGGAGGGATGGCCTTACGGAGGGCGTGAGATCGCGATGACGTCGCGTTATATCCTCTACGCGGGGCATGGCGACGTGCGGGTCGAAAACCGCATCGAGGGCGATTGCGAAGGGCTGCTGTTCTCGACGGGCGTGATGAAGATGGCCCGGAACGAAGCGTCGCGCGACGGCGGCGTGTTGGTTGCCTACGGATGCGATTTTCCCGAGAACGACACGCTGAAGTGGGAGCGCGAGCATGTAGGACTGGCCGTGGCCGTGCCCGAACGGCAGATCGTCTCCGCAATCGACGATAAGACGAGTTATCTCTACCAGTTGCGTCCCGATGAGCGGGGACGTATCGACTACGTCTTCGAAATGCTGTGGCGCAAGAGCGAATGGCTCGACGGTCGCAGCGATGCCGCTTGTCTCGTGGGACTGACGGAGTCGATGCGTCGCGAGCGCAAGGCGCCTGTCGTGGAGCGGATGAAGTAGCGGAGCGGATCTTCGTTCATAGCGAGGCATTGCCTGTCGGTGCCGTCGCCGGAAAAGAAGCCGGGAGCGATCGGGAATTCACCCCTCGCTCCCGGCTTCTTGCGGTCGTACCGGCCGTCGTATCAGCGGATGCCGTGCTTCTTGAAGATCTTCAGCAACTCGGGCTCGAGGTTCTTCGCCCAGCGCCAATAACCCAGGTCGGAGGGGTGTATGCCGTCTGCCGAGGTTGCGTGATCGTCGCCCGTGAGGTTCTTTTTGTCGATGAAATAAACGTTGTCGAACTGCTTCATCGCCTGGGCCATCATTTCGCGGGCCGCCTGGCGTTTGTCGGCCTCCTGCTGGCGGTAGCGGAGGTTGAAATTGCCGTTCTCGCGGTAGATCGTCTGCACGAAGATCAGCGGCGTCGAGGGCAATGCTTCACGGATGCGGGTGATGAAAGGTATCAGTCGTTCGCGGATCATCTTCGCATCGGGGTTCGAGAAGGCGTCGAAGACCATGGCGTCGGCATCCTTCACGTCGCAGAGGTAGTCGGCGAAGTAGGGTTGGAGTTTGCAGTTGCCGCTGCATGCGATGCTGCAAAAATAGATGCCCGTGCTGCGCTCGATCTGCATCGGGTAGCTCATGCCGGCACGCGAGGTGCTCACGCCGTGGGTGTAGCTCGATCCGAAGATCACGATCTTGTGGCGGAAGGGATTTTCCATCGGCTCGATATGTGCATTTTCGTCGACACCCACCTGCAACGACAGCAATTCGCTGTAATTGGGCAGGTAGAGCAGGCACTCTTTCTCCGAGGAGTCCATCTCTTTGACGATCGTCAGATCGTTGCCGCGTTTGGACGGGGCGAGCGATGAGGCGTAGAGCCATTCGCCGTCTTTGCGGATGTAGAGGTCGAAGCCCTCGGAGGCCACGCGCGGCGTGCTCGCGCCGCCGTAGACGAACGAAGCGTATTCGGGGCGCAGTTCGATGCGCGTAGAGTTGGTCCGGAAGACCAGTGCCAAGCCGGGCGAACAGCGCACCTGCTGATTCTCGGTCTTGGTGAAGCCTTTGTAGCGCACCGTGTCGATCCGGTGGTAGGGGTGGGGCGTAGGCTGGGCCTTGCCGATCAGGTTGAGCTCCGTGGCATCCACGAAGCGCAGTTGTGCCGAAGCGTTGCAGGCGAAGAGCAGCGCCGCGGCGTACAGGAACAGTCGTTTCTTCATATCGGATATTATTGAATTTTGAGTGCGTTTAGAGACAATGTGCTGCTTTTTCCCGCGTCGGGTTTCCGACGACGATAGGAGGGTGGGAGACTCGCAGCGGAACATGCGCCGGAATCTCGGACGGACGTTTCGTGTGCGATTCGCAGCATAACGGGGTCGGGTTGTATCGGGTTGCCTTCATCTATCGGGTCTCTTCGGGTTTGCCGGTCGAATCGCGGATTATCATGTTCGTGGGAAGCACCACGTTTTCCGAAGGAGCCTGCGGATTTTCGATCTTGGCGAGCAGCAGCCTCACCGCCTCCTCGGCCATCTTGTCGAGTTGTTGTTCTACCGCCGTGATGGCCGGATAGACGAGCGTCGAGAGTTTCGTGCCCGACATGCAGGCGATGGCCATGTCGTCGGGAATGCGGATGCGGCGCTCCTGTAGTACGCGTTTGGCGCCCAGTGCCTGCAACTCGGTGAAGCAGAATACGGCGTTGCACGCTATTTCGGAATCGAGTATGCGGCTCATGGCTTCGGCGCCGTCGCGCTCGTCGACGCCTGCCGTGACGACCAGTTCGGGCCGGTAGGGGATTCCGTGCTTCTTCAGTACGTCGCGGTAGGCCCGCAGCCGGTCGGCCGAATTGCGGATGTAGTCGGGACCTGCGAGATGCAGAATCCGGCGATACCCTTCGTAGACGAGATGTTCGACCAGAAAAAAGGCCGAACTGTAATCGTCGCTCCGCACGCTCGAACAGGCCAGGTTCTCGACCGTTCGGTCGAAAAAGACGATCGGGGTGCAGCGGCGGAGGTAGTTGTCGTAGAAAGCCAGGTTGGCCCGGTGGTGGCACGAACTGATGAGGATGCCGTCTACGCGGTAGTTCTCGAACATTTCGAAATTCGAACGCTCGGTCATGAAATCTTCGTCCGAGAGCGTCAGGATGATCCGGTAGCCGTAGGGTTGCAGGATGCGTTGCACGGTAGCCGTGAATTGCAGGTAGAACGACGTAACCGCCTCGGGAACGACGATGCCGATGGTCTTGGCCCGGCTGTTGCGCAGGTTCACGGCCATCTCGTTTTTCATATATCCCATCCTCTCGGCTGCTTCGGTCACCTTGCGGATCGTCTCCTCGCTGACGTTGCGGCAGTCGGCCGACAATGCTCTGGAGACCGTCGATTTGGAGATTCCCAGTGCATTGGCGATGTCTTTTATGGTTACGTATTTTATCATAACAGGCGCGAACCGCACAATAAAGGTACGAAAAAATTCCGGATCGCCCAATATCGCTCCGCATCTTTTTTCCGGGAACGGTTGCGGGGACTGGGAACGGTTGCGAAAACGATTCGAGGTTCGGAGCGTGGGATATCTCGGGGGATTGGGTTAATTTAGCTTTCGAAATATTTCAAACAGCCAACTATGACGAACCTTACAACCGTTCCGAATACCGACGATTCGGTCTTTGTCGCAGCCTCCGCATTCGAAAACAAGGGCGGATGGTTCGCGGATCCGCAGTTCATGGAGCAAATGGGATCGAGTTACCTGATAGCCCACGGTCTCGGAACTCCGGTGGCGGATGCCGTCACCCGTTTTTCCGCGCCCCGGGAGGGCACCTACCGGCTTTTCGTGCGTACCCGCAACTGGACCGCCTACTGGTCGGACAAACCCACGCCGGGTATTTTCCGCGTGTCGGTCGACGGCCGCCGGATCGCAACGTCCTTCGGCGACGGAGACAGCGAATGGCACTGGCAGCCGGGCGGCGAACTTTTCCTCACGGCGGGCGAGCATACCCTGACGTTGCACGACACGACGGGATTCGACGCCCGCTGCGACGCGATCCTGCTCACGACGACCGATTACGTGCCCGACGCCGCCGTCGAGACGACGATCGCGCTGCGCAACCGGTTGATGGAGCTGCCGGCCGAACCGGCCGACGGAGGCGACTACTCCTTGGTAGTCGTAGGCGGTGGCGTGGCCGGCATGTGCGCAGCCATCGCTGCGGCGCGCCAAGGGGTGAAAGTGGCCTTGATCCAGGATCGCACGGTGCTCGGCGGCAACAACTCCTCCGAGGTCCGCGTGGGGCTCGGAGGACGGCTCAATATCGGCAAATTCCCGTCGTTGGGCTACCTGCTCAACGAATTCGGTCCTGCGACCAAAGGCAATGCGCGTCCGGCCGAAGTATACGAAGATGAAAAGAAACTCGCCGCCGTGCAGGCGGAGGAGAATATCACCTTGCTGCTCGGCTATAAGGTGACCGCCGTGCGCAAATCCGATGCGCGCACCATCTGTGCGGTCGTCGCTACGCAAGTGAACGACTACCGCACGGTCGAGATTCGCGGCGAAGTGTTCGCCGACTGCACGGGCGACGGGGCGCTGGGTGTCCTGTCCGGTGCGGAGTGGCACATGGGACGCGATCCCAAGAGCCGCTACGGCGAGGCTTCGGCGCCCGATGAGGCCGACAGCATCACGTTGGGCGCTTCCGTACAGTGGTATTGTCTCGAAGCGGACGAACCTCGTCCCTTCCCCGACATCGATTGGGGACTTCCGATCGACGAGCAGACCGTGCAAAAGGTGCGCCGCGGCCAGTGGTACTGGGAGGTGGGCATGGTCGAAGATCAGATGGCCCAGGCGGAGCGCATTCGCGACTACGGCATGTACGTGGTCTACTCCAACTGGTCCTATATCAAGAACCATGCGTCGTTCCGCGACGAATACGCCGCCAGCTACCTGGGCTGGGTGGCCCATGTCGCCGGAAAACGCGAGAGCCGCCGCCTGGTCGGCGACTTCGTGCTGCGCGAACAGGATCTGGTCGACTTCACGATCTATCCCGACGGCTGCGTGAGCACCTCGTGGTATATCGACAACCACGAACCCGATCCGGAGAACAGCAAGCGTTTCCGAGAGCCGTGGCTTTCGCGCGGTTGCCTGCGTCCGCTCGATTTCTATCCGATTCCCTACCGTTGTTTCTACTCCAAGGACCTCGACAACCTTTTCATGGCGGGTCGAAATATTTCGGTCAGCCATATCGCTCTCGGCACGACGCGCGTCATGCGTACTACGGCCATGATGGGCGAGGTCGTGGGCCTGGCCGCGGCGATCTGCTGCCGCGAGGGGCTTCGTCCGCGCGATATCTACGAAACGGCGTTCGACAAGCTCCGCACCGCGATGGAGCGGGGCGCCGGAAGGACCGACGTTCCCTATTTGCAGGTTTACACGCTTATCGATACCACGGCGGCCCGCAGCGAGGAGTGCTGACGGGACGTATAAACATTGATAACGATATGAGTATCATCGACTGGATCATCATTCTCCTCTTTCTGGGAGGGCTGATCGCCATCGGCTTCGCCTTCTCGAATCAAAACAAGGATATCAAGGACTACTTCCTGGCCGGACGCTCGATGCCCACCTGGCTGGTGGTCTTCGCCGCTACGGGAACCTCCATCAGTGCCGGAACCTTCGTGGGGTCGCCCGAGCTGGGTTTCAATACCAACCTCACCTTCATCATGAGCTGTGTGGGGGCTGTGATCGGCGGTGTGGTCGTGGCGGCGCTGTTTCTGCCCAAGCTCTACGATTCGCGGACGATCACCATCTACGGCTATATCGGCGATCGCTTCGGCGAGACCTCGAAGCGGGCCACGAGCGTCATGTTCATCCTGGGACAGCTTTTCACTTCCGGTTCGCGCCTCTTCATCGCGGCGATCGCCGTGAGCGTCATCATCTTCGGGTCGATACACTTCGAGTTCCTGATGTATTCGATCCTGCTGCTCGGTGCCGTGAGCACGCTCTATACGATGGCGGGCGGTATCAAGGGTTTGCTCTACATCGACGCCGTGCAGATCATGCTGGTGATCGGCTCGGGGCTCGTAGCATTGGCGGTCGTTTTCCTGGCCCTGCACGAAACCATGTCCCTTTCGGAGATCGTTGCGGCGTTGCAGAACGGCATGGTCAAGGCCCCCGCGCAGCCCGAATACGGTATGGCAGCCGACGGATCGTTGAGCGGCTGGATCGCCGGGAGCAAGATCCAACTCGTCGATGCGCGTTTCCGCTTCGACGTACCCTATAACCTCATCGGAGCGTTGGGCGCCTATGCCTTTTTCAAGGTAGCGCAGTTCTCTACGGACCACGAATTCGTGCAGCGTCAGTTGACCTGCAAAAGCGTGCGCAAGGCCGGAGTATCGCTCGTGTGGTCGCAGTTGCTGGCTATCCCGATCGTGCTGATTTTCCTCTTGATCGGCTCGCTGCTCTACGTTCGTTACGTCAACGATCCTGCGGCGGCTGTCGCCGACGGAGTTTTCGCCGATGCCCGCGATATCTTCCCGCAGTTCATCTGCAACAGCATTCCGACGGGAGTTCGCGGACTGATGGTGGTGGGACTGCTCGCCGCGGCGCTTTCGAGTTTCAATTCAGCGATCAATGCCATGGCCAGCAGCTTCGTTTCGGACCTTTATCTGCCGATCTGCCAGAGTCGCGGCAAGGCTGTGAGCGGTGATGCCGATCAGATGGCGGCTTCGCGCAAGATGGTGGTGCTGATGGGTGTGTTGCTCACTGCTTTCGCCATCGTCACGGCCGTCATGCAGCAGACCAGCGGACTGAATCTCGTGGATTTCGCCACAGGCGTCATGTGCTTCTCCTATGCGGGGATGATGGGCGTCTTCATCACGGCGCTCTTCACGCGGCGCGGAAATACGCGCAGTGTCGTCGCGGCTCTCGTCGTCGGACTGCTCGCCGTCCTCGTCATGCAACCTTATATATTCGGACCGTTGACCGAGGCGCTTTTCGGACACGAAATCTACCTGGCATGGCCCTGGTGGTGCCCGATCGGCGTCGCCCTGAGTCTGGCGGTCTGCCTGAGCGGAAAACCGAACAACAAAATCACCAATCAATCGATATGAGACAAGCCGTACTTGTGGCGCCGGAGCGGATCGAATTCCGCGAGGTGCCGGACCTCACCGCAGCGCAGCTCGGTGACGATGAAATACTTATCAACGTCCGTAAGATCGGTGTCTGCGGCAGCGAAATACACTCCTACCACGGCGAACATCCCGCGACGTTCTATCCCGTCGTTCAGGGACACGAGTATTCGGGCATCGCAGTAGCCGTCGGGCCTAAGGTGACGAAATGCCGTCCCGGCGACAAGGTGACGGCGCGTCCGCAGCTCGTCTGCGGTGCGTGCAACCCCTGCCGCCGCGGACAGTACAACGTCTGCGAACACCTTCGCGTGCAGGCTTTCCAGGCCGATGGTGCCGCGCAGGATTACTTCATCGTGCCCGAGGAGCGGCTCGTGAAGCTGCCCGGGGAGTTTTCGCTCGAATACGGCGCGATGATCGAACCTGCTGCCGTGGGTGCGCATGCCGTGGCCCGTGCGGGAGACCTGGAGGGTAAGAATGTCGTGGTCTCCGGCGCCGGAGCGATCGGCAACCTCGTGGCGCAGTTCGCCCTGGCGCGGGGAGCCCGCAAGGTGCTCATCACCGATGTGAGCGACTACCGCCTGGAGGTGGCGCATGCGTGCGGCATCGTCGATACGCTCAATGTCGCCAAGACGCCCCTGAAGGAGGGTGCGCAGGCGTTTTTCGGCGAGGAAGGATTTCAACTCGCCTTCGAGGTGGCCGGCGTGGAGTCGTCGATCCGCTCGCTCATGGAGTGCATCGAGAAGGGCAGCCGGATCGTCGTCGTTGCGGTATTCGCCAAGGACCCCGCGCTGAGCATGTTCTACCTCGGAGAGCACGAATTGACGCTCGTCGGTACGATGATGTACCGCCACGAGGACTACCTGGAGGCCGTCGAGCAGATCGCCGCCGGTAAGATCCGCCTCGAACCGCTGGTCACCGATCGTTTCGCCTTCGCGCAGTACGACGATGCCTACCGTTTCATTGCTGCGAACCGCGAACGGTGTATGAAAGTAATTGTCGATCTCGAAAAATAGCCGCTTATGAAAAGACCGCAAATCCTGGGAATCGGCGAGTTGGTCTGGGACATGTTGCCCGCCGGACGGCAGCTCGGAGGGGCGCCGGTCAATTTCGCCTATTGGTGCGGACGGCTCGGTGCCCAGGCTTATCCGGTAAGTGCCGTCGGTGACGACGACCTGGGTCGCGAGGCCCTCGATCGGCTGGCCGCAGCGGAGCTCGACCTAAGTTACGTGCAGTGCAACGCGCAGCCTACCGGGCGGGTCGATGTGATGCTCGACGGAGCGGGAATTCCCTGCTACGATATCGTCGAGAATGTGGCGTGGGACGCCCTGGAGGCGACCGATTCCATGCTCGCATTGGCTGCGCGGGCGGATGCCGTGTGCTGGGGATCCCTGGCGCAGCGCTCTGCCGCATCGCGTCGGGCCATCGCCGCGCTCGTGGACGCGACACGTCCGGAATGTCTCAAGGTGTTCGACATCAATATCCGTAGTCCGTGGTACGATCGCGAGGTGGTTCTTGCGTCGCTGGAGCGGGCCGACGTGTTGAAACTCAACGAAGACGAATTGCCGCTCGTCGCCTCGATGCTCGGTCTCGAAACGGCGGATGCCGCCCGGATCGCTCGGAGCTGCTCATTGCGCTATGTGGTCTATACGGCCGGGGCCGACCGCAGCGAGATTTACGGTCCCGAGGGACTGCTTTCGTGCATTCCGACTCCGAAGGTTGAAGTGGTCGATACCGTGGGGGCCGGAGATTCGTTCACTGCGGCTTTCGTGACGTCGCTGCTACGAGGCGAGGGTGTCATCGAGAGCCACCGTAAAGCCGTCGATACGGCCGCAGGGGTCTGTACCCTCCACGGCGCAATACCCGATCGCGTATGAAAACCCTCGTGCGTATCTTCTTAGCCGCCCTTTGCCTGGCTGCTGCGGCCTGTACCTCGGCGTCGGGCACGGCATCTTCCGTGCCTGACCGCGTGCTGGGCGTATACCGGCTCTATCCGGAGACGATCGCATTACCCCCCCCCGGTGTCCCCGAGGGTTACGAACCCTGCTATGTCTCCCATTACGGACGTCACGGCTCGCGCCATCTGCTCGAAGAGTCGCAGTATCTCACTGTCCGCGATGTGCTTGCATGTGCTGCGTCCGAAAATAAACTCACACCGGACGGAAAAGAGGCTTACGACGATTTTCTGGACTTCTATCCGCAGGTCGAAGGACGTCCCGGGGAATTGACGGCGACGGGGGCTGCGCAGCATCGGGCGATTGCCCGCCGCATGACCGAACTCGGCATTTTCGGCGAGGGAACTCGCGTGAAGGCTTCGACTTCGGCGACCTCGCGGACGAAAGAGAGCATGGAGGCTTTCTGCGGGGAGTTGCTGCGCTGCTGCCCCGGGGTGCGGATCGAGCAGACGACCGATCCCGCGCTGAATCCCTATTCGGCCGCTTCGGGGATTCCTACGGCCGACGATCTGAAAGTCAAGAGCCCCGAGGCCGCGTGGCGCCCCGAATTCGAACGCTATTGTCGGCAACGTCTCGATCCGAAGCCCTTCGTTGCGCGGATTTTCACCGATACGGCATATGCCGCCGGGCTGTGCGACCTCGTGGAGTTCGAGCGCGGGTGCTTCTACCTGGCGATCCACTTCGCAGGCTGCGGGGTGCCGATCGACTGGTTGCGATTTTTCCCGGCCGATGAACTGGAGGCCCTGGCGCAGTGCGATGCCTACACCTTCTACCAGGAAAAAGGCCCCTCGGCGCAGACCTCCGACCGCACGTGGGCCCTCTCCGCCCATATCCTGCGCGCGATGCTGAAGGATGCCGTACGGAGCCTGGCCGACGGTACGGCGGCCGACCTGCGCTTCGGGCACGACGGCTGCATCATGAGCCTGTTGACGCTGCTCGGCGTCGAGGGCTGGACCGAACGCTTCGCCGATGCGGACGATATAGCCCGTGCGTGGGATGTTTCGCGGATACCTATGGCTTGCAACCTCCAGTGGATCTTCTACCGGTCCGTGTCGGACGAGGACTGTGTGCTCGTGAGACTGCTGCTCGACGAAGAACCTTTGCGGATTCCCGTTTCGGACGAATACGGCCTTTGCGAATGGGAGACGCTGAAGCGCTATCTCGCCGAGCGTTGCGACGCGGCTTTCGCCATTCTGAACGAAGACAACCGATGAATTTCTAACCTAATATTAACCGGACCGGAGTTTCTTCGAGAAACGAAGGTCGAAAAACTGAAAAGATGGGTAAACATTACTCGACGGTACTGAAGCTATTCGCTTCAGTCGTGCTTATCCTGCATCTGCTGTCCGCGGCGGCCCAGACCGGGCGCGTCACCGGAACGGTCTCGGATGGGGAGGGCAAACCGCTTCCGGGCGCCGCCGTGGTCGTCAGCGGAACGCCTCAGGGCGCTATCGCCGACAACGACGGACGATTCGTCCTCTCGGTCCGCGAAGGACAAACTCTCGTAGCGTCGTTCCTCGGATACAAGAACAGGACGGTGCGCGTCGGTTCGCAGACGGTGATCGATATCGTGCTCGAACCGGACGAACAACTGCTCGAAGATGTCGTCGTCGTGGGCTACGACACGCAGAAGAAAGTCAATCTGACGGGTTCGGTCTCGGCGATCTCCACCAAGGAGTTCGCACAGCGGCCGATCACCCAGCTCTCTACGGCGCTCCAGGGTATCGCCCCGGGCGTGACAGTTACTACGGCGGGAGGTGCTCCGGGTGCCGACGGCGGTAACATTCAGATTCGCGGTATCGGGTCGTTCGGAGGTTCGGACTGCTCGCCGCTCGTGCTGATCGACGGCGTGGAGGGAGACCTCAACTCGGTGGATGCTTCGCAGATCGATCAGGTGTCGGTCCTCAAGGATGCCGCTTCGTCCGCCATCTACGGAAGCCGCGCTGCCAACGGCGTGATACTCGTGACGACGAAACGCGCCGACAAGGGAAAATTCTCGCTCACCTACCGCGGTTACGTGGGCTGGCAGACGCCGGTGGTCTATCCCGACGTCGTGGGGCCCGAGGGGTACATGACTCTTTCGCGCCGCGCTTCGGAGAACGACGGCGCCGTGTCGCTCTACACCGACGAGTACATCGCCAACTATCGCAAGAACAACTACCTCGATCCGGATGCTTTCCCGATCATCGACTGGCAGAATCGCCTGATGACCGGCAACGGCTTTACGCACAACCATGCCGTGACGATGAGCGCCGGCAACGACCGGATCCGCGTCATGACTTCGTTCGGCTACCTCGACCAGGACGGCATCATCAAGAACGCTTCCTACCAGCGCTACAACCTGCGTAACAACATGGATGTCAAGATGAGCGAGCATTTCAACTTCCGGATCGACATTTCGGGTACCTACGCCCGCCGCGAGACCAATCCCTACCAGAGCAACATCTTCGGATTCATGAACTCCAAGGATCCGCTCATGCTGGCGCAGTGGTCGGACGGCAGCTATGCCGCATTCACGGGCGGTACGGTCAACCCGCTGCCCATGATCGAACAGGGTGTCGGCGGCAACAACATCCGCCAGAACGGTGTGCTGAAAGCCGCCGCTTCGCTCGAATTCAAACCCGTCGACTGGCTGACGGTCGAGTTGAAGGCCGCGCCCCAGTTGACGGCAGTCAAGACCCACCGTTTCGTCGATCTGGTGGAGTATCATTCGGACCCCTACGGTACCGTATCGAAAAGCTCCAATGCCGAGTACAATTCGCTCAACGAGAGCGTAACGGCTGCCTATAACGGCTATTACCATGCGACGGTGGCTGCCTCGCACCGGTTCGGACACCACTCGCTGAAAGCTCTGCTCGGCGTGTCGTACGAGAATTACGACTATTATAGCCTGGGGGCCTACCGCCAGAGCTTTGCCTATCCCGACTACGAAGTCATCGATGCAGGCGGCGACAACGAGTTCAAGGACAACTCCGGAACCCGTACCCAAATGGCGCTCGGCTCGTTCTTCGGGCGTATCAACTACAACTACCGCGAACGCTACCTCTTCGAGGCCAACTTGCGCTACGACGGTTCGTCGCGCTTCGTCAAGCGGAACCGTTGGGGCGTCTTCCCCTCCTTCTCGGCGGCTTGGCGACTGACCGAGGAGTCGTTCATGGCTGCGGCCCGCAAGACACTTTCCGAGTTCAAGATCCGCGCATCGTACGGTACGCTGGGCAATCAGAATATCAACTCCTATTATCCGGCTTCGCAGCTGTTGACGATCAGCTCGATCTCCGCAGGCGGCAACATCCATCCGATCGTCGCCCAGAATTCGCTCGCCAACGAGAATATCACCTGGGAGACCACCTACATGACCGATATCGGTATCGACGCTACGCTGTGGAATCGTCTCACGGTGACGGCCGACTATTACCACAAGAAGACCGACGGCATTCTGATGCGGTTGGACATTCCCTCGACGATCGGTCTGGAGGCTCCTTATCAGAACGCCGGCGTGGTGACCAACGACGGTTGGGAGCTGGCCATCGGCTACAACAACAGTTGGGGCGATTACCGGTTCGGCGTGCAGGCCAACCTCTCCGACGTCGTGAACGAGATCGTGGACATGAAGGGTACCTTCGGCACCAGCGGCGTGATCCGCAATCAGGAGGGATCGTCGATCAATTCGCTCTACCTGCTCAAGTGTCTGGGCAAGGTCCAGACCCAGGAGCAGGCCGACTGGATGAACGCCAATTGTCCGCAGTACGGGCAGGTGACCCGTCCGGGCGACCTCGTCTACGAAGACATCAACCACGACAACAAGATCGACGACAGCGACAAGCAGATCGTCGGCAGCCTCATCCCGCGCTATACCTACGGTCTGACTCTCAATTTCGGATGGAAGGGCATCAATCTGAGTGCCCAGTTCCAAGGCGTAGGCAAGGCGGATGCCTACATCAGCGGCGGCTATACGCAGCCCTGCGTGAGCGGCGGTACGTTCCAGAAAGGCCATCTCGACAACTGGACGCCCGAGAATCCCGGTGCGAAGTATCCGCGCCTGTCGTATACGAGCGATCTGAACAAGAAGGTCTCGACGTTCTGGATGGCTGATGCATCGTATTGTCGTCTGAAGAATCTCCAGCTCAGCTACACCTTCCCCAAGAGTATCGTCAAGACGCTCCGTCTTCAGGGGCTGATGGTCTATGCCAATGCGACCAACCTTTTCACGATCAGCAATTATTACGACGGTTACGATCCGGAGACGGCTTACCAGAGCGGTTCGCAGGGCGCGACGACGGGAAGCATCGGCAACAACTATCCGCTCGTGAGCACCTATACTTTCGGTGTGGAACTCAAATTCTAAAGCATTACGGCAATGAAAAAATACATCGCATATTTCGCCCTGGCTGGGGCGCTTCTCTCGGCAGGCTGCTCGCTCGACCGCATGCCGCTTACGGGACCCTCGACCGGAACGTTCCCGGCGAGCTTCGACGAGGCGCAGGCCGGTGTGCTGGCTGCTTACAAGAGTCTTGCGAACAATCAGATGCAGTCGGAACCGGGGCCCAACCGGTGGTTCGACCAAATGACCGACATCGGCGCCATGCGCACGGTGCTCTCCCGCTGGCCCGACTATACGCAATCGATCATCACCTCGTCGTACAGCTACGTGGAATCCTACTTCGCCCGTATCTACAAGGGGCTGGGACGCGTCCACCTGGTGCTGGACAACCTCGACAACCTGCGCGGGAAGATCGACGACGAGGAGTATTACCGTTTCAAGGCCGAGCTGCTCTGTCTGAGAGCCTATTATTACGACTGGGCCTGCATGGTCTACGGCGACGTACCTTTCATCGACCACTGTTTGTCGCTGACCGACTACACCTATCCCCGTATGCCCAAAGCCGAGGTGATCGACCGCGTACTGCGCGATATGGACGACGAATTGCTCGATCATCTGCCCGTGGTGTGGGATCGGCAGACCTGGGGCGTGGCCCGTCTGGGCCGCGTCGCCGCCTATGCGCTCAAGGCGCGCATCAACCTCGAATGGGGCTTTTACGAGGAGGCTGCGCGCTGTGCGCGGAAAGCCTTGCAGCTCGGCGACGGCATCTTCGACCTTACGCCGCTCGACTGCACCTACTATCCGACCCATGTCGAGGGCGAACCCGACTCCACGCCGCTGTTCGGCTTCGCGGCCGAACAGGGCTCGAAGGAGTGGATCTGGGCCGTGGAGTTCAACCGCCTGGCGGCTGCGAATACGCACGACGGTATCTACACCTTCACCTCGCGCGTACACAACGGCGCTGCCGCCGCAGGTCCCTCGATGGCGCTGATCGACACGTTCCAGTGCATCGACGGTCGTTCGATCGTCGAATCGGATCTTTACGACTGGCAGAATCCGTGGAAGAACCGCGATCCGCGGCTGGACCTGTGGTGTGTTCGTTCGGGTTCGCGCCTGATGGGTGTCCAGTTCTCGACCGATCCGGCCGATAAGACCGTCATGGACTACAATTCGGGCAAGGCCGTGAACAACAGCGACGTGACGGGCAACAAGAGCGAATACGGCCCCAACGGCATTCAGGGCCCGGGCGGATTCATCTGGCGAAAATACAGCGATCCGGCCTACTACGGCACCATCACGGGCACGAGCTACGAAGACGAGCTCGATATGCCGGTCATCCGCCTGGCCGAGCTGCTGCTCGTCGACGCCGAGGCCAATATCGAGTGGGAGGGCGGCGACCTGGTGCGCGCGAAGGCGGAGATCGACCGCGTGCGTGCGCGTGTGAAGATGCCTGCCATCGAGGGTACGAGCCGCGAGGCGCTGCGCAGCGCGCTGCGTTACGAGCGCAAGGTGGAGCTGGCGGCCGAAGGTTTCCGCTGGTTCGACATCCGTCGCTGGAAGGAGGCCGACGGCAAGACGCCCGTGGCTTTCAAAGCCATTCACGGCAATCAGTACGCTCCGGGCTACGGCAAGACCGTTTCCAACGCCAAACCCATGATCGACGAAAACTGGATCGTCACCTACGACGGTGTGACGACTTTCGATGGCAAGGCCTTCGATGCCCGCGTGCTCACCGAACGCAAATTCGTCCTGGGCAAGGACGAACTGTGGCCTTTCCCCTACAGCGAGATGGTCACCAACCCGCTGATCGGTCTCGAAAACAACAATCCCGGTTATTAGAAAAATACGAATATGAACAAACGACTCAATATATTTTGGTGCCTGGCGGCCGCGGCGGTGTGCGCCGTCGGCTGCGACGACTCCGATGCGGAGTACGATCCGGGTATCCGATTTTCCAGAACGGGCGATGTTACCCTCGTCGCCGGTATCGAGAACTGCGCCACCCGAGCGTCGATCGTCGCCACGGGCGAGGCGCGCTGGCAGCGCGAAGATGCCATCGGCGTGGTCTGCGAGGACGGCACCATGGTGACTTTCCCGCTCGACGGCACCGGCGAGACGCGCCGCGCCTTCTTCTCCGGGACCATTCCCCAGGGGAAGCGCATGGGCGCCTATGCACTGCACCCCGCTACGGCATCGATGGCCGGGGAGGTGCTGACGGCATCGTTGTCGGCAGCGGCGGTGCCCTCGACGGCCGGTTCCTGTTCGGTGATGGCGGCGCGGATCGACGATTCGGCCGAAATCACCTTCCGACAGCTGGTTTCGTATGTAACGTTGCAGATCGAAAACGTTTCGGACGATGCGGCGACGATCGTTCTGAAGGCCGACAAGAACCTGTCGGGCACGTTCTCCGCACGACTTCCCGAAGCCCTCGAAACGGGTCTCGAAGCCACGGGCGACGGCGAGCAGGGACTCGTCGTCGCACTCCCGGAGAAGCACGGGGCGACCGTTACCGTCGTTTTCCCGCTCCCCGTGGGCGAATATCGTTCGCTCGTGGCTGCGTCCTGCAATGCCGAGGGCAAGGAGCTCGTAGCCGAGGAGTGCCTCGCTACGCCGTTACGGGCCGAACGCGGGCTTCTGCGCAGCGTGCAGGTCACCCTGCCCAAGGTTTCGAACGAGAAACCGCAGATCGAAGGCACGATTCTCGTGGCCGGTATCTACTGGGCACCGGGTAATCTCCAGTACTTCGAGGGCGCTACCGGCGAGGGTTTCCAAACCGATTGGCGTCTGGCTCCCGACCAGTGGCACTACGTCAATTGCGAGAATGCCGCGGCTTCGGGCAAGGCGGTGACCTTCAAGCCGACGAGCTACCAGCCGCAGTACGACCACTTCAACTGGGGCGGTATCGCTGCGCCGTTCGACAAAGCGGCCGAATCCTCTGCCGTGGCGGCCGTCGGTACCGATATCTCGGGCAAGATGTACACTTCGCAGGATTGCACCGCCGTAACGACGGATTTCGCAGCCGCCAAGTATGGCGACTTGGCTTTCTGGGCTTCGAAGGGGAAATTCCGTCTGCCGACGCAGGCCGAGATGCAGAAACTCGTGGACGAGGCCTCCTCGCAGTACGGCAGCTACGAGGTTGCGAGCGGTAAGTTCGTGACCGGTATTCTTTTCACGAACCCCGCGGAGGGCGAACAGCCCGTGCACAACGACACGGAGGTGACTTTCACCGACGAGGATATGGCTCGGGGGCTCTTCCTGCCCAAGGCTGGACGTCGTTACAACAGTACGGAGTATACGGTGAACGTCCAGGGTACGCAGGGTGTCTACTGGACCTCGGAGTCGATCACCGGCGACAAGGCCGATCAGCCCTGCTACGGTGCCGTGTTCTCGATCCAGAGTGCTGCGATCAAGTATCCTTACTGGAACAAGGCTTTCAACGCGACGGCCGGATTCTCGATTCGTCCCGTCTATATCGAGAAGTGATGAGAACGGCGAATCTGATCGTTTCGTTGCTGCTTCCGGCGGTTCTCGCGACCGCCGGATGCGGCGACGACGGACGGGCCGAGGTCGGCGAGCCGTTGCCGGCGTGGAGCGAAGGTTGCCTGGATATCCATGCCATCAATACGGGGCGCGGCGAGTGTACGTTGCTGATCCTGCCCGATGGCACTTCGCTCGTGATCGACGCGGGCGAGTTCAGCAGCGAACCGACGAAGTTCCGCAATGTGCCGCAGCGACCCGATACGCTGACACGTCCCACGAAGACCTATGCGCGCTACATGAAACGGTTCATGCCCCGCAAGGATTCCTTGGATTACTTCCTGCTGACCCACTTCCACATGGATCATTTGGGGCAGTTGGAGCCCGAATATGCGACGGCGCCGGAGGGCGGGTACGTACTCAGCGGGGTGACGGCCCTTTACGGCGAACTGCCGTTCCGTACGCTCGTCGACCGAGCCTGGCCCGATTACGACTCCCTCGCTTTTCAGGCTATGAGCACGGCTTCGCTGGCGAATTACCGCAAATTCGTCGACTATGCCGCTGCGCACGGTGG
Source organism: uncultured Alistipes sp. (assembly GCA_964018965.1). GTDB lineage: Bacteria > Bacteroidota > Bacteroidia > Bacteroidales > Rikenellaceae > Alistipes. Next base: position 95,402 of record CAXHRY010000011.1, read on the forward strand.
CTTGAAGGCCGAACGCCTGCACCTGGGCAGCCGCAGCCAGTTTCCGTTGAGGTACCGAGCCGGGGAGTATCCCGATTTCGAGATTCTCAATATCTGCGCCAACGGATGGGTGTGGGACGGTGAGCGGGCTGTGGACTGCTACGAAGGAGCTTCTCGCAAGGAGAATGGCGCATCGTGCGGCATCCTGGTGCGCTACGGCGACTTCGAATACCTCACCGCGGGCGATGCGGGAAGCAATACCCGCGTGGAGTATCCCTGTGCCCTTACGATCGGTCATCCGATCGAGGCGATGAAGGCCCACCATCACCTCTCGCCCCATACGATGGAGCCCGAAACGATGGCGGTGCTGCAACCCGACGTCGTGGTGACGCAGAGTTTCTACGTCCGCGACATTCAGCCCGACAAGGAGATCATCCGCCGGATTACGGGGTCGGAGGCGACACGGCTCTATTGCACCAACATCGACCGTTCGCTGACGCAGGCCGATCCGGAACTTTATGCCCGTTGTTCGGGCATCGGCGGACATGTCGTCATTCGTGTCGAGCCGGGAGGCGGAGAGTATCGGGTCTACATGCTCGACGATAGCGACACGACCTATCGGATAAAACAGATCGACGGTCCGTTCCGTTGCAAACCGAATAAATCGAATACCGAAAATGAATAAGACAACCTTTATTTTGATGACGTTCGCCCTGCTTGCCGCCGCGGCGTGCAGCGAGGAGCGAACGAAGATGCCGTGGGAAGACGACCTGAACAACAAGGTCCCTCCGACGGAGGAGCCTTCGATCGAAGTCGAAGTGGGCAAAACCCTCCCGGCGTGGGTGGAAGGATACCTCGATATTCACTTCATCAACAGTGGCCGCGGCGCGTGTGCGTTCTACATCCTGCCCGACGGCACCACGTTGTTGGTCGATGCCGGTGAGATCGTCACCGAGAGTACCACCGTGCCGCAGAAACCCGATGACAATACGCGACCCTATCTCGTATATGCGAAATATATCCGGCATTTCCTTCCGGAGGGCAAGACGGCGGTCGACTGGTGTGCGCCGTCGCACTTCCACATCGATCATATCGGCAGCGGCGCCGCTGCGACCGCTACTTCCCCCGACGGATACCGCCTTTCGGGACTTATGGCCCTCTATGATGAGGTGCCTTTCGCGAAGGTGCTCGACATGGGATATCCCTCCTACGACGAGGATAAGACCATCCCTGAAATGGACGGCGAACTGTGGCCCGACTGGGCGACCTTCGTCAAGTGGGCCGTGGCGAAGAAGGGCATGACGGCCGATCGGTTCCGGGCCGGGGAGGAGCAGATCGTGTTGCTGAAGGACAAGGACAAATACGCCGATTTCCGGATTTTCAACTTCATTGCCAACGGTTTTGTCTGGAATCTCGACTCCGCGACCGGACAGGGAACTGTCGTCGATGCCAAGGCGGCCAAGGGCAATCCGGCGTCGTGCGGTTTCCACCTCAGCTACGGAAAGTTCGATTACGTGGCCTGCGGCGATCTGACGAGCGGTCCGCAGAACCGCATGGCTTATTATTGCCGCGATTTCATCGCCCCGGGCGGGCTCGACGTATTCAAGGCGCATCACCACCTGAGCAACAATGCCTGGGGCAGCCAGATGCAGAATACCGAACTTTCACCGCGTGTCGTTCTCAATCAGAGTTTCTACGAAAAGCAGCCGGACATCGCATTGCTGACCTCGATCGTCGACGGCAGTTTCGCCACGCACTCCTATGCGTGGACCAAGGATATTTTCTCGACCAACGTCCATCCGCAGGCACTCGCAGCCAATGCCGGATTGTTCAGAAAGCTGGCCGGCTACAACGGCCATATCGTCGTGCGTGTGGCTCCGGGAGGTGCGACGTACAATGTCTACATGCTCGACGATACGGATTTCGAATACAGGGTGGCCTCGATCCACGGTCCGTATGATTCGAAATAGCCCGATGCGTGTGGCTCTGCTCCTGCTCCTGGCCGGGATCCTCGTCGGATGCCGTGCCCCGGAGCAGGAGTCCGTGCGTCATTTCATCGCCCACAGAGGCGCTACGATGCGCTGCACGGCGGCGGGCGAAAATTCGCGCGAAGCCATCCGGCTCGCGGCGCGTGCCGGTTTCGACTGTATCGAGACGGATGTGCGCTATACGTCGGACAGCGTGCTGGTGGCCGTGCACGACGCTACGCTGGCACGAACGTTCATCCACGACGACGGCCGACCGCTCGTCGAGGATATCGCCGTGAGCGAGATCCCCTATGCCCGGCTTCGCGACAGTTTCCGCCTCAAGGCCGCATGGCCCGAGTTTCGTACGCGGGTGCTGACTCTCGAAGCGTTCTGCGCGGAGTGCCGCGCGTGCGGTCTGAAGCTCTTTATCGAGCCCAAGAAGGTGACGCCCGATTGGGTTTATCCGAGGATGATTGCTATCGCGGACCGGATGCTGGGGCGCGGGAACTATGTCATTACCTCGAACAACGATGCCAATGACCGCATCCGCCTCGATCTGGGAATCGCGGATATTCCGCTCATGGGGATTCTCTACCAAAGTACCTTCGAACATATCGCCTCGCTCGGGGGAACGGTGATGGCGATCAGCGCGACCCGCTACGGAGCGGAGGAGTATTTCGCTTGGGTGGCGCGGGCCAAGGCGGAGGGGATCGAGACCGAATCCCATGCCGATGCTTTCGAACATCTCGATCGGGTGAATGCCGCCGGTGTCGACTACGTGTCGACCGACTTGCTGGCACCGGATTACCGGGGGCAGGGTACGATGCGTTATCGTGCCGAGGGATGCGATGCCGCGAAGATCGCTTCCGGATGCGAAGATGCGGGGTATGTGGCCTTCGGCGGTATCTACCTCGAACTGGAGTGGACCGGCCGTGCGACAGTGACTTTGGGGCGTCGGACTTTCGTGCTGCCGCAGGCCGACACCTTACGTCGGGCGTGTTATCAGCCGATGCTTTTCGACGAGGTGCCCCGCTGTGCGATCTGCGAACCTTCGGAGGATTTCCGCATCGGGCGAATCGCGCTCCGGGTCGTCGAATTCTAAGCTGGTTTTCACGTGAAACGAAACAGCCGTGCGGGTCGACCC
>CAXHRY010000011.1:98501-105733 GCA_964018965.1 uncultured Alistipes sp.
CGACCCGCACGGCTGTCGTATGAATGCTTCTCGCAGATTACTCGGCGATGGGCTCGTTGGGTACCTCGAAGGCGATCTCGTCCACGCAAACCGAGAAGCCCGAAGAGCTGGTAGTGCTGATGAGCTCCGAGGCATTTACGATGTCGGCGGTCAGAACCACTTTGTTTACTTCGCCCAGGGCGGTGAGGTCGACGGTCGTCCACTCGGTGCATACGAACTCCTTGCCGTCGCGGTAGTCGCCCAGCGAGAAGACGGCGGTGCCGGTTTCGTTGCCTTCGGCGTCGTAGCCCGTGAAGATGATGTCGCAATATTCGCCCTCGACCAAACCTGCAGAGGAGTAGCGGCCGTACTTCATGTACTGGTAGAGCGCTGCCGAGTTGTTGACTTGGGCCGATACGATCTTCTTGGTAACCCCTTCGGCGAACGAGAACGACATGTCGAGATCCTTGACGTTCTTGTGAAGGTTGAAGACTGCGAATTTCGCGGTGCCGTCGGCTCCGTGGGTCTCGGCCGTTTTGTCGCCATTGACTTTTTGCATGCTGGGCATCGAATCGCCGTTTTCGGAGGTGTCTGCGGCGCTGCCGATGACTACGCCGCCGATCATCGTGTAGAAGTTCTTGAAGGAGAACGAAGCGCCGAACTCTTCGTAGGTAACGATCGTGTTGTTGCTCTTGTTGCTGTTATCGGTTTTTCCGGCATCGAACTCGCAATCCTCGAACGAGATGGTCTCGATGCGGGTTTTCGGGGTGTTGTTCTCGTTGGAGTCGTCCGAGCAGGCTGCCGCTGTCAGGGCAGGAACGCATAATGCGTAAAGCAAAATCTTCTTCATGTCGATTCTGATTTAGTTAATTAATTATTGTCAGGATAAATTTAACCTATATGACGACTTTTGCTCCGAACGGGATCTCGAAAGTCGTCGTATGCTAACCTTTTCCAGGGAGCAAATATATTAAAAAAAATTATAAAATAACGCTTTTCCCTCGGAAAAAGACTTATCTTTGTCCCGCCAAGCGATCCGAAGAGAATGTTCGGTGTACGAATGTAACCGATGAAGAGGGGATGCGTGGCTATTTTAACCATTCAATGTTATTATGAAGATGAAGATGATTTTGATGCGCCGTTTGTCGTGCGTTTTGCTCCTGGGGGCGATCGCTGTGCTGTCGCAGGCTTGTAAGAGCAGCGACGACGAAGAGAAGGAGGTGGTCGTTCCCACGCCGGACGAGGAGGTGATCGAGGTGGAGCTCGATCGTTATCTGGAGGAGACCGGTCTCTATTTTGGTGATTTCTGGAAAGAAGGCTACGGCAACTATTATTTCGAGTTGGCGAACGGCGAAGTCGGTTTGGCCAGCGAAATCGAAACCGTGCCGCTGAATCCCGGCGACTATATTCTCTCCCTGGATATGTGGGGCGATCTTTCGGAAGATCATGCCCTTCCGATCCTGCCTGAAGGGGTCTATACCGCTTCGCAGGGACGGGCCGATCATACGTTCAATCTGCAACACACGCTGGCGATTTTCAATCGCGAGCAGGTCGGCACTCAGTTTCGTATCGATTATATCCGTTTTACGGACGGTACGGTGACCGTAAAACACGTCGCCGAGGGATATGAGATCCGGGCGCGTCTCGAAACCGAAGCCGGTCAGGTGTATGATTTCTCCTATACGGGAACTGTCGATATGACGGACTGGAGCAACGACGAGGAGGAGCGTTGGGAGATCGGCCACGACGTGACGGTCGCGCCGACCGCCGTGACGAAGGTCAAGTGGGAGGATCCCGAAGGCGACAATTACTTTTTGCGTTGTTTCGATACGGAGATAACCGACGACGGTTTGCACTGCAAGAATCCCGGTACGAAGTTGCAGATATCCCTTTGGGTCGAGCGGGGTGCCGATTTTGTCGGAACCTTCACCGTGGGTCAGCGAAAAGTTCCGGGGCAGATCGGGCCCGGCGAGCGCTTCGGCATGGGTGCTTTCGATTCGTACTGCGAGCAGGTGTTGCCCAACTTGGAGGTTCGATATTGCCTGATCTCAGGCGGTAGTCTGAGGATCGATCGCAATGCGGACGATACCTATACGTTCGATGCCGATTTCACCACCGAGGACGGATTTACGGTCAAAGGACGTTGGACGCTTCCCGTAGAGGTGTTCACCGTGCGGGAGTCTGCGCAGACGACGCTTACGGAGGATGTCGTATTCAACCCGATTCAGTGCTCGGAGATTCGCCATTTCGGCGATTATTACCATACGGAGACCTCCAACTATACGCTGTTCCTCGCCGATGAGGATGAAATTCTCGGTCTGGACCTCTGCGCTCCGAAAAGTGACGGCACGCGGTTCCCGACAGGCACGTTCACGGTAGCCGATACCTATGCAGCCAATACGCTGGTTCCCGGATCTGTCACCGCGGAGAATGCGGTTCCCTCCTGCTATATTCGTTATAACCTCGAAACGGGCGATGCGCAAGCCGTGGCTCCTATCGTAGGCGGTACGCTGACCGTCACCGAAGCGAACGGTCTGTATACGTTCGAATACGAATTTTACGATGACTACAACCGGACGGACGAATCGTTGCAGCCGCATAAGATCTCGGGCCGCTGGACCGGTGCTTTGCCGACGATTCTCCAGGGCGACGAGGGGCTTTCCGCTTCGTCGTTAGTTGCGGGTGCGTCGTCTGTTCGCACGATGCGTCGGACGGGGAAACGCGTCGTACTGACTCGGTAGTTTCGGATGATAATAAATTGGGCTCTCCTTGCGGTGGAGCCGTTCGTGACCGGAAAGAGAATTGCTCTCTTTCCGGTTTTTTCTTCAGGGTGCGGATTATCGAACACGGTTGCGGCTGGCGTGCCGGGATCGGTTGCCTGTCCGGATGTTCGACCGGGAGTCTATTGGATAGATGGCGCGCATCGCCTTTCGAAAAAGGAATAGCCTCTGCTATTCAGCCAAGGCTTTCGGGAAAATTTTGTCGGGGTGACTGGATTCGAACCAGCGACCACGCCCCCCCCCTCCCAGACGTGTACTCTAAAACAGAGTACAGCACTTATTTTCAAGGCATTATCCTTTAACCAAACGTAGCGGTTGACTTCTCGGTTGATTTAACAGTCAAAGGTTAAACATTAGTGAACTATTGATAATAAGCTATCTTCTTTTGCATATTTGCAGTCAAAGGAAAAACGCCGCATTTTTTTGGCCCTTTCTCCTTAACCTTTATAGATACGATGCAATTCAACTCCACCGAATTATTTTGCAAATTGCATCAGATAGTTTTCGCAGAATCCCGCTAACGGGAATTTCACCATCTCGTCCTGTCCGTCGGGCGTAGTGTATTGGAATAGGATTGTATCGGCTTTCACGTGGTAGTCGAACAAATTCACCTTTTCGCCCGTTCCCTCGATTTGTGCCTCGTTAGCCGTCATTGTGCCGATTATTCCGTCTGTTTCGTTAAGTTCGCACTTTCATCCAAATATGTATTGTCGATTCTTTGTAAGGATAATTTCGACGGGCTTTGTTATGTCTGCCATATTGGGGGCAAACATGTAGATAAATGTTTCGGGAAATATTTCGTCTTTGGGTTTTCCTACAAGCAGGACTATTCCCTCTGTTTGGTTCCATTTAACCGTCTTTTGGATTATCTGTTTATCCTCTCATGCGTCGGTCTTTCATGCTGTTTTAGGTTGTTTGTATCTGTTCATTTTAGCTAAAATTTAATTGTTATTTATCTTTGTAAAGATAAGATTATTAGCGAAATAAACAAAATAAGAAAGTGACAAACTCTGCAAAAGGGTCTTATAGATTAACCTTTTCACAAAGTCTGTCACTCGGAGATTTAATTGAATCAAGTTACCGTACTTTTATGTAGGCGACATATTTTGAAAGTTGTTTAATTTGTTCGGGCAATTCCAAACCTTGTAACAAATTGATTTCTGGAATTTCAATAGATATTGGTGCGGATTCTACCAAATTCCGAAGATAGGATGCTTTAATCGCATATCCGACATTATTAGCTTCCATAATTCCAGCGTTTGTTATAGCAATAAGATTTCCTTTTTTATCGAATAGCGGACCGCCGCTATTACCAGGTTGAATCGGTGCGGAAATTTGATAGGTTACAATATCGCCCTCGTAGCCTGTTTTGGAACTTATGATGCCATCTGTGATTTTAACCTCTTCTCCCATATAAGAAGTAAGCGGATAGCCCATTGCAAAAACGCTCGTTCCAACCTCACTCGTGGTTGATTTCAATGCAAATGGAATATTGTCGAAATGCGTGAATTTGTCATCGTCTATCATCAACAATGCAAGGTCGTTCGTTTTATCTATCGCCAGAACTTTGGCTTTATATGTCAAGACCCTGCGATTATCTTTGATTATCACATCATAGTATTTTGCATTTTCAATTACGTGATAGTTCGTTACGACTACACCATCTGTCGATATGATTATCCCGCTTCCACTACTCCTGTATGCTACTTCATCATTGTCTGTCGGATTTTCACGGTTGCGTTGCGTCGCTGTTCCATAATATTCCGAAGATGGGAACATTTTTAAGAATGTTGCTTCTACTTCTTGATCTTTTACCTTAATATTCATTGTTGCGGCATCGAAGGTGATAAAGAAATTGTCGTTTGTTCGCTTTGAATCCATAAACCAGCTCGCCTTGAATAGATTAGGCACAGCCGTAGATTTCATAGTTGCCTTTACATCTCCAACTTTCCAGAATGGATCCTCTTGAGTCCCTTTCAAATATATGATTTGATAATCCGTTTCCTCCTTTTTTACAGCAACTGTGAATTTATTTGTGCCCCACCATTCCATATGGTTGCATTCAAAAAATTCATATATGCCTTCATTTTCGGAAATTCCGTTTTTTTGCCAATAGGAGCGTAAAGATTGTTCATCCCAATCCGTATGAATGGACGTATCGGGGTTATAGATCGGAATATTTTCAAAATAGATAAAAGCAGGTTCTGCATAGCTTAACTTTTCAACACCTGTCGGAACGGCGTTAAAAACTATAACGACTCCTACCTGTTGTTTTTTTGACAATGGATAGAATCTATTAAATTCCAACTCTTCTCTATTAGAAGAATCGAAAATTGCCATTGCTTGATTCCTAAATCCGTTTCCTTCAATATAAATAGATGATGGGAAAGATACAGTGCAATTTTTAAGAACCGATATATTCAGTGCGACAAATGTGTAATCATTGGTTACCTTAACATCCTCTAATATTGTAATAAAGGATTTACAGTTACTTGCAAATCGACTATAATCATAATTTGCAGGGGTAGTCGTAACATTTGTTTGTCCTATTCCCAATAAAGGAAATAATAAAAACAGGAGGGTAGTGAATTGTTTTTCCATAATATGGAATATTATAGGTCAAAATAATATGTCTTGTTCAGAATAATTGCCTTGTAAGAAAAACGGCTTTCGAATTCATCATAGGTAGACCCTGAACATTTGTAAACAGGTACAGTTCCGACTTTTTCCCACATAGCTCCAACCGCACTGCTTTTGTAAATAGCAACAACACAAATTGTATTTTCGATAGAAACCTTAATAGGGGCTTTATAGCACCCTCCTGTGGACCGATCAATGCAATATGCCGTAATAGTTCGTATTTGTTGTTGAGATTGTGCTTGTTGATTATTGCTATTATTGCTTTCTCTTGTAATTGGAGTGTACCATTGCGCGTTTACAGCACAGCAAGAGAAGATAAACCCGCAAGTAATAAGTAGTTTTTTCATGATATATTTGATTTAATAAGGTTCGCTGTCATTCTCCCTCCACTATTGTTTCAATTTGATGCGATAATTCTTGTATTGCATCATGGCTATTTCGTGCAGATTCAGTTGGATGCAGTTCGTAAATAAGCAAAGCCCCGATTTCGGTATAAGTTTCTTTGTCATTAGTACGAATTTGAATATTTCCACCTATTGCAGGATAAGCCGTTTCTGTAAATTCTACTAATTTAGTAGCTACGAGGAGAGAGATTTGCCTTTTTGAGGGCAACGATGTTTTATCTGTCAATTCGTCTCGTAATTGCAGATAAAGTTCCTTTGTAATGGAATTTGTCATGATCTTTTCTCGCAACAAATCAAAACTCGATAACGGCATAATCATAAATGTTGTACCGTATCAACTCCTACTGCGGTGGGTTATAAGCAAAAAGAAAGTGTGGAGTTGTTCGCTTATCCACATAGAGGTTCTGACAAAACCTTGGTACAAATAAGCAAATCTCCACACTTGGCAGTATATATCGGGATGATATATAGCTACACAAATGAAGAGTGTCTGTCTTGCTTACTCCCGTACCTATTGAAACTGTCAGATTTCTATGTGAGAGTAAACGCGAAACACTTTCACGTTACTAATATGTTAGTTACCTATTCGGTAACGACACAAAGATAGAAAATGTTTCTAAAAGACAGAACACTCTATGGAAATTTGCTGCGCTTTTATTGTGCAAAGTTCTTGAAAACAAAGTTTCTATCCAATAGGTTACGCTATGGAATCGAAACTTTGTTAGTTGTAGGTTGGGTTAATCGTTCCCGCAGATTTCTTGTATTACGCTGTCCATGTAAATAGCCTGCCCGCTCGTCAGCCGTCCCCACCAGCGACACCCTAATTTGTCGATGATGATTTCGCCCTGCTCTTTTAGTCGTTCGGCCAGCCATGAATCAATTAGCCACCATTCCATGACATCATCCGCGAACGGATAAAGATATTCTTCGGAAATAAGGTTTGCCCGTATCATTTCCTCGATAACCGTGCTTTGATTCTTCAAAACACAATTCTGTACTATTCGTTGTGCATCCATTGGATTTCCAGTTTTGAGGTTAGTTGCAACAGCCAACGGTTTACGAAACATGCTAAATTGTGTTGGTCTATTTCGTTGCGAGGTATTAATCCCTCTACCGTCGGTGTGGCGCAACATTTCTCGATTTCAAAAAAATCGTTGATGTAGTGGTAAGGGATAAACTGCCGTTTAATGGTGTCGAAAGCAAAAATCACTTCGGGGTCACGGAAAAGAACGCCATTTATTTCGATGTGCTGTGTCAGCGAAATAAGGTTGTACTTTCCGATGCAGTCAGTCAGTTTCACATGGATTGTCTGGCTTGCATTTTTGATTTTCAGTTTTTTAGCCCGCACGGCCAACAAGGCTTGCAGAATTTCTGTCGCCCTTTCATTTAATGTTTTCATGGTCTGTAAAGTTTAGAGTTATTCCCCATT
>CAXHRY010000012.1:0-95541 GCA_964018965.1 uncultured Alistipes sp.
TTTTTTATTTGGTTCGTATTTACTCTTAGATAATAAACAAAATGGGGCTGCCTAAGACTTATTAGACAGCCCCATTTATTTGCGAAGAGCCTTGATTGCTGAGATCACCTCTTTGACATAGAGGTAAAACAGTAACGGGGCCACGACGCTCACCAGTCGGTTATACTCCCACGCTGCCAGGAAATCGGCATGCAACAGCGAGAACAGCGCTCGTGTCATGCCGCATCCGTAACATTCCGTGCCGAAAAGATTCCGGAACAGGCAGATCGAATGTCCCTGCATGATCCGCTCCGTGGGAATCAGATAAAGCACCGCCGGAAGCAGCAGACAGGCGGTCAACCGGATTTTAGCGTTTGTTGACGATGACGCGACCTTCGCCATCTTTGTACTTACCGCATATGATCATGATGAAGTCGAAGAGGGTCCAGATTCCGCAACCTCCCAACGTGAGCAACTGCACGATACCGATGACCGTTTTGCCCGAGTAGAAACTGTGAATGCCCAAACCTCCCAGGAAGAAACAAAGCAACAGGGTTGTGAGCCAATCTTTTTCGCTTGCGTCGGTCGGTATTTCCGGGGCCTTTTTCGTGGGTGCGCCGCAGTTGGGGCACATTATCGCATTGTCGGCGATCTCTTTGCCGCAATTGGAACAGAACATAATGATTCGATAATTAGTGTGATGCCTACTCTTGGGATTTTCGGCTTGCTCCGTTGTCGTATTATGTCGCAAATATAGCAAAATCATTTGCTCGGCGGATATTTCTTTGTTATATTTGTATAGTTTAACCCTTAAATTTTCAGTTATGAAATGGTTCGTTAAATGTATTCGCAACTATGCGACCTTCTCGGGGCGTGCCCGTCGTTGCGAATACTGGTACTTCGCATTGTTTCAATTCATCTTCATGATCGTCGCATTGTGTCTCGACCGGATGCTTTTCGGTGCGGTTTCCGGTTTGTGGTTTTACAAACTTACGGCTCTGTTCCTTTTCCTGCCGGGGCTGGCGGTTACGGTGCGGCGACTGCATGACACGGGCCGGAGCGGAAAACTGTTGTTGTGGTATTATGTCACGGGATTCGTGTATTCCGTGGCGCTGCTGGTGACGGGTTTTTCCTTCATCGTGGCACTCGCACAGGGGAATACGGCTACGCCTTCGGCCGCCTTCGTCGCTGTGGCGCTGATCGGAGGCCTTGCGATGCTGATATGGGCGGTTTGTATGCTCGTGTGGCTGTGTAAGGCCGGTACTCCGGGAGAGAATCGCTACGGTTCGGATCCGAAAGCGGAAATCGTGGAATAAATCTCGTTCGGTCGTTTATGCCCCGGTTGCCCCGGGGCTTTTCTTTTGCCGCAGAAGCGGGGTGTCGCATATTTTTTTGCTTTCGTATGCGGAAAATCGCCGAAAAAAAACTATATTTGTAAGAACTTAACAAGAGAAGGCATTATGGCTAAAATCAAAGGAACGATCGTCGTCGACAAGGAGCGGTGCAAAGGATGCGGAGTCTGCGTGGCCTCCTGCCCGTGCGATGTGCTCGCCATGTCGGTCGAGGTCAACGGCAAAGGTTACCCCGTAGCCCGGATGGCGAATCCCGATGCCTGCACGGGATGTGCTTCCTGTGCGGTGATCTGTCCGGACAGCGTGATCTCGGTGTATCGTCAAAAATTCGAATAAGGCTATGGCAGAGAAAGAGGTGAAACTGATGAAAGGCAACGAGGTGATAGCCCATGCGGCGATTCGCTACGGTTGCGACGGGTATTTCGGTTACCCGATCACTCCGCAGTCGGAAGTGATGGAGACGCTCATGGAACTCAAGCCCTGGGAGACGACGGGGATGGTCGTTCTGCAAGCCGAATCGGAAATTTCGTCGATCAATATGGTTTACGGCGGTGCGTCGGCAGGTAAACGGGTGATGACTTCCTCGTCGAGCCCCGGCATCAGCCTGATGGCCGAGGGTATCAGCTACTTGGCCGGTGCTGAGCTTCCCTGTCTGATTATCAACTGCCAGCGCGGCGGTCCGGGTTTGGGTACGATTCAGCCTTCGCAGGGCGACTATTTCCAGGCCTGCAAAGGCGGCGGTCATGGCGACTACCGTCTGATCGTGTTGGCGCCGAACTCCGTGCAGGAGATGCACGACCACGTGGCTTTGGCGTTCGATCTTGCGTTCAAATACCGCAATCCGGCGATGATCCTGGCCGATGGTGCCATCGGTCAGATGATGGAAAAAGTCGTGCTGGCACCCCAGCGTTCGCGTAAGACCGACGAGGAACTGCGTGCCGAGTGCGGCGGTTGGGCGGCCCTGGGCAAGCCTGCGACGCGCACACGCAACGTCGTGACGTCGCTCGAACTGCAATCCGAGAAGATGGAGGTTATCAATCAGCGCCTTCAGGCCAAATACGAAGCGCTGGAGCGCGACGAGGTGCGTTACGAAGCGATCGACTGCGACGATGCGGATTATGTCATCGTGGCGTTCGGCTCGTCGGCCCGTATCTGCTCGGCGACGGTCGAAATGGCCCGCGCCGAGGGGCTGAAAGTCGGCCTGCTGCGTCCGATTACGCTTTATCCTTTTCCCTCGAAGCCGATCGCCGAGTTGGCTTCGCGCGGTGCGAAGGGCTTCCTCGCGGCCGAGCTCAATGCGGGCCAGATGGTCGAAGACGTGCGGCTCGCCGTCGAAGGGAAAGCTCCCGTGGCGCATTACGGTCGTCAGGGAGGCATGCTCTTCAATCCCGATGAGGTGCTGGCGGCGCTCAAAGAAAAACTGATTAACAAGTAGAGACGATGGCAGAGGTTGAAATCAAACAGGAAAATCTGGTTTACGCGAAACCGAAACTCATCACCGACAATGTCATGCACTATTGTCCGGGGTGCAGCCACGGTACGGTGCATAAACTCGTTGCCGAGGTCATCGACGAACTGGGACTCGCCGAACGGACGGTAGGTGTTTCGCCCGTAGGTTGTTCGGTGTTCGCCTATAACTATATCGATATCGATTGGATCGAAGCTGCGCACGGGCGTGCCCTCGCCGTGGCTACGGCGATGAAGCGCTTGATGCCCGGTAATCTGGTATTCACGTACCAGGGCGACGGCGACCTGTCGGCCATCGGAACTGCCGAGTCGATCCATGCGGCGGCTCGCGGCGAAAATGTCGTGGCAATCTATATCAACAACGCGATCTACGGCATGACGGGAGGTCAGATGGCCCCCACTACCCTGCTGGGCATGAAGACTGCGACGACGCCCTACGGACGCGATCCGCGGTTGAACGGCTATCCCTACAAGATCGCCGAGATGATGGCCCACCTCGACGGTGCTACCTTCATCACGCGTCAGAGCGTCCACAAACCTGCCAACGTGCGCAAGTGCAAGGCGGCGATCAAGAAGGCATTCCAGCGTTCGATGGAAGGCAAGGGATTCTCGCTCGTAGAGGTCGTTTCGACCTGCAACAGCGGTTGGAAACTTTCGCCCGTAGCTTCGAACGAGTGGCTGGAGCAGAACATGCTGCCCTACTATCCGCTGGGCGATATCAAGGAAGTCAAATAGGAGGAGACCATGAAAGAGACATTGATAATTGCAGGCTTCGGAGGGCAAGGCGTCCTCTCGATGGGTAAGATTCTGGCTTATTCGGGCGTTATGCAGGACTACGAAGTCACGTGGATGCCCTCTTACGGTCCTGAGATGCGTGGCGGTACGGCCAATGTGACGGTGATTCTTTCCGACCGGAAAATCTCGTCGCCCATCGCTCACGAATTCGATACGGCGATCATCCTCAATCAGCAGTCTATGGAGAAGTTCGAGCCGATGGTCAAACCGGGCGGCGTGTTGATCTACGATACCAACGGCATCACGCGTCATCCCGTGCGCGAGGATATTTCGGTGTATGCGATCGATGCTACGTCGGAGTGTGCCCGCATGGGGCAGGCCAAACTGTTCAACACGATGATCCTGGGCGGTTACCTGAAGGTTCGTCCTGTCGTGGAGATGGAGAACGTGATGATAGGTTTGAAGAAATCGCTGCCCGAGCGTGCCTGGAAGATGTTGCCGGCCAACGAGGAGGCGATCCGCCACGGCGGTGAGATCATTCGCAAGATACGTTGAGATTCTATTTTCGCAGTTCCGACTTGAAAGCCTAAGTTGCGCGAAGAACTTTTATAACGGGGGCGTCTACAACTCCCCGAAATTGAAAATCACCCCTGTCAGAGCTTGTTCTGACGGGGGTGAGATCGTAAATTCCGGACTTGTTAGATAGCTCCGTTTATTCTTCGGTGTGTTTTTCGATCGGTTTGAAATCGATCTGATAAATATTGAATTCCGGTTTCGTGATGGCGCCGGTTGCGGCGTCTATGCCCCAGCCGAGAATATCGCACAGGTTGATAACCGATACGGCATTGAAACTTTTCTCGATAAGTACGGTTTCCGTCTGATACGAAGCGGCTTCGGCTTTTACGACCGTGTCGTCGAATCCTCTCGTTTGATTTTGGTCGTATAGGGAAATGTGACATTGATGTGTTTGCGTCCGTCGATCGTAAGGGTTGCTTTTTCGGTAATGTCGCTTTCGAATGTCACACGGGCTTTGGAACCGCAGAAGATCGTGGCGCAGGAGCACAGTAGAAAGGTGTGCAGAGTGCAATGAAATAACGTTTCATCTTTTTATTGATATGCCGTGTCCCTCGGCGTTTGGGTTGGGGAATGGACATACAAAAAACGTGGGACAAAACTCTGATTTGCTTTCTGAGGCTCTGGAATAACCTATGCAACCAAATACAGAATAAAGCTCACGTCGTAGACGTGAGCGCCATACTTCATTCCTTGGTTGCTCGTCAAATTTTCCAGATTTTCAGAAAGCAAGGTACAAAGCTAACTCTTTTTATATGTAAGTGTCGACATCTCTATCGTTGTGCCGACACGCGATGAACATTGTTTATACGCTGTTATTTTATCATAGGCAATCTATTTGGATATTATTCAGCCGTAAATATAGCGATATTTGTCGAATATACCAAGGATTGCCGGGTAAGCCGAAAAAAAGAGAGAACCGTAGAAGTTCTCTCATCGGACGGTCCGTCGTGTAGTCATCACTCCACGGCTGCGCACTCGTTGACGAACTCTTCGGCGAGTTTCGTAAGTGCTGCGTCGGTCTTTTTTTCATCGGCTAACGTGTCTGCGATCAGCTTCTTGATCTTCTTCTCGGGGAGATAGGCGGCCAGGGCATTCAGCGTGCCGTAGGTGGCGATTTCGTAGTGTTCGACCTTCTGCGCCGCGAGGATCAGTCCGGCGTCGCGCACGAAGCTGTTGCGATCGGTGTCGGAAATCATGCTGTCGGCCTCCTCCAGAAGTCCGGCCATCGCTGCGCATCGTTTGGCCTGCGGCTTGACGCCCAGCAGTTCGAAAATCCGGTCGAGCACGGTGATCTGTGCGTCGCTTTCGCTGTAATGCTTCTTGAACGCTGCGGTCAGCGAAGGGCTCGTCGCAGCACGGCTCATCTTCATCAGCGCCGGTTTCAGATGTTTTTCGGCCCAGTAGATGTCCTTGATCTGGTCGACGAAGAACTCATGGAATTCGGAACCGGTCGTTTTCGGATCCTGTTTTTTCGTATTCATGGCAAAAATATTTAGAACGGTATGTTCGGCGGCAAAATGCGTACCACAATCGGATGTGAGATTGCGAAACGGAATCGTATTTGCAGGAGATCGACGAAACGTAAAATCGCAATTATGGAGAATCAAACTTACACGATGCCGCTCATCGGCGACAAAGCGCCGGCTTTCGAAGCCGAGACTACGCAGGGAAAAATTCGTTTTCCGCAGGATTTCAAGGGTAAATGGGTCGTATTGTTCAGCCATCCGTCCGATTTCACGCCGATCTGTACCTCGGAGTTCGTCATGTTCGGCGCCATGCAGCCCCAGTTCGAAGCTCTGAACTGCCGATTGGTGGGCCTCTCGGTCGGGACGAATGCCAGCCATATCGCCTGGTTGCGTTCGATTCACGACCGGATCGAGTTCAAGGGGCACAAACACGTGGATCTGAAATTTCCGCTTATCGCCGATATGTCGATGGAGGTGGCGCGCAAATACGGCATGATCCAGCCCGGTGCTGGCACTACGGCAGCCGTTCGTGCGGTGTTCTTCATCGATCCGAAAGCTACGGTCCGGGCGGTGGTCTACTACCCCATGCAGTTGGGCCGGAACTTCGACGAGCTCAAGCGAATCCTCGTCGGATTGCAGACCATCGACGAATACAAGGTAGCACTGCCTGCCGACTGGCGCCCCGGCGACGATATCATCGTTCCGGCGCCTTCGACCTACGACGGGACGGAACGTTCGGCCGAGGGCATGAAGTGCTACGAGTGGTATTATTGCACCAAGCCGCTGCCGTTGGGCGATTCGTCCGAAGATCGTGTCGTGGAGGGTGTAGAAGCATAATCCCTCTTCGGGCGTATTGCGTAGAGTAGATACGTCCGTAATGATTTCGCCCCTGCGGAGGATAATTCCGGCAGGGGCGATTTCGTGTTGTGAAAATGCGGGTTTTCAGGAACGCGCTATTCCGTTCCGAATCGGTATTGCATCGCGTCGCGCCAGCCCAGAAGCAATTCGCGAACCGGGAGGCGTTTCTTTCCGGCGATTTGCAGCTCGCCCAACGAGATCCACCCGTCGGCGCAGGCGACGCGGACGAAATTTCTTCCGTCGCATTCGACCGTGCCGTGCGGTTGCGAATGCGTGGCCGGCTCGAAAGATGCGGAGAAGATTTTGGCGGAGCCGGTCGTGCCGTCGTCTTCGCGTGCGATCGGGGTCCAGGCGGCCGGATAGGGCGACAGTCCGCGGATGAAATCGACGATGCGTTTTCCTGACTGCGACCAGTCGATGCGGCAATCCTCCTTGAAAATCTTGGGTGCGGGGCGCAGCGTCGATTCGTCGATCGACTGCTGCTCGACGGGTGTGATGTCGCCTGCGGCGATCCGATCTACGGTCTCGGTGACGAGCCCGGTGCCGATGTTCATCAACTTGTCGTAGAGTGTGCCCACGTTGTCCTCCGGAGTGATCGGAATGCGCTTTTGCGCCAGGATGGCCCCTTTGTCGATCTCGTGGTTGAGCAGGAACGTCGTGACGCCGGTTTCGGTTTCTCCATCGATGATGGCCCAGTTTATCGGCGCGGCCCCACGGTATTGCGGCAGCAACGAGGCGTGGAGATTGAACGTTCCCAGCCGCGGCATGGACCAAATGACTTCGGGAAGCATCCGGAATGCGATGACGATGCCCAGGTCGGGTGCCAGTGCGCGCAAGGCTTCCACGAACTCCGGGGCTTTCAGCCTCTCGGGTTGCAGGATGGGCAGCCCCAGTTCGCGGGCTGCGATCTTTACGTCGCTTTCGTGCAGCTTTTGCCCGCGGCCCGCCGGTTTGTCTGGAGCGGTTATTACGGCGACGACATTGTAACCCTCCGAGACCAGGGCACGGAGCGAAGGTACGGCGAATTCGGGCGTACCCATGAATACGATACGGAGTTGTTTGGAATTCATTGCGGTTTGCATACGATTTCGATCGTGTTTCCGTCGGGATCGGCCACGACGCTCTCGAAGTAGCCGTCCCCCGTGGTGCGCGGCTCGCCCGTGAAGGGATGACCGTCGCGGCGGAGGCGTTCGGTCAGCGCCATGACCTCCTCGTGACTTGCGCATCCGAAAGCGAGGTGGCACCACCCCAGTTGCGGACCGGGATGCCGCTCGGTGATATCCTTGCACTGCATGATTTCGAGTCGCGTCCCGTCGCCGAACGACACGAAGAACGATCGGAATCGTTTGGCCGGGTTCCGGTACTCGGGATGCCCCGTTCCGCCGAAGTAGCGGACATAGAAATCACGCAGCCTCTCCGGGTCGCAGCTCCACAGAGCGACGTGTTCGATCTGCATGGATTTATTCGTTCTCCAGTCCGAGCGTATGTTGCATGCGCTCCTGCTTGGTCTTGAGATAGTGCTCGTTGTACTTGTTGGGGGCTATGACGACCGGGACGATCTCGTCGATGCTCAGCCCGTATCCCTCCAAGCCGGCTCGCTTGAGCGGATTGTTGGTCATCAGACGCATGCGGCGGATTCCCAGTTCGCGGATGATACTCGCACCGACGCCGTAGTCGCGTTCGTCGGCTTTGAATCCCAATTGCAGGTTGGCGTCCACCGTGTCCAGACCTTCGTCCTGGAGTTTGTAGGCGTGGATCTTGTTGCAGAGCCCGATGCCGCGTCCTTCTTGGTTGAGATAGATCACGGCACCCTTGCCCTCCTTTTCGATCATCTGCATGGCGCGGTGCAATTGATCGCCGCAATCGCAGCGGTAGGAACCGAAGATGTCGCCCGTAGCGCACGACGAGTGCACGCGTAGCAGGACCGGTTCGTCCTCGCTCCATTCGCCCTTGGTCAGGGCGACATGTTCTACGCCGTTGGATTTCTGCCGGAACGGCGTGATCTTGAAATCGCCCCATGCAGTCGGCAGGGGCACCGTAACCCCGCGTTCGACGATCGATTCCTCGCGCAGGCGGTAAGCGATCAGCGAGGCGATAGAGATGATTTTCAGGTCGAATTTACGGGCCGTTTCGATCAGTTGCGGCAGTCGGGCCATCGTGCCGTCCTCGTTCATGATCTCGATGAGCGCTCCGGCGGGTTGCAGCCCGGCCAGACGCGCCAGGTCGACGGCTGCTTCGGTGTGTCCCGGACGGCGCAGAACGCCCTTTTCGCGGGCACGCAGGGGGTTGATATGTCCCGGGCGCCCCAGATCGGAGGCTTTCGTGGCGGGATCGGCCAGCGCACGGATCGTAGCAGCTCGGTCGTGGATCGAAACTCCTGTCGTGCAACCCTCTCCCAGCAAGTCTACCGTTACGGTGAAAGGGGTACCCAGCAGCGAAGTGTTGTTCTGCTCCATCATGTTGAGTTCCAACTCGGCGCAGCGGCTCTCCGAGAGCGGTGCGCACAGCACGCCGCGGCCCTCTTTGAGCATGAAATTCACGATTTCGGGAGTGATCTTTTCCGCCGCGACGATGAAATCGCCTTCGTTCTCGCGATCCTCGTCGTCCACGACGATCACGACTTTACCGTTGCGGAAATCCTCGATGACCTCTTCTACGCTATTTAATATGGTTTGCGTTGCCATTTCGTTTGGTTTTTATCGCTTGAATGATTTTTTCGAATTTTCGGGCGATGAACTCTTCCAACTTCTTGAACTTTCCGGCATACCAGTCCGTATCGAGCAGCGAGGAGTCGTTCGTGGCCTTGTAAGTCAGGTAAGCCGCCACGGGCGTGAGGATGAAAGTCGAGAGCCACATGCCGTAGACCGCATCCCAGTTACCCTCTTTGGCCAGTTTTTCGCCCGTAAGACTGATGATGTAGTAGATCACGAAAAAGATGATCGACACAACGACGGGCAGTCCCAGACCTCCGCGACGGATGATGGCGCCCAGGGGAGCGCCGATCAGGAAGAAGATGATGATCGACACGGGAAGCGAAATCTTCTTGTGCCACTCCACCTTGCTACGGTAGAGCTGGTTGAGCGCTTCTTTGGCCGTGGATTCGTCGAACGAGAACATGTTGCGCGAATTCTTGGCCAGCGATCGGGCGTTGTTCCAGATGCGCTCTTTCGAGCGGAGCGGAAGCGTGGCTATGGAGTCCGTCGCGAGCAGTTCTCCGTAGGCGCTTTTGTCGATGCGCAAGCTGTCCGGCTGCGGCAGCACGGAGTTGTCGCGCACGAAAATCTGTTCTTTGAGCAGCGGTTCGTAGGATCGTGTCGTGGCGTTGTTGACCGACAATTCCAGCGAGTCGATGTCCTGTTGCAGTTCGCCGATATCCTTGGTCTGGCTGTTCGAGAACTGATTGGCATCCGTGCGCCCCATTGCGAAGCCCTCCATCGGAATTACCTGGTCCTGGAGGTCGAACTTATGGTGGCGCAGGGCGCTCTGCGTGTACCACTGGCTGTTGCGTGTCTGCTCGTAAGTCTCTCCGTGAAATAGTGTTACGAGCAGATACCTCTTGTCGTCCGAGAGGCGGATATATCCCGAGTCGGCGACGATCGTATTCATGTTGCCGTTGGCGGCGCGGTTGTCGTAGATCAGTACGTCGCGCAACAGGTTCGTCGAGGGTTCCTGCTTGCCCACGCGGATCGACATGTCGTCGATGCCGTTGAAGAACAGACCGTCCTGGAATTCGAGCGTCTGTTTTTGCTGCTTGATGTCGTAGAGGATGCTGAAAACCTTCTTGTTGGCATATGGCACGAGGTCGTTGCCGATGAAGAAGCTGCCTACGGCGACGATTCCCACGACGACGATCAGCGGCTGGGTGATCCGCAGAAGCGACATGCCGGCCGATTTCATGGCCAGCAACTCGTAGTTTTCACCCAGGTTGCCCATCGTCATGATGGCGGCCAGCAGCATCGAGAGGGGCAACCCCAGCGGAATCATGTTCGCCATGAAGTAGGTCATCAGCTCGATGATGATGCCGGCGCTGAGACCCTTGCCCACCAGTTCGTCGATGTAGCGCCACACGATGTTCATCATCAGTACGAACATGACGATGAAGAACGTGAGCACCATCGGCCCCAGATAGGCTTTCAGGACGAATTTGTGGATGGTTTTCATGCTGCGGTTCCCGATTTTTTACGACACAAAGATAACGCTTTTACGAAAATAAGCGCAAGGGTGAGCGTAAATATTATGGCTGCTCCGGGCGGAACCTCGAAGCGATAGCTTGCGGCGAGTCCTGCGACGTTGCCGCCGACGGCAATCGCCGGAGCGCAGCAGGCGATGGTTCGGAACGAGCGCGAGAGCGTGTTGACGATCACCACGGGCATGGTGATGAGCGAGATGAGCAACACGATGCCCATGATGCGGATCGAGAGTACGATCGTCACGGCCACCAGTGCCGACATCACGTAAGAGATCAGCCGGGTAGGGATGCCGCGGCTGGCGGCGAACGAACGGTCGAAAGCCACGTACATGACGGGTCTCAGCCACAGCAGGGCTCCGATCAGCACCGCGGTAGTCAATGTTGCGAGTGCTGCGACGTCGCCGCGCGTCACCGTGACGATGCTGCCGAACAGAAATGCCGACAGGTCGCCCGACGTGTATCCCGGACGCAGGCTCATGAAGAGCGCGCCGATGGCCATGCCGACCGACCAGATGATGCCGATGGCCGAATCCTCGCGAATGCGGCCCCGACTTCCGGCCCATTCGATGCCCAGGGCCGAGAGCACGGCGAAAGCCATCGCTCCGAGGATGGGATCGGCGCCGAGGTAGAAAGCGATGCCCAGTCCGCCGAACGAGGCGTGGGTGATGCCGCCGGAGAGGAATACCATCCTGCGGCAAACCACGTAAGTGCCTATGATACCGCACGTAATGCCTGCGAGTACGCAGGCTGCGAAGGCATTGGTGAGATAGCCGTATCGGAACAGGTCGTCGAAAAATTCCATTTCCCAATCGTCAAATGCGCGCAAATTTACGCTTTTTTATCGTAAATGATATTGCCATTCGTACAGTTTTCGTAATTTCGTGGCCGAAAATCAACGATTCGTATGCAATCCAGACGTGTCAATTTCCATACCCTCGGCTGTAAACTCAACTTCTCGGAGACCTCGACGCTGGCCCGGGAGTTCGAGCAGGGCGGATTCGTGCGCGTGTCTCCCGCGGCCGAAGCCGATATATGCGTCATCAACAGCTGCTCCGTTACGGAGCATGCCGATAAGAAATGCCGCAATCTGATTCGCAAACTACATCGGCGCAATCCCGAGGCGATCATCGCTGTGACGGGGTGTTACGCACAGCTCCGACCTCAGGATATCGCGGCCATAGAAGGCGTAGATATCGTTTTGAGTAACAATGATAAGGGTGAATTATATAAACGGGTGCTCGAACTTTCAGGCAAAGGTCGGGCTCGGGTGTACAGTTGCGAAACCGATTCGCTCACGAACTTCTTCGCCGCATTTTCGAGCGGCGATCGTACGCGTGCTTTCCTCAAGGTGCAGGATGGCTGCGACTATTGTTGTTCCTACTGCACGATCCACTATGCACGCGGCAGCAGCCGTAACATGCCCATCGCCGATTTGGTCGAGGAGGCGCGTCGCATCGCAGCGGCCGGGCAGCGGGAGATCGTCATCACGGGGGTCAATACGGGCGATTTCGGCCGTACGACGGGCGAACGTTTCATAGACCTGCTGCGGGCTCTGAACGAAGTGGAAGGCATCGACCGCTACCGGATTTCTTCGATCGAGCCGAATCTGCTGACCGATGAAATCATCGATTTCTGTGCTGCGTCGCCCAAATTTCAGCACCATTTCCACATCCCGCTTCAGAGCGGTTCGGATCGCATCCTGCATCTGATGCGGCGCCGTTATACGACCGAGCGTTTCGCCGATCGCATCGCCGCTGTGCGGCGGCGTATGCCCGATGCCTTCATAGGTATCGACGTAATCGTTGGATTTCCAGGCGAAAGCGAGGCGGATTTCCGGACGACCTACGAGTTCCTGGAACGATTGGAACCCGCATTTCTGCATGTCTTTCCGTTCTCGGAGCGTCCCGGGACTCCGGCTGTCGATCTGCCCGAGAAGGTGCAGTCGTCGATCGCCACGCGACGCGTGCAGGAGCTCGAAGGGTTGTGCGACAGGCTGCATCGCACGTTTTGCGCCCGGGCCTGCGGCTCGGAGGATACGGTGCTGTTCGAGAGTACGATGCGTGGCGGCATGATGTTTGGCTACACGGGCAACTACCGGCGTGTGAGGACTCCCTACGACCGTTCGCGGATCAATACGATCTGCCGCGTAGCGCTCGGCGAACTGGATGAATCCCACGATCTGATGGGCGAGATTCTGGATTGAATTATGAGGATGCTGCGGCGAGGCTCGATAACGATCGATATGCATGGCTTCGGACGCTGCTCGTTCGGGCGGCTTTTTTCCGTAGGTTTCCCACTCGGAAGAGCTCGGAGAAGCGGTGCCCGGAACGATCGGTCGCACTGTGAGGAGTCCGAAGACGTGAAGATTCCGGAATTCAATTTATTTTTCGTATTTTTGCGGGAAAGTTAATTCGAAACGTGTCATGACAGGAATGCGCAAAAAGGTAACCGCGGGTTTTCTGAGCATCGTGTGTCTGCTGTTTTTCTCGGGAATGGTGTCGTTGCTCGAATTGGGCAGCTTGAGCCGGGATACGGGCGAGATACTCAAGGCCAACGAACGCAATATCGAGCTGGCCAAGGAGATGCTCGACGCCGCGCACGAACAGAACGTGGCGCTGATCCATCTTTCGGTCTTCGGCGACCGCTCCTACGACAGCCTTTGCCGGGCCGGAATGGACCGGCTCGAACGTACGTTGGGGATCGCCCAGAACGAGGCGCTCGAAAAGTCGTTTCTCGATTCGCTCGCATTCGCTACGACCGAGTTGCGCGTGTTGATGGATAACTATCTTGCGTTCGGTGCCGGCTCCTCGGTCGGTACGCCGCCATCCGTCGGAGCACCCGAATCGGTCGGCTCGGGCGCGGGGACGCTCCCCGACTCGCTCGGCGGAAAATGGTACGACGATGAGTACGAAGCGCTCTACGTGCGGTTGACTTCCGCGATCAAGAGTTATATGACTTCGACGCAGAGTTCGCTGGCGCCGCGTACGGAGCAGATGAAGAAAAATGCCTACCGGGCCGTGACGCCCGTGCTGATATCGCTGGTGGTAATGATCGCCATCGTGCTGATGCTCTTTTATTTCATGTCGATTTACTGCGTCAATCCCATCCTGCGCATGAACAAGGGATTGGGTGATTACCTCTCCTTCCGGATTCCTTTCGTCGTGAAGGCCGATTGCAAGGACGAGGTCCTGGAGCTCAAGGAGAAGATCGAGACGTTGATCGCTCAGGCGAAGCAAACCAGAGCATAAGCAAAAGACGGTATGAGAGCGGATGTGGTTTTGCGGTATATCGGTGTCGTGATGTTGTTCATCGCGGCGTTCATGCTGCTGTCTGCGGGTATCGCTTACGTCAGTTTCGTCGATTCGTCATTCTATTCGCTGCTGCTCTCGGCGCTACTCACTGCGCTGCTGGGGGCTTTCCCGCTTATCTTCGTCGAGAGACGCGCGCAGATCACCAACAAAGAGGGTTTTTGCATCGTCGTGGGTTCGTGGCTCGTGGCCTGTGTGGTGGGGATGTTCCCCTATCTGATCTGGGGCGGTGAATTCACGTTGGCCAACGCCTGGTTCGAGAGCGTCTCGGGATTTACGACCACCGGAGCTACGATTCTGGGCGATATCGAGGCGTTGCCGCGCGGCATGCAGTTTTGGCGCATGTCCACGACCTGGATCGGCGGCATGGGCGTTGTGATGTTCGCGCTCGTGATTCTTCCGTCGATGGGACGCAGCAAGATGACGCTCTCGAATGTGGAGCTCTCGACGCTGGCTAAGGAAAATTACAGCTATCGGACGCAGATCATCGTGCAGATCCTGCTGGTGGTTTATGTCGGACTGACAGTCGTGGCGCTGCTGTTGCTCAAGATGGCCGGGATGAACTGGTTCGATGCTTTGTGTCATGCCATGTCGGTATGCGCTACGAGCGGTTTTTCGACCAAGAACGCCAGCATCGCCTACTTCAACAGTCCGCTCATCGAGACGATACTCATCTGCGTGATGACCGTCGCCGGAATTCATTTCGGGCTGATCTATGCCACCGTGACGGGCAAACGCAACAACCTGTTCCGGTCGGAGGTGACGCGTTATTACCTGGGTATGCTGCTCGCAGGAAGCGCCGTGATCGCCGTGAGCCTCTATGCGGCGGGTCTCTACCCTTCGCTCGCGCGGTCGTTCCGCTTTGCGACATTTCAGTTCGTGTCGCTCGTGACGACCACGGGATTAGCCACGGCCGATACCGACGTCTGGACCTCGACGGCGATCATCGTTCTGATATTCGGATCGCTCGTCTGTGCCTGCGCAGGTTCTACTTCAGGCGGTATCAAAGTCAATCGCCTGGTCATCGCGGGCAAGATGATGCGCACGCGGTTGCGTTTGCAGCAGCATCCCAACGCCGTGATCCGGATCAAGCTCGACGGCCGTGTTCAGGAGGACGAATTGTTGCATGCCGTGATAATCTTCATCGTCGCGTACATGATGTTCATCCTGGCCGGAACGTTCGCCGGGACACTCTTCGGGCTCGATCTGACGACGGCCTTCAGCGGTGCCGTCGCTTGCATCGGCAACGTAGGGCCGGGGTTCGGCGAGGTCTATTCGTTGGGTAACTACGGTGGATTGCCTACGGCGATGAAGATTACCGATTCGCTGCTGATGCTGTTGGGGCGTCTGGAGATTTTCGGGTTGATACAACTCTTTTTCATTAAATGGTGGAGATAAGTTAAAACGATGTTCCGTAAGATTTGCATATCGATATTGGGTGCCGTCGTCGCGGCGATGCCGGGGACTTTCGCACAGCCTCCGCAGGTGGAGGCGCGTATCGCAGGGCTGGAGGCCAACGAGGAGTACATGTCGCTGTTGGGAGAGGATGCCCGGTTGCAGATTCGCGAGGATTCGATCGCGCGTATCGTCGGCCGTATGCGACAGCAATTGCAGGACGATCCGGCCAACCGGAGAAGCTATTCGCAGGAGATTCTGGAACTCGAAGGGCGGATGTTCGAAATCCGCAATGCCAAGGGCCGGCTGATCGACCGGATCAACACCATCGAGCAGGAGTGGGTGCTTGCCAACCTGAGCGGCGCCCTACACTCCGAAAAGCCTGCCGGGCAGCGTGCGGAGACCATCGTCCCCGATTCGCTGAAGGTGCGGAATCTGGTGTACAATATCTATCTGCGCGACAACCTCTCTGCGGAGGATTATGCTGCGCTGCGCAAGGCTCAGAAGTTGGAGACGGATGCCGTGGACTATGCCAACCGCTATTTCGCCAATCATGCGACGCTGGCTGCCTTGGTTGAAAATTACGATTCGGCACAGACCGAAGCCGAGGCGGCTGAGATTCTCGACCGTTACGAGGCTTTGCAGGGGCTTAACCGGGTGCTCGGCGATTCGCTTTCCAGGACCTGGAACTATATCTTCGACAACAAGAGCTATGCGTACGCCCGTCTGCTCGACAAATTGGGCGAGGAGCCCGTACTGACGCGTGAAGAGGAACTTGCGGCCGATGCGGCGCGGCAATTGTCGGATTTGCGCGAGGAGGTGGCCTCCGAGGCCGTGGCGGATTATTTCCTGCGCAAACGCGTGCTTGCGGATTTCGAGGGCGAAGTGGCTCGGGTGCTCGGTCTCGATGAGGCCCTCGATTCGTTGCGCGGCGTGAGATCGCAGCTTGAAGCGGTCGATTTCCGCTTGCCTCGGATCACTGTTACCGAGCGTTATTTCCTTGAATACGATTCTGTCGCGTTTTCTTCCGTTCCGAAGTACACTTATCAAAACCCGATTCCCGAATGCAAGGTCTATTCCCGCGGTACGATCTATCGCATATTGCTCGGTACGTTCAACACCAAACGTGCCGCTGCGACGTTCCGGGGGGCTTATCCGCTGTGCTACCGGATCGACGATGCGGGCAAGTGGTGCTATTATACGGGCGGTTTCGCGACGCGCGAGGAGGCCGACCGGGCGCAGGCACTGTTGAAGAAACACGGATTTCTGCGTCCCGAGGTCGTTGTGTGGGTCGACGGCGAGTATTGTAACCTGGCGCATGAATCCGAAGCCGAGACAGGCGTGGCTTGCCGCATCGAGATTTCGGGAACGGACGCACTTTCCGACGAGGCGAAGGCGGCGATCGCAGCAGCCGGAGACTCGGAACTGTCCCGGGTCGGCGAGGACCGATTCGTCGTCGGGACGTTCGCGAGCCGTAGCGCTGCTCAGCAGACGGCCTCGGCGTTGCGTGCCGTAGAACCGGATTTGGAAATAAAAATAGTCGAAATCGGCGAATAAACGGATTTTTTCGTTATCTTTAAGGCGCGATTCCAATACCCCTCGTCTATGATTGCGATTTTCATTGTGCTGTTGATGCTCCTCGGTCTCTTGTTTTTGGTGGCCGAATTGGTGCTGCTCCCCGGCGTTTCGGTCGGAGCGTTGCTCTCCATGATTTGCTATGGCGGGGCCGTTTACCTGGCTTACGATGAATTCGGACTCGGTGCGACGATCTGTACCGTCGTCGTGATCGCGGCGATATCGCTCCTTGCGACCGTCGTATCGCTGCGGGCCAAGACCTGGCAGCATTTTTCGCTCCGGCAGCAAATCCGCTCCTCGTCGATGCCGCTTCCGAGCGAGCAGCTCGCCGTCGGCGATCGCGGCACTACCCTCTCGCGGCTCTCCCCGATGGGAAAGATCGAGATCGGCGGACGAACCTACGAAGCCAAATCGCTCGACGCCTATGTCGATCCGCGTTGCGAGGTCGAGGTGGTGGGATTCGAAAATTTCAGCGTAATCGTGAAACCTGTTAAAAATCGATAAGACTATGGAAGTGCAGTCGGGCATGATCGCCCTGATCGTTTTTGCGAGCCTCTTCGCCGTATGGCTCGTATTCTATTTCATCCCGGTGGGATTGTGGTTCTCGGCATTGGTGTCGGGAGTGCGGATCAGTCTGTTGCAGCTGATCCTGATGCGTTGGCGCAAAGTGCCGCCCTCGACGATCGTCTCCTCGATGATCGAAAGCACGAAAGCCGGTCTGAATCTCGACCCCAACGAGCTGGAGGCCCACTATCTGGCCGGCGGAAATGTCTCCAACGTCGTGCATGCGCTCGTGTCGGCTCAGAAGGCCAATATCATGCTCGACTTCAAGATGGCTACGGCGATCGACCTGGCAGGCCGCGACGTATTCGAGGCCGTGCAGATGTCGGTGAACCCCAAAGTTATCAATACTCCTCCTGTCGCAGCCGTGGCTAAGGACGGTATTCAGCTGATCGCCAAGGCTCGTGTCACGGTGCGTGCGAACATCAAGCAGTTGGTCGGCGGTGCGGGCGAGGAGACCGTGCTGGCGCGTGTCGGCGAGGGCATCGTTTCGTCGATCGGTTCGGCCATGTCGCACAAAATCGTGTTGGAGAACCCCGATTCCATTTCGCGCGTGGTGCTCGAAAAAGGACTGGATGCCGGTACGGCATTCGAAATCCTTTCGATCGATATCGCCGATATCGACGTGGGTAAGAATATCGGAGCTCAGTTGCAGATGGATCAGGCTCAGGCCGATAAGAATATCGCACAGGCCAAGGCCGAGGAGCGGCGAGCGATGGCCGTGGCGCTCGAACAGGAGAATAAGGCAAAGGCGCAGGATGCGCGTGCCAAAGTGATTCTGGCCGAAGCCGAAGTGCCGCTGGCTATGGCCGAGGCATTCCGTAACGGCAATCTGGGCATCATGGATTACTATAAGATGAAAAATATCATGGCCGATACTTCGATGCGCGAATCGATCTCGCGGCCCGAGAAGAAATAGGCGTAGAAACAACGGAAATTGCACAGGGGTATGTCCGAACGGGATATGCTCCT
This sequence comes from uncultured Alistipes sp., assembly GCA_964018965.1. Lineage (GTDB taxonomy): Bacteria > Bacteroidota > Bacteroidia > Bacteroidales > Rikenellaceae > Alistipes. The sequence goes on from CAXHRY010000012.1 coordinate 18,434, forward strand.
GTGTTCGTACCTGCCCCGCCCTTTCCTGATTTTCGCAATAATTCCGGTGCTCCGCATACTATTCGGCCTCTCGGATGCGTTCGCAAATGTGGCGCACGGATCCCCCCGATGGGTTCGGATGTAAATAAATGAAAACGACAGCGGAAAATCGGCGGCTTTTTGGTATCTTTGCCCCACACAGTATATAGAAATTTGTGAAGCGTGAATTTATGAAAGCATTTAAATGGATGTGCGCGGTTATGGCGGTCGTGATAACGGCTGTTTCGTGCAGTAAGGACGATCCCGGTGTCGGGTGGATCAAATTCGATAATGAAGCCGTGTTCCTCATGGCCGGGAAAACGCGTACGGTATCTTTCTCCTGCGCGAACCTGAAATCGATGGAGCTGGGTGCGAAACCCGACGGATGGGTCGATCCCGTGATCGACGAGGCTGCGCGGACCGTTACGATCATCGCTCCGGTGGAATCCGACGAGAAGGCTGCCGAATCGGGCACGGTGACTCTTACGGCTGTTACGCTGGACGGCAAGAGCGTCAAAGGCTCGATCTTCGTGGGTGTGAACGAGCAGATAGACCTGAGCGGCGAAGCAGCCAACAGCTATCTGCTCAATCGTAAGAACATCAACTATCTGATCGACGTGATGCACAAAGGCGACGGAACGACGCCCATCGAAACTACGCGCGTGGAGGTGATCTGGACCTCGACCAAAGGCCTGGTGCAGTACCTCGAACTGATCGACGGCAAGGCCTCGTTCCTGCTCGGAGACGACGGTTCGGGAACGGCCGAAGCTCCTATCCAAGAGGGCAACGCCCTGATCGGTGCCTATGACGAGGACGGTATCCTGTTGTGGAGCTGGCATATCTGGGCTGTGGACTACGATCCGGATGCCGCGGGCGGAACGGTCGATTTCAACGGTTATACGATGATGACCTACAACCTGGGCGCGCTGAACAACTCCAACAAAGGCTATACTTCCGATGAGCAGAGCAAACATATTCTGGAATCCTACGGACTCTATTACCAGTGGGGGCGCAAGGATCCGTTCATCGGGCCGAGTGCCTATAAGGGCACGGGTGCGGCCGCGATGTACGACGGTTCCGGCTACACGGTGCGCATGTCGTTGCAGGAGAGCACGGCCGATCGCGGAAAGTGGGAATACACGGATCGTAATCCGGCGACGTTCCTCTATGCCGAGGACGATGCCGTGTGCAAGGACTGGATGTGGAAACAGGATCCCGATTACAACAAGCCGCGCTGGGGCGAGACCCGTACCGTTTGCGATCCCTGCCCTGCCGGTTGGCGCGTAGCTCCTGCCGCTGCGTTCGTCGGGTTGCAGATCAAGGAACCCCTCTCGGGCGATAAGATCAACAACGATACCTATGCCGACAGCTTCGGCTGGACATTGACCGACGGCTCTTCCGAGGCGCTTTTCATCGGTGCCGGACGCCGTATCTATACCAACTCTTCGATTCAGAATGTCTACATCAACGATTTGTCGTTAGTCCCCGATCCGGATGATTCGGAAAAAACTCGCAGTATGGCTATTTACAACCAGCCGTGGGTGGGTCTTTACTGGACGGCCGACCGTGCGGAAGACGACAAGGCGCAGGCGTTCTATTTCTGGTTCGACAAGGCCAATGTGACGCGCAGCGGTGTCCAGGATGCCAAGCCTTATGAGCGTGCCAACGGTATGCAGGTGCGCTGCGTGAGAGAGCGATAAGCATCGTAGAACATGCGAAAAGCAGCCTCGGTGAGAACCGGGGCTGCTTTCGTTTATCCGTCTCGGCGTAGCGTTGCGTTCGGGGCCGGCTTTACGCGATAGTTTCATCCGGTTGCAGTCGTTCGTGGCAGAATGCTGCGTTTGGGAATCGCCCGCTCGTGAATCCTCGTGCTCGGAGTAGATCTGTCCGGAGCCATCTGAAAGTTGGTGCGTACAAGTGTGTGATCGTCCGATTACAAATCCGGTCAAAGACTTTGATAATAGTATAAAAAGTCTTAAATTTGCAATAGAAGGTCCAAATCATCTATTTTATAATTTGCCATGAAGAGACTTCTTTTTGCAATTGCTGCGGTTGCGACGATGGTCGGATGCCGCCATGAGAAACCCGGATCGGCGGTCGGCATCCGGATTTATCCGACGATCGAGACTCGTGTTACGGGTCTCCATTTTGATACGGGCGACCGGATCGGATTGAATATCGTACGTGCTACGGGGAATTTCGTCGTCAATCAGCCGATGACCTACGACGGCTCCGCCTTTACCGCGCCGGGATTGCTGTGGTACAACGATCTGAACGAACGTTCGACGCTTACGGCCTACTATCCTTATGCCGAAGCGGGTGTGCCGACGCTGTTTCGGATTGCAACCGATCAGACCGGCGGCACCGAATCTTCGGATTTGCTGGGCGCCGTAAAGCAGGATGTGACACCCGTGGCTACGCCTGTGGGAATGGTTTTCCGCCACCTGATGTCGCAGCTCACGGTGTCGATCGACAACAAGTCCGACGGCAAAGTCACGCAGGTGGTTTTGGGCGGCCTCGTTCCTGCGGCTGCTGTCGATTTCGAAGCTCGGACGGCCGTTGCAGCTGCCGAAGTCGCCGCCGAGGATATCCGTACGTTCGAAGTCGAGGAGGATCGTTCCTATCGTGCCGTCGTCGTTCCGCAGACGGCCGCATTGTCGGTTACGGTCCAAACGTCCGACGGCAAAAGCCGTACGCGGACGATCGCGTCGGTGCTTCTGGAGAGTGGACGCCGTTACGATCTTGCTGTCGAAGTGACGAATATCGACATATCGCTGTCGCTCAGCGGCGAAATTACCGATTGGCAGGACGGCGGGTCGCTCGAAAGCGGCGGCGGTCTCGACGATGACGATCCCGTTGTCGCCGGAGATTTGGAATACGGCGGAGCGACTTACCATTCGGAGACGATCGATGGAACGGTTTGGATGGCAGAGAATCTGCGTTATATGCCAGATGGCGCGGAGTTGCAGAACGGAATGTGGTATCCGTCGGACGGAGCCTCTGCGGTGGCTGAAAAAGGGTTGCTGTATGACTACTCGACGGCTATGGGTGCAGAAACGCGTGCTGCGACCTTGGAAGTCGCAGTGCAGGGAATCTGTCCGCCGGGTTGGCATATCCCGCGACGGGCCGAACTCGAAGCGCTGATCGCAAGTGAGAACAGACCTGCGGAATTCTTGTGTTGCAGCGGTTTCTGGATTGCGACTTCAGGCCGGTACGGAGATGCCAACCGCGGATATCTGCTTTGTGCGGAAGCTCTTGTCGACGGGCAGTGTACGGCGTTGATGTATACTGCGAACGCCGCGCCGCAACTCGTGCGAATACCTTCTGAAAACGGTATTACGGTCCGCTGCGTGCGCGATTGACGGCGTTGCGGTCCCGATCGGGAATTTCTCCTGTCGAATGGGTATTTCGGCAGGAGAAATTTCGTATCGGGCTGGGTGTTCGCTCCGGATCGTATCGGTGCCGGTTTCCGGGGTGTTTCCGATACGGTCAATGGTCGCGATCGAGGAAGAACTGCGGGATATTGGCCAGGAAAACATCCTTGCCGCGCAGCGATGCGCGTTTGGCGAGCAGTTCGCTCAGCCGGATATCGCCGATCAGGTAGTTGCTCTCCTCGCCGAAATACTGTTCGCGGATGCGTTCGAAATGCAGGATGCCGCGTATGTCCGTGTCGGAGTAGCGGGCGTAGATACGCAGGGCGATGTCGGTCGTGTAGTCGGGTTTTTGGATATAATTCCGTTTTTTGTATTCGTAGCGGTAGCCGTGCAGCCGGGCCATGATGTCGCTGAGGATCGATGAAGCCGTCGGGAGGCTGCCTGCTCCTTTTCCGAACATGAACTGACGATCGTAACATTCGCCGCGGATCACTACGCCGTTGTATTCGTCGTCTACGCTGTAGATGTATTTGTCGGGGGTCACGAACTCCGGCATGACGAACATCGTGAAATGCTCTTCGCTGACCTTTACGACTTGGGCCACCAGCTTGATCTTGACCTGTTTCTCGCATGCATAGCGAATGTCCGAATCGTGGATCGTCGCGATGCCGTAGGTGAAGATCTCTTCCGGTGCCACGTAGGTTCCCAGGGCATGTACCGTAATGATGATGAGTTTGAAAAGCGAGTCGTATCCCTCGATGTCGAACGAAGGATCGCTTTCGGCGAATCCCAGCGCCTGGGCTTGCGACAGAGCTTGAGCATAGGAGTCTTCGTGGTCGAAAACGCGCGAGAGAATGTAGTTCGACGATCCGTTGAGAATGCCCTTCACTTCGAGCAGCAGATCATTGTCGTAATACTCTTCGAGGTTGCGGATCACAGGAATCGATCCGCACGACGAAGCGTCGTAGAGCAGTGCGACGTCGTGTGCTTTCTGGATCTCGATCAGCTCGGGAAGGTGGTGTGCCAGCATCGTTTTGTTGCCCGAAACGACGGGAATGCCCTTCAGCAGGGCGTTGCGTACGATCGTATAGGCCGCTCGGGCATCGTCGATAACCTCGACGACGAGGTTTATTTCGGGATTGTCGAGAATCTCCGACACGGAGTCGGTGAAGTAGCTGCGGTCGATCGCGCGGGGCTTGTCCAGCGATCGGACGCAGATTTTCACGATCTCGGCGTCGGCATTTTTCGATTTGCGTACTACTTCGTAAATGCCTTGTCCGACGGTGCCGAACCCGAACAGGCCGATTTTTATCTTGCTCATGGGTATAAGGATTACGATTCGTTCATGAAGGGACGCAGCAGCGCGTCGAGTTGTTCGTATTCGACCAGAAAACCGTCGTGGCCGAATGCGGAGTCGATCTCGGCATAGCGGCTTCGGGGGATCAGGGCATGGAGCGTCCGCATCTGTTCGGGCGTGAAGATCATATCCGTCGAGATGCCGACGGTCAGCGTATCGGCCTCGATGCGCCCCAATGCGGCCGCTACCCCGCCCCGGCCTCGGCCGACGTCATGGGTGTCGAACGCATCGAGGATGGCGTAGTAGGAGTAGGCGTTGTAACGGCGGCATAGTTTTTCACCCTGGTACTGCTGATAGGTCGCAGCTCGATGCACGGCGGGAGCGGTTTCGCGGTCCTGCTGCGTGAGGTCGTAGCCCCGGGCGCCGCGGTAGGTCAGCAGCCCGATGGCGCGTGCCGCCGCGAGGCCCGCCATGCCGGCGTCGTCGCGCGGCTCTCCGAACGAGGCGTCGGCACGGATGGCCATGCGCTGTGTTTCGTCGATGGCGATGCTCCAGGGCGAAGCCTTGGCCGCTGTGGCGATGAGGACCAGCTTGCGAAATCGTTCGGGCTCCTCTACGGCCCATTCTACGGCTTGGAATCCGCCGACCGAACTGCCGACGAGCGCGTCGATCCGTCCGATGCCGAGTGCATCCGCCAGCAGCCGATGGGCCCGCACCATGTCGCGGATCGTGAAAGACGGAAAATCGCCGTAATAGGGGCTTTCGGTGCGCGGGTCGGTGTGCAGCGGTCCGGTGGTGCCGTAGTGCGAACCCAGGATGTTGGCGCAGACGATGAAGTGGCGTTCGGGGTCGAGAAATCGGCCAGGCTCGACGGTATGGGGCCACCAGTCGGCAACCTCCGAATTGGCCGTCAGCGCATGACAGACCCACACGACGTTGCTGCGGCGGGCATCGGGCGTGCCGTATGTGTGGTAGGCGATGCGCAGCTCGGGCAGCGTCCCGCCCTGCTCCAGTGCGAAGGGCTTGGGGGAGTAGAAAATGCGCGGTTCCATCAGAGTCGGTCGAGTGCTTGGCTGAGGTCTTCCCGGATGTCGTCTACGTGTTCGATGCCCAGCGACAGGCGGAGCATGTCGGGATAGACGCCCGAAGCGACGAGTTCCTGTTCGTTGAGCTGTGCGTGGGTCGTCGAGGCCGGATGGATGAGCAGCGTCTTCGCGTCGCCGACATTGGCCAGGTGACTGATCAGGCGTACATTGTCCACGACGCGCGAGGCCTGTTCCGCACTACCCTTCACCCGGAACGTCAGCACGCCGCCGAATCCGTTGCGCAGATACTTCTGGGCGAGCGCATGGTAGCGGTTCGACGGCAGGCCGGGATAGCTGACGTGCGTGATTTTGGGGTGATGCTCCAGCCACCGGGCGATCTCCAGCGCATTGTCCACGCATCGTTGCACGCGCAGAGAGAGCGTTTCGAGGCCCTGCGTCAGCAGGAAGGCGTTGAAGGGACTGAGGCACGGCCCGACGTCGCGCAATCCTTCGCAGCGCGCACGTACGGCGAATGCGGTCGGTCCGCATTCGGTCCAGAAATCGAATCCGTGATATCCTTCCGAAGGCTCGCCGAGCAGCGGGTAGCGTCCGTTTCCCCAGTCGAAGTTGCCTCCGTCGACGATGACACCGCCCAGGCTCGTACCATGGCCGCCGATCCATTTCGTCGCCGAATGGGTGACGACGTTCGCACCCCATTCGATCGGGCGGCAGAGATAGCCTCCGGCGCCGAACGTGTTGTCCACGACGACAGCGATGCCGCGACGGTGTGCCGATTCGACGATCGGTTCGAAGTCGGGGATGTTGAATTCGGGATTTCCGATGGTTTCGAGATAGATGGCTTTCGTGCGGTCGTCCATGAGCGATTCGATGCTTCGCAGGTCGTCGCCGTCGGCGAAGCGGACTTCGATGCCCATGCGGGCGAGGGTGTATCGGAATTGGCTGAAAGTTCCGCCGTAGAGATACGACGTGCTGACGATATTGTCGCCCTGTTGTGCGAGGTTTATCAGGGCAAGGTATTGCGCAGCCATGCCCGAAGCGGTCGCAACGGCTGCCGTACCCCCTTCGAGTGCGGCCATACGTTCTTCGAAGACCGAGGTCGTCGGGTTGCCCAGGCGGGTGTAGATATTGCCCTCCTCGCGCAGCGCGAAGCGAGCCGCACCCTGTTCTGCGGAGTCGAAAACGTAGGAGCTCGTCTGGTAAATCGGGAGGGCCCGCGATCCTGTTACGGGATCGGGTTGCTGGCCGGCATGGACCTGAAGCGTTTCGAACCGATAATTTTTCGGATTCATGATGTCTGTCGTTTTCATGTCTGTTCGAAAATAAAAAAATCCGACTTTTTCAAGCCGGATCGTGTCTGTCTCGCATATATACGAAAAATTTACACCCGGCCGTGTCGGTTGCACATGCACATCATTCGCATCATCATGCCGCAGGACATGGTGAAATTCGAATCGTATGTAGCTCCGCAATTCATCGGTCGGATCATCTCTTTCAATGTTGCAAATATAGGAATTTTTCGGTCGTTGCAACTATTTTCGCTGTTTTTTCGATCGAAATCGCATCGTTCCCAGGATTGGAGGCTGGCGGGCGATTGGAAGATCAGGTTTTCAGGAAACGAAGACACCGCAGTCTTCCGGCTGCGGTGTCTTGCGTATTCGATTCCGGAGATTCAATCCCCGTCGATCAGATCGATGCCTCGACGCGTTGCGGCGCCGCGAAGCAGCGTCCGGCAGAAGAATTGCAACTCTTTCTGCGATGCGTTTTCCTGGCGCATCTCCAGAATGATCTTCAGCAGTTTGTCTGCGAAAGCCGCCGCGTCGATCTCCGAGAGGAAAAAGCCCTTTTGACGGCCCGATTCCAGATCGTAGGTGAGCTCCTGCGTCCAAAAGGTTCGGTACTCCTCGTAATGTTCGGCGAAAACGACCTTATTCCGGTATCGGACAGGAAACTGCGGTCCAGGCGGCACAGATTTCCGATATATTCGTTCATCAGAGCGAACACCTGTTGCAGCGGATCGTCCTCGCGTTGATGACGGAATGCTGCGATTCGCTCCTGCAACCGGCGGTCCATCTCCTCCAGACACGAACTTACCAGGTCATTCTTGTCTGCGAACATTTCGTAAAGGGTGCGTTTGGATATTCCGAGCGTTTGTGCGATTTCATCCACACGAACGGCTTGGATCCCGTTGCGGCAGATCATATCCTGCGTCGTACGGATGATCTCGTCCCTGGTTGCACCCCGTTTCATTACTTATCCTCCGTGATGTCGCGGCCACCGCCCAAAGCCTGATACAGGTTGACGATGCCCTGGATTTCGTTGAAACGATCGCCGATCTGCGCCAGTTGGGCCGACAGCAACGACTGCTGTGCGGTCAGCACTTCGAGATAGGTCGTCGAACCGTGCTGCATGAGCAGTTCGGTGCTCTCCACGGCGCGCTCCATCGCTGCGATCTGGTTTTTGCGCAGATCGTTCTTCGCGCGGGCCGACTGCGTCTGCGTCAGTGCATTGTTCACCTCGGCACCGGCGTTGAGCAGCGCCTGGCGGAAAGCGAGTTTCGACTCCTCCTGCTGGGCCTTCATGATCTTCACGCGTGCCCGGTTGGCTCCGGCATTGAAGATCGGCTGAACCAGCGATCCTGCGGCCGTGAGCAGCAGTTTACCGGGGTTGACGATCATGCCTGCATTGTTGGTCCATCCGGCCGTTCCGCTCAGCGTGATCGACGGATAGAGGGCCGAACGAGCTTCAGCCGTGGCATAGTAGGCTTGCATGAGTGCATATTCGGCGGCACGGATGTCAGGACGGTTGGTCAGCATCTGCAAGGGGACGCCTACGCTCAGCGTGGCGGGCATCTGCTGGGCATCCAATTCGCCGCGCTGCAAAGCGTGGGGCGTCTCGCCCAGCAGCGTGCAGAGGCTGTTCTCCACCTGTCGGATCTGATCCTCGATGTCGTAGAGCGACGTGCGGATCGAATAGTAGTTGCCTTCGTATTGGGCGACGGCGGCCTCGTTTGTCATGCCGGCTTCCTTCATGGCGCGCATCGTCTCGACGCTCTGCTGCCACTTGGCGGCCGTCTGTTTCGTCACCTCGTACTGGCTGTCGAGCATCAGCAGCGTGTAATACAGATTGGCCGTGCCGGAGATCAGCTGCGTTTTGACGGCCTGCTGGTACTCTTTGCTCTGAGCGTACAGCGCACGTGCTTTGCGTTTGCTGTTGGTCAGCGCATTGAAAATATCGATCTGCCAGCTCGCCGTAACGGGAATGGTGTACGTCTTGGTCGTATTCGCATTATCGAAGCTGCTGATCGAACCTTGGGGCGCGAAGTTGAACGACGGGAGGTAGGCCAGGCGCGCCGATTTGAGCGTCGCCTCGGCCTCCTTCACGCGCCATTGCGCCGATTGGAGATCGGTGTTGTTTTCCAGTGCCCGGCCGATGAGCGTCTGCAACTGCGGATCGGTGAAAACGTCCTGCCAGCGCAGATCCCCCAGCGTGTTTTCGTCAGCGGTCTCGGCATCGCCGTACATGCCGGCGGTCGAGATTTCGGGTCGGGTGTAAGGTTTGTAGATGCCGCAGCCGGTCGTGGCGGCTGCAAGGCATATGATTAGAATCTTTTTCATTGTGTTATTACTCCTCTTTCTCGTTTTTACACTCTTCGACCTCCGCGCGTACGGACCACTGCGGATCGGGATCGAACTCCAGCGGCTTGATCTTCTCCTGCAAAGTCTGGAAGACGATGAACAGTGCCGGAACCAGGAACAGCAGGGCCAGCGTTCCGACGATCATACCGCCGACGACACCCGAACCGAGCGTCGAGTTACCGTTGGCGCCTACGCCGTGTGCCAAAACCAGCGGGATCATACCTGCGACCATCGTAAGCACGGTCATCAGGATCGGGCGCAGACGTACCTTGGCGGCCGAAACGGCTGCCTGGGTGAGCGACATGCCCGCCTTGCGGCGCTCTCCGGCATACTCGGTCAGCAGAATGGCCGTCTTGGCCAGCAGACCGATCAACATGATGAGACCCGTTTGCAGATAGATGTTGTTTTCGAGGCCCATGATCTTGGCGAAGAGGAACGAGCCCATCAGACCGCAGGGAACCGACAGAATGACGGCGAACGGAATGATGAAACTTTCGTACAGTGCGCTCAGGATCAGGTAAATCAGCAGAATACAGATGCCGAAGATGATCGCCGTGTTGCTACCGGTCTGCGCCTCCTCGCGGGTGATGCCGTCGAAATCGTAGCCGTAGCCCTTCGGAAGCACCTGTGCCGCCGTTTCGCGAATCGCACGAATGGCATCTCCCGACGAGTAACCGTCGGCAGCCGTGCCGTTGACGGCGATCGAGTTGTAGAGGTTGAAACGGTTCAGGACCTCGGAACTGTAGACGCGCTTCAGCGTGACGAATTGTCCCAGAGGAGCCATTTCACCGCTGTTCGTGCGCACGTAAGCGTGGTTGAGCGATTCGGCGTCGAGACGATATTTCGGATCGGCCTGCATCGTGACGTAGTACATCTTCGAGAATCGGTTGATGTTCGAGACATACTGACCTCCGTAGTATCCGGACAGCGTAGAGAGGATCGTGGTGGGCGAAATGCCTGCACGTTTGGCTTTCGCAGCGTCGATATCGACCATATACTGCGGAAAGTTGATATTGAAGGTCGAGTAGGCGCGTGCGATCTCGGGACGCTGGTTCAGGGCGCCGATGAACTTCAGATAAACGTTGTAGAAATCCGTAAGATCGCCTCCGGCCTGATCCTGCAAGTGCATGGAGAAACCGGTAGAGGTACCGTAACCCGAGATCATCGGCGGCGCAACGGCGAAGATCTGAGCATCCTTGATATCGGCCGTGCGACCGTAGATCTGTCCGATGACGGACTGCACGTCGTCGCCCTTCTCGGTACGTTCCGACCAGTCCTTGAGTTTGATGATACACATACCGTACGACGAACCCTGGCCGGCGATCATACCGTAACCGGCCACCTGCATGTAGTCGCGGATCTGCGGAATGCCTTGCAGACGCTCCGAAACGGTTTCCATCACCTTATGCGTTTCCGAAAGGGTCGAACCCGGGGCCGTCGTCACGTTGACCATGATCGTACCCGTATCCTCGTCGGGAACCAGACCCGTCTTGGTATTGTTCATCAGCACGACGAGTGCGGCCAGAGCCAGGCCCAGCGTGGCCCAGGTCAGCCAACGGTGCTTGATGAAGAGCATCACGCCGTGCTTGTATTTGTTGATGAGCGCGTTGAAGCCCGAGTTGAACGCTTTGCGGAAACGTGCGGCGAAGTTGTCGCGCATTTCGCCGTTTTCGTCGAGATAGGGTTTTAGAATCAGTGCGCAGAGGGCCGGCGAGAGCGTCAGGGCGTTCAATGCCGAGAGACCTACGGCCACGGCCATCGTCAGACCGAACTGCGTGTAGAAGATACCCGACGTTCCGCCCATCATGGCTACGGGAATGAACACGGCCATGAAGACCAGCGTCGAGGTAACGATGGCCGAGGTGATACCCGACATCGCGTCGACGGTAGCCATGTAGGAAGATTTGTATCCGGCGTCGAAGCGGGCCTGCACAGCCTCGACGACGATGATGGCATCGTCGACGACCGTACCGATCGCCAGCACGAGGGCGAAGAGCGTCAACAGGTTGATCGAGAAGCCCGCTACGGAGAGGAATGCGAACGTACCGATCAGCGCCACGAGGATCGAGACGGTCGGAACCAGCGTCGAACGCATGTCTTGCAGGAAGACGTAGACGACCAGTACGACGAGGATGATGGCCTCGAACAGGGTTTTGATTACTTCGTAGATCGAAGCGTAGAGGAAGTCGTTCACGCTTTGCAGGTGGGCGATTTCGACACCCTTCGGCAGCTCGGCGCGAATCTCGTCGAGCAGGGCTTCGACCTGTTCGACGACCTGCGTGGCGTTGGAGCCTGCGGTCTGGAAGATCATCGTGCTGACTCCCGGGTGTCCGTTGGTGTAGCCTTTGTAGGCATAGGATTCGCTACCCAGTTCGATCTCGGCTACATCCTTCAGGCGCAGCGTGGTGCCGTCTTCCTTGGATATGAGCACGACTTCGCCGAACTCTTCGGGAGTCATCATACGACCGCGATATTTCATCGTATACTGGAATGCGTTCTCCGAGTCTTCGCCCAGTTTACCGGTCGCCGATTCGATATTCTGTTCGGCGAGGGCTGCGGTGATATCCGACGGAATGAGTTTGTACTGAGCCATCACGTCGGGCTTCAGCCACACGCGCATCGAGTAGGCGGCGCCGAGCGTGAACGCCTCGCCGACGCCGGGAATACGCAGAATGCGCGGCTCGATATTGATCTTCGAGTAGTTCGCCAGGAAAAATTCGTCGTAGGTGTCGTCGGGGCTGTACAACGAGAAAATCTTCACCATGGAGGTCTGGCGTTTCATGGTCGTCACACCGACCTGGGTAACGGCCGAGGGCAGCAGACCCGTGGCGCGCGATACTTTGTTCTGCACGTTCACGGCGGCCATGTCGGCGTCGGTTCCCTGACGGAAGTACACCGAGATGGAAGCACTGCCGGCTGCGGCGCTCGAGGTGATGTAGGTCATGTTTTCCACGCCGTTGATCGCCTCCTCGAGCGGTACGATAACCGACTTCTGGATGGTCTCGGCGCTGGCACCCGGATAGCTCGCGCGTACCATTACCGTCGGAGGCGCGATATCGGGATATTGTTCCACCGGCAATGTCGCAAGACCGATCAGACCGGCGATTACGATAATGATGGATATGACGGACGCCAGGACGGGGCGTTCGATAAAATGCTTGAGTGTCATAGATTATTCTTCCTTTTCGGTTTGGGTTTCGGTAGCCGGTTCTTCGGTCGCGGGTGCAGTCTGACCCTTGATGCGGATCGGCGTTCCTTCGCGCAGCAGACCGACACCTTCGGCTACGATGGTCTCACCCGGAGTGAGTCCCGAATTGACGATGTATTCGGTGCCGTTGGAGATCTTCTCCACGTCGATCATCGATGCGGATGCTTTGCCGTCTACCACCTTATATACGTATACCTTGTCCTGTAATTCGAACGTAGCGTGTTGCGGAACGACGATACGGTCCTTGTAGATGCTGGGAATGATGATATTGCCGGCGCCGCCGCTGTGAAGCAGCCCGTTCGAGTTGGGGAATGCGGCACGCAGCTGTACGCTACCCGTCGAGGTGTCGATCACACCGCTGATCGACTCGATGCGACCTTTTTCGTCGTAGGCCGAGCCGTCGTTGAGCATCAATTGCACGTCGGGCATGTTTTTGAGCGTGTTGTCGATCGAACCGTATTGACGCACGAGGTTGAGCAACTGGTTTTCGGTCATCGAAAAGTAGACGTACATTTCCGAGTTGTCCGAGACGGTCGTAAGCGGCTGGGGCATCGAAGGGCTGACCAGGGCGCCTACGCGGTAAGGCAACGTGCTCACTACGCCGTTGGCCGGAGCCTTGACGACCGTATAGGAGAGGTTATTGGCGGCGTTTACGCGCTGTGCCTCGGCTTGGGCCAACTGCGCTTTCGCCGTCAGCAATTGGTTTTCCGCGGTCGAAAGATCGAACTGCGACACGACGTTGCGCGAGAAAAGCTCTTTCTTGCTGTCGTAGACGAGTTGTGCCGTCGCAACGCCCGCTTTGGCGGCGGCGACATTCGCTTCGGCCGTCTGCAAAGCGGCTTTGTAGGGAACCTGATCGATGATGAACAGCGTCTGACCGTTCGATACGTGCTGTCCTTCGGTGACGCAGAGCTGCGAGACGGTGCCCGAAACCTGCGGATAGATGGCTATGTCTTGGCGGCCGCGTATCGTGGCCGAATAGTTGACCGGGATTTCACGGTAGGTCGTGGCGACGGTGATCGCGGCGTATTCGCCGGGACCCATTGCCGTCGGTGCCTGACCGCATCCTACGGTCGCCATGCAGCTCACTGCGAGAACTGCTTTCACGAATGTTTGCTTCATAATTCCTCTTTGGTATTTATACTAAAAAACTTTTTCGCTTGCAAAAGTACCATAATTTAGCGCAGCTTGGGTCTCTATATTGTGAATATTGTTGTTCATTTTGGGAACATATACGATGCGAGTTGCGCGAAAATCCGTATTTTTGTTCGAAACAAGAAATAATATACTCATGGCGGTTACCAACCCTATTGCTACGACTCCGGAGGACCAATTCGTCGTAGGAGAGTCGGATATGGCATTTTACAGCAATTATGCGGGACGTTGCGAGTGCGGAGCGGTACTGTTCTGCCGCAGCGGCCGGGCTCGTGCGACTATCAATCAGGTGAATTGCGAGATACGTCGGAATACGCTGTTTTACATACTTCCCGGCTGGCTGCTGCTGATTACGGATCGTACGGCGGATTTCCGGGTTTCGTTCTGTGCGTTTTCCCAGGAGCTGTTTTCCGAAGCGGCCTTTCGGCTCGAACCGTCGTTCTTCCGTCGTCTGAGCAGCTATCCGGTATACGATCCCGATCGTGCGGTGGCCAGGAGTGTCGACGCCTGGTTCGCGATGGTAGCCTATACTTATGTCGACCGGGACAATATCCACCGTACGACGATCATGCGCAATCGATTGCAGAACGCCCTGCTGGAGATCGACGACAAATGGCGGCGTTTTCCGGTCGACAGGGATTCCCGACCGGTCACCACTTCGCGCCAGTCGAAACTTTTCCAGCGTTTCGTGGTGCTGGTCCATGAACATGTCTCGTGCGAACGCGAAGTCGCGTTCTATGCCGATCGGCTGTGCATATCGGCCCGTTATCTTTCGACGATCGTACGAGCTATTTCCCACTGTTCGGTCAAGGAATTCATCGATCGTGCGGCTGTTCTGGAGATTAAGATGCTCCTCAGAACAACCGATCTTTCGGTGCAGGAGATCGCCTACCGGCTCCGATTCCCCGACCAGTCGTATCTGGGGCGTTATTTCAAGAAACATACGGGCGTATCGCCGACCGAATTCCGCAGCATGCAGAAGTAGCTGTCGTTTTTCGCTTCTCCGTAGCCGGCTGTCCGGGTTTGCGGGGACATCGAAATCCGCATTCCGTTTTTGCGATTTTGGAATCCGAATTGCAGTGAGGTTCCGAAAAACGCGAATATGAGTTCAACGATCGACATGCTCGGCCCGCAGGCCGAATACTATCTCGCGCACGTTTGCCGCACGATCGGCAAAGAGCGGCTTCATCTGCCGGGACCGGATACGGTGGAGCGTATCTGGAGCGACTCGGACCGCAATCTTCCGACGCTCTGCAATCTGCAACGCATCCTCTCGCACGGGCGACTGGGAGGAACCGGCTATGTTTCGATTCTGCCCGTCGATCAGGGTATCGAACATTCGGCCGGAGCGTCGTTCGCTCCGAATCCCGACTATTTCGATCCGGACAATATCGTCCGTCTGGCCATCGAGGGCGGTTGCAATGCCGTGGCCTCTACTTTCGGTGTGCTGGGAGCCGTAGCGCGCCGTTATGCGCATCGTATTCCCTTCGTCGTGAAGATCAACCACAACGAACTGCTCTCCTACCCCAATGCCCACGATCAGGTGCTGTTCGGGCGGGTGCGCGATGCCTGGAACATGGGGGCCGCCGCGATCGGCGCGACGATTTATTTCGGGTCGCCGGAGAGCCGTCGGCAGATCGTGGAGATCGCCCGGGCTTTCGACGAGGCGCATGCGTTGGGCATGGTCACGATCCTGTGGTGTTATCTGCGCAACGGCGCTTTCACGAAGGACGGTACCGACTATCACGCTGCGGCCGACCTTACGGGGCAGGCCGACCATCTCGGTGTGACGATCAAAGCCGATATCGTAAAGCAGAAACTTCCGACGAACAACGGCGGTTTCCGGGCTATCGGGTTCGGCAAGACCCGCGATGAAGTTTATACGAAGCTCGCTTCGGATCACCCCATCGATCTGTGCCGTTATCAGATCGCATGCGGCTACATGGGTCGTGTGGGACTCATCAATTCGGGCGGCGAGTCGCACGGAGCTTCGGATTTGCAGGACGCGGTCGTCACGGCCGTGGTGAACAAGCGAGCCGGTGGTATGGGGCTCATCAGCGGTCGCAAGGCTTTCCAGCGTCCGCTCAAGGAGGGCGTCGCCCTGTTGCATGCCATTCAGGATGTCTATCTCGATGCGCAAATCACGATCGCCTGATTCTTTTCCGGTATGAAACAGATCACAATAACCTTGTTCGGAACGCAACCCTACGACCGGGAGTCGTTCGAGGCCATTCGCACCGATTACGGATTCGATATTCGATACCATCGCAGCCATCTGAATGCCGCCAATGCCGTGCTGGCCGAAGGGGCCGATGTCGTGTGCATCTTCGTGAACGATACGGCCGATGCCGAAACCGTGCGGCAACTCGCCGAAATGGGCGTGAAGCTCATCGCATTGCGGTGTGCGGGATTCAATAACGTCGACCTACGGGCTGCGGCGCGGTACGGCCTTCGCGTCGTGCGGGTTCCGGCCTACTCGCCGCATGCCGTAGCGGAGTACGCCGTCGCGCTGTTGCTGTCGCTTGACCGGAAGATTCATAGAGCCTATTGGCGGACGCGCGACGGAAATTTTTCGCTGCACGGCCTGCTCGGATTCGATCTTTATGGCAAGACGGCGGGTATCGTCGGTGTGGGGAAGATCGCTCGCGAACTGATCCGCATCCTGCGTGGATTCGGTATGGAGGTCCTGGCCTACGACGTGAAACCCGATGCGGAGTATGCCCGGCAGGCGGGATTCGAGTACGTCGCGCTCGATGAGCTCTACGCCCGCTCGGACGTCATTTCGCTCCATTGTCCGCTGACCGACCGGACCCGTTACATGATCGACGAGGGGGCTATCGCGCAGATGAAGCCCGGTGTGGTGCTCATCAACACGGGCCGGGGACAGCTCATCCGTACCGAGGCATTGATCGAGGGGCTGAAGCAGAAGCGGATAGGCGCTGCGGGGCTCGACGTTTACGAGGAGGAGGCGGACTATTTCTATGAAGATACGTCGGATCGGATCATGGACGACGACGTGCTGGCGCGGTTGTTGTCGTTCAACAACGTGATCGTTACCTCGCATCAGGGATTTTTCACGCGTGAAGCGCTGAACAACATTGCGCATACCACCTTGCAGAATATCCGCGATTTCGCGCAGGGACGACCCTTGACGAATGCCGTAAAGGCCGAACCTGAGACCGTATGAAAAAGATCGTTTTGCTCCGCCACGGGCAGAGCACCTGGAACCTGGAGAACCGTTTTACGGGTTGGACCGACGTGGACCTGAGCCCGGAGGGAGTGGCGGAAGCAGCCCGTGCGGGCGACCTGCTGCGTGCCGGGGGCATGTGCTTCGCATGCGCTTATACTTCCTATCTGAAACGTGCCGTGAAGACGCTCGATATCGTGCTCGACCGGATGGATCTCGACTGGATTCCCGTCGTGAAGAGCTGGCGGCTCAACGAGAAGCATTACGGAACGTTGCAGGGGTTGAACAAGCGTGAGACCGCAGCGAAATACGGTGACGAACAGGTCCTCGCCTGGCGTCGGAGTTACGACGTGGCGCCCGATCCCCTCGGGGAGGACGATCCGCGCAATCCGCGTTTCGACCCGCGTTACGAAGGTATCCCTGCGGCCGAGTTGCCCCGTACGGAGGCGCTGTGCGACACGGTGAACCGCATCGTGCCTTACTGGCAGTGCGAGATACTTCCTGCACTGGCGCATGCCGAGACGCTGCTCGTCGTAGCGCACGGCAACAGCCTGCGGGGTATCGTGAAGCATCTGAAAGGCATTTCGGACGATGCGATTGCCGGATTCAACATTCCGACGGCGGTGCCCTACGTTTTCGAGTTCGACGACGGGTTGCGTCCGGTGAAGGATTATTTTCTGGGAGATCCCGATGAAGTCTCCCGTCGCATGGAGGCGGTCGCTGCGCAGGGAAGAAGCGAATGAAAGGTGAAGAGTGAAAGGTTTTTTGCAAAGGGGAATTCATGCCGCTTTCAGCGGCACGTAACCTCCGCATTTCCGTTTGCAGTGCGCTGTTAAGAGTCGGTGTTCGGACTTTTCAGTACCGAAAGGTACGAAAGAATCCGGCTGCGAAAGCGACTCGGAGGAGCCGAAGTTCGCGGAAAGGATCATCTTCGGCGGCTGGGCCGGTCGCACCGGAGGTGCGAGCCGCCGAAGATGGCAAGACAAAGGCCTTGCGGTGTGCAATATATCGTTAATGCGGGTTGCAGCCGGCGGCCCGCGCGGCTATTCGACTCGGTTGAAGGGTCATCCGAATAAAATAAACCGATCCTGGGTCAGATCGTTGATTTCAAATGTGTACCATCCTTCGAACGGATGCGTGTATGCGTATTTCAATGTGCCGGTTTTTGCATCGAATGTATATGTTATTCGACAATCATCGGTAATAGAAGTACCGGATTCTATCAATATGCCGGTACCATCAGCATTGAATGTGTAAGTTTTATCGTGGGGTATGTTTCTCCATTTCCCCACGATCGTGGCCAGGGGAGCCTTTTCGCCGTAATAATACCGGCCTCTTCGGTGACGACATGCGGAGCGACATGGTAGGCCGCGGCGGGGCGGTGAGCGGGAAGGTCGCATTGCCGGTCGTACTGCGTGTCGGTGAATCGTCATTCCGTTGCCGGGCCGAAGCGAGCGCTCGCTCGGCCACGACCTTTCCGCTTTCGTCAAAAAGCGTATAACCGCACGACACCTCCAATAAGTCCTCGCACTCCCTTTGCGACGAAATCGAGGCTCGGTCCGACGATATGTCGATGTTGAGCGTGCCGTTCGACGGAAGTAAAGCGACTTCGGTTTTCCCCAGGTCGAGCGTGTCCGTTTTGATTTCATACCGTCCCAGGTCTTTGCCGAACAGCCGGGCGTAGAAATAGAATTCGCCCGAAAGCGTGCGGTCGATCCCGACCGACGGATTTTCGAGGAACAGCGCCCGGTTGTCGAGCGAGAATTCGCCCGTCAGGGCGTGACGCCCCACCGCGTCGAATCCGATGCCGATGAGCTTATGCGAATAGACGCCGACCAGCATGCCCGCTTTCGTTTCGGTATAGAGTGCGCCCCTCATCTCCCGTTTCGTCGCCATATCGAGGCTTTTCATTCCGTGCGCGCCTTCTTTTCTCTGCTCGCTCCATACGCCGTCGGCATAATCGATGGCATAGCTCGAATCCATGAACGTGTTGTGCGGAATCGCATCGGCCGTGACTTCGCCGTTCGCTCCGAGTATGAGCGAGAGTTTGAGGAACGGCCGAAGAATGACGGCGCCTCCGGCTATGGGAATGCGTCCCAATCGGATGTCGAACGATTTCAACGTCTTCTCGACTTCCCCTTTGAGCGTCGCCGAGAGTTTCAGTTCCGATCCGGTTCGTATGCTGAGCCGGGCGTGCATTCTGCTAAGTTTATGCCTTTCGATGTCCAGTCCCACGTCGAGCCGGGAATCGACATAAAGCGATCCGGAAACCGCGGCTCCCCCCCCCGAATGCTATTTCGCCGAGTGAAACGCGTAATGTCGCTTTGCCGTATGCCTCCGTGTCGGCGCGTATCCCGTCGCCCCGTTCGGCGAGGTCCTTCCAGACCGACGAATCCGCCGTCTCGAACGCATAGCTGTTGCCCTGCGCGTCGGTGACCGACTCGACATGCAGCGCGGGATCGATCCGTTCGTCGGCCGACAGCGACTCGAACGCCTCATCGAGTGCCACCTCTTCGGTCGCGACCGTGTACCCCGCAGCCGTTCTGCCGACTTCGGTAACGCGGCCCGGAAATCCGTCGGGGTTATAGGGCGTCATGCCGCAGCATACGATGTCGCCGACGTTCGGAACATACTCGTCGGGGGTATTTGCGGCGAGCGTCAGATGCCGGTCGTCTACCGAAGTGAAGTAGCGGGTGATTTTTTCGTTCAGCACGGCGGCCGAACCGTTTTGTTCCGTAAAAGGATTGCGTGCCGGACTCTCCGGTTCGTGGGAGCGGCTGCATGCGGCGATTCATAACAGCGCCGCGAGCATTGGTAAGAATTTGAGTCTCAAGTGTGAAGTCGTTGGTGTGACAAAAATAGCGTTTTTGCGGAATTTCGTCCGCCGGTATGCGAAATCCGTAAAAAAGGTATCGAAAACCGTAAAAACGGTAGCGATGAACGTGCGGAAATTCCTAATTTCGCATCGCATCCCGCGTATGACGTTCCGAGGACCGTCCTCTGCCGGGACTTGCGATAATCGCCGATTATCGGTATCTTTGCCAAAAATGGAGAAATGAATATGTTGCGGAAAATCCGAATTGCGGCTGCGGCCGTATTTTTCGTGTGTATCACGCTGCTGTTTCTCGACTTCACGGGAACGGTGCATGCGTGGTTCGGCTGGATGGCCGAGATCCAGTTCCTGCCCGCGTTATTGGCCGTCGAGCTGGGCATCGTCGTCGGGCTCGTGGCGCTGACGTTGTTGTTCGGGCGGGTTTACTGTTCGGTGATCTGCCCGCTCGGGGTGATGCAGGACATCGTGTCGTGGTTCGCGGGCAAGCGCCGCAAGACCCGTTTCGCTTTCACGCCCCAGCGCCGTCGGTTGCGCTACGGTGTGCTGCTGCTGTTCGTCGTCGTATTGACGGCGCACGTCGGTTCGCTGGCCGCCCTGATCGCTCCGTACAGCGCCTACGGACGTATCGCGTCGAACCTTCTGGCTCCGATCTGGCTGTGGGGCAATAACCTGCTGGCCTACCTGGCCGAACGTGCCGACAGCTACGCCTTCTATCGGGCCGATGTCTGGATGAAGGGCATCGGAACCTTCGTCGTGGCGCTCGCAACCTTCGGAGTCCTCGCCTGTCTGGCTTGGCGCTCGGGCCGCACCTGGTGCAATACGATCTGTCCGGTGGGCACGGTGCTGGGCGCCCTGTCGCGCTATTCGCTTTTCCGTCCGCGGATCGATACGGCGAAATGCAACGGATGCAAACTCTGTGCGCGCAACTGCAAATCTTCGTGCATCGACCCTGCGGCGCATAAGATCGATTACAGCCGTTGCGTGGCGTGCATGGACTGTCTGGACAAATGCCATCGGGGGGCCATCTCCTATACCTGGCGACGTCCGCACTCCGCTGCATCGGACCCCGTTGCGACGCAGGCCTCCGGTGCCGGTGTCTCGCGCCGCCAATTCCTGTCAACGATGGGGTTGTTCGCCGTGTCGGCGACCGTGAAGGCACAGGAGAAGAAGGTGGACGGCGGCCTGGCCGCGATCGAAGAGAAGAAAATCCCGAAACGGGCGACGTCCATCCTGCCGCCGGGGGCGAAGTCGATCCGCCATTTCACGACCCACTGCACGGCCTGTCAGCTCTGCGTGGCGGCGTGTCCCAACGGGGTGCTGCGTCCCTCGGGCGATCTGATGCGGCTGATGAAGCCCGAAATGTCCTACGAACGCGGCTATTGTCGTCCGGAGTGCGCGAAATGCGCCGAAGTGTGTCCGACGGACGCCATTCGGCTGACCGATCTGGCCGAGAAAGTTTCGACGCAGGTGGGACATGCCGTGTGGTTGCGCGAGAATTGCGTGACGCTGCGCGACGGCGTGCAGTGCAATAATTGCGCGCGCCATTGTCCTACCGGTGCGATTCACATGGTCCATGTCGATGTCGACGATCCCGAATCGCTGCGTATTCCGGTCGTCAACGAGGCCCGCTGCATCGGTTGCGGCGCCTGCGAGAATCTTTGTCCGGCACGGCCCTTCAGTGCGATCTACGTCGAGGGGCACGAATGCCAGCGAACCCTTTAACTTCAAGAATATGAAAGAGACGAAAATAGGTAACGCGATGGATCGCCGCGAATTCCTCAGGCGGCTCGGACAAGGTGCGGCAGCCGTTTCGGTCGCAGCGGTCGCGGGGTGTGTTTCCGGGAAGAAGGAGTCGGATGGCGACGCCGAGCAGGGTGAAATCCCGACCGATGCCATGACCTACCGTACGACTCCTACGTCGGGCGATCGGGTGTCGCTGCTGGGCTACGGCTGCATGCGATGGCCGCAGATGACGGATGCGAATACGGGCGACCGGGACAACAATATCGACCAGGAGGCGGTCAACCGTCTGGTCGACTATGCGATCGCGCACGGGGTGAACTATTTCGACACTTCGCCGGCCTATTGCAAGGGGTATTCCGAACGGGCGACGGGCATCGCGCTGAAGCGCCATCCGCGTGAAAAGTTCTTCGTCGCGACCAAGTTGTCGAATTTCGCGCCCTCGACCTGGAGCCGTGAGGCTTCGACGGCGATGTACCGCAATTCGTTCCGGGAGTTGCAGGTAGACCATATCGACTACCTGTTGCTGCATGCCATCGGCATGGGCAACGGCATGGAAGATTTCGAAAACCGCTATATCCGCAACGGCATGCTCGATTTCCTGGTCGAGGAGCGTGCCGCAGGACGTATCCGCAACCTCGGGTTCTCCTACCACGGCGATGTGAAGGTTTTCGATCATCTGCTCGCACAGCACGATCGCTACAAGTGGGATTTCGTGCAGATTCAGCTCAACTACGTCGACTGGAAACACGCCAAGGAGGTCAACCCGCGCAATACGGATGCCGAATACCTCTACGGCGAGTTGGACAAGCGCGGCATTCCGGTCGTAATCATGGAACCGTTGCTGGGCGGACGTCTGGCGAATGTCCACGATCATATCGCCGCGCAACTCAAGCAGCGCCGTCCCCAGTCGAGCGTCGCCTCGTGGGCTTTCCGCTTCGCCGGATCGTTTCCGCGAGTGCTCACCGTGCTGAGCGGCATGACCTATATGGAGCATTTGCAGGACAACCTGCGGAGCTATGCGCCGCTCGATCCGCTGACCGACGACGATCGCGTCTTTCTGGAGCGGACCGCACAGCAGATGCTGCGCTACCCTACCATTCCGTGCAACGATTGCAAATACTGCATGCCGTGTCCCTACGGCTTGGATATTCCGGCTATCCTGTTGCATTACAACAAATGCGTGAACGAGGGCAATGTTCCTGCGGGTTCGCAGGACCGACATTATGCTGCGGCGCGACGTGCGTTCCTCGTCGGCTACGACCGCAGCGTGCCGCGTCTGCGTCAGGCGAGCCACTGCATCGGCTGCAACCAATGCGTGTCGCATTGTCCCCAGCGGATCGATATTCCGCATCAGTTGCAACGCATCGACCACTTCGTCGAGCAACTCAAACGGGGCACGCTCTGACGAGGGGGCGAAAAAGATGCGGAGCCGAACGCTCCGCACCTTTTTTCGTAGATCAGCTTCGAGCTCGGAATTCGTTGGGTGTCATGCCCGTGACCTTCTTGAACAGGCGGGTGAAGTGTTGCGGGTATTTGAATCCCAGATCGTAGGCGATGCCTGCGATGGGTTCATCGCACGAGGCGATGCGCTCCTTGGCCGTGCGGATCAGATACGACTGGATATGCTCCTGTGCCGTGCGTCCCGTCTCGCGTTTGATGAGGTCGCCGAAATAGTTGGGCGACAGGCATAAACGTTCGGCACAATACTGCACCGTCGGCAGACCGCCGTTCTGCGGATCGTCCGAACGGAGGTATTCGTGCAGGAGATTTTCGAACCGCGCCAGAACGTCGCGGTTCGCGATCGGGCTGCGGGTGATGAACTGCCGGTCGTAGAAACGCACGCAGTAGTTGAGCAACATTTCGATGTTGTTTATTATCAGTGTTCTACTGTGCTTGTCGGCTGAATTTTCCAGTTCGCGGCGGATATTGCGCAGACAATCGACGATCGTGCTGCGCTCCTGCTCCGAGAGGTGCAACGCCTCGTTCACCTCGTAGGAGAAGAACGTGTACTTGCGGATGTTGCACCCGAGCGCGGTGCCGTGCAGCAGATCGGGATGAAAAAGCAGTGCCCATCCTTTGGGCTGGAACTTCACGCCGCGGTTGTCGATTCCGATACATTGTCCAGGTGCCAGGCACACGAGCGTCCCCTCCTGGTAATCGTAGGTGCTGCGTCCGTAGAGGATATCGCCGCACTTCACCTCTTTGAGAAATATGGCGTAAAACCCGAAGCTGTAACGCATGTATTCGACGGGGTTGCATTGCGAGAAGTCGATGACGTTCACCAGCGGGTGCAGCGTCGGTACGTGCAGCAGGTCGTCGTATTGACGGATATGGTCCAGTTTCACGATTTTCTCCATAGGGTGCGTGTTTTCGACAAAAATAAATAATTTGCCGAAAACGCGCAAGTTCCGTCTCGGCGCGGTTTCCGTGATATTGGTAAGAGATTCCGGAAAATGGATAATTCCCGGCGAAAAATACGCTGTATTTTTGCAGTGTCGGATTAATATGTCTTGCAGGTCGTATCCGAACCCCTTGACTCAGACGGGGCGGATCGGTAAACACGGCTTATCGGCCGTCTCGAACGAAGTTGCGGTCGAGAAACCGAAGACCCTGTAAAGTCGTATGAATTGCCTAAAAAATAACGCCATGAAAAAAATCTGGTATATGACTTTTCTGATGACTTTTGCGGCGATGCCGTTCGGATGCCGGGGACGTGCGAGCGGCGAGGGTGCTGCGCAGACGCCTGAAGCGAAGGTTTATTTCACGCACGAGATCACCCCGCAAGCGCTCGTGCGTATTTACGAAGCCCTAAGACGCGAAGCTACGGGAAAAGTCGCCGTAAAACTCTCGACCGGAGAACCGGGCGGGCATCATTTTCTGCAACCCGCATTGATCGGCGATCTGGTTCGCAAGGTTGGCGGCACGATCGTCGAATGCAATACGGCCTACGGCGGCGGTCGGGCCCGCACGGCCGATCATCTGAAAGCCGCTGCCGATCATGGATTCACGGCGATCGCTCCGGTCGATATCATGGATGCCGAGGGCGAGGCGAGTCTTCCGGTGACAGGCGGCAAGCACCTGCGGGAAGATTTCGTCGGCGCGCATTTTCTCGACTACGATTTTACGGTCGTCCTGTCGCACTTCAAAGGTCATGCGATGGGCGGCTTCGGCGGCGCGGTGAAGAACATCTCGATCGGCATCGCTTCGTCGGCCGGCAAGGCATGGATCCATACCGCCGGGAAGACCCGCGAGGACCTGTGGAACAACCTGCCCGCCCAGGACGACTTCCTGGAGTCGATGGCCGAGGCCGCCAAGGCCGTTGCGGATCATTGCGGCGAAAAGATTCTATATATCAACGTGATGAATAACCTCTCGGTGGATTGCGACTGCGATGCCCATCCGGCGGCTCCGGAGATGGGCGACGTGGGGATCCTCGCTTCGCTCGATCCCGTGGCGCTCGACCAGGCGTGCGTCGATCTGGTCTATGCTTCGGAGGATGCGGGAAAGGTGCATCTGATCGAACGGATGGAGTCGCGCCACGGGATTCATACTCTCGAACACGGGGAGTCGATCGGTTTGGGCAGCCGTACGTACGAATTGATCGGACTGGACGAAGAAAAGGGAAAGCGATGAAGGGAATCCTGCGGCTGGATCATGTATTCCAGTATAATGACCTGATGGGTATCGAGACCTTGCATCCGCTGGTCAGCGTGGCCGATCTTTCTGCGTTGGCACCTGTTCCCGGGGGGCTGCGTAGTTACGGATTCTATGCCTTGTTTCTCAAGGATGTGTCGTGCGGCGATCTGGTTTACGGCCGGCAAACCTACGATTACCAGGAGGGAACGGTGGTCTGCCTGGCTCCCGGGCAGGTTTTCGGGGTAAGGGACGACGGACGCCTGCTGCAACCCCGAGGGTGGGCCTTGCTTTTCCATCCCGACCTGTTGCGCGGAACGTCGCTCGGACGCAATATCCGCAACTATACTTTCTTTTCCTACGAAGTGCGCGAGGCATTGCACCTTTCGGAGCAGGAGCGCGGCACGGTCGTAGAGTGCCTGCGCAATATCCGGCACGAGTTGGAACATGCCATCGACAAACACAGCCAGACGTTGATCGTCAACAATATCGAAATGTTGCTCAACTACTGCGTTCGTTTCTACGACCGGCAGTTCGTTACGCGTAGCCGTATGGCCAACAAGGATATTCTGGTGCGTTTCGAGGAGTTGTTGCACGGCTATTTCGAGTCGGATCTGCCGCAGACGAAGGGGCTGCCGACGGTGCAGTATTGCGCCGAACGGTTGTGTCTGTCGCCCAACTATTTCGGCGACCTCATCAAACGGGAGACGGGACGCACGGCCCAGGAGCATATCCGTGCGAAGCTGATCGATGCGGCCAAAGAGTTGGTTTTTGACGGCAGCAGGACGATCGGCGAGGTGGCCTATGCGTTGGGTTTCAAATATCCGCAGCATTTCACCCGGCTTTTCAAACAGGTCGTGGGATGCTCTCCTCAGGAATATCGGAAAGCGAATTGAAAAATAAGGATTGGATATGAAATACCGTATATTGGGCCGTACGGGCTTGCGCGTCAGTACCGTGGCCCTCGGGTGCGAGGGCTTCCTCGGCAAGACTCCCGAGGCCGTACGCGCCGATTTCGACTATGCGATCGCCCGGGGAGTCAATTTCCTGGACCTCTACTCCTCGGATCCGGAGTTGCGCAGCAATATCGGTCGTGCACTCGCCGGCCGTCGCGGCGAATTCATCGTGCAGGGACATCTTTGTTCGACATGGGAGCAGGGACAGTATCTGCGTACGCGCGACCCGGAAAAGACGCTCGCGGCGTTCGAAGATCTGCTCGTCCGGCTGGATACCGATTATATCGATATCGGTATGATCCACTATGCCGACCGGTTGTCCGACTGGCAGGCGATCGTCGACGGTCCGATTCTGGCGCTCGCCGAACGGCTCAAGGCCGAGGGACGTATCCGGCATATCGGACTGAGCAGCCATAATCCGGCTGTCGCACAGCGGGCTGCGGAGTCGGGACGCATCGACGTGCTGATGTTCTCGATCAACCCCTGTTACGACCTTCAGCCCGCCGGGGAGGATGTCGAGTCGCTGTGGGCCGACGAAAGCTATGCTTCGGCGCTGCACAACATCGATCCCGAGCGCGAACACCTTTACGAGACGTGCGAACGCATGGGGGTCGGCATCGACGTGATGAAGGTCTACGGAGGCGGCGATCTGCTGAGCGAGGCCAACTCACCCTTCGGCCGTGCGTTGACGCCCGTGCAGTGTATGGAATATGCGTTGACTCGTCCCGGCGTCGCTGCGGTGATGGTCGGCTGCCGGACCACGGGCGAGATGCAAGTTGCGATCGACTGGTGCGAGGCGTCGGCCGCCGAACGCGACTACACGGCTGCGATCGCCGGCATGGAGCGCTTCACATGGCAGGGCCATTGCATGTATTGCGGCCATTGTGCGCCGTGCAGAGTAGGGATCGATATCGCCTCGGTGAACAAGTTCTACAACCTTTGCCCTTCCGACGATGCTATTCCCGAAACGGTGCGCGAACACTACCGTGTGCTGACGCACCATGCCGGAGAGTGTCTCGGCTGCGGTCGCTGCGAGCGCAATTGCCCTTTCGGTGTCGCCATCGTCGAGGGAATGCGTCGTGCAGCCGAACGATTCGGATATTGATCGACCGGTTTTTTCGGATGAAACAGTAATTTTGTACGTCTAAACGAAATAATACGATGATGAGACGAATTCCGTTTTTGATGACCTTGGCCGCAATGACCTGTTCGGCCGGGGGATTCGGTGCCCGCGCGGCTTCGGCCGGGAAAACGCTGGTCGTTTATTTTTCGCACAGCGGAAATACGCGGGTCGTGGCCGAGCATATCGCCCGCGCGACGGGCGGCGATCTGCATGAGATCGTTCCTGCGAAACCTTATCCGACCGATTACCGTACGGTGGTCGATCAGGCCAAACGGGAGATCGAGGCCGGCCATCGCCCGGCCTTAGCTGTAGGGGCGCCTGATCCGCAGAACTACGACGTCGTATTCGTCGGATCGCCATGCTGGTGGTATACCATTGCGCCTCCCGTAGCGACGTGGCTTGCGGCACATGATTTTTCGGGCAAGAAGATTATCCCTTTCATGACGCACGAAGGCAGCCGGATGGGTCATAGCGAAAGCGATATTCGCGATTTGTGTCCCGGTGCGACGATTGCGGAGGGGCTGCCCGTGCGCGGCGGTGCGGTCGGCGATTCGGCTCCGGCCGTGGAAAAGTGGCTCGTAAAAACGGGCGTAAAATGAAATCGGACGTAACGGTGGAGGAGCGGACTCGCCTGGTCGAGCTGCTCTTTGCGGAGAATGCCTCGTGTGTGATCCGCAACGGGTCGCAGACGCGTATTTTCCGGGAACGGGGTGTGCGCGATCTCTATCGGTTGCTCACGGAGGAACCTGCGTTTCTCGACGGCGCTTTCGTCGCGGACAAGGTCGTGGGCAAGGGTGCCGCGGCATTGATGATCCTGGGCGGCGTGAGCGAGGTCTATGCCGATGTGATTAGTCGTTCGGCGCGCGAACTGCTGCGCAAAGCCCGCATGCGGGTCGAATATACGCTCGAAGTGCCCCGCATCGTCAATCGGGCCGGTACGGGAACCTGTCCCGTGGAGTCTTTGTGCTGCGACTGTCGTACGGCGCAGGAGTGCCTGCCGCTGATCCGTGAATTCCTGGAGAAACTCGAAAGAACCGAACCATAGACATAATATATAACAAACAATTTTACACTGAATCGGTCCTAAAACACGATCATTTTGCGGGTTGAGGCAAAAGCCTCCTCCGAGGAGGGGATTTAGGGGAGGGTCAGATTCGTAAACGCGGCCAAGAGCCGCGAGACAACGACAGCCCTCAATGCGTCAACGTGCGAAAAACCGGTGAGGTGTGGTATATAGTTACTTGAAATTTTACAACGAATCTGTTTTCCATCGCTTTAACCTGCTGGATTGCCACCCGAAGCCTTTGCCTGAGGCGGGGCAGAAACGCGGTCGACGGCCGTTCCGAGCGAAATTGCGGTCGAAAGACAGAATGAAGTGCAAGAGTTACCATAAACAATCAAAACAATGCAGACTACGATCGTTAAACTCTATTCGCTGCGTTACGACGAGGTACGTACCTATCTCTTCGCTGCGGCGTTCGTGCTGGGCAACATTGCTCTGCCTCAATTGTGCCACCTCTTCCGCCTGGGAGGTCCTACGTGGCTGCCGATCTACTTCTTCACGCTCGTCGGCGCCTACAAATACGGCTGGCGCACGGGCCTTGCTGCGGCGCTCGTCTCGCCGCTGCTGAACTCGGCGTTTTTCGGAATGCCCGCCGCGGCGATGCTTCCGCCCGTCCTGCTCAAATCGACGATCCTGGCTCTCGCGGCCGCAGCGATCGCAGCCCGCACCCGACGGGCATCGCTCGGGATGCTGGCTGCCGTGGTCGTGCTCTATCAAACGATCGGTACGCTGGGTGAATGGGCCCTCACGGGCAGCCTCTATGCCGCTGCACAAGACCTGCGGATCGGTGTGCCGGGCATGCTGCTCCAGATCTTCGGCGGATGGTGGGTTATCAACCGAGTGATTCGCGAGTGATATGGCCGGACTGTTAGGATTCGGGTGCATGCGCTTGCCGCTGCTGGAAAAGGGCGACTTCAAGGCGGTGGATACGGCGCAGGTCGAGCGGATGGTCGACACGTTCATCGAGCGAGGATTCACCTATTTCGATACGGCATACATGTATCACGACTTCAAGAGCGAGTGCGTGATGCGCGAAACGCTCGTCGAACGCCATCCGCGCGGCAGTTTCACACTGGCGTCGAAGCTGCCGACGATGTTCCTCGAAAAGGAGGGCGACCAGGAACGGATTTTCGACGAGCAGCTCGCGAAATGCGGCGTCGACTATTTCGACTATTATCTGCTTCACAACCTGAATATCGCCAATTACGAGAAGGTGCGGCGCTTCGACAGTTTCGCGTTCGTCGCTCGCAAGAAGGCCGAAGGCAAGATCCGTCACGTCGGGTTTTCGTTCCACGACCGGGCCGAACTGCTCGACGAGATTCTGACGGCTCACCCCGAAACGGAGTTCGTGCAGTTGCAGATCAACTACCTCGATCGGGATCATGCGAGCATCCAGTCACGGCTGTGTTACGAGACGGCCCGCCGTCATGGCAAGCGTGTCGTGGTGATGGAGCCGCTCAAGGGCGGCACACTGGCATCGCTGCCCGCCGAAGCGGAGCTGCTGCTCAAGGAGCTGCGACCCGAGTCGTCTGTCGCTTCGTGGGCCATTCGCTATGCGGCCGGACTGGATGGCGTGATGGCCGTACTCAGCGGCATGTCGTCGATGGAACAGTTGCTCGACAATACGGACTACATGCGCCGGTTCGAACCGCTCGGCGAGCGGGAACGGGCGGCTGTCGCCGAGGTCGTGCGGATCGTCAACCGTTCGATCGCCGTCCCCTGCACGGCCTGTCGCTATTGCGTGGCGGGGTGTCCCGAGCGGATCGCCATTCCCGAATATTTCGCGCTTTACAATGCCGAGAAACAGTCCGTCAATCGCGGATTTTCCGTTCAGAGCGTCTATTACGAGAATCTGACCAAGACGCACGGACGGGCGTCGCAGTGCATCGCTTGCCGGAAATGCGAGCGTAGCTGCCCGCAGCATCTGCCGATCGTGGATTGCCTGCGTCAGGTGGCCCAGGCGTTCGAATAGCGCCGTCTGGCTCGGCGATCGCCTTTTTCCGGGCTGCGGAGCGAGTATCCGCGGCCCGGTTCGTCTCTTTCGGGCGCGATCGCGGTGCGTCCGGACTTTCGTCGTGCGCAGGGGCGCTGCGGCATTCGTTTTGGCACGACGATTGCGAGGGCCGAGGCGGTTATCTGTGTGCATGTGTACCGAAAAAGTGTTTTATCCGAAAACGAGGAACTCCGGAGGAATGGCTTCCGGAGGTATCTCCGTGTGGAATTATTTATCGAAATCAGATTACGAACGATGAAAAGCAAGATTTTTTTCACGTCCCTGCTCTTCGGCGCGGCATTGTCGCAACATGTCGAGGCGCAGGTTGTCGATACGCTCAGCGGAAAGCGACCGCATCCCATTCCCGAGGTAGTGGTTACGGGAACGCGCAGCGAGACCGAAGCGCGTCTGTTGCCGATGACCGTTACGGTCGTCGGGCGCGAACGCATCGCCCGGGCCGAACGCTCGTCGCTTTTGCCGACGCTTGTCGAGCACGTTCCGGGACTCTTCGTCACGGGACGCGGGGTGATGGGCTACGGAGTCTCGACGGGGGCTGCCGGGCAGATGACGCTGCGCGGCATCGGCAACGGCAATTTGTCCGGAAATCCGACGACGGGGCTGTTGGTGCTTATCGACGGCCATCCGCAGTACATGGGACTGATGGGCCACCCCATCGCTGACGCTTATCAGTCGATGCTGGCCGAACGGGTCGAGGTCGTGCGCGGTCCTGCGTCGGTGCTGTACGGCTCCAACGCGATGGGCGGCGTGGTGAATATCGTCACACGCAAGATGCGGGAAGACGGGGTGCGTACCGATGTCGATCTGGGCTACGGCTCCTTCAATACGCTGCATACCGAGGCGGCGAACCGGGTGAAAGTCGGGCGTTTCACGAGTGTCGTGACGGGCTCGTACGATCGTTCGGACGGCAATCGTTCGGACATGGATTTCGAACAGTACGGCGGCTACGTCAAACTGGGGTGCGAGATCGGGCGTGCGTGGAGTGTCTGGGCCGATGCGAATCTGACCCATTTCAACGCATCGAATCCCGGTCCGGTGACGGCTCCGATTCTCGATAACGATTCGCGCATCACGCGCGGCATGACCTCGTTCGCCCTGCGCAACGATTACGGTCGGAGCTCGGGGGCGTTGAGTTTCTTCTACAACTGGGGCTATCATAAGATCGACGACGGTTACAGCCCGGGTGAGGAGCCGCTCGATTACCGGTTCCGGTCGCGCGATCGGATGCTCGGGGTTTCGTGGTATCAGAGCGCTACTCTTTTCGAGGGCAACCGTCTGACCGTCGGTGCGGATTATCAGCACTTCGGCGGAAAGGCCTGGAATCACTATCTCGAAACGGGCGAAAATCGTACGTCGGCCGACAAACGCATGGACGAAGTGGCTGCCTACGTCGACTTCAGACAGTCGCTGGGGCGCTGGCTGACGCTCGATGCCGGGGTGCGTGTCGACCATCATTCCCACGTCGGTACCGAATGGGTGCCGCAGGGCGGTGTGTCGTTCCACCTTCCGGCCCGGATCGAGCTGAAGGCGACCGTGAGCAAGGGATTCCGCTTTCCGACCATCCGCGAAATGTATATGTTTCCGCCGCAGAATCCCGATCTGAAGCCCGAGCGGCTCATGAACTACGAGATCGCTTTTTCGCAACGGCTTTGCGACGGTGCGCTGACCTACGGCGTGAATCTCTATTACATCGACGGTGAGAACATGATTATGCGGCTGCCCGTCGACGGACGCCCGATGAATGTCAATACGGGCGAGGTGAAGAACTACGGCGTCGAATGCGAGACGACTTGGCGGATCGCCTCCTCGTGGACCCTCTCGGCCAATTACAGCTACCTGCATATGAAATATCCGGTCGTCGCGGCTCCTGAACACAAACTTTTCTGCGGTGCGGATTTCGCGCGCGGACGATGGACTGCTTCGACGGGCATACAGTTCGTGGCGGGACTTTATACGCAGGTCGATCCCGACCGGACGGAACGTTTCGTGCTGTGGAACGCCCGTGTGAATTTCCGGGTGACCCGCAGCGTGGCGTTGTACGTGCGCGGCGAGAATCTGCTGGCGCAGCATTACGAGATCACTGCGGGATTCCCGATGCCTCGTGCGACGGTGTTCGGCGGTGTGAATCTCCATTTCTGAAATGCGAAAGTCTATGCGACACCATCTGTTTTTTCTGTTCGCGGCGGGACTCCTGCTTACCGGGAGTGCCCGCGCGCATTCGGGTAAGGCCCGGTTTCATCTGATCGTCGATACGGATTGTGCGGCCGACGACTTGCGGACACTCTGCATGCTGCTCGGCAACCGAGAGGTCGAAGTGCTTGCCGTGACGACTTCCGAGGGGGCTTTGGCTCCCAGAGAGTCTGCACGCCGCGTCGCGGCTTTGCTGCGCGGGTTTTATCACGAGGGGATTCCCGTCGGTGCGGGGTGCGATTCGGGTGTCGCGGCTCCTGCATGGAGACGCTGTTCCGAGCGGGTCGATTGGGGCGAGACGACGCATGCGTCGCCGATGTCGGCCGGCGATGCGATCGACCGGGCGCTGACCCTCGAGGAGGAACCGGTCGTGGTCGTAGCTCTCGGAGCTTTGACCAACTGGGCCGATCTGCTCGGGCGGCGCCCCGATCTCGCCCGGAGAATCGCCCGCATCGTCTGGTACGACGATCATACGGCAGGCGGCGGCGCCAACTACCGGGCCGATACGCTGGCGGCACGCCGGGTGTTGGCGAGCGATATCCCGGTCGAGATCCTTTCGGCCGATCCTGCAGCGCCGCAGGCCGTCACGCCGGCGTTGCTCGACTCCGTGGCCGGTGTCGGGACCGCATACGCCCGCAAGATCGTCGCGACGCATCGCGAAACCCCTCTCGCGGAGCTCGTCGAGACAGGCCATTTGAAGATGTGGGACGATCTGGTCGCCGTTTATCTGTTTCATCCCGAACTTTTCACCCGCGAGCCGAAGTGCGGTCGGATCGTGCCGAGCGCATCGTCCGAGGCCCTGGAGCGTGCCGTTGTCGGGATTCTGCGCGGCCGTCCCGATTCGGAGAGTCGCGTATTCTACGGTTTTCCTTCGGATAGGCGCCTCTATGCCGCGGATGTCGAACCGATCGTCGCGCAGACGATCGCTCTCTACGGTCCGAGCGAATGGCGGGCCGGAGTGTTGACCAACGAATTGCACGGACACCTGGGTATCTATGCCATCGTGGGGGTGAAGATGGGAATTCGAGCCCGTGAATATTTCGCGATCGGTGTGGATGACATGCGTGTCGTCTCCTCGGCCGGATGTACGCCTCCGGTGAGTTGCATGAACGACGGGTTGCAGGTCGCGACCGGAGCGACGCTCGGTCACGGACTGATTGCGGTCGGGGGCGAGGGTGCGCCCCGTCCCGAGGCGACGTTCCGTTTTCGCGACAAGACGATCCGCCTCACCCTGCGGCCCGAATATGCCGAGCGTATCCGTCGCGACGTGCAGACGGGCGTGGAGCGCTTCGGCGGTCTTACGGAGGATTACTGGCAGTATGTCCGCGGCCTCGCATTGCAATATTGGCTCGATTTCGACCGCCACCGGATGTTCGATCTGCGGGAGGAGTGAGCGGATTCCGGACCGGGGTTCAGTAACGGGGCCGGTCCCTGATTTCGTCGTAGTAGCGTTCCTCGCCGATATCGCGCATGCGCCGGTTGATCGCCACGAAACGACGGTAGAGGTGCTCGTCGAATCCGGTATGCGTGCAGGGGAATTCGTCGCAGCGGAAACAGTAGTCCACGCCCCGCTCGCTGCTGCACGCGCGCACGCCGCAGACTCGGAAAAGGCGGCATCGTTCCTTGCGGCAGCCGCCGCAGGCGTTCGATGCGAGGTAATCGAGAAATCGTTCGAAGTCCGGATACTTCTCGAACAGTGGTTCTTCGAGCATCTCGGCGAAACGTTTGGCATAGGGTTCGAATCCTCCGAGGGCCTGCCTCAGTTCCCGGCTCAGCCTGCGGATCTCTCCGTCGGCGAAAGCGAAGCATTTGCCGCAGTGCAATCCGCACGGGGCGAGTCGGGCGTCGATGTCGTCTTTTTCATCTTTCTGTCGGTTTACATTCCATTATCAGCTCCATCTGAATATCGCCGCGGGCATAGGCCGGACGAGGTGTCGCCAGCTCGCGGAATCCCAGTTTGCGGTAGAGATTGACGGCGGGGCGCAGCAGTCGGTTGCTCTCCAGGAAAATCCGTTCGGCTCCTGCGTTTTTCGCCCGATCGAGTGCTGCGAGGCACAAACGTCGCCCGATGCCTCGGCCCTGAGTATATGGGCTTACGGCCAGTTTGGCCAGCTCGTAGTCGTAGTGCGGGTCGTCCGATTTGCACAGCGCGCAGGTGCCTACCGGCTCCTGGTCGCGCAAGGCGATGAATATGTGCCCTCCGCGGTCGAGGATGTAGCGTTCGGGGTGCTCCAACACCGCGATGTCGGCGGGCTCCAGCGACCAGTGGGCCGTGATCCAGGCCTCGTTGAGCGAGCGGAAAGCGGCTCGATAGCAGGGAGCGAACTCCACGATGCGGATTTCGGCCTCTTCGCGTGAGCGTTTCTCCTCGGCGACGCGCTGTCGGAGCGATTTTTCCGAAAGCGCGCGTTCCCACTCCCCGATCGCTTCCCACAGACGGGCCGTGAGGTCGATGCGCTCGACGGCGGCGGCGACATCGCCGCACTGAATGCGTAGCACCGTTGCCGTTTTTTCTCCTTCGGAGGTCAGTCGCACGGCGTTGCAGCGGCCGTCGTTCGGGTTTTCGGTCGTTTCGATCAACCCTCGGGCAGCCATCTCCCGGACGATATTCGATACCGAAGGGTGCGAATGTCCGATTTCCCGGGCGATCGCCGTAATGGTTTTGGTTTGGCCGTCGGAAAGCGATGCGAAAACCGGAAACCATTTGGGACGTATCGCTACGCCGTACATCGCATATATTTCAGCGGCTTCCGCCGTAATGCGGTCGGTCAGAAGGCGCAGGCGGCTGCCTATCGCTGTTTTACCTGTATGTTCGAAAAAATCCATAGATTGGTAATTAATTACGTAACCAATTACGCAAGTATGGGCGAAAATTTCGAATCGACCAAATTTTCGTCCGTATTTTCGCCCGGACGGACCTATTTTGATTTGGATCGACCGAAATTCCGCCGACATCGGCGGGAATCTCGTAAAAAAAGCATACCTTTGATCGAATTTGATTCGAAGATTTATGAAAGGTATCGTATTGGCAGGAGGTTCGGGAACACGGCTCTACCCCATCACCAAGGGGGTGAGCAAACAGTTGTTGCCGATCTACGACAAACCGATGGTCTATTATCCCCTCTCGGTGCTGATGCTGGCGGGGATTCGCGAAATTCTGCTCATCGCTACGCCCGACGATTTGCCGGCATTCCGGCGTTTGCTGGGCGACGGGGCGGACTTCGGGGTGAGCATCGCCTATGCCGCGCAGCCCGCTCCGGAAGGAATTGCGCAGGCATTCCTTATCGGCGAAGAGTTCATCGGCGGGGATTCGGTATGCCTGGTCTTGGGCGACAATATCTTTCATGGTGCCGGATTTACGGGACTTTTGCAGCAGGCCGTACGGCGTACCGAACTGGAGGGCACCGCTTCGCTTTTCGGCTATCGGGTCGACGATCCCGAGCGCTATGGCGTAGCGGAATTCGATGCTTCGGGGCGCTGCATTTCGATCGAGGAGAAACCCCGGGCGCCGAAGTCTGATTATGCCGTCGTCGGGCTCTATTTCTACCCCAACGAGGTGGTGCGCATCGCGCGCGAAATCCGTCCCTCGGAGCGCGGCGAGTTGGAGATCACGGCGGTGAACGAAGCTTTTCTCAAGACCGGGAATCTCCATGTCGAGCCGCTGCAACGCGGCTTCGCGTGGCTCGATACGGGGACGCACGATTCATTGGCCGACGCTTCGATCTTCGTCGAAGTGATCGAGAAACGCCAGGGACAGAAGATCGCCTGCCTGGAGGAGATCGCTTTCCGCAACGGGTGGATCACGCCCGAACGCCTGCGCGAACTCGCACGTCCGATGGCGCATAACCCCTATGGGGCCTATCTGTTGAAACTGGTCGAGGAGAACGCGCGATGAAGGTGATCGGAACCGAGATCGAGGGGGTCGCGATCCTCGAGCCCGAGGTGTTCGGGGATGAGCGGGGCTATTTCTTCGAGAGTTTCTCGCAACGCGAATTCGATGCGAAGGTACGTCCCGTGCGGTTCGTTCAGGATAACGAATCGAAGTCGCAACGCGGCGTGGTGCGGGGATTGCATTTCCAGCGGGGCATCCATGCCCAGTCGAAACTGGTGCGGGTCGTCGAGGGCGCGGTGTGGGACGTGGCGGTGGATATCCGCCGCGGATCGCCTACGTTCGGACGATATGTCGCCGCAGAACTCTCCGCGGAAAATCGCCGTCAGATCTTCATTCCCCGCGGCTTCGCCCACGGCTTCGCCGTGCTGAGCGAAACGGCGATCGTGCAATACAAATGCGACGCTTTCTATGCCCCGCAGGCTGAAGGAGGCGTGGCGTGGAACGATCCGGCCCTGTGCATCGAGTGGCCGGTGGCTCCTGAGGAGGCGATCCTCTCGGCACGAGATAGAGAGCGTCCGACACTCGGCCAGGTCGAGGAATTGTTCGATTATAATACGGATTACTATGCTTGATATTTTGGTTACGGGGGCCGACGGCCAGTTGGGATGCGAAATGCGTCGCCTGGGGAGTGTCTCGCCGAACCGTTATCGTTTTACCGATATCGGCGAACTGGATATCACGGATGCCGATGCAGTGGAGCGTTTTTTCGCCGAACATCATTTCGACGCCGTGGTCAATTGCGCAGCCTATACCGACGTGGAGCGGGCCGAAGCGGAACCCGAAAAGGCGCAGGCGCTCAATGCCGAGGCTCCGGGGATTCTCTCCCGGGCTGTCGCGGCGCAGGGAGCCGTGCTGTTCCACATATCGACCGATTATGTTTTCGGCGGTGATGCCTCGACACCCTATACCGAGCAGGCGCTGACCGGTCCGTGCAGCGTCTACGGACGTACGAAACTGGCAGGCGAACAGGCTGTCGTCGCGAGCGGATGCCGTTACGTGATTCTGCGCACGTCGTGGCTCTATTCGGAATACGGGCGCAATTTCCTGAAAACGATGTTGCGTCTGACGGCCGAGCGCGACCGTCTGAATGTCGTGTTCGATCAGATCGGCACGCCGACCTATGCCGGGGACCTCGCGATGACGATCTTTTCGATTCTCGAAGGGGGCTATTACGCCGGACACGAAGGCATCTACCATTTCTCGAACGAGGGTGTGGCTTCGTGGTACGACTTCGCGGTGGAGATCGCCTCGGCCGTGGGACACGATCGCTGTGCCATAGTGCCGTGCCGGAGCGCGGACTACCCTACTCGCGCCGTGCGTCCCGCCTATTCGGTACTGGACAAAACCCGGATCAAACGGACGTTCGGCGTAGAGATACCCCACTGGCGCGAGTCGATGCGTTATTGTCTCGGTCGGATCGTCGCATCGATGAAAAAAAGACAGGTATGAAACGTTCCTTGCTTATTACCGGAGGTGCCGGATTCATCGGCTCGCATGTCGTACGGCTCTTCGTGACGAAATATCCCGATTACCGGATCGTCAACCTCGACAAACTGACCTATGCGGGTAATCTGGCCAATCTGCGCGACGTCGAGCAGTGTCCTAACTACGTTTTCGAGCGGGGCGATATCTGCGACCTGGATTTCGTGTGTGATCGGATGCGGCGCCATGCCGTCGACGGGGTGATCCATCTTGCCGCCGAGAGCCACGTCGACCGTTCGATCCGCGATCCGTTCACCTTCGCCCGGACCAACGTGCTGGGGACCCTTTCGCTGCTGGAGGCGGCCCGCCGCTGCTGGGACGGAAAGTGGGAAGGGAAACTTTTCTACCACATCTCGACCGACGAGGTGTACGGAGCACTCGGCATGGACGGGGCGCTTTTCACCGAGACGACCCCCTATGCACCTCATTCGCCCTATTCGGCCTCGAAGGCTTCGAGCGACCATTTCGTGCGCGCCTACCACGACACCTACGGCTTGCCGACGCTGGTGACGAACTGTTCGAACAATTACGGACCCTATCAGTTCCCGGAGAAGCTGATCCCTTTGATGATAAACAACATCCGTCGTCGCAAGCCGTTGCCGGTCTACGGCTGCGGTGAGCATGTGCGCGACTGGCTCTACGTCGAGGACCATGCCCGGGCCATCGATGCGATCTTCCACAGCGGGAAGGTCGCGGAGACCTACAATATCGGCGGATTCAACGAACGGCGCAACATCGATCTGGTGCGGACGCTGATTCGCACGACGGATCGCTTGTCGGGCAATCCCGAGGGATATTCCGACGCCTTGATAACCTACGTGGCGGACCGTGCCGGGCACGACTTGCGCTATGCCATCGACTCCTCGAAGATCGAACGCGAGCTGGGTTGGCGTCCTGCGGTGTCGTTCGACGAGGGAATCGAGCGTACGGTGCGCTGGTATCTCGAAAACGAGGCTTGGCTCGGCGAGGTCGTCTCGGGAGAGTATGAACGTTATTACGAACGCATGTATGGGAAAAGCTAAGACTTTGCAAAGCCCTGCGCAGCCTGTGCAACACCTCTTTTTCGTCCTGCTGCGGGCTGGACTCTACCCCGGGCGCCCGATCGAAGAACCGTCGACCGGGGTGTCGGAAGCCGTTTGGCGGGAGATTTATGCACTCTGCGTGCGGCAGGGCGTCGTCGCCATCGTTTACGACGGGATGATGCGGTTGCTCGACGAAGGCGTCCTAAAGTCCGAGGCTGCTCCGTCGCGTGCGCTGCGTCTGCAATGGGCGCTCAATGTCGAGCGTATCGAGCAGCGTTGCGCCGTGCAGCGGGGAGTAATCGCACGCCTGGCGGCGTTTTACGGCAGCCGCGGGATGCGGATGCTGCTGCTCAAAGGCTACGGACTCAGTTTGCTGTATCCCCGTCCGGAGCATCGTCCGTGCGGCGATATCGATATCTGGCTTTACGGCCGTCAGGCGGAGGCGGACGAGTTGATGCGGCGAGAGTGGGGAACGGAAATCGACGAAGATGTCCACCACCATACCACCTTTGTGCTCGACGGCGTGATGGTCGAAAACCATTACGATTTCATCAATATCCATTCGCACCTCTCCAACCGCCCCATCGAGCGGCGTTTGCAGGAGCTCGCCCGGCAGTCGGGCGAATGTGTCGACGTGGAGGGACGACCCGTAGAACTGCCTTCGGCCGATTTCAATGCGTTGTTTTTGCTGCGCCATGCCGCCATGCACTTCGCAGCCCAGGAGATCGGGATGCGGCATGTGATCGACTGGACGCTTTTCGTCGCACGCGAGCATGCCGCGATCGACTGGGAGGCGCTGTACGATATGGCCCGCCGGATGAATATGCACCGTTTCTTCGACAGCCTGAATGCCCTTGCGATCGACTGTCTGGGACTCGATGCCGCTTGCCTGCCCGCTTTCGAGCGCAATCCCGAACTGGAGCGTCGCGTGTTGGGCGATATTCTGCATCCGGAATTCTCGGAAAAGGCACCGCAGGGAAATGTTTTGCGAACTATCGTCTTCCGCATGCGCCGCTGGTGGGCGAATCGTTGGAAACACCGCATGGTCTATAACGAGGGATTGCTTTTCACATTCCTGGTGCAGGTGCGCAGCCATCTGCTGAAACCCCGCTCGCTCGTACACAAATGACGCTTTTCCCTTGTTCGGGGTGCGTTACATTTCGCGGCTCAGATCCGCAGTGACGGCTCCGACGTAAGCGATAAGTTCCGCCGGTGCGATCTTGAGTTGCAGGCCGCGCACTCCTGCGCTGATATAGATGAACGGAAAGTCGGATGCCGTACGGTGAATGAAGGTTGGAAAGGGCTTTTTCATCCCGATGGGCGAACATCCTCCGCGAATGTATCCGGTCGTGGGCAGCAACTCCTTCATCGGGATCAGGTCGGCTTTCTTATTGCCCGAAATCCGGGCCGCGGCCTTCAGATCCACTTCGTGGTTGCCCGGAACGACGCAGACGAAGTATCCCGTGCGGTCGCCGCGCAGCACGAGCGTCTTGAATACGCACCGGATATCCTCGCCCAGCTGTTCGGCCACGTGGGTTGCAGCCAGATGTTCTTCGTCGACCTGGTAAGGAACGAGTTCGTAGCTGATCTTCGCGCGGTCGAGCAGCCGCGCCGCATTGGTCTTTTCGATTTTCGGGTGTGCCATGTGCGAGTTATTTGCTGCAAAGGTATCTATTTCCGGCGAGATTTATGCGGGGTCGGCGATTTTGATTATTTTTGTCTTCCCAAAACAACATGGAAACGATATGATTCGAGCAGCTCTTTTCGATATGGACGGCACATTGGTGGATAACTCTCCGGTGCATGTCCGTGCTTTCGAGATATTTTGTGCCCGCTACGGTGTGGAAAACTGGCGTGAGAAACTGGCCGGGGCTTTCGGTATGGGCAACGACGACATCATGCGCCGCGTGATGCCCGATGCGATTTTGCGCGAACGGGGAATCGAGGCGCTCGCCGAGGAGAAGGAAGCGATCTATCGGGAGATTTATGCTCCCGACATCCGGCCTGTCGAGGGACTCGTGGAGCTGCTCGAGCGCCTTTGTCGTGCCGACATTCGTTGTGCTGTGGGTTCGTCGGGGTGCAATACCAATGTGGAATTCGTGCTGGAGCGATGCTCGATCGGGGGATTCTTCGATGCGAAGGTCTCCGGCGATATGGTTACCCGTTGCAAGCCCGATCCGGAAATCTATCTCTCGGCCGCTGCGGCGCTGTGCGTCGATCCGTCTCAGTGTGTGGTCTTCGAGGATGCCGAAGCGGGTATCGAAGCGGCCCGGCGTGCCGGTGCGGGACGTATCGTCGCCCTGACCACGACCCTGCCGCGGGAGGTGCTCGAACATACGGCA
The DNA here is from genome assembly GCA_964018965.1 of uncultured Alistipes sp. Classification (GTDB taxonomy): domain Bacteria; phylum Bacteroidota; class Bacteroidia; order Bacteroidales; family Rikenellaceae; genus Alistipes. The sequence goes on from CAXHRY010000012.1 coordinate 59,644, forward strand.
GCCGATACGATCATCGATACTTTTGCCGATCTGAAGGATTTGGAAGCCTTGCTTCGCTGATTCACAGCAGCCTGCGAACGTCCGGGATGCGGACGATCGCGTTCATTGCCGCAGTCGGCAGGAGCCGGCATGCCGCGATGCGCAATTTCGTGAAACATCCCGGGATACCGTCTCTGCGTTCCCGAAAGAGTACACGTTGCTCTTTGCGGGCGATGAATTCGGGTGTCGACATGACGCCGTAGCGCACCATCATTTTCCTTCGTTTTTCGTCCGAATCGTACAGCGGCGTATCGACGGCGCCCGGATAGACAGTCGAGACGGAAACTCCGTAGGGTGTCAGTTCGTCGTGCAACGATCGGGCGAACGAGCGCAGGTAGAATTCGTCGCGGCGTAGGTTGCGATGGTCGGATGAGGCATCCGGGCCGTAGCCGACGACATGAGCAGTATGGCGCCGGCCTCGGGTGCGCATGCGGGCACCGTATAGCCGGCATAGCAATGTCGGCGTCGTACAGTGCAGCGCGACGATGTGTGGTCGTTTTCCGGGTTCCGCCGTCGTAAGCCTCCATAACGCTATTCCTGCATTGCATACCAGTATGTCGATTTCGATGCCGTGCTCCTCGGTCCATTCGAACAGCTTTCGGGCAGCATCGGCTGCCGAAAGGTCCATGCAAAGGCTGCGGATATCGCCGTCGTAGTCGGGGACGATGTCTGCTGTTGCGCGTTTGTTTTCCTCCGATCGATTACTCACGAGGATCGATAGGGGCATAGCCCCGAGCTGCCAATTGCCGGGCATATTGTAATCCGATGCCGGAGGAAGCACCGGTTATAAGTGCGTATTTTCATTGGGCAGCGATCATTGTCGCTGCTTTTTAGCTATCTTTGCGCGGTTCAAACTTTTGTTATGTTACGAGGTATCGCTACGGTCGTTCTGCTGATTATTTCCAATGCCTTCATGACACTGGCGTGGTACGGTCATATCGCTTTTCGTTCGAAGCTCGAACGTTTCGGGCTTTATGCCATCGTGCTCCTTAGTTGGGGTATCGCCCTGTTCGAGTATTGTTTCCAGGTCCCGGCCAATCGTCTCGGCAGTGCCGAGTTGGGCGGCCCTTTTACGATTTGGGAACTCAAAGTCATTCAGGAAGTCGTGTCGCTTACGGTCTTCACGCTCTTCGCATTGGTTTTCATGAAGTCCGAGGCGTTGCGGTGGAACCACCTGGCCGGATTCGTGTGTCTTGTGCTGGCCGTCTACTTCATTTTCCGGAAATAGTGCTGCGATCGTCCTGCTGCCGTAGCTGTTTAGGATTCTTAAAATTGTTCATGGACGAATGCTTCGCCGATCCAGATCGTTGCATCCGTTCCGATGAAGTGGAGAAGTACGTAGTTGGCATCCGTCGGTCCTTCGGAGAAATGGTCGATATACCGGTCCTGCCACATCTCCTCGCGGATTCTGTCATCGGTGACGATCTCGACTGTTCCGCGTAAGGCAACGCTATCTCCGAGGTAGGAATAACACAATCCGGCTTTCGGATTCGATCCGAATTCGGCGACTTTGACCGAATTCGCAGCCGTGGCCATCCATACCTCGTTGCATCCGATTGTACGTCCTTTCGAAATGGGCACGGGACGCGGAAAACCCTCGGCATTGACAGAAGCCAGCGTCACGTCCTGGCATTGTGCAAGCAGCGCTGTCGCTTTTTCGACAAATGTTCTTTCGTCTTTTTGTTTCCAGCGTTTCAGGTGGGGAAAGAATTGCCGCATCTGTTTTTTCGCTTGTTCGGGCGTGAGGTTCCAGCCGGTTTCCTTGTTTATTTGGTCGGTAAACTGTGCGCAAAATTCAATCATTTGGTGCATGTTGATATCTTGTGTAAATTCACCTTCCTGATAACAATAGATGCAGAAGTCGTCATTATGGCTTCCGTCGGCATTCATGCCTTTATTCTCTTTTGTCAGCGGCATGCCGCAACTCTGACAGAATGTTTGTTCCATTTTTATGAATGTATGCTACATTTTTGCCGTTTCCCTGTCCTTCTTGTAGATCTGATAGGAGTTGACGATGTTCTGCCACACGATATAAGCCGTCGGGGCGATGGAGGAGATCGGATCGAGGAACGATTGGGCCATCCAGACGGCAAGGACCGTGTTCTTTTGGCCGAGAGACTGGCCGCCTGCGGCGGGATCGCCGTAGCGGCGTCCGAGCATACGGCCGACCTTGAATTGTAACAGGCAAATAATCAGAGCGCTCGCAGCCAACCATAGCTCGGTGCGTAGCGAGGCGCCGTGCAGGTCGATGATGAAACAAGTCGTGCGGCCTATTACGACTGTCAGCGACACGAGCCACATGTAGAACGATATCTGGCTGTGGTCGGCGATCCAGCGTGCTGCGCGCGGCAGTGCCAGCCGGCATCCTTGTGCTGCGGCGAAAGGCAGAATCAATAGCGGAGCGATGCGCGCAAGTGTCTGAACGAAAGTGCAGGAGCCGTTTCCCGTCGTGCTCAGGACTACGGGGGCGACGATCGCGACGGTGAGGTTGCACAGCAGGCTGTAAGTCGCCATTGTTGCGACGTTGGCCCCCAGCATGCCGCCGATGACGACAGCAGCCATTGCGACGGGAGCCAGCACGCAAATCATGGCACCTTGTGCGATCGTGCGGTCGATGGGTGACAACAAAAAATAGATGCCGATCGAAACCGTTAGCTGAAAGAGCAGCAACCAGAAATGCAGCCCCGAAAGGTGCATTTGCGTCGGTTTCACGCTGCAGAAAGTGAAAAAGAGCATCAGAAAAATCAGCACCGGAGTAATCATCTGCCCCGAGGCGGTTTCGAGGGCTGCGATCGGCCGACACAGCAGTACTCCGACGACCATGCCCATCGGCATGGCTACCGTTTTTACGTTGCGGTGCAACTCTTCGAGCAGGTGCATCCCGAATGTGCGAATTTTCGACTTCTTACCCCAGTAACTCCTTGACTTTCGCGGAAATATCCTTTCCGTCGGCTTTTCCTGCGAGCTTTTTCGATGCGATGCCCATGACTTTGCCCATCTCTTTCATGGAGGTAGCACCTACCTCGGCGATGATCGCCTCGACCTCGGCCGTCAACTCCTCGGCCGTGAGTTGCTTGGGTAGAAACTCCTGATATACGGCAACCTGCGCCAGTTCCTCACGGGCCAGATCCTCACGGTTCTGCTGCGTGAAGATCGCGGCGGAATCGCTCCCCTGTTTGGCGAGTTTGGCGATGATCTTCAATACCTCGGCATCGGGAAGTTCGGCGACTTCGGGACCTGCGGTCTTTGCTTCGATGATGTATTTCTTGGCATTGCGCAGGGCGCTCAATCGTACCGTATCCTTGGCTTTCATGGCCTCCATGATTCCTTTCGAAATCTGCTGTTCGAGTGACATATTGCGTTGATTATTTAAAGTTCATCTCTCAGTTCGAAACGCTTCGCAGAGCATTCGGAACACAAAGTTACGATGTTTTTTCGAACAGACAAGCGCCTGAAGGGCTATTTTTCGGGCCCTCCGACCATCGGCTGGCAATGGGGGCAGAAGTAGACCGATCCGCCCATATAGGCCTCCTTGACGATCAGCCCGCCGCAGCGGGGACAAGGATTTTGCCACGTCCGGGCGCACAGCAGCGAAGCGTAACCGCCCTTTCTGCCGAAAAGGTCTTTCTCGGTATCGCGGCCGCCCTCCCGCGTCATGGCTGCCAGGGTCTCTTTCACGGAGCGGAACAGCCGCTCCCGTGCCGCAGCGTCGAGAAGACCGATTCGCTGTTTGGGGTGTATGCCCGCGTTGAAGAGAATGTCCTGTGTGACGCCGTTGCCGATACCCGGAATGCGTTGCTCGGTGGCGAGTAACCCCTTGGTTGTGAGGTTTGCCGGGGCTTCGGCGAAAAGCCGGTCGAATACCTCCTCCGTATAGGCATCGCTCAGGGGCGAGAGGCTTTCGCGGCTTTTGCGGTAGTATTCGTGCGCTGCGCTGCCGTCGGCCGTGACGAAAATAAATCCGTACATGCGCACCGTCAGCACCAAGAACGAATCGTCGTCGAAGGCGACGAGTAGCTGGTAATTCTTGGGTATCGGCGTCCCGGCTTCGGCGTAGCGGAGACCTACCCCGTCGCTCGTGCACATCGTCACGCCGTCGGAGAAGTTGAGATCGACGAACATCCCGTGCCCTTCGCTCGTCAGCAGTGTGCGGCCGACGAGCAGATCGCCGAAATGCTCGGGTGCTTCGTTGTAGAAAGCGAAGCGGTGGGGTTTTGTCGCGGTGAAAACCTGTGCGACGGTTTTGCCTCGCAGCATCGTATCCGCCTGGTGGCTGACGGTGAGAATTTCGGGTAGTTCGAGCATTACTTTTCTCGGGGTTTGAGAAATCTCCGCGTAAGGTATCGGCGCACGGGTTCGTCGTAGAGTTTCAGACAGAGATATGCCAGCGCGACGGATCCCACGACGAGTGTTGCGGCGCCGGGCAGCGACTCCGCGAATGTCAGGTCGTTGTTCTTCACCCAGGCATAGTAAAGGTAGATGAAAGGATAGTGGACCATGTAGAACGGATAGGATATGTCGCCCAGGAATTTGCAGACCCGGGTCGTGAACGCGTCGGTCGTTTTGCCCGAGGCGGCGAGGAGTACGACGGCCGGGAAGATCGCTACGGCGCACAGCGTGTCGTAGAGTCCGTTCATCCACAGATGTTCGCTGCCGCCGAGGCGCGGCACGGCCGAGAGTGCTACGATGGCCGCGGCTCCGATCCAGAATGCACCCCGGACGTTGCGGGGTTTGAAGACCCGGGAGAGCAGCAGACCGGCCGGGAATGCGAAAAGCAACCGCAGTGAGCCGCCGACGATGTTTTCGCCGGTCAGTGCGAACCCGACACAGATGTCGCCCAATGGTCCCAGGATGGAGAAGATCGCAAGTCCGCATCCCGTGACAGCGACCAGGAGGGTTAATATCCGGGTGGGGAGTTTGCGCAGGATCAGGGCGTAGAGGATGTTGCCGACGTATTCGAAAAAGAGCGACCAGCTCGGTCCGTTAAGCGGGTACATCTCCCCTACGCCGCGAATTTCGCAGCCCGGGGTCGCGGGGATCATCAGGGCGTTCATCAGCGTGGCGAGGAGCAGTGCGCCTACGGAGATCAGCGAGACATCCCACACGGAGCAACCTTGGGTGTAGAACATCGCGGCGCCGATCAGGGCGCCCATCACGACCATCGGGTGCAGGCGGATCAGGCGGCGCGTGAAGAACTCCCGTACGCTCATTCGGTTCCACCGGTCGTCGTAGGCGTATCCGATGACGAATCCCGAGAGGATGAAGAAGAAATCGACGGCCAGGTAACCGTGATTGATACGTTGGTCGAGGTGGCTCGTGGCGAAGGCTTCGAAAAGGTGGAAGCATACGACCGTGATGGCTGCGACGCCACGCAGCCCGTCGAGAATGTCGTAATGGGGTTTGGTGTCGGCGAAAGCGGCCGAGGAGGGATGAGCGGACATGTTTTTAACGGTTGTTCTTATCGGCCAGGAATTCGAGTATGTCGTGCATCAGGCGATTGCGCTGCGACTGCTGGCCCAGCGCCTCGAACGGAAATCCGGTTACGAACGTACGGCCCGTGCCGGTCGAGGCGACGCCAGCCGTGCGTCCGTTATCCACATAGCGCATGACGCTGAAGGCGCGTTCGCCTACCGGTTTGAGTGCATCGGTTCGTTCGACGCGGTAGCGGTCGGCGGCGTATTCGGTGGCGAAACGGTATTCGCCGCGTGAGAAACCGCCGTGCGACGTAATGACTCGTACCCGTCCGCGCTGTGCGTCCTGTGCACCGTCGTAAGCGCAATGGAGTACTTGTTCGGCGAAGGTGCGATCGGCTTCGTCCGTATCGGGGCCGGTGAGCAGATCGGTCAGCACGTAGCATCCCGAGACGAAGAGCGCCCCTCCGCGGGAGAGATAGTCGGCCAGCGTAGCCTGCAAAGCGGCGGGGAAGACCCGGAATTCCGGATCGCGAACGCCTCGGCCCATCGTCGTGGTGCGTTGCTTGCCCAGGATGAGATCGACGGCCGAGAAATTTTCGGGAGAAATGTTCCCCTGAGCCACGGATTTCGCCGAGGCGGAATAGACCGAAAATCCGGCAGCCATGATGCTGCGCCCGTGCGACACCGGGTAGTCGAAGGTGTTGCCGCCGATAACGTCGGTTTCATAATCGCATTCGCAGGCGCCCAGGGCGATGCTGTCGACGTTGCAGCGCGCCTGTGCCAGGTCGAAGACATGCTGGGGACCGATGAACGAGATATCTCGTCCGTCCGCCACGCCGCCGTCGATGTCGTGGAAGAATCCGGCTATCGAGTCGGCCCGCATGCTGAACGGAGCACTTATGCGATCGAATCCGTTGACGACCAATATGCGGCCCCGCTCCTCGGGCATGCGGCATGCCGCGAGGATTTCGCTTGGGAAGCTCTCACCGCCGGCGTTGACGGCCGTAACTTTGTAGCTGTAAAGCCGTCCGGGTTCCTGTCGGGCGATGAACCGGGGTTGTTCCGTGTAGCGTCCTTCGTCGAAGCCTCCGTCGTCGATGCGGGTGTAGACCAGGTAGCCTTCGGGGACTGCGGTACTCTCCAGGGTGTCGATGACGGGGCGCCAGGTGAGTTCCACACCGTCGTTCTCGGCCGGATGCGTGGCGAAATCCGCAACCGGAAGCGGCTGCACGACGTAGGGCGTATCGTATTGCGCATGGAGGTATTTGAGTACCCCTTTATAGACGGCGCGGCTGACCAGGAACTTGAATCGCGGGTCGCTGCCATAGCGCATGTCGGCGAAATTCTGGTGCGAAAGCAGTTCGAGCAGCATCGTCGGAGCTCCCGGTACGCGTGCCTCGTAGTAGGAGCGGTTCCACAGTCCGCGACGATTCCAGGCGGGTTCCCACGTGCGACGTATGTCCCCTACGATCTGGGTCATGACCATGTCCGTCAGATCGCGCGAGCGGTAGCGGCTGGCACCTCCCGCGAAATGTTCCTTGTTGTCCTTCGTGCAGTAGATGCCTAAGGTGCCGATGATCTCGTCCCCGTCGCGCACTCCGGCGTCGGAGTGGAATGCAAGGGCCATATCTACCGGGATGCGTAGTCCCGCAGAGTCGGGAAGCCGCTTGGAACCGCCCATCAGTGCGTTGACCCAGTGGGCGCGCGACATATAGTCGTCCTTATAGTCGTCCGTATCGTTTTTGGGGGTGTAGACCGACTCGTCGAAGCCGGCCCATTGGAGCCAGTAGCGTGCCCCTTCGCAGAAGCGGGGGTAGCCGCTCGTCTCTTCGAGGTACTCCTCGCCAGGGCGGCGCAACGAGTCGCAGACCGTGCGTGCGACGTTGCCGTAGCCGCCGCCGATTTTCACGGCGTCGGCCGAGACGATGCGCCCGGCCTGGCGCGAGCGGTTGGAGAGCGAGACGACCTCCTGTCGGCCCTCGGCCAGGGCGAAGCGTCCCAGGTAGATCCAGGTGCCGCCGCCCATCGTCTGGTTGACGGCGAAACAACTCTCGCCTCCGGTGTGGCGGACCGTATAGGTTGCGTCGTCGGCGCTTTCGGGAAGCGATTCGTAGCTGACGTAGACGGCGTATTCGCCCGCTTCGGGGATATCGGCCGTCCATACGGCGCGGCTTTCGGGAGCCGTTGGTGCGACGGTGCGGATGCGGCGCGTAGTGCCCTCGCGGAAGGGATTCTCTCCCGTGCGGTAGACCTGGCGCAGATGAGCGAATCCACGGCCGCCGTCGTGCCACCCGCTACCCAGCTCGCAATATTGCTGCGGGGAGTCGTTATCGGCCAGGATTTCGTGTTTCTGTACGTCGCGCTCGCGCGGCAGCAGCACGCAGGCTCCGGCATTTTCCAACATGGGGACTAAGTACGGCAGCACGTAGCTTTGGGTGTAGAGGTCCTCGCAAGTCATCCACAACATGGAGCGTTGCCATTTCCAGCGGTTTTTCGGCTGGTCGAAGTAGCGTCCGTGGCTCTGCCACAGGGCGATGTGACGGCCCGCGAGGCCGTGCGCCGGAGCGGCGTGCTTCCCGAGCGGGGTGACCAAAGGCCGCTCCGCAGTGTTGGTGAAGGGGATCAGCCGCTTCTGTTTCTTCAGCTTGGCAATGACGCTCGGATTGCGATAGGCGATCGGAATGAGTTCCGAGATTTCGTGACGGTCGGTGATGAGCTCGATGCGAGCTTTGCGGAACTCCTGCGGCAGAACGTTGCGCACGGAATCGTACATGGCCAGCACGTTCTGCTCGCGGAACGGATAATAGGACAGCCCGATCGAGGCGTAAATCTGCACCTTGCCGCGCGAGGCTTTCGCGCCCTGCACCTTTACGTAGCCGCCCGACACTTCGCGGGCGACGATGCGCGTGAGCGTGCGTCCGATCTCCAGTCGCGTTCGGTTGTCGATCTCGGCGGCCGAGGCGGTTCCTACGGCCAGGCATAGCAGCAAGGAAGAGAAAAACTTGTATTTCATGGTTATTTCCGGTGGTCGTTCCTCCTCGACAGGAACAGCATTCCGACGATGGTGAACAATGCGTTGTATATCAATAATTCGAATCCGATCTGATAATGCCAAGCTTCACGTGCCCACCACTGCACGAGCGCGCTCAGTACGGGGGCCGCGACGGCGACGAGCGGCATTCGCCGGTCGCAGATCCGGCGGCGCGAGAGAATGCCGAAAAGGAACATGCCCAGGATCGGGCCGTAGGTGTAGCTGGCGACCTTGTAGACGAGGTTGATAACGCTGTCGTCGGCCAGGTATTCGAACGCAAGGATGACGGCTGCCATGCCGACGGCCATCAGGGCGTGGACGCAATGGCGCATGCGGGTAAGACGCTGTTCGTCGCCGTGCTTGGTGCCTCGCAGTATGTCGACGGTGAACGAGGTCGTAAGGGCCGTGAGCGCCGAACCGGCAGCCGAATAGGTACTCGATATCAGGCCGATGACGAACAGCACGGATACCGCTGCGGGAAGTCCTCCGTTGACGGCGATCAGCGGGAATACCCGGTCGCTCTTGGCGGGGATTTCTATGCCGTTGCGTTGCATGTAGAGGTAGAGCAGCACGCCGAGCACCAGGAAGAGGAAGATGACGAAAATCTGACTGATGGCCGTCAGGACGATGTTTTTCTGCGAGTCGCGCGGCGTGGCGCAGCTCAGGTTGCGCTGCATCATATCCTGGTCGAGTCCCGTCATGGCGACCAACAGCACGATGCCTGCGGCGAACATTTTCCAAAAATAGCGATCCGAGGCGGGATCGTCGAAGAAAAAGATCTTCGAATAGGGCGAAGCGGCCACTTCGCGGACGGTGTCGGCAGCCGACAGATCGAGGCTCCGCATGATGAAAAGAATCGTCAGCACGAGGCTGCCCACCAGGCAGGCGGTTTTGAGCGTGTCGGTCCAGATGAGCGACTTGACGCCGCCCTGCTGGGTGTAGAGCCAGACGAAGAGCATCGTCAGGCAGGCGTTCGACCAGAACGGCAGTCCGTAGTGTTCGAAGACCAGCAGTTGCATCACGGCGCAGACGACGTAGACGCGCAGGGCGGCGCCGAGAATCTTCGAGACGAAGAAGAACCATGCGCCCGTGCGGTGCGAGGCGATGCCGAAGCGGTCGTCGAGGTATTCGTAGAGCGAGGTGACTTTCAGGCGGTAGAAGGTCGGGATGAGCACGAAGGCGACGATGAGTTGCCCGACGGTGAAGCCCGCGACCATCTGCATGTAGGAGAATGCGTCGGCGGCGACCGAGCCGGGGACGGAAATGAACGTTACGCCCGACATGGCGGCTCCGATCATGGCGAAAGCGGCCATGTACCAGGGGGTACGACGGTTTCCCGTGAAGAATCCGGCATTGTCGGCGCGACGTCCCGATGCCCAGGCTACGGCGAACAGGACGGCGACATAGCCCAGGACGGTGAAGATAACGGCGGCAGGTGTCATGATGTTCGGAAATGTTGTATGGCCCGGAACGCTTGCGCAGCACTGCGACGGGCGCTCTTTTCGGGTCGGATAATACGATCGCAAAGATAGGAAGAGTTTGCCCAATAGGCAAGGCGATCTGCGATTTTTGTTCGGGCCGTGGCGGAGCTGCGGAGGAACGAAGGGGCGTTTCGGACCGTAAAGTCGTGACGGTGCAGGGTTGCGATGCGGTTTTCGAAAAAATATTCGAAGTAAAATTGTAAATCCTATGCTTAATTTTTATCTTTGTATTGGCAATCGCATGCTGTTCGGCGTTGCGTGTCGGTCGGTGCCTTTCGGAGCGCTTTTCCCGGTTGCGGGACGGTGCGAAGGCGGGTGTCGGTACGAACCGGTGCAAGGAGCATTTGCGATTTCCTTTTGTGCGATAACTCAAACCAAACCAAACGACAAAAAATGGAACGGACTTCTGTGCGCGATTTGCAGGATGTCGTGATTCGCTTCTCGGGCGACTCGGGCGACGGCATGCAGCTTACGGGCACGCTTTTTTCCGACACTTCGGCACTGATGGGCAACGGCATCTCGACCTTCCCGGACTACCCTGCCGAGATTCGCGCTCCGCAAGGCACCGTGGCGGGCGTATCGGGTTTCCAGGTGCATTTCGGCGACCATCGTCAGCTCAACCCCGGCGACTATTGCGACGTGCTGGTGGCGATGAATCCCGCGGCGCTGAAAGCCAATCGCAAATGGCTCAAACCGGGTGCTACGGTGATTCTCGACGGCGATTCGCTGACGGAGGAACACCTCCGAAAAGCAGGATTCGCGACGCTCGACCCGTTCGCCGAGTTGAAACTCGACGAATACGATGTCGTCGTTCCGGATATCACCTCCATGACACGCGAGGCCCTGAAGGATACCGGTCTGGACAACAAGGCTATCGTGAAGTGCAAGAACATGTTCGCGCTGGGCATCTGCTTCTGGCTGTTCGATCGTCCGGAGGACCATGCCCACGAATACCTCGATGCGAAATTCGCGAAGAAAAACCCCGTCGTCGCAGAAGCCAACAAACTGGCTATTGCCGCGGGGTATAATTATGCCGCCAACACGCACCAGTTCGCCAACAACTACCGTGTGGCTCCGGCTCAGCTGGAGAAAGGCACCTATCGCTCGATCAACGGTAACGTCGCCACGGCCTGGGGACTGTGCGCTGCGGCCGAAAAGGCGGGACTGCCGCTTTTCTGCGGCTCCTACCCCATCACGCCCGCTACGGTCATTCTCGAAGAACTTGCCAAACGCAAAGATCTGGGTGTAAAAACGGTACAGGCCGAGGACGAGATCGCCGGAATCTGTACGGCGATCGGTGCCGCCTATGCCGGAAATTTCGCCGTGACTACGACGTCGGGCCCCGGTCTGTCGCTCAAGAGCGAGGCGCTGGGTCTGGCCGTCATGATTGAGCTTCCGCTGGTCGTCGTGGACGTGCAGCGCGGAGGGCCTTCGACGGGACTGCCGACCAAGACCGAACAGAGCGACCTCCAGCAGGCGCTCTACGGTCGTAACGGCGAGTGTCCGGTGATCGTCGTGGCCGCATCGTCGCCCAGCGACTGCTTCCACTATGCTTTCGAGGCGGGACGTCTGGCCATGGAGCACATGACCCCCGTCGTGCTGCTCTCCGACGGATTCATCGCCAACGGTTCGGAGCCGTGGCGCATTCCCCGAATGAAAGACTACCCTGCCATCTGCCCGCCGATTGTCGACGAGGCTCCCGAGGGGGGATTCATGCCCTATGTGCGTAACGAAAAACTGGCCCGCGGATGGGCGTTCCCCGGAAAAGTCGGATTGGAGCACCGCGTAGGCGGTTTGGAGAAGGATGCCGTGAAGGGTTGTATCTCCCACGACCCGGCCAACCATCAGAAGATGGTGCGGATGCGCGCAGAAAAGGTCGCTAAAGTGGCCGAATACATTCCCGAACAGACGGTTTACGGCGATGCGGAGGGCGATCTGCTGGTCGTCGGCTGGGGAGGTACGCGCGGTCACTTGCAGAATGCCGTCGACGAGATGCGTCGCGAAGGCAAACGGGTGTCGCTCTGCCACTTCAACTACATCAATCCCCTGCCGCGGGGCGTACGCGAGATTTTCGCCCGTTTCCGCCGGATCGTCGTCTGCGAGCTCAACGAAGGCCAGTTCGCCGCCTACCTGCGTCAGCAGTTGCAGGAGTTCCGCTACGAACAGTACAACAAGTGCGAGGGGCTGCCCTTCACGGTGGTCGAGCTCAAACAGAAATTCGAATCCTTATTGAACTAAAGTCATGGCAGATTATAAATATACTCCCGCGGATTTCAAGAGCGACCAGGAAGTTCGCTGGTGCCCCGGTTGCGGCGACCATGCTATTCTGAATGCCGTGCAGCGTGCACTGCCCGAGGTGGCCGATCGTACCGATACGCCCCACAACCTCTTCACGTTCGTGTCGGGTATCGGTTGCTCGTCGCGCTTCATCTACTACATGAAGACCTTCGGGTTTCATTCCGTGCACGGACGCGCGAATGCCGTGGCGACGGGCGTCAAGGTGGCCAATCCCGACCTGGCCGTATGGGTGACTACCGGCGACGGCGATTCGCTGGCCATCGGCGGCAATCATTTCATCCATGCTATCCGCCGCAATGTCGATCTCAACGTCATCCTGTTCAACAACGAGATCTACGGTCTGACGAAAGGACAGTATTCGCCCACCTCGAAGCTGGGCAAGATCACCAAGACGTCGCCTTACGGTACGGTAGAAAAGCCGTTCAACCCGGGTGAACTGGTCATCGGTGCCAAAGGTACGTTCTTCGCCCGGTCGATCGACATGGAGGTGCAGCTTTCGAAGGAGTGCATGGTCCAGGCTGCCTTGCACAAGGGCATGTCGGTGGTCGAGGTGTTGCAGAATTGCGTGATTTTCAACGATAAGACCCATGCGGCATTCGCTGCCGACAAGGCGATGCGTGCCGAACGCACCATTACGCTGCGCCACGGCGAGAAGATGCTTTTCGGTGCTAACCGCGAGAAGGGTCTCGTTTTCGAGAATATGAAACTCAAGGTGGTGACTGTCGGTGAGGAGGGCTATACGCTCGACGATGTGCTGACGCATGACGCGCACGAACGCGATACGACGCTGCACGTGATGCTCGCGGCGATGAAGTATCCCGACTATCCGGTGGCTGTCGGCGTCATCCGGTCCGTCGAGGACGATGCCGTCTACGATCGCGCCGTCCAGCGTCAGGTCGACGAGGTACGAGCCCAGAGCAAGATTCGTTGCGTCGACGATCTGCTGCATTCGGGTGCCACCTGGGAGGTGGAATAGAAAACGGAAACACCCCGGCTCGAAAGCCGGGGTGTTTCGTTTAATTATGAATTTCCGTTTGAGAGACGGGGTTTAGAATTGATTTTGCTGTCTGCAAACTGCGGTTCGGAGGGCCGCGCAGTTCGCCGCTACGCCCGGCGGCAGACTGCCTCTCGCCTGAAAGCTCCGCCATCACCCGCTGGCGGCGAACCGTATCCGTCTAAAACGGGGCTTGGAATCTTTTCTGTAACCTACAAGGCAAAACTTTGCCATCTTTCGCGGCTCGCACCTGCGGTGCGACCGGCCCGGCCGCCGAAGATGATTGTTGCGAAAAACTGTTCGCCACTTACTTTTTCATAGTCTCGGCTTGATCTGCGGAGGCTGGATCGTGACGTAGGGCGTGCCGTTGTCGTCGCAGGTGGAGATCAGCCGCACGGCACGGATCGGCCGCTCGGGATGCAGCGTGATGCTGCCGTTTACCAGTTCGCCTGCGGGTTCGAAATGCTCTCCGTCGTACGATACTTGAGCATATCCGGTCGTGACGATGGTTTTCGGCAACTGCCGGTTACCCGTCTGAAGAAACATTTCCCGGCAGGCGACCGGCTGCGCAAAGGCGTAGAGAATCCAGTCTTGCTGTCGGCAGGCGCGGCGCGTGCGTGAAAGCCCTTTGTAGTTCGAGGCGTTGGTGTAAGGGAATTTCTCGCTCTCGCCCATCGACGTCGAAATCGTCACTGCCGGGGTGATGGTCCGGTAGTAGGATCGGTGGGCTGCATAAGGGCTTCGGGCCGTGCCGTAACGGGTGAAGAAACGGTAGCGGTGCGGCTGCCCGGTTCTCAGCGGACGGGTGTAGGGATGTTCCTGCGGATCGTCGTCCTGGAGGTAGTAGATCGCCGAACCGTCGTCCGTCGAGGCGGTGAAAGCGCCATCGCGGTAGTCGATCTTCGGCGGGAAGAGTCGGAAACGGATGCCCATCGCCTCCATGCGGGGATAATGCTCGTCGACGAGTTCTTTATAATAGGTGTCCCAGGCCCCGCCGCGGCCGTTCCAGGCGATGCGCGAGAGGGCGCAGAGTCGCGGGTAGCACATATAGTCCAGGTAGTCGGGACGCTCGGGCGAGTGCGAGATATAGGCCTCGCTGAAAAACGACGCCTGCATGCCCACGACGTTGCGCAGATGTTCTGCGGTGAATCCCGCTTTTTCGAAATCGAATCCGTAGACCTTGCGTGCGTCGAAGATCGCCGCCCAGTCGTGACCCTCCTCATGGGCGCTTTGGCGCATGTCGAAATAGAAATATTCGCCCGGCATAACGATGGTCGGATAACCTTTCGCCGTGGCGTCGAGGCAGGCCTTGATTCCTTCCCAGCCGTGGACGCGGCATTCGCGGGTGAAGCGTCCCGTACGTACCGCCTCGTTCCAGACGGCCGGACGTTTGCCGCGAGCTTTCAGGATGGCTGTCACGCGCTCCAGAAAGAGATCTTCGAGCCGGTGGGGATCGTCGAATCCCATGCGCTGCATCAGCGCCCGACAGTCGGGGCAGCGTTCCCACTGGGACATCTCGACCTCGTCGCCGCCGATGTGAATATACTCCGAAGGGAACAGTTCGCACAATTCGCCGAGGATATCCTCCAGCAGTGCGTAGTTCTCCTCGCGCGCGACGCACCACGCCGAACGGTAGTCGTAGCCGTTGGTCGACACGGTGTCGGGCGGATAGTTGCAGCGGATTTCGGGGTGCACCGACGCGATGTTGCGGCTGTGCCCCGGGAGGTCGATTTCGGGGATGATCTCTATGTTGCGTACGGCAGCGTAGCGAATCAGACTGCGCATCTCGTCCTGCGTGAAATAACCGCCGTATTTCTCGGACCATTTGCCGTATACGGGACGCACGGGCGAGTCACCGCCGCGGTAGGCGCCGATCTCGGTCAGCTCGGGGTGCGAGCGGATTTCGATGCGCCACCCCTCGTCGTCCGAGAGGTGCAGGTGGAGTTTATTGATATTGTGGTAAGCCAAAAGGTCGATCTGCCGCTTGAGGTCCTCTGCACCGATCCACGTTCGGGCGACGTCGAGCATCATGCCGCGGTAGGCGAAGCGGGGGGCATCCTCGATGCGGGCGCAGGCGAGCATCGTACCTTGGGCGATTCCCTCGCGGGCGTATACCTCGGGCGGCAACATGCGCAGGAGCTGCTGAATGCCGTTGAAGACGCCACCGTAGTCCGAACCTGCGATGCGGATATGGTCGGGGACGATATCGAGGCGGTAGGATTCGGGATTTGCCTCCTCGGCGGCGAGGGTCAGGGCGATCGCGCCGTCGCCCGTACGGTCGGTGCGGACGGCGCATCCGAGATGCCGGGCGAGGTATTCGGCCAACGGGAGCAATTCCCGGTCGGCTGCGACGGCGGTCTGCGCACCGAACCGGAAATGTCCGTCGAGCGACTTTATCGAGCGTGGCGAGGGTTGCGCCAGACAGCACCCTGCGAGCAGGAGCAACGGAATCAGCAGACGGAATTTCATCATGGTCGAAATATTTTTGTGAATCGGCTCTCTGCGGTTCTTCGGGACGGCGGTCCCGTGCCGAACTGCTGAAACCGCGGAGCCAGAATGCGTTTTTATTGCTTACAAAATTACTTTTTTTCGCCGAATATGCTAACTTTGTTGCCAAAATATCGAAACTATGGAAGATAAACGTCTGGAAGCTACGGCCCGGCTGCTGGAGGTGATGAACACGTTGCGCCGCGAATGTCCGTGGGATCGTGAGCAAACCTTCGATTCGTTGCGCAGCAACACCATCGAGGAGACCTATGAATTGGCCGATGCCATTACGGATCGCAATATGGAGGGGATCCGTGAAGAACTGGGCGATCTGCTGCTGCATGTGGTATTCTATTCGAAATTGGGCGAGGAGGCCGGGGCTTTCGATTTCGCCGATGTGGCCAATGCTTTGTGCGATAAAC
Source organism: uncultured Alistipes sp. (assembly GCA_964018965.1). Classification (GTDB taxonomy): domain Bacteria; phylum Bacteroidota; class Bacteroidia; order Bacteroidales; family Rikenellaceae; genus Alistipes. Next base: position 75,810 of record CAXHRY010000012.1, read on the forward strand.
TCATATATCGTCATCCGCATGTCTACGGCGATATACATGCCGATACACCTGCCGATGTCAAGGCCAACTGGGAGGCGCTGAAGCTCCGCAAGAAGAACCGCAAGAGCGGAACGCTGGGCGGTGTACCGCGATCGCTGCCGGCGATGGTCAAGGCCTATCGGGTCGGCGAGAAGGCCGCAGGAGCCGGGTTCGACTGGCAGCGGCGCGAGGATGTATGGGACAAGGTGCGCGAGGAGCTCTCGGAAGTCGAGGCCGAGATGAAATCGGGTTCGGCGAGCGATCTCGAGGGAGAGTTCGGCGACCTGTTCTTCGCTCTCGTCAATGCTTGTCGTCTCTACGGTGTCGATCCTGAATCGGCACTGGAACGTACGAATAAGAAGTTCATCCGTCGCTTCAACTACATGGAGGAACACGCTGCGGCCGAAGGCCATACGCTTCACGAAATGACACTCGATCAGATGGAGGAGCTCTGGCAGCAGGCCAAGGACGAGGAGTAAAGAGAAACGCTAATTATATACGACCTTACACTGCTCCGGCATCTCGTTCGTCGACTCGTTTAGGTCGGTCGTGTGCTCGTAGTTCTCCGACGCCTTTATTAAGTCCCTCCTCGCCGCGACTTCTCCCTCGGGAGGGGCTTATGCGTGCAACTCGCAACGTTTATGGACATTTGAAGCCGGTTAGTGTAAAATTCCAGAAATAACAAACAAAGGATAATCTATGGCATTGATTCGCAAAGTACGCGGGCACGAACCCGTGATCGGAGAAAATACCTTTTTGGCCGAGACGGCCGTGATTTTGGGCGACGTGACGATCGGCCGCGACTGTTCGATCTGGTACAACGCCGTGCTGCGGGGCGACGTGAACCGCATCGTCATCGGTGATCGCACCAATATTCAGGACGGCGTGGTGCTCCACACGATCTACGACAAAGCGAAACATCCGTCGCAGACGATTATCGGCAACGACGTTTCGGTGGGTCACAACGCCGTGATCCACGGTGCGCGCATCGGCGATAACTGCCTGATTGGCATGGGGGCTACCCTACTCGACAATGCCGTGATACCATCGGGTTGTATCATCGCGGCCAATGCCCTGGTGCTTTCCAATGCACAGCTGGAGCCCGATTCGGTCTATGCGGGCATCCCGGCCAAGAAGGTCAAGGAGGTGACGCCCGAGCAGCGCGAGGAGATCATTCGCCGTACGGCCCGCGATTACATGCTTTATGCTTCGTGGTACACCGAAGAAGATTAGCGGGCCATGCGTCTCTCCCCGAAACATTCCGACATCGTGCTGAATCTGTTGGTCGCCGTGGCGATCAGCCTGGTGGTCAATTTCTCCTACCTGATTCTGTTGCTCGTCGACCAGCGCACCGATCCGCCGCATCTCGCGACCGAGCGGGTCGAACGGGTCGATACGCGGAGCGAAGAGGGAATATTACACGTATCTCCCGACGGACACGGTTATATGGTCTATCCCGACGGAGACAGCGTCTATGTCACGCAGTCTCGTATCCGCCGCCTGGGATTGGAGCAGGGCGATCGGCTGGTCGTCGATTTCCAGCCTCGCCAAAAGCCGGGCGCACATCCTGTTTTGTCGACGCTTTTACGCCGAAACGGTGAAGAATTCGATTACAGTACGGTATACAATCGACCTTCGGAACTGCTCGAACTGGTTTTGCAAATAGTCTATTACCTGATCGTTTCTTTCGTGCTGCTGACGATCCTGACCTCCGTACGTCACGATTATTCGCTGCGCAGGTTCGTTTTACGTTGCTTATGGGCCGCCGTCGCGGCTGTAGCGCTCTATTTCATCGCTCCGGTCACTCAATGGCGGACGGGACACGTGGTGTTCAATTTCATGGGCGGGCGCATGCTCGACTACATGCTGCTGCTCAAATGTTCGTTCGCCGTGGTCGTCACGATGCTCTATGCGCATATCTACGTACTCATCACCCAGCGACAGGCCATCGTGCTGGAAAACGAACGGCTCAAGAACGAGAACCTGACTACGCGCTACGACATGCTCGTAGGACAGATCAACCCCCATTTCTTCTTCAATTCGCTCAATTCGTTGGCCATGCTGGTGCGCGAAAAGCAGGATGAAAAGGCGTTGACCTATATCGATCAGCTCTCCTATACGTTCCGGTACATTATCCAAAACGGGCAGAGTACCCTTATGACCTTAGACGAAGAGTTGAAGTTCATCGAAGCATACGGTTATCTGTTCCGGATCCGATATGCCGACAAACTTTTTTTCGATGTCGCCGTCGACGCGTGTTACCGTTCCTGGCGTCTTCCGGCTCTCTCGTTGCAACCGCTCGTGGGCAATGCCGTCAAACACAACGCTATCACACGCAGCAAGCCGCTGCATGTCTCGATTCGGACCGTGGAGGGCTGGTTGGAGATCTCCAATCCGAAATATCCGAAGCTCGAAGCGGAGCCTTCGACCGGCATCGGCCTCGAAAACCTGCGGAATCGCTGGCATCTGATTACGGGACGCGATATCGAAATCCTCAATACCGAAACCGATTTCACCGTTCGGCTGCCGCTGCAAAAGCCCGACTTGTCATGATACGTGCGCTGATTATCGAAGATGAAACCGCCGCTGCGCGAAACCTGCAGGCCATTTTGCGCGAAGTGGCTCCCGGCGTCGAGGTGCTCGATACGCTCGAAAGCGTCCAGGAGAGCGTCGAGTGGTTGCGCACCCATCCGCAGCCCGATCTGCTGTTCGCGGATATTCACCTGGCCGACGGTGATTCGTTCCGTATTTTCCGTGAAGTGGAGGTGACGGCTCCCGTCGTCTTCACGACGGCTTACGACCGTTATGCGCTCGACGCCTTCAAGGTCGGCAGTATCGATTACTTGCTCAAACCGATCAATGCGGCCGATGTGATTCGGGCGCTGGAAAAATTGCGGCGCCTGTCGCAGGGCGAACGTATCGACTACGGTTCGCGGGTTCGTAAAATGGCGTCGCAGCCGCGCGAGGATGTTTTCCTGGTGCAGGTGCGCGACAAAATCATTCCGCTGGGACGCGAACAAATCGCATTCTGTTATACTTCGAACGAGAAGGTCACGGCTTACGGATACGACGGTGCCGCCTATCCGCTCGATAAGACGCTTGAGGCGTTGCAGACGTTGCTTCCCGAGAACGATTTCTTCCGGGCGAACCGGCAGTTCATCGTGGCGCGCCGAGCCGTGAAGGAGATCGTCGTTTGGTTCGGAAGCCGTTTGGCTTTGTCATTGAGTGTCGCTACGCCCGAGCGAATCGTGGTTTCGAAGGCCCGGGCGCCCGAGTTCAAGTCCTGGCTGCGGTCGGTTCACCCCGCCGAATAGTCGGTTGACCCCTTTCTTCAGTCGATTCGCCCCTCGGAGGTTTCCGAATGTCGTTTTTTGGCGTTACCTTTGTATCGTCAGCGACTGATAATTAAATTACTGTAGATATGAAAAATCGTATATTTGCAATCGCATTGATGTTTTGCCTGGCGGCGGGTTCGGCTGTCGTCGCGCAGGAGCGTAACCAAAGACCCCAATCGGGTAAGAGAGAACCACTGACCACCGAGCAGATGGCTCGCCGCCGTGCCGAGCGCATGGGCAAGGAGCTGAAGCTCGATACGAAGCAGATCGAAGCTGTGTATGAAGTGAATCTCAACCAGATGAAACTTCAGCAGGCACAGCAGGCCGAAAAGAAAAAAATCCGGCAGGAAGAAAACACCGAAATGAAAAAAATCCTCACCGAGGATCAGTATAAACAATGGATGGAGTTACGCCGTCCTGCCCGCCCTATGGAATCGCGTCGTCCGCGAACGGTTTCGCAGGAGAACGGCAAGTCGTTGGACAAAAGCAACGAGTCGCGCCCTAAAATGGAGAAGGAGTGAGGTTAGGTAATCAAGCGGCTTGTTGCTGCCGGGGTGTCGGTCCGGTTGACTGACACCCCTTTTTTTGCGACCTTCGGATAAACGTATGCAATACGAAAAAATCATATAATCTAATGAAACACATACTACTGACAACCCTGCTGACGCTCCTTTCGGCGGCCGTGTATGCCCAAAAAGGATCCGTGACGGCTACGATCCTCGATGCCGATACGGGCGAAAGCGTTGCCGGAGCAGTCGTGACGGTGACGCCGACTCGCACTCCGGATAAGAAACTCTATTTTACCTCCGCTTACAAAGGCGCGGTATCGATACCGTCGCTCGCATACGGTGAGTACACGTTGACCGTCGCGTTTCTGGGATACAACGACCTGACGCAGACTTTCGAGGTGAAGAGCGCCAAACGGAACCTCGGAGAATTGAAACTCAAGCCGGGCGTACAGATCGAAACGGTCGTCAAGGAGGCCAAAGCGATACGAACTTCTCAGAAGGGCGATACGGTGAGCTATAACGCCGGAGCTTTCAAGGTGACGACCGATGCCGACGTGGAGGGCCTGTTGAAGAAGATGCCGGGTATTACCGTCAGCGACGGAACCGTCGAAGCCCAGGGAGAGACCGTGAAGAAGGTGTTCGTCGACGGAAAGGAGTTCTTCGGCGAAGACGTCACAACGGCCATCAAGTCATTGCCCGCACAGGCGGTGGACCGTGTGGAGGTCTATAACAAACTGAGCGATGCGGCCGAGTTTTCCGGCATGGACGACGGCGAAGGCTACAAAGCCATAAACATCGTCACCCATGCGCACATGCGACAGGGACAGTTCGGAAAGCTCTATGCGGGAGTCGGTTACGACGCCGATACGAAGACCGAAGACAAATTCAAATACATTGCGGGCGGTAATGCCAACGTTTTCAGCGGCGATACGCGTATCTCGTTCATCGGACTGTTCAACAACGTCAACCAGCAAAACTTTTCGTTCGAGGATATTCTCGGCGTTTCGGGCAGCACGGGTGGCGGCCGGGGCGGACGACGGGGCGGTGTCGGCCAATATATGGTCCGTCCGCAGAGCGGTGTCGCGTCGGTGAACGCCATCGGTGTGAACTATTCCGATACGTGGGGCAAACGCGATCAGGTGTCGTTCCAGGGCAGTTATTTCTTCAACAATACCCATACGACGAACCGCTCCACGACCGAAAAATGGTACGAGGAGCCGATGAAACTCGATACGCTCATGACCAACGGTTACTCCGATACGAAGGCTTACAACCATCGGTTCAATGCTCGTCTGGAGTGGAAAATCTCGGAGAATCAGAATCTGATGATCCGTCCGAGTTTCAGCTATCAGTCCAACAATCCGTGGAGTACGACACAGGGCTGGCAGTTCGGCGATCCCGCGATGGGCGGCAGCGGCTACAGCCGTACGGATAATTTCAGCGATGCGATTCGTCATGGCTACAATTTCCGGACGTTCGCCATCTATCGGGCCAAATTGGGTAAGGACGGCCGTACGATTACGCTCAACGGCAATGTGAACTATTCGGACAATACGAATCGTTCGACTTCCTATTCCAACCAGCTGGGTGCCCTACCCGATCGTCCCGCAGGTGCCGATATTTACGAGTGGGATCCGGCCGATTATACGGAGCTGCGTTATCTGCGCGACCGGACACCTTCGAGCAGCTACGGATTGCGCGGCGAGTTCACCTATACGGAGCCCGTGGCGAAATACGCACAGGTAAGCTTCCAGTATCGGGCCGCTTACGACCATCAGGAGCGCGACAAGGCTTCGTATGTCACCGATGACAGCTTCACGGGCGGGATCCTCAATCCCCTGCTCTCGAACTCCTACGAGAGCAATTATACGACTCATCGCGTCGGCCCCGGTTTCCGTTACTCGAAATCCCGCAATACGTTCGTCGCCAATGTATTCTTCCAACATGCGACGCTCGACGGGCAGATCGTTCGGACCGATGCCGATAATATCCGCCATTCCTACAACGATTTCACCTACTTCATGATGGGGCAGTTGAACATCAATCGGGAGAATTCGTTGCGGCTCTTCGTCTCTTCCTATACGGACAACCCTTCGGTGTCTGACCTTCAGAGCGTCTACGATGTGTCGAATGCTCAGAATATCACCCACGGTAATCCCGATCTGAATCCGTCGTACACGCACCGTATCAATTTCCACTATACCAATTCGAATGTCGAGAAGGGCCGTACGTTCATGTGGATGTTCTCGATGCAGGCTACCTCCGATTACAATGCCACCCATCTGGTGCAGTCGCCCGGCGAGATGACTATCGGCGAGGAGACCTATCGTCCCAACTACTATTCGACGCAGGTCAATCTGAACGGTTATTGGAACCTGATGACGCACATAAGTTACGGGTTGCCGGTGGGATTTCTCAAGAGTAATTTCAATGTCATGGCCGGTGTGATTTATACCAAGACGCCGAGCATGCTGGGTGGTGCGGTCGATCCGACGACGGGTCTTATCACGGGCGGTGAGCGCAACGATACGCAGAATATGGGGTACGATTTCCGGGCTGTGCTGGGAAGCAATATCTCGGAGAATGTCGATTTCACCCTTTCGTGGAACGGAACCTATAACGAGGCGACCAATTCGCTCGGAGGATCGAACGCGAAGAACCGTTACTTCAACCATACGGCTCAGGGTAATCTGAAGGTGGTGTTCCCGCTCGGATTCACCTTTACGGCGAGTGCCGCCTATACGCAGTACATCGGTTTTACGAACGACTACGACGACGATTACCTGCTTTGCAATGCCTATATCGGCAAGAAGGTGTTCCGCAACAAACGCGGCGAGGTGATGTTCGGCGTAAACGATATTTTCAATCAGAACAAGGCTTTTTCCCGCACGACGGGTTCGGGCTGGACGCAGAACATGACCAACAGCGTGATCGGACGTTATTATACGATTCAGTTCAACTACAACCTTCGCCGGTTCGGTAAGAAGGGATCGCGTAATATCAAAGATTACGAAGGCGTGGAGGAGTCGAGTCAAAGCCGACGCGGTATGATGGGCCCCGGAGCCGGAGGTCCTCCTCCGGGCGGTTTCGGCGGTCCCGGACGCCGGTAATCGACGAGCGTCGGACTCCGCAAGGGGTCCGACGCTCGTTTTTTGAAAGGAGAAAGGTTAAAAATGAAAAGTCTTTACTAAGGTAGTTCGCGAAACCTTCTCACCTTTAACTTTTCATTTTTCACCTGCAAACCGCAAGGCGGAGCCTTGCCATCTTCGGCGGCTCGCACCTTTGGTGCGACAGACCCATCCGCCGAAGATGATCGTTTATGCAAACATAGTCGGGCGTCCCTGGAAGGCTACGGCTCGTGTGGCCTTTCAGACCTCAGCCAAGCAGCTGGTGTTTCACATCTCCGGCGTGAGCCGCTGAAGATGATGATCGTTCAATGCAAAATGCGGCTTAAAAAGCCGCATTTTGCAGTATTGTCCCAAAACTTCTCGCCGTTAACGATTCATCTTTGACCTTTCGTTCAGCTCGCGGCTGATGACCTGGTGGGTACCGATACAGGCCAGACCACCGTACACGACGGTCAGGATACAGAGAGCCTTGATCTCGTCGAAAACCTCCGAGAGCGATGCTCCCATCGATTGGATGCGAATGAATCCGTTGACGCCGTGGCTGCTCGGGAAGATCTGTCCGAGCGAGAACAGCCAATCGGGAATACCCTCGCGGGGGAAAGACACGCCGCTGAGCATCAACAGCGGGATCGAGGTCCACAGCAACAGCAGCAGCGAATTTTCACGTTTGCGAAATAGCGTGGAGATCGCGATGCTGAGGGTGATGCAGGCGGCCAGATATACCGCCATGAAGAGCAGCAGGGCTCCCGTATTGCCGTTCATCGGATAGTGGAACAGCCGGTAGTGCAGCCCCAGGATGTAGGTGCAGGTCACGGCGTAGATCGAAGCGTAGACGAGCGATCGACCCGCGACGATCGGCAACGTGGACATGCGGCGACGGCCTGCCGGGCAAAGCCGGTGATAGAGTCCGTGCTCGCGCCAGGTCCCGCCGATCATGCCGATGCCGATCAGCAGCGTCTGCTGGATGATGAGCAGGATCACGGCGGGCATGACGAAGGTGCCGTAGCCCAGATAGGGGTTGAACAGGTTGTGCGACTGATAGATTACGGGCTGTGTCGTAGCCTGGGCCTGGGGGATGTTGGCCCCCTTGGCGATCAGCCGCTGGAATTCGACCATTGCGCCCGTCGTGCCGATCGAGGTCACTAATTCCTGAAATACCTGTCGGTACATCAGGAAGTAACTCGCATCGCAATAGATGGCTACGACTGCCTGTTGGCCGCCGTACAACCGTTTTTCGTAGTCGGCAGGGATATAGACGATGCCGTAGATATCGCGGTCGTAGAACATTCGCTCGGCTTCGACCATATCCGTCGGTTCGTAGGCTACGTAGGTGTTGGGACCGGCATCGAAGGTGTCGATCAGGCTGCGGCTCGTCGGTGTGCGGCATTCGTCCACCACACCGATCGGAACGTTGCGCAATACTTGCGGACCATAGGCCAGCGAGTAGACCGTGGCATAGATGATCAGTGCGAAAACCAAGATCAGCAACGCCCCGTCGTCCGTGAAGATCGCACGGTATTCGTTGCGGATAACGGATGTAAATTGTTGTCCGTAAGATTTTAACTGTTTCGAAAGACGGCTCATCGGTTATAATCTCCCCCAGAATTTTTCCTCCGTGCAGACCTGCCGCAGGCGCGGCAGACACAGGAGCGGTAAAACGACGAATAAGGCCAGACATCCTACGTCGGGCAACGAACAACGTACGGGAGCACCGCGGAGCATCTGATCCACGAAAATGTCCGTGTAGTAGGTGAACGGAAACAACTTGCTGATCGCACGCATCGCGGGCCACATGGCCATCACGGGGAAGGTAAGTCCCGAGAAGGTGAAGGCGAGGACCGAATATCCTCCGCCGAGCGAGAGCGAAAGACGCATGTTCGCCATGAGCGAAACGATCAGCACCGCGATCGACTGGTAGCTGAGGATGAAAAGCAGTGTGCCCAGCAGAATGATCGTCAGCGAACCGTTGAGCGGTGTTCCGACCACCTTGAAGATGATGAGCAGCATCGCCAGCGACATGAGAAACATGGTCAACGCTATGGGGAGCGTTTTGCCGAGCAATGCCGCCCAAACGGAATCGTCCGCCGTGCGGAGCCATTCACGTGCCGTAGCGTATTTGAGTTCGCTTCCGATGCTGAATACCGTGACCAACACCACGAAAATCAACAGCATCATCGGCATGAAGCTCGGCGAGAGGTAATAGCTGTAATTGATATAGGGATTGAACAATACGTGACGGCTGAACCGTACGGGCATCAGCTGGGCCATGGCCTGGCGTTCGGTAAGACCCTGTTTGGTGAGCAACTGGATCTGGATGCCGGCCGTGAAGGTCGTGACGGCTGTCTGGATATCTTTCGACAGCAGACCGTTGACCGTGATGTTCGTGCCGGAGACATAGTTTTCGATGTTGGTCTGGCTGTTGCTCAGTATGTTTTTTTCGAAGAAATCCGGTATCCGGACGATCGCCATGATCTTTCCTTCGCGCATGAGTCGTTCGCCTTGGTCCATATCCTGTAAGTCGTAGGCGACCAGGGCAGTCGGGGTATCCTCGATCATCTGTGCGACTTTGCGTGAGAGGGTCGTATGGTCTTCGTCGAGAATGGCGATCGGAATGTCGCGGGCGACGCCTTTGTTGAAAAGCAGGGCGAAAAAGGCGAACGAAACGAGCGGCAGCACCAACAGCAGCACGATATACATCGGCTGCCGTGCGATGCGGCTCAGTTCACGTCGGGCGACAGCCCCCGTTTTACGCAGAAATTCCATCGTCTTCTATTCGATCTTGTCCCAGTCGATCAATACGCTCATTCCCGGACGCAGCCGTTCGGCGGGTTCCGTGGGCTTGACTTTCACGGCGAAGGTCCGAATGTCGAAACCTCCCTGCGTGCGGGTTGCCGCCCAGGTGGCGAAGTCGGCCTGCGGAGCGATGTAGCTCACTTCGAACTCGATGTTGCGGTCGAGTGCCGGGACGTAACCGTTCATGCGCGTGCCCATTGCGATTTTGGGCATCAGCGTCTCCTTGATGTTGAATGTCACCCAAATATCCGACATGTCGAGGATGGCGACGACGGGATACCCGCTGCCGATCAATTCGCCCTGTTCGGCGATCACGGTCGAGACTTCGCCCGTGACAGGCGAATAGACCATGGCATCTTCGATATAGGATTCGACTTCGTTGACCGCACCTTCGGCCTGGCGCACTTTGGCGGCTGCGGCCAATTTGTCCTCTTTGCGGGCGCCGTCGGCTGCCATGTCGTATTGTGCTTTGGCTGCCTGAGCCGTGGCCTTCATCGCTTCGTAGTTGGCCGATGCTTCGTCGAGCTTCTGTGCCGGAACGACTCCCTGGTCATAGAGATTTTTTACTCGCTCGAAGGTCTTTCGGGCCAGTTCGAGTCCGGCCTGGGCCTTTTGCCACATGTTCAGTGCGGCTTCGATCTGCTGAATGCGGGCACCCGCTACGGCTGCGGCGTCCAGCGCCGAAGCCGCACTCTTCACGGCCTCGGCCTGCTGCAGTTTGGCGTCGAGCTCCGGGGTCGAGAGCATGTAGAGCAGTTGGCCCTTTTCCACGTGCTCGCCTTCGGAGACCTTCATCGATTCGATCCGTCCGGGAACTTTCGAAGAAGCTTTGTAAGTCGTGCATTCGACCGTACCCTGGAGCAGCGTCGGGGTGCGTTTGGTGAGATACCGGCTAATCAGCACCACCGACAGGACGATGACGACGGCGGCTACGACGATTCCGAGAATGTTTTTGCGTTTCATGACGTTATGGTGTTTTATTTTTTATCGAAATAGATTGCACGTGCATCGCTGCGGCGTGCGTAGGCTGCGAAATCGTCGCTGCTTCCGGCTGCTTCGAGCAACTGGGCCAGCAACAGGTCGAACCGGTAAGCTGCCTGGAGACGTTCGGTGCGGATGCCAGCCAGATTCAGTTCCGCATCGATCAGATCCGACGACGAGGCCATGCCTTCGAGGAACGCGGCGTTCTTCATGCGAAGATACTCCTCGGCGAACGAGAGCGACGCATCGATCGAGGTCATCTGGTTGCGGTAGTTGAGCATCTGGTTGTAGAGCTTCTCGACCAGCACGGCGATATCCTGCTCAGCCTTGGTCTGCAACTCGCCGACCCGACGCACGGTCTGTTTGGCTGCCGAATATTTGTATTCGCGATTCAGACCGTCGAATAACTTGATGCTCACGCCCACACCCACGGCCCAGCGCGGTACCAGTCCGGTGACCTGGTAGTTGTAGAACGATCCGCCGCCCATCGCTGCGACTTGCGGCAGGAATGCCGAACGTTGCAGGCGTACGCCCTCCTCGGCCAATTGCCGTTTCAGGTCGACCTGGTTCAACAACGGGTTGCGTGCTTCGGCGAGCGCCTGATAATGCGCCAGCGGCTCGATACCCTCGACGAGGAACATCGCCGTTACGGGTTCCCATTCGGCGTCGCCGCCCAGCGTATTGGCCAGGGCGCTCGCAATGGTTTCGGCCTGCAATTGCGCATTGGCCAGCTCGCGTTCGGCCTCGGCCATCTTGAATTCGACGTAGAGACGTTCGCTGCGGGCGATCATGCCGTTTTGCTCCAATGCCACGGCATCTTGGAGATGGTGCCGCACGCCGTCGACGACCATGCGGCGCACCTCGACGACTTGCCGTGCCAGCGCCAGTCCGAAATAGCGTTCGACCAGTTCGGAGATCAAAGCATTACGCGTCTGGTCGCCCTGAGCCGCTGCGGTGCGCAGATTGATCTTCGCGGCGCGGTTCGCCGCATTGATCTTGCCGCCCAGCCAGATCGGCACAGTGACTTCGCCTCCCACGAACCCCAGGCTGCGGTCCTGGAGTGTCAGAAACCAATCCGCATTCATGATCGGATTGAGCAGTCCCTGGATCGACGGAATCAATTCGGGCGGCACCATTCCGCTTCCGAGTATTTTTCCGGTCAGGTCTTTTGCCGGGCCTTTCATTTCGTTGAAATCGAATCCGATGTCCTTGGCCATGTATACGTAGGCTCCTGTGACTCCGATTTGCGGCATGCGTAAACCGATGGCTGCCCGACGTTCCTGGTCGGCGGCCTTCGCTTCGTATGCGGCGGCTTTCATCGCGGGATTTTCGTTCAGTGCTACGGAGATAGCTTCTTCGAGCGAAAGCGTGCGCCCTACGGGTTGTGCCGCGAGTTGCAGCGAGCCAGTCAGTGCGAGGACGGCTGCTGCGGTTTTGATCGCTGTATTCATGAAAATGCACGAATTTTATCGGAATAGCCACTCCTTTTTCGTGGAGGTCGCGGTTCCGATCCGTTTATGGGACAAAGATATGACGATTCCGTAAAATTCGAATGACTTTCCGGACGTTTAGGCCAAAATTAGGTCCTTATGGACACAAATTGCGCCTCTTTACCGCCATAGATGGCCGTTGACGGTGCGCACCTCCTCGGCCAGGGCCGGGTAACAGCGGACGTCGACGCCGGCCAGGCGCATGTTCAGAGCGCCGCGGCAGCTGACGAAACAGTCGGGTTCGTAGAGGGCGAAGACTGCGCGCGCGAAGCCGAGCCGGATAATCAGGGCCGAGCAGCTTTCCGGTTCGCTTTTGCGGGTGGAACAGGGTTCCATCGAGGAGTAGATTGCCGCACCGCGCAATTCGGCACCCGCTGCGAGTGCCTTAGCGATGGCCTCCTGCTCGGCGTGGTGCGTCGGGGAGGTCTCGTGTGTATAGCCCGTGAAAATACTGCCGTCGCGAGCGACGACCACAGCACCTACGCTGTAAGAGGTCGCACTCGGGAGGCATCGGCGGCTCGCCTCGATGGCCAACCGCAAAAATTTCAAGTCCTCTTCCTCCGTGTATCCGGACTCCCGTAGCCGGTAGGTTGCGACCTGCATGCCGCCGGGATATTCCCGGACGACGGGCGTGTCTGCCGGAGGCGTGAATCGGAACGCTGCTCCGCCGTGTTCCGTCCCGATGCGCAACGACGGATTGACGGCTAAACGCAGCGTATCGGCTTGGCGTTCTTCGAGAAACATCCGCAGAATCTGCGCTCCGCCTTCGACGAAGAGCGATCGGATGCCGCGTTTTTCGAGTTCGGTGACGATCCAGGCCGCCGTGATCGGCTCGTCGGCGACGATCACCTCGGCAGTAGCGTCGAGTTCCGGAAGCGGCGTCGCAGCGAAGACATAACGTTCCGCATCGCCCTCCGTGAAGAACCGCATCGCGGGCGACAGCGTGCCGCTGCGTGTGAGGGTGACTTTCGCGATATCGGGGCGAAGACCTCGGGCTCGGCGGCTTTCGCGGTACGATTCGTTGCGCAGGAGCAAGGCCGGATCATCGCGTCGGAGTGTCTCGGCACCGACCAGGATCGCGTCGTGCACGGCACGCAAACGGTGCACCTCCTCCCAATCCTCGGGCGTGGAGACGATCAGCCGCTCGGGAGAGTCGTCGTCCAGATAGCCGTCGGCCGTAACCGCGGCGGAAAGCGTTATTCGCATCGTTTCAGGGTTATGAGCGTAATTTCGGGCCAGGCACCCAGGCGCATCGGAAAGCCGACGCAGCCCGTGCCGTCATTTATATATAATGTACTGCCGTCTTCCGTATAGGGGCCGCTCCATCGGTCGTAGAGCCATGCGGCGGGAGACCACGACCAAGAGCCCAGCCGGATTTTCGTTTGCATGGAATGTACGTGTCCGGAGAGTGTCAGATCGCCGTAACCTGCCGTGCGTATCTGATCCCACAATTGCGGCAGATGCACCAGGGTCAGGTTGTAGAGCGAGTCGGGAGTGTCGCGGTAGACTCGGGCAAGCTGTTGCCCGACTTCCAGGTCGTTGTCGTGCTGTCGTTCGCGCAGGACGGGATCGAATGAGATTCCCGAAAGCGAGATGCTGTCGCCGTTCCGATGGAGGTAGATGCTTTCATCGTCGAGAACGTGCCAGCCCAGGGCGCGTTGTCGTTCGATGACCTCCGCGAGACTTTGCTGCTGCGGCAGGGCGATCGTATCCTTGATATAGATTCCTGCATCGTGGTTGCCCATAACCGAGTAGACCGGAGCTTCGATGGCTCCGAGCAGCCGTGCGGCCCGGGCATCGAGTTCCGAGGAGCGGATGTTGACCAGGTCGCCCGTGAAGAATACCGCTTCGGGGTGCAGCGCGTTGACGGAATCTATGATCCGTGCAAGTTCGCGTTCGAGGCGGACGATCGTGCCCAGGTGGATGTCCGACAACTGGACGATCCGCATGCCGTCGAAACCTGCGGGCAGATTCCGGGAGCAGACCTCTACCCGATCGATCCGTAACGTCGTGCGGCCGAGCGTCGCCCCCCAGATCAGCAATACGATCACGACCGCACCGGCAATTTTTCCCGTCCGGTGCCAATACAGCGTATCGAAGAGATAGGTCGCCAGGCGAGGCAGCGCGGTAACCATCCATATCCAAACGGCCCACATGACCGTAGCCAGATACTCCGTCGAGTTGTCTTTCTGCAGCCACCCCGTGATTGTGATGAGCAGCGGAATCATGTCGGTCGCGGCGTACCAGATCGCTGCGGCGATACGACGGACGGAAGTCGGATACACGCGGCGGCGCCAATGCAGATAGTCGCCCACGGCAACCGTGAGCCCGAGGAGCGGTATGACGATAAACAATAACATATACCTTATTTTAATTAGGGAGCCGTACCAGTACCGGCAGCGGTCGTTCGAGCCGTTTCGTTACGGCGTCGTTGCGTAACCGGTGCACGATCGCTGCCAAAACAGCGTGCTCCGACATCTCTTATTGAATCTTAATGAATGTATTTTGCGGTAAATCAATTGGTTGTGCTTTCGGTAGCATGAGGTTTCGTTGGGGTTCCCTCGATAACACCGGAGCAAAGATAATCATTTTTGGTTTTTGTCGCGTTATTATTTGGCATACAACTTGCTAAAACCCCATCGAATATTAACTCGCTGTGTCCCAAAAACAAAACAAGCAAGACTGTTAATAAAACCAATTTATTCGGCTTATGAAAACATTTAGACTTTTGATTGTAGCTCTGCTGTTTGCGACTGCTGCTTCCGCTCAAAGCTACACCGGAAACGTCCGGAACGGCGATTATGAACCGACGGTCTATCTCATCTCCGTGAACGAGGTGGAAAACGTCTCCGATTGCTGCTGCGATGCCCGGCAGGCTGCCGCACTGAACCGCATGGCGGTAACCAACGCCACGCAGGACTACATCGACACGCACCGCCCCGGCTTCCAGCAGGTCGAGAAACCGCAGTTCGTGTTCACTTCGAAGAACAACCGCTTCTCCTTCGCCGTGGGCGGTATCGTCGAGTTGCGCGCGGCTTACGGATTCAAAGGCATCACGAACAACATCGACTTCGTGCCTTACGACATTCCGATTCCGGGCAATTACAACACGCGCCAGAAATTCACGATGGATGCTTCGACCTCGCGCGTCTTCCTGAAGTCGATCGCCAACACCAATGCGTTGGGCCGTGTGACCGTATTCTTCGATGTGGATTTCCGCGGCGGTGCCGAGGGCAGCTATACGCCGCGCGTGCGTTCGGCTTACGTCAACTTCCTGGGCTTCACCTTCGGTCGCGACGTGACGACCTTCTGCGACATCCAGGCTGCACCGACGACCATCGATTTCCAGGGCCCGAACGCCTATAATTTCAACTTCGCTACGATGCTCCGTTACGAAGTGACGTTCGCCCGCGACCGACTGACGTTCGGCGTCGCTGCCGAGGTGCCCGAGGTGAGCGGTACCTACAACGACAATTTCGCCCGTCTGCATCAGCGTATGCCCGACTTCCCGGCTTATTTGCAGTTGTCGTGGGGCAACGATCGCGAAAGCCATATCCGTGCGTCGGGTGTCGTTCGTAACATGTACATCCGCAATCTGGGTACGGACAAGAATACGTCTCTGCTCGGTTGGGGTGCGCAGTTCAGCGGTCGCATCAAGGTTTGCAACTGGTTGCGTCTGTTCATGAACGGTGTTTACGGCGAAGGCATCACCCCGTATCTTCAGGATCTGACCGGTTCGGGCCTCGATTTCACGCCCAATCCGCAGAATCCTGCGAAGATCCAGACCATGCCCATGTGGGGTTGGCAGGCTGCCGGACAGATCAATCTTTCGCCGCGTCTGTTCGTGTCGGGCGGTTATTCGAACGTCAATGTCGAGCGTAACCACGGCTATTACTCCGACGACGAATACAAGTTCGGCCAGTACATTTTCGGTAACATCTTCTATTCGCTTACGCCTCGTTGCCGCCTCGCAGCCGAATACCTTTACGGTACGCGCAAGAACATGTCGAACGAACACAACCATGCCAATCGCGTCAACGTGATGGTACAGTACAATTTCTGATCCCTATGGCGGCTCGTATCGCAGTCCGGTGCCGCGATGCCGTTCCGTCTTCCGCAGGATCTTTGGGCCTCCGCTTCGGCGGAGGTTTTTTGTTGTCGGATGGGCTTGCTTTTGCATTCGCTTATTCGTACCTTTACCGCTGAAATTTGAAAATTATGGAATTCATTGCGCAATATAATCTCACAGGCCTACTGATCGGCGGTGCTACTTTTTTGATTATCGGTCTGTTCCATCCTATGGTAATCAAAGGCGAGTACTATTTCGGTATCAGGATCTGGCCGCTTTTTCTGCTGATGGGCGTGGCTTGCGTCGCATTGTCGGTCGCGGTGCGTCACGTCGTGTGGTCGACCTTGCTGGCCGTCTGGGGAGCATCGTCGTTCTGGTCCATCGGCGAGTTGTTCGAGCAACGCCACCGTGTCGAAAAGGGGTGGTTTCCGGAGAATCCGCGCCGCAAAAAGTGATCCGATGCGCGGGCTGTTGTTTCTCGGAGTCGTGTTGGGCCTCGTCGGTTGTCGCCCTGCGGTGAAGCCGCAGACGCCGCCGGTACGGAGTGCTGCGCAACCGGAGACTGCCCGACTGGTTTTCGGGGGCGACGTCATGCAACATCTTCCACAGGTTACGGCTGCTCGTCGCGGCGAGGGATTCGACTATTCGGAAGTTTTCGCCGCGCTCGTACCCCGCTTCCGCCGGGCCGATCTGGTGGTGCTCAACCTCGAGACGACGCTGACCCGTTCCGATTGTTATACCGGTTATCCGATGTTCCGTTCTCCGACGGCGTTGGCCGATGCCATGCGCGCTGCGCATACGGATGTCGCCGTGCTGGCCAACAACCATTGCTGCGACGGCGGTGCGGCGGGCATTCGCACGACGGTCGAAGAACTCGATCGGTGCGGAATCCGTCATACGGGAGTCTTTCGGGATTCGACGGATTACAAGCGCAATAATCCGCTTTACCTCCGGTGCGGCGGCATCAAACTCGCTTTGTTGAACTATACCTACGGCACCAACGGCATTCCGGTCCCCGAGGGGGTGCTTGTCAACGGGATCGACACCGTACGCATGGCGGACGATCTGGCCCGGGCCCGGGAAGTGTCTCCCGACTGCATCGCCGTGTGCATCCATTGGGGCAACGAATACGAGCGGCGTGCGAACCGTGAACAGCGTAGTTTGGCTACCTTCTTGAAACGTCATGGCGTCGATTTGATCGTCGGCAGCCATCCGCATGTCGTGCAGCCCTATGAGGCCGATTCGGCATCGGTGGTGCTCTATTCGCTGGGGAATCTGGTCTCCAACCAGCGCAAACGTTACTGCGACGGGGGCGTGTTGGCCGAGATCGTCGCGACGAAACATCCCGACGGACGCATGGAGTACCGTACGGAGATCGTGCCCGTGTGGGTGGCGATGCCCGGTTACCGGATTCTGCCGCCCGAAGCGGCGGATACGATGGCGTTGCCTGCGGCCTATCGGCTTTTTCGCGAGGATACCGAAGCGTTGTTGTTCGGAAAGGGCCTATGATTGCAGCGTGCGGCCCGCAGACCGGTCTGCGGGCAGGAATGCCCCGAATTTTGCAGTTTCGTTCGATGCAAACAAAATCGACCATCATGGGAAAAAGTATCAAAGGTACGCAGACCGAACAGAATCTGCTGAAAGCTTTCGCCGGCGAGAGCCAGGCCCGCAGCCGTTATAGTTTCTTCGCCAGCAAGGCGAAGAAGGAGGGATACGAACAGATCGCTGCCATTTTCCTGGAGACCGCCGATCAGGAGAAGGAACATGCCAAGCGTTTTTTCAAGTTCCTCGAAGGCGGGGACGTGACCATCACGGCCAGCTACCCTGCCGGTCCGATCGGAACGACGGCGGAAAATCTGTTGGCGGCAGCCCGGGGTGAGCGCGAGGAGTGGGATGTTCTCTACCGTGATTTCGGACAGACGGCCCTGGACGAGGGATTTCCGGAGGTCGCCGCAGCATTCAAGGCGATCGCTTCGGTGGAGTCCGAACACGAGCGCCGCTATCTGAAATTGCTGAGCCGTCTGACGGACGGCGATTTCTTCCGGCGAGACGGAAAAATCTGGTGGCAGTGCCGCAACTGCGGCTACATCGTCGAGGCCGAGGCGGCTCCGAAGCTCTGCCCTGCCTGCCTGCATCCGCAGGCCTACTTCGAACCGCGCAAAGAGAACTATTGATTCTTGAAATCCGCCCCGGCTCGACGCTGCGTCGAACCGGGGCGGATTGTTTATGCGTCATAGCCGGTGTTCGACCGGCAGGACGTATTTGATCTTCACCTTGCGCCCCTTCTGTACCGCCGGAGTCCACGACGGCGATCGGTTGAAAGCGGTTTTCAGAATCTCGACCTGGGGACCGCTCAGTCCTTCGGGTTTCGAGCCGAGGAAGTGGGGGCGTCCCAGCGTGTCGATGTAGAACTGCACGATCGCATCTTTGAGCTCGGGCTCCGGATTGCCGCTGTGTTTCTTGTAGAGACGCAGTTCTTTGGCGTAGGCGGTGCGGAACCATTCGCGGAATCGCGCGAGGGACTCTTGCGGTGAAGTCGCTCCCTGGAAGCTCGCCATTCGGTCGGCTTCCTGGGCCGATAGGGGCATGCTGAGGAGCAGCATGGCGAAAAGTAGGAAGAATCGGTTCATGACGGTGTGTTTCGATTTCTTGCAAAGATATCGAAAAAAACGGGAAATTCGAATTTCGCGCTTTTATTTCGCTTTTTCGGCGGGATGTCGTATCTTTGCGAAAATCCGAAACAAAAGCTGAATTGAAGATATGGCAGACGAAAAAATCATCTTTTCGATGGTGGGTGTCTCGAAGACGTTCACCAATCAGAAAAAGGTTCTCAACAACATCTACCTCTCGTTTTTCTACGGCGCCAAGATCGGTATCATCGGTCTGAACGGCTCGGGTAAATCGACCCTCATGAAGATCATCGCCGGAATCGACAAGAATTTCCAGGGCGAAGTGGTCTTCTCGCCCGGTTATACGGTCGGCTATCTGGAGCAGGAGCCCAAGCTGGACGACAAGAAGACCGTGCGCGAAGTGGTCGAGGAGGGCTGCGCTGCGACGGTGGCGCTGCTCAAGGAGTACGAAGAGATCAACATGAAGCTCTGCGAGCCGATGTCGGACGACGAGATGGCGGCCTTGATCGAGCGTCAGGGCGTGGTTTACGAACAGATCGACCACTGCAACGGCTGGGAGCTGGACAGCGTGCTCGAACGTGCGATGGACGCGCTCCGCTGCCCCGACCCCGATGAGTCGGTGGCCCACCTTTCGGGCGGCGAGCGGCGTCGTGTGGCATTGTGCCGCCTGCTGTTGCAGCAGCCCGATGTGCTGCTGCTGGACGAGCCGACCAACCACCTCGACGCCGAGTCGATCGACTGGCTCGAACAACATCTCCAGCAATACAAGGGTACGGTGA
>CAXHRY010000013.1:0-52508 GCA_964018965.1 uncultured Alistipes sp.
CGGACCCATAGCTCAGTCGGTTAGAGCAGCGGACTCATAATCCGAAGGTCGTGGGATCATGCCCCTCTGGGTCCACTGAGAATTTCGAGCACTTACACGCTGTGTAGGTGCTTTTTTCGTGCCCCGCCGCAAAATGTTCGGCAGAATTTGCGGCTGAAAACAGGCTGCCGTACTATCCGGCAGCCTGATTCGAGAGAGAATAAAGACCTCGCACTTTTTAGAATCTATAAATTTCGAACAGGCGGCCGTTGTTAAAATACAGAACCATTTTACCATCGACTTTCCCGTTTTTTTGCATCGCTATCGGGGGACTCTTATGGAAAACAACTGCGATTTTCAGATCATTCAGACTGTTCTTTATATCATATAGTCTGCCATAGGCCAACCATAACCTGCCGTCACGGCGAGTAACGACAATGTCGATGTACAAAATCGTTTCATCATCATATTATTCCATTATGAATTGTCCGATAAATTTATGCCACTTCGTCCACGAATATCCGACAGAAGGGTGTTTTACTGAAATGGTTTTAATGCGGGTATCGTTTGATATAAAACAGATTTTTAGCTTTTAGATATAATTCAGATAGTTGCAAGTGCTAAAACCGATTCCTGAGCGATGAGGTAATGATTTGGCAACAAATCGTTATCATTCGTTTACACCAAATTTCCTTGTCAAACAACTCATATGCAAATATACGGAAAATCCAAGATTTAACCAAATCTATTTTTACAGTGCAGGATCGGCCATTAAGTTTTTCCCTTTCTTAATATTGTCGGAAAACAATTCTGAATTTTCGTTTATAGAGGACTGAAGCAAGACATATTCATAGGTGGTTTAAAAACCGTATTGCACGTCCCGGCCCCATGTCCTATATCTAAAAACCGAACAGTTCGTCAGGTCGTATAAAGCCCGTGTGTGCGCCGATGGTATCAGTATGTGCCGTCGCCAGCGGCAGCCCGAAGGCACATCGTCTTCGTCGTTTCTCAGCGAACGGCACTGGTACGCCTTGTTCGCACCCTCCGCAAGCATGCCGTAGAAGAGTTGGAAAAGCGTATCCGGCACCATTCGCCTGTCTCATTTATTCGAAACTGATCGTTTTTAGTATTAAAATGCAATAATATATTTGTTTATATGAAAATTATTTTGTTTATTGTGCAATAAACATCTCTGAAAATCATGAAGTCCGCGTCTGTTATCCATCGTCATCTCGTCGCTCTGTTTTATGTTATTGCCGTCGTCCTGCTATCAGTCCAATTCGCAGGTTGCAGTTCGAGCAAAGATATCGACGAGCCGGTGAAACCCGTCGAACCGGTCAAGCCCATGCTGGCCCTTGATTCCGAGCTGCCGCCGATAGCTGCCTCCGGCAGTACGGCTACGCTCCGACTATCGGCCAACGAACCCTGGACCCTTGCGGCCGTAGCGCAGGAGGGGAGCCCCGACGGCTGGTTCCATGTCAGCCCCACATCGGGAGATGCAGGAGAGAACCTGCCCATTACGCTCCGTGTCGACGAGAACAAAGCCTATATCGGCCGGAGTTTCACGTTGTCGGTCCGCACGACGTCGCTCGAACGGTCGGTCGAGATCACGCAGCTCAAGCGCAATGCGATTATCGCCAGCGGGAATCGCGTCGAGCTCGACTCGGAGGAGCAGACCTTTGCGGTGGAGATTCAGGCCAACGTGGAGTACGACGCGGAGGTCTCGGCGGGCGGGGAGTGGCTCGAACCGGCCGAGGGCACGCGTGCCGAACCGGGCCTGACAAGTCGGAAACACCGTTTCACAGTTGCGGCCAATACGGTAGCGCAGGAGCGCACGGCGACGATCGTGTTCAAGGACCTTGCGAGCGACCTGCAGGACGAGGTGACGGTCGTTCAGGCAGCGTGGGAGGACCCGAATCCGGAACGCACGGCGTTGGTGGCCATCTACCGCGCGGCTCAGGGCGCGGGGTGGACGCGCAGCGACAACTGGTGCAGCAACCGTCCGCTGGACGAATGGTACGGTGTTGCGACCGATGCGGAGGGGCACGTCACGGAGCTGCGTCTGCCGCAGAACAACCTGCGGGGCGAACTGGCGCACGCGATCGCGCAACTGACGGAGCTGCGGATTCTGGACCTGAGTCGTAACGAGCTGGACGGCTACCTGACCTACGCACCGGATGATTTCTCGGAACCGGAGCACAGCGACCTGGACCAGCTGACGAACCTGGAGGAGATCGACCTGAGCCGCAACAGGCTGAAATCGCAGCACGGAAGTACGCTGGAGCTGAAGAACATGCGCCGGCTGCGGCGGGTCGATCTGTCGTACAACGAGTTGCAGTGCTGGGTGTCGTACAAGAGCTGGGCACCTTTGTTCGAGAACGGCCGGACGGTGGAGCTGCACTTCAACGGAAACCAGATGCACGGCGATGTCGACGACTGTATCATGAACCACCCCGAGTGGAACCGTTTGGCGATGCAGCTGGTGCGGCAGTACTACCCCGGTGGGATCAAATATTCGAAAGCGATTCATGTTCCGGAGTTCTCGTTCACGGATCTGCGGACCGGCGCGCAGGAGAGCATCCGCGCATTTTGCAGCCGGAACAAGCTGACGATGCTGCTGGCATGGGACCCGACGGACGAGGATTCGCGGAGGTTCGCCGAGCGCTCGGTGCGCCGCTACCATACGTTATACGGAGCCCAGGGATTTGCCGTCGTGGCCATTATTCCCGAAGGCGAAGAGTACCGGCGAGCCGCCGAGCAGTACCTGACTGCGCACGAGGTCGCATGGCCGGTCGTTGCGGACTATGCCGATGCCCAAGGGCGGCGCATTGTGCTGCCGACGGAGCCTTATCCGAGTTATCTGGTTTTCGACCAAGAAGGGGTATTGAAAGAGGACATTCACAACGAGGCTTGGGGCAATGCCCCCGATCGAGTAGACGATGATCCGATAACATTCGACCTGGTAAATCATGAGTTCCAGTATGCCAGTCATATGAATTATATTTGTTACAAGACTTTCGGAGAATGCACCTACGAGAGTAAAGACTATTCGATGAACAAGCGAACGGAGCAGTTGCAGCAGGCGTCCAAGGGCAAGGGTATCGACCTTGTGCTGATCGGCGATTTCTTTACGGATATCGATATCGAGACGGGTTATTACCGCCATGCGATGGAGTTTGTCATGGAGTCGTATTTCTCGATCGAGCCGACGAAAACCTATCGGGAGTATTTCAATGTATATATGGTATATGCAGTGTCGAAAAAACGTCAGATCGGATATAGTTCCAACAGTGCATTGTCGACAAGATTTTCATCGAGCACATCTACGGGACTCGATGCCAATACGTATATGGTCAATAGATATGTAGAGACGATACAAACACCTGCACCCAAATTCCCGGTTATCATCGTTAATGGCGATATGGGTAAAGTGGGTAGAGTTACCTATATGTCCTTGAGTGAATCGCGCGGATATCCCTATGTGGGTATTCTATATGGGGGTCGACCATTCACCAAGTTCTTGACTCTTCATGAGGGCATCGGCCATGGATTCGGATTGCTCGCAGATGAATATACGAAGCCGGACGAAGAACACATGCGAGAGATGACAGAGCCGGAAAAGAACCGGTTACGATCTTATCAAAAATCGAATTTTTATTTGAATGTTTCGCTGACCAATGATCCAAAGTCCGTTCCTTGGGCGCACCTGATTGGGTATCCTCGTTATCCGGAAATCGGAATATTTGTAGGAGGAGATTGTTTCCCTATAGGAATATGGCGTTCTGTACGGGCCGGAATCATGAATACATCAGGAAACGACTTCGGGGCATTCGGTCGTGAGTTAATTGTCCGTCGCATTCTTACCTTGGCCGGCGAGGAATACACGTTCGAGAAGTTCCTGGAAAAGGATGTTCCGCCAACAAGGGCTGAGCTTGAAGTTCTCCAGGTTCCGTCCAAGGCCATATACAAACACTGCCCGCCGGTATTTATCGGCGAAAACTAATTTTTGAATACACAATGATGTGTAGATACCGATCAATTTATTAACCTAAAATCATTTTTATGAAAAAGCTATTGTTTTTAGCTGTTGTTCTCTTTGCACTGTGTGCATGCAGCAGAGACGGAATGAACAGCCCGGGCAATTCACCAGACAAAACGGAGATCGCGCCGCATTTCTACGGCTGGATGACCCTGGACAACGCAACTCCGGAAACACGCGGCGTTGCCAATTCGTCAAAAATCTGGTCCCGGCCCATAGCCGAAAAGAACTTGACCGTAAAATTTCTGAATGGTACGGAGCGTTATCGGCAGTTTGTCAAAGATGTAGCTCCGGAGTGGGAGAAACATGCGAATGTCAAGTTCCACTTTGTGGAGGATGATCAAGATGCGCTGATTCGTGTAGGTTTCGATTATGTAAAAGGCATGTCGTCGAGTTGGGCGCTGACCGGAACCGATCATCTGCAAGTCTATGATAAGCAGGATGAAGCTACGGTGCATTTTTCACAATGGCGTCGGGCGTCGGATGCAGCCAAGCGCAGCGATGTTTTGCGTGCATTCGGGCAGACGCTCGGTCTCGAACTGGAATTCCGGCACCCGGATTTCACTCCGGAGTGGATTACCGATGCGAATGGGAATATCGACGAAGAGGCGATTCGCGAATATTGGGAGTATGAATTGAATGGATTGATTTCGTGGGAAGAGTTGAAAAAAGTGGTGCTCGATCCGTTGAATGTTCCTGCATTTCTTATCGAGAAGACGGATAGTTATGATTCGAATTCCGTAATGTCGTGGCCGTTCTATGAAATGATCGCTCAAAATATTCCTGTCGTGGAATTCGACGAGGATTACAAGACCGAGCTTTCGGAACAGGATAAAGCGTTTATTGCAAGACTTTATGGAGAGCCGATTTTGCCAGAGGAATCCTACATTGTTCCATTGGTAGAATTCGATTATACGGGTGGCAAATTCCGTATTTCATTGTCTACATCGTCGAATCTGATCATTTATTTGAACACCGGGGAGCTTGTAATAGGAGACACTCGTTATATCTCAATTCCGGAGGGTGCCGAGACTCCATATACGGTGACTTTTGAACATGAATATACGGGTAATAATCTCCATCATATTACGATCAGCGAAATCGCGCAATCCACCAACGGAGCACCCACTGAAAGTTATGCATTACAAGGCTTTGATTTGTGGACAGGCGATGGTATGGAGAATTTGAATTTCCAACCTCAAGTTCCGAATAAGGCGCTTTCGTATGTGCGGGTACGAGGCGGCGATAACTTTAAAGCTCAGCAATTCAACTTTGAAAATCACGCATGTTTGAAAGAGCTGTATCTGTCCCAAATCGGCAATTCGACAGTTACGGTCAATAATTGTCAGAATTTGGAGGTATTCGCTACGACTCCTTACATCGCGAAATGGGATATGGAATCGATGGATGTAGACTTGTCCGATGTCGATAGGAAAATTAGGAATATGTCGTTGTCGTTGGAGAAGAGCCCCATTGAGGAGTTGGTTTTTGAACAGCCGTCCCTTACTATTATGCGCCCTGATACGATTCCTACCTATCCGTGGCATCCGGATGATCCCATCGGTCCGACTGTTCCCGATAGTATTGTCATTGACCCTCCTTATACGCTATTAATTCAGCCGTGGCCAGTGGATCCGCAACAGAACTATTCTCTGAACGGGACAGGACTTTCCATTTCGAATTGCCCAAATCTGAAAAAGATTAGTTTAGATCATACGCAGATTCAAAATTTCGATTTTAGCGATTTTAAACACCTTGAATATGTTTACCTGTCGTCAACTCCTGAATATATCATTGATGGCGAGGCTTCGGGAGGTAGCAATTTAAAATCCGTATTGACTACCTTAGTTAGTAGGCCGAACAAAGGCATTGGTAAAATCATTATCCGAGGAATGGCACGCAAAATAGATATGCAAGGAGAAATAGGACGTCTTTACTATGATTATACACCTGTCAAATTTGATAAATATTATATCAATACTGTAGTGACGGGAAAAAATTGGGCGATATGTTGGGATCCAATTTATGAATTCAAAGTATTGACAACATCCAACGATTAAACTTATTTTTTTATGGGGCAGTCTAACAAGTTTTAGGCAGCCCCGTTTCTTGTAATGTAAAATGCAAATGCGAGACAAATAAAAAATAGCAAAATAATAACAGGAATATTTGCTAAATAGGTCTGGCTTTTATTCGTGAGAAACGAAAGATACACATAGAAGCTGTTTATCTTAGCAGAGACTACGTGCACATAGTGCACGGTACTTGATTAGAATGGTTAGTGCATTTAGTTGAATAGTCTCTTCTAAGAGAACCGTACACTTATTTGGGAAATGGTTAATTTAAAATAAATGCCGAGATATAAAGAAATATTATCAAATTGCTGTATTTTATATAGTTGCAAGCAATATGACCGATTCCTGAGCAATGAGGAAATGATTTGGTAACAAATCGTTATCATTCGTTTACACCAAATTTCCTTGTCAAACAACTCATATAGAAATATAGTAAAAATCTGTGAGTTAACCAAATCGAATTTTTTACAGTGCCGGTTGGGTCATCAAGGGCTCCCTTTTCTTAATACTAATCAAAAACAATTCTGAATATTCGTTTATAGCGGACTGGAGCGGTCCGGAGCGGACATCGCAATCGAGAATATCCACGCGATATTAACTTGCAGTCTTAGTGTTAATCTGCTAAAATGAACATTATGGATTGTATTGTGATTGAAACGAGTGCCTATAACGATCTTCAGGCGCATATCCAGCGGTTGCTGGAACGGATATCCGCTTTGCATAGTCTGTCCGAGAAATCCCACACAAATCGCTGGCTGACAATCGAAGATGTGTGTAAGGCGTTGAGTATTACCAAGCGCGCGCTGCAATATTACCGTTCTTGCGGTGTTATCCCCTATACAGCCCTGGGTAATAAAGTCTTATTCCGGGAAGATGATATACGCCGCTTATTGGAACAGCATCTTATAAAACACGTATGACGCTATGAACGAAGATATCATCACCCGCAATAGTCAAGAGTTCAAAGAACTGCGTCGGCATATCGTCCATGCTATCAAGGTTGTGGATATGTTGATCGACACGCACCGTCCCGCAATCGGCAACGAGGTTTATCTTACCGGCGAGGAGGTCTGCGGCATTTTCGGTATCAGCAAGCGTTCCTTGCAGAATTATCGCGATAGCAGGCAAATACCGTACACTTCCATCGGCGGAAAGATACTTTATCCTCAGTCCGAGATTTACAAGTTGTTGGAAAGCCACTATGTGCAAGCCACGAGATAATGCAGCGAGCAGGAGATATAACCTCCTGCTCGTGCTGTCGATGCCCGGTTCCTATACTCGGCATAAACTTCATCTTCTATACGGACGATTCTCAAGTCAAAAAGTCCCTTACCGTTTTCCCGGTTGAATGAATGTCCCGTTCGATAGTCAGTCCAAACGGCAATCGTAACGATTCCAATTCGGAAAGCATCAGATACCCCCACTCCCATTCATGTATGTGGCAATATCCGAAAAGCCTCCAATCTTCGCCTTCACGCTCGGCTTCCGTAATGAGCCATGTCCCGACTCCCATCGGATTGAAGTATTTGACGAGTACTTCGGCATCGAAGCCTTTATCCTCTTGGGAACGGAACGGATGATTCTCGAATTTCGAGATGATTTCTTTTGTCAGCAGTTTCATAACAATCATATTTTACACTGCCCGGAACGCCCGGACAGCAAAGAAAGACAAGGCACGGCGAACGACCGTAGGCAAGACCTTCATGGCCTTGCCGTGTCGTGAGCCGTGCCTATCTTTGCTGGCCAGTGGGTGGGAAAAATATGTATGTAAACTGTTAAATTGTCTTGTCTTCTATGGTGAGAATGTCTAACTTTGTTTAGCCTAAAACATGGCAGATTATGATGAACAGAATCATACTTATCGGTAACGGTTTCGATTTGGCGCACGGGCTGCCGACAAGCTATAAGAATTTTATTGAAGACTATTGGAAAACACGTATAAAAAGTCTTTATTCATGTGATTCTAAGAGTGATGATGATGGGTTAAGCCAATTTTACCTTCATATTCCCACTCATTTGCATTCTATACGTTATCCCCTTACAATCCAAAATTTCTTACAGTATCATCAGTGCAATGATATGTCCCTTGAGAAAATAAAAAAGGTAAATGCAGATTCTCAGGACGGTAACATGAAATATTCCTATACAAATCAATTTTTGGGGATTGTAGATAAAGCTTTCGAAACCAAAACTTGGGTTGACATCGAGAATGAATATTACAGGCAGCTGACAGGGATTTCTCAGAAAGGAAATAAGATATATAAAGAGCCGCAACAATTGGATTCGGAATTCGAAGCTATCAAAACTAAATTAATTTCATATCTTACGAAAATCCAAGATGAGCGAATCTGTTCTGGATTGAAAAACACTTGCATCGAAAAGGCGATTTATGAGCCATTCGATATAAGGGATATATCGAATCAAGGGATGAAGAACATCCATGATTTTTTACGTCATAAAATAGATCAAGAAGATTCTAATATTGAGAATATTCAAAAAAATTATGATTATCATTTTTTGATTGACAAATTGGAGATAGTCAATTATCGAAACAGTATTATAGATATTTCAGATCCAACATCGGATAATATTGAAACACCTTATAATTTAGAGAAGCATTTAGCTAATATTAAAAATAAAAGCAAATCCGTTCCTGATTATTTCCTTCTTCCCGACGAGTACGGCGGATTTATACATTCAGAAAGGTTCGGAGTTCCAAATCAACCATATTCACGGCGAGTTGGGGAACGACAAGAATCCTATCATCTTCGGTTACGGGGATGAATTGGACGAAGATTACAAGGAGATTTCCAAATTGAATGACAACGATTATCTGAAGAACATCAAATCCATTCGTTATTTGGAGACGGACAACTACCGCAAATTGCTTTCGTTCATCGATTCGGCTCCGTTCCAAATATACATCATGGGACACTCGTGCGGCAACTCGGACCGCACGCTGCTCAATACGTTGTTCGAGCACAAGAACTGCGTGTCGATCAAGCCGTTCTATTACGAGAAGCCGGACGGTACGGATAACTACATCGAAATTATCCAGAATATCTCGCGCAACTTCAACGACATGCGGCTGATGCGCGACCGGGTGGTGAACAAGACCTATTGCCGACCGCTCGTTCCGCAAGCCCGATAATTCGACACAGAACCGGCAACGACTATACATCGTTGCCGGTTCTGTCGGCTTATTGCTCCACATGGTCCCACCCGGGGATTAGTATCGTGTCCTGCACCTGCGGGCAACGTCTAATTTCGACTTCTTCGTGTTCGTAGACGTTGCATCCCGTTAGCCATACGGCAATGACCAATACGCCGATCATTGCAAGGACACAGTAAAAGGCCATAGCCCAAAATCTTAGTTTTCTCATATTCTTATTCTTTTAGCAGTTCAGCAATCTCCGGATCGAGGTTGCCTCGATACTCCATCCGTTCGTCCCGTCGGCATGCTTCGAGGAAATGGCGGCGGCCCTCCTCCTTACGTCCGAGCCGCGAGCAGGCGATGGCCCGCAGATACTCCGTCACGGCATCTTCGGGCATCGTGGCGAGCAGCTCCAGCGCCCGCTCGTTGTGATCCAGCGACAAATTCGCGACGACCGTATTGCGGTCGTTGTAGTCGTTGAGAATGTACAAGGCCTTGGCGTATTTGCGTTTTTGCAACAGCTCCACGCCGCGAGCATATGCCGTATCCAGCTCTGTGGTGTGAATCGTATCCTTGACCATTCCCTTGCGGCGCAGATTGTAGCGGAAATTCACGGCCCGCAGCTGCGGGTAGATTACCGAGCGGATATAGGCATACTCTTGGGGGAACCGCTGCCGGATGGCCTGCTCCCTGCGGTCGGGATTCTTCTCCGCAGCGATCAGCTCCAGAATGGCCTCGCGGTTTACGATCTCCCGGTCTGTACGGATACGGTTTGTCAGTTCCGGCCAGTCCTCGGCCACCCACCGCACGGTGAGCACCGTGTCGATGCTTGTGCCGTATCGACGGACGAGGTAGCGTTTGAGTGCCGCGGCCCTTCCTTGCGAAAGTTGTTCGTTGAAGCGGTAATCGCCCTCCGGAGACGATGCTGCCGTCAGCGTGATGGTATCGACGAAAAACTCCTTTTGTTCGACGATCTGCCGCATCAGGCCGGTGATCTTGTCCAGCTGCCGTCGATTGTCGCCCAATGTATCGACCACGCGGGTATCGCCCACGAGGAACTGAATGTAATTGCGATCCTCGACGGTTACGAACTTGTCGATGACCTTGATGCGATACCTCGGCAAGGTATCGACAAAGGAGAGCATCGAGGATATGACGTAGCTCAATGTATCCGACGGCGGCAGACGGTAGGCGCTGTCGTCCACAGCCAGCACCTGCCCTTGAAGAGTAATAAGCATCTTCTTCGATGTCTCGTCGGTTTTTACCTCCTGGGAATAGTAATACGTAATGGTAGTACTTGCCTCGACCAGCGAATCGAGCCGCACGTCCTCGGGGTAGGGAAACTTTACGAAACGGTTAAAGGCCGCCTCACGCCCCACAGTGTCGGGGCGGAATCGTTCGACATAGGTTTCGTACTGCCAATAGTCGCGTTCTTGCAGGAGCGAGAAGCGTCCGCCGCGGATCACCAAGTCTTCGAGTTCTATGCGCCCGTCGGGTTTGTGAAGTATCGGTGTGATAACGATGCTTCGGCTGCGGCCCAACAACTGTTTCGGAAGCGTTACGATGAAATCCAGTACGACTCGCCCGTTGCGTTCGGGAATCGACCGCATGCGTGAGGTGACCGTTACCTGTTCGATCTGAACGGACATGACGCGTTCTCCGTCGGCAAGCGTATCGACCGGGGCGAGATAGAATGTGTTGCTGTCACGTTGCAACTTCACGACCTGCGGGCGGCAGTCCTGCTGCCGTTCCTGCCGTTCGGCACGGGAAAGCTGCGAGAGCGAGGCTGTCGTCCGATGCCGTTGAAGCCGCCCGGCTACCGAGCAGCCGAACATCGTCCATAGGCAGCAGCCGAGAATTGCTCCGGCAGTGATAATTTTCCGTTTATTCATCATTAAAACAGATAGCTGAATGAGATTTCCAGTTTCGTCGGCGCCAGCGTCCAACGTCGGTAATGGTAGATGTATTCATCTTCCCAATCCCCGACCGTGGGATTGCGGCGCGTGTCCTTCGTGCGGTAAAGCCCGATGCCGGCTTCCAGAGCGATATTCCATCGTTTGGAGAGCATCCACGCATATCCGTAGCTGACACCGAGGCCGTAGGCATGACCCTTATAGCGTTTTGTCCGGCTTCCGAGGTCGTAGCCGACATAGGTGAGGTGCTGTCCGAGAAAGTGCCCGACGAAGGATTCGTAGAACCAGTAGCGGCCGCCGAGCTGCACGGCCTGGACGTTCATCGAAAGAGATGCTGCTTTCACCGGATTCCAGTAGCCGGACAGCTCCAGCGACCAGTTGTCCGTCAAGGCCGTTTCGACCCCGACGTTCAGCGTGCCGACCAGCGCCGCCAGGGCATTGGCCCTCACGGCGAAGATTTGCGCCTCAGCCCTGCGGGGTGCACCCCACAAGGCCGCAAGCAGCAAGGCCGCCGTAATGAATATTCGTTTCGTTATCATTTGTTCCGTCTGTTTGAAGATTATTGTACGGCATATTCGACCATTCCGTTCTCGGACGCCATGCGGGAGAAAGCCGTCTCGTAATCCGTCACTGTGTAATCCGTGTAGCCAGTTCCGAGATCGAGCGTCGCTGTGGTGCGCCCTTTCATCCGGTCCGCCTCGATATGCACGTTCATCGTACAGGTCAGCGTTCGGGTCGCTTCGCCCCGCAATAAGACTTTCACCGTAGGCTTTACCGTGATTGTCAGATCGTTCATAACCGGATAGGTCCCCTCCGCTACGACTTCGATGCCGCCCGAGGTTTTACTGAACGAGAATGTAAAGCAGGAAACGGTTTTGACACCCGTTACGGATGAATCGAAGAAGGCGCTGTTGCCCGCCTCGTCCGTTACGGTAAGGCGGTATGGATTCGCTCCGACGGCCTCGGGACGAATACGCAATGAATAGGTACCGTTCCCGGGCACGGTATAACTCGTGACGGGCCCGATGTCGTCCATCGGATTCCGGAACAGGGTCGGAATGCCCTCGACCTGCACGGTATAGGTTCCGCCGTAATCATCCTGTGCGACGGTGAAATCTACCCGAGCGCGGTCGAGTGCCGCCAGGTCGGTCCTGTCCTGCGTGAAGGATACCCGCAGCGGTTCGCGAGCGTAGTTCGTTTGCAGCACCCGCTCGGCATGCAGCCCGTTTTCGTCGGTCAGGACAAGGCGCAGCCGTACGTCGCCCTCCCGCTGCTGCACGTAGGCGATCTCCACGGTTCGGTCCCCGTCACCGGAGAGAAACGGATAGGGCTCCCCGAAGACGATCGGATCGCCGTCCAGGGTAGCATTGCCGTCGCCCTCTTCCCGCTCGCAGGTCAGAAAGCAGGTGTTCCGGTCGTTGTTCGTGCTGACGACCCGGAGTTGTGCCGTGGCGGCTCTGCCGGGTGCATGACGTTCGGCGAATGGCGTCACGGACACCTCGGTGGTCGCAACCCGCCAATCCACCGTATTGCGGCCCAGAATCCGTGCTTCGACGCGGTAGACCCGGTTGCGGACAATGTTGAAGTCCGAGGTGTTGTTCTCCCCCAGATAGATTCGATAGGCGACATGCAGGCCGTCCGCCTCGCCTTCGATCAGGATATAAGTCGCATATTCCGGGGCGTTGGACTCAACCTTCTGCTCCTGTCCCGGAATCGAGGTATTCTCGCCTTGCAGATTTTCCGGGAGGTAGTAGACTGCGGAATAGCCGTCGCTGCCCGCCGGAACGGCTTCCGTCGCTGCACACTCCTTGGCTGCGTCGATGCGGCCTTCGCCGAAGAACGCCGCGAAGCGCGGGACGTTGCACAGACGTACGGAACGTACGGAGAGCGAATTCCTGAAATCGGCCGCCACGGTATAGCTGAAATCTACTTTCGCCACGACCCGTACGAGTTCGATGCCGACCTGCGTGGCGCCGTTCACGGTGAATGTCCGTACGGCGGACATGGGAAGCGCTCCGGAGTCCGATCCGTCGGGGTTCCATTTGCTGCACAGCGTCTGCACTTCGGCTTCGGGCAGCTGTCCGCTATCCGCACCGAGGTTGGCGATGGCATAGAGGGTATATCGGCCGTCGGGAAGCTCCAGCGAGACGGCATGCTCCGCAGCGGCGTACACATGTCGCGCCGGAGCGCCGTTCGCCGGGAACAGGTAGAGGTTGATGTCGTCGATGCGGGTTTCGTCTGCGGCGGCACGTGTGTCGGACAGAGCGTCGCAAGAGAAAGAGAAGGTTACATGCCGGAGTTCGTGAACTGGCGGAGTGCATACGTACACCTTGTCCGAGCAGGCCCCGGTGAAAAGCAGCATTCCTAAAAATATATGAATGTAGGTTTTCATTGTATATTAATTTTAGTTATTATAAATTTGAGTAATTAAGACATCAGAGTGTGGAATAAGTCCGAGTTTTCATTGGTCATCGAGACCGGTAGCCATGTTCCGACCCCATACTCTTTACATCAGAATCCGGATAGTTCGTTAGGTGTTTGAACCCGTATTCGCAATGATGGACCAAGATGTAACAGATGTCCTTAAAACTAAAAACCGAACGGTCATGAAGTACATTGGCATCGACGTAAGTAAAGCTACATTCGTGGTGGCTTACTCCTCCGACAAAAGTGGGGATATCCGTACGTTCGACAACACAACCACAGGAATCAGGCAGTTCATCGGAACTCTCCCTAAAGACGGCAGTATCCACTGTGTCATGGAGGCGACCGGGAACTACAGCGCATTGCTGCTGTATATTCTCAATGTCGCCGGGATTATTGTCAGTATGGAGAATCCGCTGAAGATAAAGAACTTCGCCAGAGCCATGCTCTCTACGGTCAAGACCGACAAGATCGACGCACGGCTCATAGCCTTGTATGGGGAGAAGATGAATCCGCAGCCTTTCAAGATGCAGGGAGAGGCCATCTTGCGGCTCCGCCAAAAGAGAACGGTCATACGTCAACTTACCAAGCAGGTTACCGCCATGTCGAACCTCCGAGGCTCCCTCGCTTGTTTGCCCGTTCCGGACAAAGGTGCGATCCACGCCGCAGACGAAACCATTAAGTTCCTCGAAAAGAAACGTGACAGGCTTCAGTCGGAACTTACGGATCTTGTCGAGGTCGAGTTCAGCCGGCAGCTCGCGCTCCTGACATCCATCAAGGGAATAGGAATAACTCTCGCCACTGCACTCATCATCACTACCGGAGGGTTCACTTACTTCCAGAATGCTAAGCAAGTATCCCGGTATCTCGGAATCTGTCCCACTTACGAACAGTCCGGAACTTCCGTAAACATCAGAGGACATATCAACCGGAACGGAGACGCGTACACAAGAGGGCTCCTTTATGTCGCTGCATGGACAGCCAGCAGGCGCAATGCACAATGCCTGGAGACTTACACGAGGTTGCGCAAAAACGGAAAATCCGGTAAACTTGCTATGATCGCAGTCGCTAACAAACTCGTCAGACAGGCTTTTGCGGTCGTCGCTAATGATAAAGCATATATCGACGGATTCATATCCAACAGACCTTGACAAGAACGAACTTACTATATTTTTACACTCTTTTTGCACATTTTTTATATAGTTCGTGGCTATCTGATATAAACGTAAATAACGCAGGGATCGTCGTCCGTAGAGAAACGGCTGCACTCCTCGCAGTTCAGCGCCCCGATATGGTCGGCATTCCGGCATCCGCGCACGAACAACCGACTCGTAAATCGGGCCTGGTAATGAGTTCATAACGCCCCAAGACTACTTAAAACAGCGTTTCATGGAAGTATTCACAGACTATTTTACTCCTTGATACATCGTACGGGGTTGGCCTGACAGCGCAGTTCGCTCGTCGTGCGGCGTGTTCCTGCCAAATAGATCGAGGTGCAGGATACGCCATCGAAGAATGCTGCTCCCCGGTCGAAGTTCCAGAAGTAAGGCGTATTGGTATAGACCTGCCCGTATGTCCCGGCGCCGGAGTAACTGTCACCGTCGAACGTCCCGCCCGCGGGATAGCGCGCTGTTTTCGTCCCTCCGTATACGATATTCACGCAGTAGGGAAGCTGTGTTCGCGACATGGCGATCCCTTCGAAGTCGCAGGCGTCTGGAACCCGCCATCCGGGAGGACAGGGATCGTAAATCGTTTTACGGCAGACCTTGCTCACGGCATTTCCCAGTTCGGTGGTGTTTCCCCAAAGGTTGTGATGACTTCGGAAAAGCCAGTCCAAAACATCCTCTTCGGGCTCATCGACTTCATAGTCGGCCTTATGGATAAAGGTCGTGGGATGCTGCGTCGCCCATTCCACGCTCATCACCTCCCGGGCGTCATAATCTTCGGGACGGATCGTTCCGTATGCGTGGCTGTCGTGATAGATGAATGAGACGGGTCTTGCATTGTTCGTAAACGAGACCGGATACGGGAACGGGTCCTTGCGGCCCCATTGGTAGTAAAGTCCGCAGGCCGTGACTTTCGTATAGTCGGTTCCGACGGCTCCCAGGTTCCGGTCCATGAAGATGTCTCCGGAGCTGTATTTCTGCGATGACGACTCCGGATTGTAGTCCGTAACCCAGATGTGCCATGACCAAACGCATTCGCCCCGGGCGTCGAATAGTCCGATCAGCGCGTTTCCCTGCTGCGTCCCGGTACGGAAACGGATGCGGCTGCCGTCATAGCCCAGCGAGGAGATCACGCTGTTGGCCTGCGTTCCGGTCTCCCAGATCAACCGTGCATAGGCTCCCGAAAGCCGCTGCGGCGTGATATTGAGCGTCGCGCAGCCGTTGCCCTGCACCGTAGCATCGAACGAATAGTCGCGTAAAAGTTCCGGCGCGATGTAACAGTTGGCGGTATTGAGCACGTCGAGTTGTATTTCGCCGGGCATAAATACGGCGTAGATATGTCGAAGCGGCCCGAGTGGAACGTACTCATAGGTCAGCTCGGTCGAAAGCAGATGATCGTACTCCTGCGGACCGTCGTACCAGCCATCGAACGTATAGCCTGCGTCGGGAACGGCCGTGAGCGTGCAGTTTTCCATGCAGAGCGCCACGATCCGTTCTCCCGAACCTTCGGACTCCGTTTCGACATGAAGCGCCTTTTCGACCCGGATGTTTCCCCCGCCGTCGGTACGGATGATGGCGGCATTGGCCATGCGGTGCGAGAAGTCGTAGCTTTGCGTGAATCCCAGGGCGTCGGTCAGTGTGATGCGGTAAGACAGAAGCGAATTTTCCGGCGTGTAAACCGGCGTGTAATACTCCATTTCGTAGGCGTTCTCGCCGGAGGAATCGTACAAGTCGAAATCATGGACGGCTCCCTTATCGCCGTAATTGAAAGCAAACCAGTTCAGATCGCCTGTAAGAACCTCCAACCGTCCCCGGGTCGGGGCCGTGTCATCGGGACTGTCCACGTCGATGTAGAGATAGCGCGTGCCGTCCAACAGGCAATAGCCGCCGTAATTGTAGTCGTCGAAATCATCCCGGATGCTCAGCGTATAAGAGGAGATGCGGGTGTCCACCTCCTTATCGCCTAAAATCGAAATATTAAGCCGGTAATGAACGTTCGCCCGGACGTTGAAATCCGAGGTATTGTTACTGCCCAAAAAGACGTAATAGGCCAGTATTTTCGCCCCGCGCACAGCGCGGATCAGCAGATACGAAGCATTCGCGGGGGCATTCTCCGGATTCTTCTGCCTTTGGTCGGTAATCGACGACACCGTACCCTGCATGTTGGGCAGAAGATAACAGTCGCCTTCGGTCTGCCGTCCCGAAAATTCGATTTTCGGGCAATCCGTATAGTCGTCCGGATTATCCGACGGTGCGACCGCATCGAACAGGAATGTGGACCGGGGAACCGAGAGCAGTTGTACGGACCGCAGTTCGATATCTGCGGGCTCGACGGAAATCGCATAAGAGACTTTCGCCACGCAGCGCCGGACTTCGACAGTCGGCAGGGTCAGCACACCGCCGGGCGAAGGACTTATCGTAACGTCGCTTTCATAGGACATCGGAAGCACATCGTACTTGTCCGCGTGCGAGACGGTAAAATCTTCCGATGCCGGACTATCGCCCAGATCGCGGCCCAGGTTGGCGGCGATACGCATCCTGTAGTCGCCGGGCAGGCACTCGAAGCGCAGCGTCGCAGAGGTCTGGTAACGGTGCAGGACAATCTGGCCGTTATCGTCGCAGAGGTAGAAGTTCAGGTCCCGAATCATCGCTTCGTCCGCACGGGACACGGTAATCATCCGATCGGGACGAACCGAAATTTCGACTTGAACTTTCATCGGGCGGCAGCAATCCGGTTCATCCTCATAGATGCAGCTGCACAGAATGCTCATCAGCGGCAGCAATAAGCTATAAACAAATCGTTTCATCTTGAATCAAGAAAAAGGGTTCCGCCCGAAAGACAGAGCGGAACCCGGTGTAACGATACGGATTATGCTCCGAGATCGACATTCTGCGTTACGGGCGTC
Organism: uncultured Alistipes sp.; assembly: GCA_964018965.1. GTDB lineage: Bacteria > Bacteroidota > Bacteroidia > Bacteroidales > Rikenellaceae > Alistipes. Next base: position 17,657 of record CAXHRY010000013.1, read on the forward strand.
TCCCAGTCGGCGACAGTGACCGATACGACACAATCCTGACCTACAAGACCCGTGATATTGGCCGCGACACGGTAGTAGCCGTTTCGGAGAATCTCGCCCGCGGCCTTGCCAGCCAACTCGATGGAATAGGTCACCTCCGAGCGGTCGTCCGTAGTCGAGGTGTTGCCGTCCGAATCGTACGTGGCATTGATTTCCAGCAGAACGCGGCTGCCCGCGGGCAAAGCTCCATTCTCGAAACAGTAGAACAGCGCATTGTAGTTTCCCGAAGCCATGGCGGGAGTCTGCGTGTGGCTGAAGGTCATGGCCCCGGGTGTCGGCGTTCCGACTACGACGAGCGACTGCGAGGCGGCTTTGGAAAGTTTTACCGAGTTGATGGTAAGCGTTCCGGCATATTTGTCGGCGAACGACGGGTCCACGGCGGCCTGAAATGCGATCTTGGCTACGGTGCGTTTGAGCGCGATGCCGACATTGGTCGTGGAGTTCACGGCGCCGACGGTCTTGGTCGTGGAGCCCGACATCACGAAGCCGCCCGAACGCTTGGCCTTGGTCGATACCTCGGCGAAAGTTCCGTTGTAGGCTGCGGCAGAGTTTTCGACAAGAGCCGTAAGGGCCGCGCGGGTCTTGGCCGACGAGGCATCGTAGTTGGCCACGGCATAGAAAGAACACTCCGTCCCGGCGGCGGACTTGGGCAGCGAGAAGGTCGCAGAGCGGGCCGAAAGCTCCGCCGAGGTGAAGTCCCGGCGGATAATGAGCGCACCGCCGTTGTCGAAAGCGAAGACCGAGAGCGACGAGAGCGATTTCTCCCAGGATTCGGCCGTGGCTGTCGCATCGAAGAAGGCACGGGTGTGCGGATCGGCTCCGGTGAGGGTGATCGTTACCTGCGCACCGTCGGCTGTAGCGGGCTGCATGGGATTGATGTTTTCGGTCTCCTTGTCGCATGAGGCGAACAGGGCGGCGACCAGTGCGGTCGCGGCAAAAAAGATTTTTTTCATGGTGTGATTAAAATAAAAAATTGAATTATTGACGCTTATTGCGTTTCGTGTATCGGGAAAGTCTGCGTTCAGCGGATTTTCTTACGTACGGGACTGTTGTAACCCGGAACACCGTTCTCGTCGATCCAGTTGCGGATGCAGATACGAAGGTCCTCTTTGAGCTGCCGAAATTCCCGGGATTCGGCAAAATCGTCTATCGGATTGTAGATTCGAAGAATCGGAGCGCAGATACGCACCAGCCTCAAAGCGATCTCCTGTCGCTGATTTTCCGGAATGAGCGGGAAATCCGTTGCGAGAATCAGATGGACGGTATCGTATTTCGAAAAGAGCAGCCCCCGGAACAGCACCTTATCGGCGGCGCGGACAGCCTGACCGATGCTTGCTCCGCATGAAAGGCTCTGCGTATAACTTTCGAACGCCAGGCGGCTGCGCCGTTCGATCATCGCCCGATGGAACTGACGCGGAGGATGCCGGACTTCCAGAAAATGCCGCAACCGCTCCCGAAACCACTTTTCATCGGGTGTCTCCATCGTAGATGCGGATTAACGTTTGCGGCCCCGGCCACGCCCCGGTTCCTGGGCCTGTTCATGGCTTTGGGATTCTTTGGATTCCTGCTGTCGTTTCTCCTGCTGTTCCTGGCGCTGCTGCTGCGAGAAATCGTAAACTACGCTGTTCGAACGGGGATCGATACGCAGGATACAGCTCAGCGCCTTGCCGTTCTTACCCAGAATGGGATGGTCCTTCTCCTTCGAACAGTCCAGACCTTCGGGACTCAGCAGGGCCGAACGCTGCCGGTCGTCGAGCTGCTTGTCGAGCTGCGGAGAGATATAGGGACGGCTGAACTGGTAGTCCGTCATCTTGTATTCGTTCGAGAGCACGTCGAAACCTACCTTACCCGAGTAAGTAATGTCGCTATTGCGCATAGAGCAGCCCTCGACGAAGACCCTGCCGCCCAGAGCCAGCTCGTCCTGCTGCGTGTCGTCCAGACGCACGCCGTTGAAGTAACGGAGTTCGGGAATCTCCTTTTTCGCAACGGTCGCAAGGCGGTTCGTCGCAGGATTCAGCGTAACGAAGCTCCACTCCTTCTCACCCGTATGCGGATTGGGAAGTTCGAACAGGCGATCAGGGGTTTTCCCGGCCAGCATCTGCTCCCTTTCGCTCGTGGAGAACATCATCCGGTATGCTTCGCGTTCGAATTCCGGATACGAAAGCGTGCTTTGCAAGCCGACCTGTACGCCTCCGTTCATGTCTTTATACGGTTGCACGGCGAACTGTCCGGCGATGGGAATGTTGCCGATTTTGAGGTTTACGTCATGCAGGTCCGTCGTCGGGAGGCCGTGTTTCATCGCCTCCAGCTCCTTCGGCGTAATGACGATGCCCATTTCTTTCAGTTCCTGCAACTTCAGGTCGGTCGGGTTGAACTTGACCTTATCGAGCTGGTAGGAGGTAACGGTGTGCTCGTGCAAAGCCTTGAGTCCCTCCGGGTCTTTCGGATTGTTGACCAGGTTGATGAGTTTCTGAGCAAGGTCGCTGGCTTTGTCGGCGGCGACCTTGAGGAACCGGAACGGCTGATTGTCCTCTACGGATTTGAACCCACGGATGAAAGCTGCCGCAGCGTTGTAATCGCGCAGTTCATAAAACGCCGGTTTGTTGGCTGATAGCGGCTGCGTCGTTGTAACCTTGTATTGGTTATCTTTTTGCATGAGATCGGAAACCGCTTCCACAGCGCCGTTCTTCTCATTGTAGAGCAACAGTGTCTCTTTGTAATTGGGGTAGGCCTGCTCGGGAGCCTGTTTCGGTTGTCGATTCTGATTTTCTTCGGACATAAAGCAAATGTTTTAGTGAAACAAAAGGTTCATGCCGCGAATATAGAAGCACCGTTTCTCGAACCGTGCCGGTGTCTGCCCCTGTCCGCTCCAGTCCGTACAGACGTTATTTCAACGCGAAAATCTACTGCTGTTTCTTTGGCAGAAGCTGCGACAATTTCGGGTCAGCCTCGATGCGTGCGATCTCCCGAAGGACAAGTTCCGCAACGTCGGTCTTGACCCGGTAATAATTCTCTTTGACGATCTCCTCCATGTGATCCTTGCCGTCTTCGCCGACAAAAGAGGATATTTCGGGAATGGGGACACAGGCCGCAGTTTCCGCTCGGACCTTTTCGTTGTCGATGACGATCTCGGCATGGAAAATCTTCTGCTCGATACGTTCGTCGAAATTGTCGGCCACCGAGCCGACGAACATGCCCTGCGTGAGGTTGGAGATTTTCGAGGCCGGAATCAGCGTTTCCAGCTGTGTGTTGGTAGAGGTCGTAACGTTCTCGTTCGACACCGAATGCGACTCGCGCAGCTGGACGATCTTGCCGAAGCGGTCCGACAAGGTGCGGGCCGTGTCGCCCACGACCTGTCCCGAGAAGATATTGCCCACGGTATTGATGATGACTTTCGCCTCTTTCTCCCCGTAGTCGCGCTCCAGCTGCGAGAAGTCCTGGATGCCCAGGCAGACGGAGACCTTGTTCGAGCGAGCCGTGGCTATGAGGTTGTCCAAACCGCGGATGTAGATCGTAGGCAGCTCGTCGATGATGAGCGACGATTTCAATTTACCCTTTTTATTGATAAGCCGGATAAGACGCGAATTGTAAAGGCCCAACGCAGCACCGTAAATGCTCTGACGGTCGGGATTGTTGCCCATGCAGAGGATTTTCGGCTCTTCGGGATTGTTGATGTCCAGCGTGAAGTCATTGCCCGTAAGCACCCAGTAGAGCTGGGGCGAGATCATGCGCGAGAGCGGTATTTTCACCGATGCCACCTGCCCCTGCAACTGGTCCTGAGCATTGCTTCTCCATGCGTCGACAAACGGCGAAAGGTAATTTTCCAATTCCGGATAGGATGAAAGGATCGGGAAAATCTTTTCGAGGGGCTGGCACAGGAACTCGATGGCGTGCGGGAAGGTGCAATAACGCCCCTTGTCATAGATTTTCAGATACCAGATAATTGCGGCGAGCAGGATGACGGCCGAATCGGTGAAGAAGTCGCCCTGCTTGTCCACCCACGTTTTATTGAGGTTCAGAAGCGTGACGTAGGCGCTTTCATAGGCATCCGAAATGTCGTCCATAAAGCGGGCGTCGATGGGATTGCAGCGGTTCGAACGGCGCGGATCGTCGAAATTGATGACGCAGAATTTCGGTTTGACTTCGTATCTGTCCAGATGCCGGAGCAGGTGGTTGTAGGCAATGCGCGTAAGGTCGTCATACTTATAATCATAGATAAGCAGCGAAAAACCTTTCTCGATATGCTGTTTGATATAGTTGTTCAGCACGGCGTAGCTTTTCCCGGAGCCGGGTGTTCCGAGAATCAGGGTCGCACGAAACGGATTGATGACGTTGATCCACCCCTGTCGCCATTGAGATTTATAGCGGTAACGGGTGGGGAGATTGACCGAGTACGCATTGCAGAGATAACGTTCTTCCTGAAGAAAACTTTCGTTTTCATCATTGAACGGATCATCGGCAAGAGGTCGTTTCAGAAGACGCCGAAGCCACACGCCGGCAGCCAGCAGGCAGAGGTAGCCGCCGCCGAGCGTCAGTAGATAACTCCAGGCGCGGAAGCCGATTCCGGCAGGCAGATTCAACAGAAAACCGTTCAGGAAAAACAACGGGAAACCCAGGCAGACGGCACCGGCGATATGCCGTCTGTCAACCTTGCCGTTGCGAACGCTTTTCGTTCCGTAGCAGCCGACGGCGAGAAACAGGGCGGCGCAGAGTTTGGTCGCGACGGGCCGGGAAAAAGATGCGTCGTCTGCTGGACGTTCAGCAGAAGACGGTCGATGACCGGCCAGGTCAGACCGCAGCCGGACAACCATTCGTAACAGAACCAATAAATGTGGAGGATAAGGAAACATACGCTCAGCCCACGGGCGAACTGAACGATGCTTTCAAGGGCGCGCAGATCATCTTCCTGTTGCATAATCGGGAATTTTAATCCCCGAAAATAGTCCGGCAGAGCTTCGAACGAGGTTCGTGTCCGTGTCTGTCCGCTCCAGTCCGGCTGCATGAAAAACGCCCACGAGGGGCGTTCGGTCTACCGTTGACTGTATTCGATCAGATGATTGCGCAGAAAATCCAGAAAACCGGTCAGTCGTAACTTGCGGTTGATGACGGCATGGCGGCACTGATCGGGATTGTTGATTCGGACGTTGAAGGTTCGGGATAAGGTATCGACAAGAGTTTTCAAGTCGATTTGAGAACCGTCTGCACGACGTACGGCTCCGGAGATTTGCAACGCGGCGATCAACTCCATCAAGTCGGTCAGCGTATGTTCTTTCGAGAGATATAGCGGGGATTTCGGCATCTCGGCCGTAACAGGAGCCGAAATGGACGGATAGCGGAGGCGGGTGAAGAGCAGGCGGATTTCGAAGTTCGTTAGCATGAGCGACGATTTGAGCAGCGACGCTTGAAAGGTGTTCGGTTCGGTGATCCGATCTTGAAACTGCATCAGGCGCGACTGGTGGCGGGCAAGTTCATGTAATAAATCGAGATGCGTTTTACGAGTGGAAAGCATAAGTTCGTGAAGCCAATTCACATAATCTTCATAAGCACCATTGAGCGCTTGACGATCCGTATCCGACAGTCGGCGGTCGAGCATCGATGCGAGCATTCCGATAAACGGAGTTTCTTGCGGGGTTTTCTTCGTGCAATTCATAGTACATCATAATTAGGTTGGTATTGGTTTCACGAAGATGCGCATGTTTCCGATAAAAAACTATACGGATGGGGCCCATCCGGGGAATAATACCATCCTAAGGTCTCTTTGGATCGTTGTAATCGGATAAAGCACAGTGTATTATGTCGATAAACTTCGTGCGGCTTTTTTTACGTTGCAATATACTACGCTTGATTTCGCTCGGATCGCCTAACTTGACATGAAATACTTTTTCAAAGGTTTCGATCACTAAGGTAAATGGCGCTTTTTCGCCATTGGCTAAAACAATCGGGTGCGTTTCCAAAATATCTAATCCGCTCAATAATTCGGACAAATAAATGGCCGGATATCTTCGCGACCAATAAAGAGGTGATGAAATCGAATTCGGATCATGCACGAAGCAATCCGGATAATGTATTCTATAGTATAATAGTTTCCTTTCAGTTTCAAGTATTTTGGCTGCAAAATGAGCAAAAATCTCGATGTACTCCGGAAAGTTATCTTTGGCTATCAACTTCTGGAACAAATTCAGGCGGACATGTGCATAATTCAAAATCCGAAAGATACTTTTATCCGGATTCTGGTCGCAGATATTTTTCACCGTATCGGTAAAGTCCTCAAAATATTGTTGCATTTCATCGAGTGTGGGAATGCGTCCATTCTGTGCTTCAACCAATGATTGAAATAATTGGGTAGTGGTCAAGGTTCTCATCGTTTTTATCCTTAAAAGTTCTTTTTTAAGATGAAAATAACGCATATGAGATGCGTTTTAATGAGATACAGAATATTTTGCAGTACTATCCCGAATATTACTCCATGTCTGCAAAGATGTTGCAGACTAACCATACACCGCAGATTTCGTTTGCGGGAACTTCCGCGGTATATGAATCCCAGATGCTTCCCAGTCGCAACAACCCGGCTTCGTCATTTGACCGGACCGTAAATACCCCGTGTAGCTTATCGGTCAGAATATAATACGAGTTGTATCCGTTCATTTCGCTCAGCTCGACGCGGCGAAGCAACAGCATGGGGCGAGGCATGAATCCGCTCCGATGTTCAGAATCGTTCTTGCAGCGCAGAATCATCCGTGCCCCCTTGCTTAGAAACATCGGGATCGGCAACCGCCCCAGTGAATCTTCCATTACCGATTCATAATAGGGAAGCCATACAAGCCGAAGGATTTACATATGTCCTGCCGATATACTATCTTCCTCTCCGGTCAGCAGCCACGCCACCGTATATTGCGGATAAAGCGCATGTATGCGCCGTGCCACGTCGATACTGATTCTGTTGTTGCCGCGTTTGATCTGGTAGAGGTTTTCGCCGCGCAACAATCCGATATGTTTGGCGAACTTATTGGCGGACATTTTCTGTTCGTCGAGTATACGCTCGATTCTCTCCCAGCAGGAGTTCGTTTGTTTTTTCATGGCAAGGCGCTAATGTGCTTCGGACAATATCCGGAGCATATGTTCATTCCAGTCCTTCAGCACGGAGGTCTGCACCAGGTCGTAAGCCTCGACATCGAAAAGATGAAGCGGCAGATGCAGCAGGACGCCCTCCTCGTCCGACTTGTAAAGCGCAGCGAACCGTTTGCGCTCGGCCTCGCTGCGGGCCACGGGCATGGGTTATGGATTTACGGACCGATCGTTATCATCAGCTCCTATGGGTTCATCCGATGAAGGAACGATTTCCGGCATCGGGTGCGGCGCCGGGGCGAAGTCGGTCCGTACGGGCCGGAACGCGGCATCTTCCTCCATCCGGGCCTTCGGCTTGCCGTGCTTCAGATAGAACAGATGCCGTTCGCAGGACTTCTGAACGAGCTGCTGCATGCGGCGCAGCCAGCTCCGATGGAACCGATATTTTGGCAAGCGCAGCACCTCGCACGACCGGCACGGCTCCCGGCGCATCCGCGTCAGCTCCCGAAAAAGTGCGACCTTGTGGTTGTCCTCCAGCGTAAAGGTCTGCGCCAGCTCGTGCGAGAAATACCGCACGCGCCGGAACAGTACCAGCAGGTCGTCGGTGCGGATCGCATTGCCGTAGAACGTGGCCTCCATCGCGCGAAGCATAAACTCCCCGGCATAGGAGAGATCGAGGGAGGCGACATGCGGATTGCCGCCGAGCCACATCCGTTCGGCGTCGTCCAGCAGCGCACAGGCCGCGCCGAAAAGGTAATCGTACCGTTTCCGATACCGTTTGTGGCGGACGGCGTGATCGACGCTTTCATCTCTGAAAAATGCGGGCAGCTGGCTGTCATCGTACACGACCGTGCCCGTATCGCGGACCGTCGTATAAAACCAGTTCTTCGTTCCGCAACCGTTGATTTCATCCATGCAGGCCGTTTCGATATGGATATTGCGCTCCTCGCAGAACTCATGCGGATAGCGTCGTTCGATCTCCGCCTCCAGCTGCCAGCCCTCCAACACAGGCTTCTCGCGCGTGAGCAGCAGCAGTTCGTAGCCGCCGATCCCGTTCCGCAGCCGAAGTCCGGCGTAGCGACCGAACAGCGCAGCCCGCTTATAGGGGATCAGTTCGCGCAGAATACGCAGCAGGTATTCCAATTCCTGGTTGTTTCGGTCGGACAGTTCGTCAGGCCATCCTTTACGTATCAACATAGTTAATGAACTTACGAAAAAACGCGAACGCATACGGTTGCCGGAACGCCGTCGACCGGATGGATTGCGGGAATATCCGGTCGGCAATCCGACATCCGTACCGTTCGCCGCCGACCGTTGCCGTTCCCGATGCCATGAAGCACCCCGGATGAATCACGGTCGGAATTGTGCCCACGCCCGAATGCTCGTGCGGGAAGTAAAACCGTTTCATTTCGCTCGCCTTTTTCTTGTCTCCCGCTCCGGGCTCGCGCAGAACGTCCGCAGCACCTCGTCGTAGGCATCGAAATCCCACAGGTCGAAGGACGGCACCGGCTCGCCCGCTTCGCGCCGTGCGGCGATCCCCCGAAGCAGCGTCCGGAACTGAAGGAACCGAATCGCGGCATCCTGTTCCGAAGTCTTTTCCTTCGTCGATTTACGGGTCGTATAGACCTTTTCGAAGATTTTGAGCGAAACGTATTCGCAGCCGGGACGGTCCCGCAGCAGACCAATAGACTCTATGTCTTCCGGCACCATCAGATACCGGCAGCTCCTCTCCGGAGGCGCCGCGAGCCATTTGCGCAGGAAAATCTGCGGCACGCCCTCCGCCGGCAGGCGGAAGCGATTACGCTCGACGTAGGCGATGCTCTGCGCGTATTCCGCCGCGGGATTATAATAAATGCCGCCGAAAACGAGGTATTCCCGACGGTCTGCCGGATATTCGAGTCGGGTATATTTCACTGACGAGAAGCCGTATTGTACAGGAATCGGCACGCCCGACTGCACGACCTGTGCATGGAACAATCCCGCAAGGGTCCAGCCCGCACGGTGTTCGTTGAAAATGATGTGGTCGCAGCGCTCGATGAAACGGCGGTACAGTTTGGGCTGGGGCAGCGTCGTTTTGCTTTCGGGAAGGACCTCGCAGCAGTCTGCGGCGTCGATGATGCGGTTGCAGGCGGCCGTCCGTTCGTCCGTCGCAGAGCAGCGACGACCGTCCCATTGGCGCGACGTGAGCATCACGGCGACCTCTAATCCGGGATACGTCGCCCGGCACTCCAAAAGATGCCGGACGGCCGCGCGCTCCTGTCCGGTCGTGACGGGAAACAGGAACCGAACCCGCGGAAAGGTCCGCAGATAGTGGGTCGCGACCTCTTCGAAGTAGCGCGCCATGCCGCGGCCGCAGCCGCCCAGTATACCGATGGTAAAAGCGGGGATCATGGGATTCGGCGGATATGGTTGCGGGTGGTGGGACGGCGGAAGACCGAAAGCCTCGTCGCGAAACTCCGCCGCACCGGATTGTGCGGCGGAGGGCCCTGCGGGCCTTGGCCGAGACATATAATTCGATTGAAAACGGGTGCAAGACCTATGAATTTGACGCAACTCAACAGATTTCCCGTAGAAGAATTCGAGGGTCTCGCGCCCGGAAGGCAAAAAGGAAACGCCCGGTCGTTACCAGATTCAGGAGCATCGTATGCGGGATGACTTATGCCGACGGGCATTTCCGTGTGTATATCGACCGACCGTATCGTCGTTAGCGCCGCATGGGCATACCGACTCTGCCGGCCAAAAATCTTTCGGTCGGTGCAATCTGCATGTCGGTCGTGTGTCTGGAGACGGCGCATAACGTTTGGGTTGATGAAAAATGCGCCCGAAAAAGTATTGTGATACAATCTGATATTGCACGAACAAGGCAAAAAAAAGGGGCGCGGTGTCAGCCCCGTGTAGCCAGGTCTTGGGAACCTATAACGTGAAGCTGTCCTGCGCCCTTGCGTGTTCTGTCCCGTAGGAGCAGAACATAACAAGGACTGACAACCATTATACCACGTTAAACAACCTCCTAAGAGGGTCCCAAGTTCGCTACACGGTATAAAGAGTTGTTTACCCTTTATAGTTATGTCCGTCGGCTATGCCGAGTTATTCAGTCGCAAAGTTAGCATAATTTCTGCATTCGTTAAAGTTCGGTCTACAAATGTAATCAAAAATCCACAATTCCCTGCTAATAGGCTGTGATAAAAAGAGGAGATTACTAATTTTTTTGTATTCATGGATAAAAAGAGCCGTTACAAAGACCCTGAATTAGCAAAAAGATTAGTTGAACGCATCAAGGAATTGCGTAAAATGTATGACGTCTCCCAAGAGACAGCTATAGATCAATCTCACTCAGATATTTATAGATATGAAGCAGGACGTAAAATCCCTAATATCATGTCGATAAGAAAGATATGCCAACTTTATAATATTTCGATACGCGAGTTTTTCGATATAGATTCTTTTGATTATCCGCCTAAAAAAGAATAACTCTATAAAAGTGAATCATAAAAGAGGGGCGCGGTGTCAGCCCCTTGTGTCGGTCTTGGGAACCTTAATCTGGAAGCTGTCCTGCGCCCTTGCGTGTTCCGCCCACAAAGGGGCAGAACATAACAAGGACTGACAACCATTATACCATCTGATTAAACATCCTCCGCAGAGGTCTCCAAGTTCATAGTGAGGTATAAAGGTTGTTTACCCTTTATAAGTTATGTCCGTCGGCTATGCCGAGTTATTCAATCGCAAAGTTAGCATATTTTCTGCATTCGTTAAAGTCTGTCTGCAAATATAATTAAAAATAATTAAAACATGTCATATGCCACGTGTAAAAATCATTGGTTTGGTAATTTTTTTGTATTTATGAGGAAGACACGCAAGAAATTTATTGATATAAATTTAGCTCAAAAGGTTGCCCAACGCATTAAGGAACTCCGAGATGAGTATGGACATACGCAAGAATATTTAATTGAAAAAGTTCATTTAGATATTAACCGTTACGAAATTTGTGATAGAATACCGACCATGATGTCATTGCGAAAAATCTGTGAATTTTATGATATTTCGCTTGCTGATTTTTTTATGTCTATGGATTACCCACCAAAAACGGGAAAAACTGTAGAACGAATGCCGACAAAAAATACATGACAAACCATTATATAAATATATGCAGCGGGAAAAAGGTCTTTTCCGCTGTTTTATTTTATAATTCTTGCTATATTTGTCATATACATCCCGAACCCATGAATGAAATAACCGTTATCCAGAATAAAATCTACGAGATCCGCGGTCAGCGCGTGATGCTCGACCGCGACCTGGCCGAACTTTACGGCGTAACGACCGGCGCATTGAATCAAGCCGTCAAACGCAATATCAGGCGATTTCCGGCAGATTTCATGTTTCAACTTACGAATCAGGAATTTGCGAGCTTGAAATCACAAATTGTGACATCAAGTTGGGGCGGTATCCGCAAAATGCCGTATGCTTTTACCGAGCAAGGCGTAGCGATGCTTTCCGGCTTATTGAACAGCGACATAGCGATAAATGCCAACATCGCCATTATGCGCGCCTTCGTAGCCATGCGGAACTACATCACGACCACGACGACCGTAACGGCCGAGCTGGCTGAAATCCGAGCGAAGCTGGCCTTGCTGGAGCGCAACGACGAGGACAATACCGAGGCGATCAACGACCTGTCGGAAGATATGCGCAAAGAACTGGACAACATCTACGAAGCCATCGCGGCTTTGTCGGTCAAGATGCCGAAAGCCGATCAACCCCGGCGGCAAATCGGATACAAGAAAACCGAGCGGTAAATCTTCCGAAGACCTATCTTCTGAACGGTTTCCGTCTTTTACGCCGTTGCATCCGACGCTGCTGTTCCTCATAAGCCTGCGTATCGGCTAAGTCTAAAATCGTATCAACAATTCCCGTAATCGGATTGGCAGTCTGGCTCAGCCGTTCCTGTTTCGATTCCGCAACCTGCTTTTCCTCGGTCCGTGGGGGATACAGTTCGTTGAAAGCATTGGCTGAAAATTCTTTCCCGAGCACCGACCCGTTGGCAACGATACCCGTGTTGTGGTCGATAAACGTCACGCCGTAGATCCGGCCTATGGGATTGATTCGGAAGATCGCGTCGATATTGTCCTCCCTGAGCAGCTGCCGGAACTCATCCCGTGTGTCGTGCGGATTCATGGCCCTTTCGACCGTATGCCGCAAATGGTCGAGCGCACCAGACTCTTTCAACCTGCCTTTCGACTTTTCGTAATACTTCCGAAGGGCCTCGAACCCGACATCCTTTCCGATTCGGCTCGACTTGAATGGCGTGCCGATGCCGTATCCGTCGTCGGTCAGGGTGCCGTAGACAATACCCGCATAGTTCCTCCCGTCGATGGTGCCCGTGCGCTCCTCGACCGAGACGTTGAAGCGCTCCAGCAGCGTGCGGAACTCGCCGAACGACGAGCATCTGTAATTCCGCAGACAGGACCTCACGACAGAGGATACCTGCTGTTTGACGTTCCCCTCCTTGTAGTTCACCTTACGGAGTCCGGGTATATCCGTCTGTTCCTCGCCTTTGACGCTCGGATGCAGTTCGTATTTACATTCCAGATCGCGCAATACGGACATGGAACGGTCGTATTCGTGCGAATCGTTGATTTTTCGTCCCTGCTCATCTACGCGCAACGATACGATATGGAGATGCTCCCGGTCGATATCCTTATGTTTGAATACAATGTAGGGCTGATCTCCGTATCCCATCTTCTGCATGTATTCATTTGCGATTTCCCGGAGCTGCTCGTCAGTCAGCCTGTCTTCCGGCGAGGGGTTCAGCGAGGCGTGGAAGACCGTGTTCGTAGTCCGGCGGTTGGCTTCGAGGTACGGCCGGAAGCTCTCCATGCAGGTGTCGATATTCAGCCGTCCGTATTTGTCGAACGGCTCCAACATCCTGTGCCAAAGAAGTACTTCGGCTTCATTCCTGTCTACCTTTTCCTTGTTGTAATATAATACTCCTCCGGGCGAGGAGCCCGATCTTATGTTCGCAACCATTCCGCAGCACGTTTCGTTAAGTTCAGAATCTCGATACTCAGGGCTTTCAACTCGCGTGTGCGCTGCTCCAGCATAGTGATCTGATGCGGAATTGCAACATTGGAGAAGTGGGCGTTGACAGCCTTTACAATCTGATTATAGTTGTTGCCGATACGCTGAAACTGGAAATAAAAATCGTTCAGCCGGGCGATAAACTGCACCTTCGACGGGTCGCGTCTGATGACGACGAACTCCTCACCGAAGAGTCGTTTGACGATAAACCGGCTGCGGTTATGCTCCAGTCCGGCTTCGGAAAGCATCTGTTTGAAGCGGATGTTTTCCTCTGTCGTGAGCTTGAAATTATATCGGTGGACCCTTGGATTTGCAGTCGTCGGGCGTCCGGTTCTTTTTTGTTGTTTCATCATCTCGAAGATTGCATTGCAGTGTCGCGACTCGGGAGCGACACCCGGCCTCGCAGAGCGAGCGTTTTTGTATGCCGAAAAACTTTTCGGCATACAAAAACACAGCTCGCTACCCTCTGGCGAGGGTAAAAATCCGCCGCAGAGAATTTCTACCGACGGTTTCGGAAGTCCTCCGTTACGGGCCTTGTGGCCGGGTCGTTTCCCGATGCAATATTACAACCGTCCGGTACGAAAAAAAAGCCCGCCGAACGGACTGGAGCGGACTGGGGCGGACACCGGTGCCGAAGCATTCCGAGTCGTCGTATCTTGCGGCAGAAAGAGTTATTCGGACAAGCAAGCGGATGTTCAGGTCGATATTTATCCGGTTCGTTACCCACTCAAACAAACGATTCGATAAGGAAGCGGAGAAATACAGAATTAAAAAAATAAGTATATAAATAAATCCATATATGTACGACAGTTTATCGAAGCAGGACCGTATAAACAATTCTTCACATATTCAAATAATGGAACCTGTAAACATTTCAATTTGCAATCAGAAAGGCGGCATCGGAAAATCCACATTCACGGTTCTGCTCGCCAGCTACCTGCATTACACCTTGGGGCATGACGTTCTTGTCGTGGACTGCGACTATCCCCAATGGTCGGTCCATGCTCAGCGCGAACGCGAACTGGCGGTCGTGGAGCGCAGCGACTACTACAAGCTGATGATGGTACGGCAGTTCAAGGCCACGGGGCGGAAATTATGGCCTCTGCTGAAATGTATGCCTCCCGAGGCTCCCGAAGAGGTGGAGCGTATCCGGCAAAGCGGCTATCTGCCGCGTATAATCCTCTATGACCTGCCGGGAACCGTAAATGCCGAGGGCGTGATTCGGATTCTTTCCTCTTTGGATGCCGTCTTCATTCCCCTTAAGGCCGACAAGCTCGTCATGGAGAGTTCCCTTACGTTCGCACGAGGAATAGACTGTGGATTCGTTCAGGACAAGAACACCTCATTGCAGGCCGCCCATCTTTTCTGGACGATGATCGACCGTCGGGAACGAACTCCGCTTTACGATCAGTATGAGGCGATCATTCACAAACTCGGATTGTCGCTCATGGCGACGCATGTTCCCTACCGTTCGAAATTCAACAAGGAGCTGCTGCCGGATGGCACAGGCATCTGTCGTTCGACGCTCCTGGCTCCGGAGCACACCTTCGCCCGCGAAGCGCAGATCGAGGCACTGGCGGCAGAAATCCTCGAAATCCTCAAAATACGATAATTATGGCCAAGAAACCCAAAATCGAGGTCGACGAAGAACTCATGCGCCAGATGATTGCCGGACAGGCGCCTCTTACCTCGAAAGTCGTCCGGCGAATCCCCGACGACGAACCGGAAGATACTCACGATGCGTCCCGGGAGACCCCGGATGCAGAAGAACAATCGCCGCCCTCGGACGACCGTCCGGAATTCCGGCATCGGCGAATGATCCCGGCACCCGATTACGAACGGACTTTTCTTTCACCGGCGAACTATGACAGCAGGTCTTCGTTGTATGTCAGTACGGCTACCAAGCGCAAACTTCTGGAAATATTCAGACGAATCGGCGGGGAGCGTCTGACCGCAACAGCCTATATAGACAATATCCTGCGGCATCATATCGATGTTTTCCGCGAGGAGATAAACCGTATCTACAAAAAACGCAATCCCAAAAATATCGTTTAACAATCCAACAACCTTCAAACCATGTATTTCGATCTTTTATCCGAGCCGCGCCTGTTCGGTATTCTTTCATAAAGAACAAAACACGAAAGCACTTTTATAATGAGGGACATGATCGTAATCATTATTTGCCTGGCCTTCACCGGCCTCGTACTCCTTCGAGAACTCTTTCTCAAACACTTCGGACAGCGGCGTTGGAAAACCACCGGGCAGGCGCCGCCCGTCGCTCATCCGCCGCATGGCGCATTCCCGAAGTCCGAAATTCTCGTATCGAAATCCTATCGTAGCGGACTGGAGCGGACCGGGGCGGACATCCGGACCGCTCCGGCGGGCGGAGATGCTATATTTGCCCCGGTCCGGGTGGCGGAGGAGGCGATGCAGGGATGGAGCACCCTCGTCGTGCAGCCCTCGATCGGCGAAGACGGTGAGCTGTCGGAGCCGGAGGCTCCCGACGCTGCACCGTCCCGACCGTTGCTTCCGGCACCATCCGTTAGAGCAGAACTTCACGATGCGGAGGTTCATGCGATGCTCGGGGAACTGGACCCCGGAGAACGTATCGTCACGGCCGACGCCTCGGACGAGGAGCAGCAGGCCATCGCCAACTTCGACATCCGAGCCTTTGCTTAAAAATGAACGAACGACTATGAAATGGAATAAGGAATACGGCTAACGTATTATCAGATACCGTAACGACGGATCATACGGTCGCATACCGCCTAAAAACGGGTTGCGGCCTTTTTCACACCCTTAACCAAACTACCGATATTATGAAAAAAAGAGCAATTTTCACGATTCTGTCCCTGTGCTCCGCACTCCTATCCTTTGCGCAGGGCAACGGCATGGCCGGCATCAGCGAGGCCACGAATATGGTAACGTCCTATTTCGATCCGCTCACGAAATTGATCTTCGCCGTGGCGGCGATCCTCGGACTGGTCGGCGGCGTGCGCGTCTACTCGAAGTTCTCGTCGGGCGACCCGGATGCCTCCAAATCCGCCACGGCGCTGTTTCTCTCGTGCGTCTTTCTGGTGATCGTCGGTACGGTCTTACGCTCGTTCTTCCTCTAAGCGATGGCCGAATACCAAGTGAACAAGGGAGTCGGCCGTCAGGTCGAGTTCCAGGGTCTCACGGCGCAGTACCTCGTGCTGTTCGTCGCGGGGCTCTTGGGCGTCTTCGTCTGCTTCGCCGGAATGTACATGAGCGGCATCCCGCAGGGCTTGTGCATCCTCTTCGCCCTCGCGGCCGGCCTTGCCGTCACGGGCGGCACCTTCTACCTGAACCGCCGTTTCGGCCCCCACGGGCTTCAGAAACTCATGGCCTCACGCCGCCACCCGCGGCGCATCGTCCACCGCCTGGCCGTCGGACGGCTGTTGCGCTTTCGTCGAACCGTAAAATCATAAGATTTATGCGCGGAACCCTGAAAACCTCGACTTTGGAATCGAAATTCCCTTTGCTGCGGGTCGAGAACAACTGCATCATCTCGAAGTTCGCCGACATCACCGCAGCCTACCGCGTCATCCTGCCCGAACTCTTCACCCTCACGGGCGAGGAGTACGAAGCGCTGCACGACGCCTGGCTCAAAGCCCTGAAAGTTCTGCCGGACTACACCGTCGTCCACAAGCAGGACTTCTTTATTGAGGAGCGCTATACGGCGCCGAACGACGGTGCCGAGCGGAGCTTTCTCGCCCGCTCCTATGAACGCCATTTCAACGAACGGCCCTACATGCGCCACACGTGCTACCTGTACGTCACGAAGACCACGCCCGAGCGGATGCGGCAGACCAGCGCCTCGTCCGTCTTGTGCCGGGGCTTTATCGTCCCGCGGGAGATGCGCGATACGGATGCCGTGACGCGCTTTTTGGAAGCCGCGGAGCAGATGGAACGCATTCTGAACGACTCGGGGCTCGTGCGCGTCGAGCGGCTAACGGAAACGGAGATCGTCGGCACGGCGAACGACGCCGGGCTGCTGGCCCGTTACTTCGCCCTCTCGGACGAACGGCAGACGGTCGTAAACGAAGATATCCGTCTCGACCCGGGTGTGATGCGCATCGGAGACAAGTACCTCTCGATGCACACGCTCTCCGATCTGGATATGCTGCCGCAGAGCGTGGCGACGGATTTCCGCTACGAACGCCTCTCGACCGACCGCTCGGACTGCCGCCTTTCCTTCGCGGCGCCCGTGGGGCTGCTGCTCTCCTGCAACCATGTCTACAATCAGGTGATCTTCCTCGACGACCACGACGAAACGCTCAAGCGGCTCGAAGCCTCGGCCCGGAACATGAACTCGCTGGCGGCCTATTCGCGCTCGAACGCCATCAACCGGGAGTGGATCGAAATGTATCTCAATGAGGCGCACTCGCAGGGGTTGCGCTCCGTAAGGTGCCACTGCAACGTCATGGCATGGGCCGAGAGCGAAGCGGAGTTGAAGCGCATCCGCAACGACGTGGGCTCGCAGCTCGCGCTGACGGGATGCACGCCGCATCACAACACGGTGGACGTGCCGGTGCTGTTCTGGGCGGCGATTCCCGGCAACGAGGCCGACTTTCCCGCCGAGGAGAGTTTCTACACCTTCCTCGATCAGGCGCTCTGCCTTTTCAACGGGGAGACCAACTACCGCTCGTCGCTCTCGCCCTTCGGAATCAAGATGTCCGACCGCCTGTCGGGCATACCCCTCCATCTGGACATCTCGGACCTTCCGATGAAGCGCGGCGTCATCACCAACCGCAACAAATTCATCCTCGGACCGTCGGGCTCCGGAAAGTCGTTCTTCACCAACCATCTGATCCGTCAGTACTGGGAGCAGGGTTCGCATATCCTGCTGGTCGACACGGGCAACTCCTATCAAGGGCTCTGCTCGCTGATTCACGCCAAGACCAAAGGCCGCGACGGGGTGTATTTCACCTACACCGAGGAGGCGCCCATCGCCTTCAACCCCTTCTATGTCGAAGACGGGGTGTACGACGTGGAAAAGCGCGAGTCGCTCAAGACGCTGCTGCTGACCCTTTGGAAGCGCGAATCCGAGGAGCCGACGCGCTCGGAGGAGGTAGCGCTCTCGAACGCCGTGAACCTTTACCTCTCGAAGCTCCGCGCCGACCGCTCCATCGTCCCCTCGTTCGATACCTTTTACGAGTTCGTCGAAACCGACTACCGGCGGCTTTTGGAACAGAAGCGCGTGCGCGAGAAGGATTTCGACCTTGCCAATTTTCTGAACGTACTGGAACCCTACTATAGGGGCGGCGAGTACGACTACCTGCTGAACTCCGACAAGCAGCTTGATTTGCTGGACAAGCGTTTCATCGTCTTCGAGCTGGATAACATCTCCTCGAACCGGACGCTGCTGCCGGTGGTGACGCTCATCATCATGGAGACCTTCATCTCGAAGATGCGGCGGCTGAAAGGCGTCCGCAAGATGATCCTTATCGAGGAGTGCTGGAAGGCCCTCACTTCGGCTAATATGTCGGCCTACATACGCTATCTTTATAAAACCGTTCGCAAGTATTTCGGTGAGGCGGTCGTGGTGACGCAGGAGGTGGATGACATCATCTCGTCGCCCATCGTCAAGGAGTCGATCATCAACAACGCCGACTGCAAAATCCTGTTGGACCAGCGCAAATACCTCTCGAAATTCGACGGCATACAACGTCTGCTGGGGCTGACGGACAAGGAGCGGGCGCAGATTCTCTCGATCAATCTCTCGAACGATCCCGAACGCCGCTATAAAGAGGTCTGGATCGGGCTCGGAGGCGTGCAGTCGGCAGTTTATGCCACGGAAACCTCGGTCGAAGAATATTTGACCTACACCACTGAGGAGTCGGAGAAGATGCAGGTCATGGAACTCTCCGGGAAGCTCGGCGGCGACATCGAAGCCGCCATCCGGCAGCTGGCCCGCGAACGCGAAACGAAAACCGAATCTTAATGCCCGCTGCCATGAAACAGTTGCTTTGGATATGCGCCGGCATCCTGCTGACGTTTACGGCCGTGCTCGGAGCGTTTCACCTCTTCTACGATTACGAATACCACAAAATCGGTCCGTTGTGCGGAGCATGGCATTCGACACTCGACGATACGCGGCTGGTGATCGAGCCGTGCGGCGAGAAATCCCGAATCACCATCACGCGCCGCGGCACGTCCGAAACGCATGCTCTGCACTACAAGGATTGCGTCTATTATAGGGCCTACGGCGGACGCAGGGTCGATCTCTTTTACACGCCCCCGGCCGATGCACTGCTCCTCGTACCGGGCGGCGCTTTCAAACGAATCTCAAACCTCAAAGATTATGAACAGTAACCAATCGACACCTGCGTCGGCCGTAGCAGCCCTTCAGCAGGAAATCAAGACCCGCACCGAAGTTATCCGCACTTTGGCAGACCTTCGGGAACAACTCGATGCCGATCGCATCTGCGGGGCGTGGCTCTCGGCGGAAAACAACCTCTCGGCCTCGATACGCCGCATCGGTGAGGGCATGTGGCGCATCCTCGTTTTCGACCACGCGCTCTGCTACAAACGCCTCGTACAGGACGGTATCATCTCACTGCGCCGCCACCGCCTGTGGCTCGGGGCCGACGAGGGCAACCGCGTGATCTACGATGCCACCGCCGACACGCTTACCGTCGGCTGTTACGGACGCTTCGTTCCGGAGGACAGCATCCGGCGGCAGGAAAACGACGCAATCGGTGCCGAAGCAGGCGACCTTAACGAACCGGTCGAATAATGGAGCGACATTCGGGATTTCCGGGCTGCCCCAGCAAGCAGGGGCAGCCCTTCGGCGGACTCCGCCCACAATCATACGTCCTCAAATCCGACGGCTATGGAATGGAAAAATAGGATCGCGCAGTTATTCCGCCGCAAGCCGGAATGGGAAAGGGAACATCGACGCACGCTCATTGCCTGTCATGCTGAAAACCTGCTCCGGAAACGGGATATACGCAGTATGACGGACCTCGTGCGACGGCACCGGAAATCGGATCTGACCATTGCCGGAATCGGGCTGACAATGAATACAGCGACATCCCGCTTTCTCAGGACGCCCGAAGATGCGGCTGGAAAAGATGTACTGGAGCTGATGGAGGCCCTGCGCGGAACGCCGTTTGCGAAAAAGATCGGGCGCCGCCTCGCGGATGTTCCGGCAGACACCGCCCACTCCCTGCACGGAGTGTTCGCTATGCATACCTTTCTCTTGGATGCCTATCTGGAGCAGCATCCCGACAGCAAACTCCGGCAGCCGCCGATGGCCGAGGTGCAAGCAGCAGCGCATATTATCGACCGGCAGTTCCGCACCGAGACGTTCCGTGAGCTTCGTCATCTGACGGAAACATCCGGACGCTATACGCCCTCCTGTTACGTCGTGCGAATTTACGATTGGGATACCGGTATGGGCCGGTTGCAGGAGATGCGCGGGCGGCTGGACGGTCCGGCATGTGCGGACAATCCGCAGCAGGTGCAGCAGCTCCGGGAGCGAATCTGGAAGACCGAGAACCGCATGGTGCGGGAAGCCGAGAGGATATTGGAAAGCGATCCGGAAATTCCTCTGCGGCAAACCTACATCGAGAAGCTCGATGCCGAGTTGCAGACGTTGGGATGGCTTGCACGCTTCCCGGAGCGAATCGACGACAGCCGTATTAACCGGCAGCTGCTCGACAAATACAGGATTCTTCCCGGCATATCACCAGCCGAGCAATACGGGCAGGTCGAGAAAGCCTTCCGCGAGCTGGATGCACGCCTTGTCCGCATGACCGGGCGGCAGCCCTACGCGGACAATCTGTTCGAGTCCCTGCGGCAGAAAAGCCCGAAGCCGGAGAAACATGCTCAGGAGATCGTCCCGGTACGGAAGGAAAGCACCGAGCCGCAGGCTCCGGGCCGTCGGATAAAACGCTGATGCCTGTTTTCGGACGGGCTGTTCTCTCAAAACATTATCAACGAACCTAAAGAATGAAGCAGAAAATCATTATGCTGTGTCTGTGTCTTGTCTGTATAGGCCGCAGCACATACGCCCAGTGGGTCGTCTCGGACCCTACGAACCTCGCGCAGGGCATCGTCAACTCCACCAAGCAGGTCGTCGAAGCCGCTAAGAACGGCTCCACCATGCTGCAAAGTTTTCAAGAAACCGTGAAGATTTATGAGCAGGGGAAGCGATACTACGACGCCCTGAAATCCGTCAGCAACCTCGTCCGCTCGGCCCGCAAGGTGCAGCAGTGCATCCTGCTGGTCGGCGAAATCTCGGACATCTACGTAGACGGGTATCGCCGCATGGTCGGCGACGAGAACTTCACGCCCGTGGAGTTGGCTGCCATCGCCGCAGGCTACGCCAAAATCATCGAGGAGTCGGCCGGGGAATTGAAGGAGCTGCAGGACATCGTGAACCCTACGGACATGTCCCTGACGGACAAGGACCGGATCGACGTAGTGCAGCGCGTATACGGCGTCCTGCGGCGCCACCGCGACCTGGCACGCTATTACACGCGCAAGAACATCTCCATATCCCTGCTGCGGGCCGCCCGGAAGCGGGACATGGAGGGTGTGCTCTCATTGTACGGAACCGACGAACAGCGCTACTGGTAGTATGGTACGCTTGCTTTCCCTTACGGAGAATCTGCATACGATTCTCCGGGTGCTTTACGATGATATGATGGTTTTGTGTTCTCCGATATCCCGGGTAGCAATGGCTATCGCAGGAATCGGAGCGCTGCTCTACATCGCATACCGCGTCTGGCAGTCACTGGCCCGAGCCGAACCCATCGATCTCTTTCCCCTCATGCGGCCCTTCGCCATCGGCATCTGCATCCTGTTCTTCCCGACGCTCATGCTGGGAAGCCTGAACGGCATACTCTCACCCCTGGTAAAGGCGACGCATTCCCTGATGGTCGGGCAGACGCTCGACATGGAGGCTTGGCAGGAGCGCCGTGAGCGGCTCGAACTCGAAAGCCGCGAGCAGATGCCCCCGGACAGCTACTACGCCGAGGACGAGGAGATGGAGCGCGAACTCAGCGAACTGGGCCTCGACGACCAAACGCAGCAGGCCCTCGACCGTATGAATGAGCAGCGTTCCTCATGGTCGGTCAAAGGGATCATTTTCAAATGTCTGGCATGGGTGCTCGAACTGCTCTTCGCCGCGGCGAGCGTCATTCTCGACGTGCTGAGGACCTTTTACCTGATCGTCCTCTCGCTGCTCGGCCCCGTCGCTTTCGCCATCTCCGTATTCGACGGATTTCAGTCCACGCTGACACAATGGCTCACGAAATACATTTCGATTTACCTGTGGCTGCCCATCTCGGACCTTTTCTCGGCGATCATCGCACGTCTGCAAAGCCTCGCCATGCGGCACGACGCCGACCTGATGGCCGGAGGATACAATTGGTATGTGGACTGGTCGAACAGTCTGAATCTGATCTTCATGCTCGTGGCCGTGTGCGGATATCTCTGCATTCCGTCGATCGCCTCGTGGGTCGTGCAGGCGAACGGATTCGCCGCCTACAACAAAACCGTCTCGAAGATGACCTCGCTCGCCAGCGGCGGGTCCGGATGGATGGCCGGCAAGGCGTGGGCAGGAACGAAAAACGTCGGACAGACGGCATGGTCGGGAATCAAAGCCTCGGGACAGGGAATTGCAGGTGCGGCGCGTCTAATCCTCAAAAAATAATATTTTTATGGAATTCAAGTGTTTAACGAATATCGAAACATCCTTTCGGCAGCTGAGGCTCTATGCCTTGGCATTCGCCGGAGTCTGCGCCGTCGTTACCGTGGCGGCGGTCTGGCTGTCCTACTCCTTCGCCGAGCGGCAGCGACAGAAAATCTACGTCCTGGACAACGGACGCTCGCTGATGGTGGCCCTCTCGCAGGACCTCGCACAGAACCGTCCCGTCGAAGCCCGCGAGCACGTGCGGCGCTTCCATGAGCTTTTCTTCACCCTCTCGCCCGATAAGGCGGCCATCGAGTCCAATGTCGGCCGCGCCTTGCAGATGGCCGACAAAAGCGCCTTGTCTTACTACAAGGTCTTGCAGGAAAAGGGATTCTTCAACCGCCTGATCGCCGGAAACGTCTCGCAGATGGTAAAAATAGACAGTATCAAATGCGATTTCGACCGCTATCCCTACCAGGTCACGACCTTTGCCCGGCAGCGTATTCTGCGCGAAAGCACCGTCACGGAGCGGTCGCTCGTCACGACATGCCGTCTGGTGAACGTCTCCCGCTCGGACAATAACCCGCAGGGATTCATGGTCGAGGAGCTGAACATCGTCGAAAACAAAGACATCGCGACCTATGACCGTTAAACAGCATTCCCTGCGCTGCCGCATCCGCTGGGTGCGGCGGTCGCTGCGGCGCCGGCACGACAGTCTGCCGCCGAATACACGACGAGGGATTTTATTCGGGATGTTCATCATACTGCTGCTTCTTTACGGATGGATTCTGTTTCGCGGAATACCTGCTATAAAAATCTCTCCCGTGGAATTTCCGGATTTCAAATTCGAATAACATTATGATCGACAAACAGCAACAACATCCGAACGATACCGACATTGCGCAGTCGTTCGAGCGTCAGCGGAAATTGAAAGTCGCAGTTGCAGCCCTCCTCGGCGGATGCCTCGTAGCACTTCTGATCTGGCGGATGTTCAGCCCTTCGTCCGGAGTGCGGGGAGAAGGAGCCGCGGGGATCAATACCTCGGTTCCGGACGGCAAAGTGCAGGTTACCGTAAGCGACAAACGCAAAGCCGCGGAACAGCTCCGCAGCGAGGAGCAGCAGCAGAAACGCATGATGACACTCGGCGACAACGGCTTTTCGCTGCTGGACGACGGGCTCAAACCCGCCGAGGAGCCTGCTCCCGCAGACAACCCCGCACTACGGGCTGCCGAG
The DNA here is from genome assembly GCA_964018965.1 of uncultured Alistipes sp. Lineage (GTDB taxonomy): Bacteria > Bacteroidota > Bacteroidia > Bacteroidales > Rikenellaceae > Alistipes. Next base: position 41,733 of record CAXHRY010000013.1, read on the forward strand.
GCCAACCGGGCCATGCGGCGGCAGGTGCAGGGTTTTTACGCTACTCCGCAGCGCAATGCCGAGGTCGAAGCGCTGAAAGAGCAGGTCGCGGCACTGCAATCCCAGCTCGATGCCGAGCGGCAGCAGCCCGACCCGCTGGAGCTGGCCGAGGAGCAGTACAAACTCGCACGGAAGTATCTCGGCGGCGGAACGGCCCAGGTTGAAGAGGCCGGGCAGCCAAAGCAACGGCGGGATTCGCGCCTTTCCGTCATGCGGCCCGTTCGGGAAGGTGAGGTCGAAGTCTCGACGCTCGACCCGCGGGCGGATTTCACCGTCGAACGCAACTTGGGATTTCTCACGGCGGCAGGAGGCGTTGCGCGTGCCGATATTCCGACCGTCAAGGCCTGCGTCGCTCAGACGCAGGTCATACGTGCCGGGGGCATTGTGCAGCTACGGCTGCTGGAAGCCGTGCGCATCAACGATACGGTGATCCCACGCAACACTCCGTTATACGGTCTTGCGACGATCTCCGGGATGCGGCTGCAAGTCACGGTGTCGTCCGTCGAATACGGCGGACGAATTTTCGCCGTCGAAGCCGCGGCTTACGACCTCGACGGCCAGCCGGGACTCAACGTCCCGAACTCCCGCGAGCGGACGGCTCTCAAAGAGGCGCTGGCGTCCGTCGGGCAGACCGCCGGCACGAGCGTAAACGTCACCCGTTCGGCCGGGCAGCAGGTATTGTCCGAGCTGGCACGCGGAGGATTGCAGACTTCGTCGCAGTATGTCGCCGGGAAACTCCGCGAGGTGAAGATCACCCTCAAAGCCAACCATCAGCTATTATTGATTTCAAAACAGCAGTAAAATGAAAAGAGACCTTATTTATCTGTTCCTGATTGCCTCCGCAATCTGGGCAGTACACGCTACAGCGAAGGCCATGCAGGACGGGCCGCAGCAGATCGAATCTCGAAAGATCGCAGCGGGATTCACGAAAACCGTGCATATCCTGTTTCCGTCGCCCGTTACGTATATCGACATCGGTTCGATGGACATCATCGCCGGTAAGGCCGACGGAGCCGAGAATGTCGTGCGGGTGAAAGCGGCCGTGCGGAATTTCACCGCCGAAACCAACCTGACGGTCATCACCGAGGACGGCGGATTCTTCACTTTCGACGTACACTATGCTGAGAATCCGGCCGTATCGACCGTCAATCTTGCGGTGCAGGCACCGCGAACGGACGGGGTGAAAGAACCGACCGCCGCAGGCGATTATCAATCGACCGCTTCCGAGGGTCGGGTGCTGCTACACGAGGTAGGCCGTGAGAAACCCGCGACCGTAAAGCGCATGTTGAGCGACATCTACCGGCAGAACCGTACGGACGTAAAGGGCATTCGTGCGAAGAAGTACGGCATCGGGGTCGAGGTGCTGGGGATTTACGTGTTCAATGACGTGATATACATTCACTCCTGTATCTCAAACGACACGAATATCTCTTTCGAGGTGGATTCACGACGGTTAATCGTAGCGGATCGGAAACTCGCCAAGCGCACGGCGCAGCAGCAGACGACGCTCGAAATCCTGCGCGTATGCAACGATCCGGCAGTCGTGAGGGGACATCAGCGCCAGCGAACAGTATTCGCGCTGCCGAAACTCACCATTTCCGACGATAAGGTGCTCTTATTGGAGATCATCGAGAAGAACGGAGCCCGGCATCAGACTATCGAAATACCGAGCCGGGAGCTTTTGAATGCCAAGGTACTCTAAATAGGCCGAACTATGTAAACAGCAGGGCTTCAAAAGCATTCCGCAGCCGACGGGCGCTTTCTCTGCAAATAAAAAATTGGAATGGTTCCACATGTGCTTGCAGGGACTTCCCGTTTCATCCATCTTTGCCGCGCAAAATACAAAGCAGCCCAAACGTATGACGGTGAAACAGTGTACTTTCAAGGTCGGGGAGGTATATCTTTTCCATACCGACGATCCCCAATGTCCCCAGGCGGAATCCTTATGGGACCTTTACGACAGACACGACGGGAACTCGATCCGTCTGGAATCGTGTTCGACGGACCAGAAGCATTTTTCGAAAGGCCGGCGTTTGCCCGCTCAATACCGGTTCTGCCGGCTTGCTACCCGCGGCGAATTACGCGATTACATGGTCAACAGCATATGCTCGGAAATGAGTAACTTTAATTAGGATAATAGTGTCCTCATTAAAACTTATCGTACTATGAGCAGGGATAATTATAATCCGTACCGGGTGGTCGGTGCCAAAAAGATCGACGTATGGTTTTATGAAGAAGGCGATATGCGCAGAACGCACCGCATCGTCTACGAGTTAATCATTCTACCCCTATACGGAGTCTGTGAAAACAGTTTCCTGGATTACAGACACCACTCCGACGAACTGCTCGAACTCTTTATCCAGCCGCCCTATATCGAAGTTCCGCTGTGGCTGATGGTGATGACAGTCAAGAAAATGCCGCCTCACGAAGCCAACCGGTTCTTCGAACTCCTCCGCACGAAGATGGACCGCATATTCAGGAAAAGGTCCTACCCTCTGACGGCCGAGCAGCTCCTCAGACTGCTCGTCGATGCACTGGCAGAGTTCATATATTAGAAGAGTGAGGCGACTCATTGCCGGAGGGGAGGCTGTTATCGGCCTCCTCTCCTTTTGCATGGTCTTGCGCTGCTTTGAGTTCAGAATCCGAGCGTTTCCGTTTCCGCGACCGGCTCTATAATGCCTTCGTCGTAAGGGTCCCCGTAGTTGAACTTCGGCCGCACGGGCCATGCTGTCATCTCCCTTTCGGGATATACGGTCAGCAGGGCCGCGACGGCCTCCTCGGATGCGATGGCCGGGTCGAGCCAGCGTTTCTCCTGCTCCTGGGTCAGGATTTTCGGCATCCGGAACGGATTGCCGCCGCCGTTGTGAATCTTCCGCATCATGGCGTTCGCTTCGGTCGTAATCAGCACGAACGACAGCACCTTTTCTCCGGTCAGGGGATTCGTCCACTCGTCCCAGAGCCCGGCGATGGAGAATATCTCCTGCTCCTTCAAGGTCGTGAAGTAATACTGCGCCTTTCCGTCCGGCAGCCGGTGGGGCTCGAAAAATCCGGTTACGGGGATGATGCACCGGTTATGCGGCCACAGCATCCGCCACGGCCATTTCTCGAAAAGCGTTTCGGCACGTGCGTTTTTGAACTGATTCTCCCGGTCGTAACGTTGAGCATCTTCGGGCTTCGCAGTTCTTGGAATCAGCCCCCATTGCATCACTTGGAGTTTGTCGCTCCCGGAAACAATGACACATTGCGGCTCGGCGTATGCGGGGATGACGTATATATCCTCGGCCAGCCGAATGTCGTACACGCTGATCTTGTATTTCGGATCAGCTTCCTGCTGCACCCGCTGCTCCTGTTCCTGCTCGGCGAGGATCCGCTGCGCGGCTTCGACGATATCCAGCTGTTTGCCGTATTTTTTAGCTACTGCGGCCGCATTGGCCGCAAGCGAAGTGAAAAAGCACATATTCTTGTTTTTCAATACCGGAGACAAACTCCATGCCTTTCCAACGCTGCGCAGCAGGCCGGCGATGTACTACGGAGGGGCACTTTTCCGTTTCGAAGATGTGAAGAAAACGTCTCTTTTCCGCAAAGTCCTCTGGTTCGAGAACCGGAACCGGTTCGACATCGACTACTTCGGGATACTGCAACCCCGCAGGCAGGTGTCGCACAAGCCGCAGTATCGAAGCGGTGTTTTCCACTCCGAAAAATGCGGACGGGAGATTCAATACGAATCGGGGCTGGAACTGGATTTCATAAAGTATCTGGAAGGCAGCGAAGAGGTGCTTTTTTATTGGGAGCAGCCCGTCGAAATCCCATACTGGCGAGGCAAGCTGAAGGCCCGGACCTATCCGGATTTCGCCGTTTACCTCCGATCGCGGCATTTCGTGATCGCCGAGGTCAAACCTCTGGCCGACATGCTCGACCACCGGGTGCAGGCCAAGGCCGAGGGCATCATGGATTTTTGCTGCCGCCGCGGCTTCGGATTCCTCCTCTCGGACGGGCAGCACACCCCGGAGCATCTGCTGAAAGGAAAGGTCAACCGCCGGCTGGAACGGGAATTGAAAACCGCCCTTGCCGCCGGTCCGATCCGGCAGGAGCAGTACAAAGCGATCAAGGAACGCTGCGACGCCACGCCCGGCCAGCTCTACCGTGCCATCATCCGCCTCGACCTGAAATACTCGTCTTATCGGTTCAAGCTGCAACGCAGCAACCAAAGTCCGATCTTCCGGCAGGTATATTTCCGTAAGAAACGATACGACGAATCGGTGGAAGAGCGAATAGCTTCTCTGCTCGGTTCCGGCCCGCATGGGCTATAAGGCGATGTCGATGCGGTCGCTCTCGCACCGTCGCAGCCCGATATCGGATCGATGATGAAACATATCGAGCTGAAGTGCCGTGGCAGGAATAAGGTCGGACTATTTCACGAGACGTAGAAATTCGGGAGATGCTTTGAACGCCGGAATATCGTGCGCCGGAATTTTGAGCGTCGTATTCTTTGTGATGTTACGCGCCGTTTTCTCCTTACGGTGCTTGATAAGGAACGTTCCGAATCCGCGCAGGAAAACGTTTTCCTTGCGAATCTGCGCGGCGCGCACCTCTTCCATAAAACCCTCCACGACAGCTGAAACGGTCGCGGCCTCGACACCTGTTCCCCGGGCGATTTGATTAACGATTTCTTGTTTTGTCACGGATGCTTATTTTTTTAATGTTTTCTAATCTGCGAATCGGTTGCTAAGGTCCATCCGTTCGTGAAGTATACGCACGACCTCTATCCCGATGTCGCCAACAATACGATAAAAGACGATATGTTTGTTGACCTTGAATCCGTAAATTCCCGTCCCAAGTTCCCTGTATTCCCGACCGAACAAGACGGGGTTGCCTGCCAGCTTGCGGCAGGAGGTGATCAGTAACCTGTAATAGGTGTCCGCCTGCCGTTCCGACCACATATCCGCCGTATAGTTCCAAATGTCGGAAAGGTCTTCGACCGCCTTGCGGGTAAACCGTATTTCATCCATTCGTCCGCTTGGCTTTCAGGGTTTTCAGATGATCCTCCGGGTCGAATCCTTCGGCCACGCCGCTGTCGATTCCCTCGCGGATGGCAGCCTTCAACTCCGTCAGACGGCTTTCGTTCTCCTCCAAAAGCCGCAAACCGGCCCGAATAACCTCGCTGGCGTTATTATAACGCCCCTGTGCGATTTTTGCCTTGATGAAATCCTCGAAATAAACCCCGAGGGCTACCGATGTCGTTTTCATAGTTGTTCAGTCTTCATGCAAAATTACCAATATTTAATAATAAAACAAAATCCCGGCCGGATTTATTGTGTCCGGCCGGGATCGACGATTCGCCTTTCGACTTTTCAGGTATGGGTCATCCAACCGTGAAACGGCTCGTCGATGAAACAGCACGAGCCGTCCGATTGCCCGTGATAAACCAATCCGCCGACAACGCCTAAACGACCGTCGGGATAGCGTTCCTTGAAAAGGAACGAATAGGGCGCGAAGTCCCTGTAAAGTTCGATCTGGCACGGATGATGGGGATTTCGTTCCCAGTGTTCGAGTCGTTGCAGACACTCTTCGAGTGTCCTATCGCCGATACTTTCGGCGTATTGCACTACCTTATCGTAGTGCTCCTGACACATGATTTTCATATTGTTCGGTTTTAAGTTCGACTTTATCCGTACCAACTGCACCGACACGGCTGCCCATCCCATTTCCATGCGGTCCGGCATGAGTCGATGCGGATGTAGTTTTTTATCATGCGACGCGACAGCGTTTTACCTTTGAAAGCGTCGGGAATCGGCACGGTCATGCCGCACATATAGTCGTCTTCGGTAATCTGCTGGTCGAGCTGCCGCAGTTGCACCGTGCAGCCCCGAATCGCTATGACCTGATAGAAGTCGATATTAGTCTGTTCCCAGCCCCACGACGAGTAGAGGATGTCGCCGGCCTGAAGCAATTCGCGGAAGGCCGCGGCAGCCTTTTCCTGTGCCTCGTCATGGCGGCGGAAACGTTCGGCCTCCTGCCGAATACGCTCCATAGCTTTGTCGTATTCTTCCGGTGTGTGGGCCTTATAAACATATCGGGGGCGCTTCAACCCCGGTGTCCATGCCGCGATACAGCGGCCGTTACGCCCCTGAAATCGGACAAGCGAGATATTATAGATCAATTCGGGAGCGAAGCCCGTCCCCTGCGCGAGCCGCACGGCATTTTTGTTGATGCGGTAGGTTCTCATTGTTTTCCAGGTGTAAGGTTGATGTAATCTTCTTCTACGATTTGGAAGTCTTCGGGCTTCCAACCTTTCATGACAAGAGCTGCCTGAGCGTCCTCGACGCTCGGAAAGATGCGGCACTGCTGCCGCGAGAAAGAGATGCGCCCGGCCGAAATACGCCGCACGGGACGCCCCCGGTATTCAAGGTGGCAGCGGTGCTGTACGGGAAGGTAGTACAGGAAACCCCGTATGCGTAGCAGCAGACTCCGCTCGTACTCCTTATCCTCTCGGCAGCGTTCCCACGCCTCGTATTTGTCGATGCCGTCGGTCAGCAGCGTGTAGCCGACGGCCCGGTCATAGCGGGTCCGGCCTTGCCAAAGTCCCTTGAAAAAGAGCGACAGAAGTTCCAGTTCGAGTGCCAGACGGCCTTTCGTGCGCAGCGTTTCAGTCAGGGATGCGACCTCGCCGTAACGGAAGTCGTGCGGGCGGATGTTGTTCGTCGCCATGCATACCATCACCCGAAGGTCCGAAGTAATGGTAATACGTTTTACGATCATATGACTCATAGTAGTGGAATTAAAGGCGCCGCGACCTTTCGGCCGCGGCGCAGGTTCGATAATGTGAATGAATGTTATTTGTAAGAATATTCCGGTCCGACGAAATAGCAGACCGTCCTATGCCTCCTGTGGTCTTTGACGAACTTTACTGGCCGGGACGCATTATAGAGGCGCCGTTCCGAAACGGGGGCATCGAACGCATCCCACACCTCTTGCGATACGGCGTGCTGCTCGTCCCGGTAGCACCAGACGATGACCGAATTCGGTTTGGGACCCGCGAATACGGTTCCTTCGTAATCGGAAAGAAACTTTCGGAACTCCGCTTCCGTCGGGAACGAAATGCAGTCGCCCCGGTAAAGGTCGCCGCTTCGGCATTCCGTATCCTTATATAAAATGATCTTACGCCACTTCTCGGTCGTGAAATCGCCGTAAAGAGGTTCCGGCTCTCCATACTTCCACAGAGGCACCTCGGCGTAGAACCGGACGCTTCCGTTGCCGCAGGAGCCGCAATGTCCCCAATCGCGAAAATCCCCCTGCACAGAGCCGAACGGTTTCAGACCGGTCGCCTTCACGTCTGTAAAAGGCCCGCCGCTCACCGCGCAGCCGATACCGTCGGCAGTCGCCCACACAAAGGGCACATAAGGACATAAACAGATCGAAAGCGTTCCGTCTTCGCGAACAGCCCCGATCAGGGCATTGTCGTAGAAGTCACCGTAGCGCGTGGTATAGCGTACCCGGTCACCGACCTGCGGAACATGCGGGTTACGCGTACGTTCGATGTGACGTACCAAAGCATTGGCAGCGTCCACATCCTCTTGCGTCAGACAATGTTCGTGGTCGTAAAGCGTATTTATCGGCAACAGCGTTTCGCGGCTGTACCGATCTTCGGTTTTGGAATGTTGCATATTGCTGATAATTAAAAAATGCCGCAGCCTTTCGGCCGCGGCGCAGGTTAAACGATTTGTTTTACAAGGCTTAGGCAGCTTCGGCCGGAATTACTTCCGTAGAGTCCGATTCTTCCGCGCCGGCCACGCGTTCGGAGATCATCCGCGCGGCGCGGTTCACGTCCGTGAGGATGTCGAACAGGTAGGTCGGCTCTTTACGGAACTCCGCCAGCCAATCCTTGATATAGGCGGCGCTCTCCTCGCGGGGCGTCGTGGCGAGGCCCAGCATCGCACCGCACAGGGCCGCCGTAAGTTCGGCGACCAATTCCTCCCGGATATAATCGGCATCTCCGTAGCAAGAGCCAAAAGAACGGTTCAGACGCTCCGGATGTCCCGTACTGTGCGTGACTTCGTGGAGAAGCGTCGTATAGAATGCCGCACCCTCCGGAAACTGCCGCTTTTCGGGACAGACGATCCGGTCGAGCGTCGGCGAATAGGACGCCCTGTTGCCGGATTTGAGCAGGATGGGACAAAGCCACGACTGCTCCGTCAGCATCCGGTCCAGCAGTTCGCACGTCAGACCGTCCGAGTAGTCTTTCGGTCCGGCCGGTGTCGTAAGCGAGGCATATAGCTCCGGCTGCTGCTCCTGCATATCCGTCTGGTCGATGTTGAAGACCGGATAATAGCGCATCACGGGCAGCACGTCGTATTGTCGCCGTTGCTCCTGCGGCAGGCGGTAGTATTCCGCCAATTCGATCTTTTTGCGGGTCTCCTTATGGCGGATATACAGTTTCCAGAAGAAGACCGGAAACGAACCGGAGCCTTTGAGGATGTTCAGGCCCTCTTCTTTGGCCTGCTTGAAGGTCATAAAGAGCGGTGTGCGGTAACCTGCGATCTCCGTGAGGAACAGCAGCATCAGGATATTCCCGCCCCGGTAGGGCGTACCGCGCAGGTTGCGCGGAAGACCGAGCGCAAGGTCGGCGATCCACGGCTTGCGCCACTCTCCGGTGAGCGTCTCCATTTTCTTTATCATCAGCTCCGTAAGCTGCGGAGCGATCTTTTCAATCAGATTCTTGTTCATTGTCATAATAATGCAAAGACGGAGCAGGCATGACCTGCTCCGTCGGTTAGGCATTCAGCTCGTTTTGTCACTATGCTGCTGTTTTCATCTCCTCCGGCATCCGGGTGTCGGGTTCGATATCCGGGTCCATCGGAATGACCAGCGGTTCCGGCTTCGGCTCTGCGTCGGGCGTCTCGTCCGGCAGCAGGTCGGGAAGCTCCTCGGACTCCAAGTCCGGGGTCTGCTGCATCGAAGCAGCCTTCTCTTCCGCTTCGGCTTTAGCCTGCAAAGCGTCGATCTGTTCCTGAAGCCTGGCCTTACGCTTTTCGTAGGTCTCCAGATACTGTTGTTGAACGGCTTTGCTCTGTTCGGCGAAATTCAGATCCGCAAAGCGGCACATCATCCCCGTCAGGAGCGTTTCATCCGTACATCCGTACTCCGGAGCTGCCGATCGGAAGTAGTCCACCAGAAACGCACGGACCAGCGCCGCCTGCTGCCTGGCCGTGATACGACCCGCCGCGGCGAACTGCTCCCGGTCGGTCAGGTAAGAGTCTTCCTTGGGCCGGAAACCGCACTGACGGAGTTTCGAGTCGCTCATTACACGCTGCATCACGGCGTAGTAGAACATCTGCTGCTCCTCTTTCTGCAAAGGTTTGTTCGCCACTTTCACATCGAGAAAGACCCGCTTCATATCGGTCGTGATGTGTTCATAGCAGATTTCCCGGTTACGGCGGACCTGCTGCAACAGCCCTTCCAGCGGAGAAGGCGGAACGACAGTGACAAGAACCTTTCGTTCGTCGTCCTGTCCCTCGTTGACCGTAATTTCCTGCTCCTCGTCCTGGATCACCTCGTAGCGGAGTTCGATATCGAGGTTGCCGATGATGGTATATTTGCGCACGCGCCCTTCCGAGATGTCGAATTCCAACTGCTGCGTCTGTTCCGTAAAGCGGGCCATCCGGGCTTCATACCTCTCCTGAGCCTCGGCAAAGTCTTCTTCCGACTCGAATTCTTCGGCCTGCGGAGCGTCGGGCATCTGCGGAGCCTCGTCGTAGTAACCCGCATCGTATTCCAGTTCTTCGACGTGATAGCCCTCCTGTTCGAGTGCTTCGAGCACTGCGGCAGGCGTTTCACCGTCCGTAGCCAACGTCGTCCGCGGATCGTCCTTGAGGAGTTTCATAGCTTTCTGCACCAGGAACTCATTGTTCTTGCGGATCATGCACTCGCGGTTCTGGCAACCGGCGCAGCCACCCGCGCATTCGTCCTTGAACAACACCTGATTGGCCGTGTTGTGCTGGCAGGAAAGGCACTCCCTCTTATCGAAGTTGTAGCTTTCCAACTTGGTCATGTAACGCTCGTAGAGCCGCCGGGCGATCTCCTTGATCCGCGCAGTCTTCCACGAGCTGTAACACCCTTCGGCGAAATGATCGTCGTAAACCTCCTGCTGGATGTCGGCGGGATATTTGGCGATCTCCGTGGCGACGCCCACCGAAATATCCTCCTTGTCGAGCATCCCGGCCAGGGCGTCGATCAGCTCGCACAGCTTCAGACGCGAACGGATGTAGGCTTCCGACTTGCCGAACTTACCTACGAGGCTTTCGATCGTATGCCGTCCCGACTGCAAGGCCCGCCTGTAGGCGGCGGCCTCCTCGCGCGGACGCACGTCTTCGCGTTGCAGGTTTTCCGTGATGGCGGCATCCTCGGCCTCGGCGTCCGATAGCTCCCGGATAAGGGCCGGGATGAATTTCAGGCCCGCCATTGCGGCCGCCCAATAGCGTCGCTCGCCGTAGACGATCTCGAAACCCTCGTCCTTGGGACGCACGCAGATAGGTTGCAGCACACCCGACTGTCTGATGCTCTCGGCAAGTTCCAGCAGCGTCTCCTCGCGGAAATTCTTCCGGGGATTGTAGGTCGAATTGACGATCTTGTTCAGGTCCAGCAGCCGGACATTCGCCTCGGGATGAACTTCCGGCTGGTCTATGAACGGACATTCCTCATCAGCCGTTTTTTGCGATTCGATAGGCGCTTCTTCGGGAA
>CAXHRY010000013.1:52518-77437 GCA_964018965.1 uncultured Alistipes sp.
ATGAACTTCCGGCTGGTCTATGAACGGACATTCCTCATCAGCCGTTTTTTGCGATTCGATAGGCGCTTCTTCGGGAATCTCGGCACGTGCCGCATCCCGTGCTTCCTGTCCGGCGATGTCGGGAACAGCCGTCTTGCGGTTTGCGCTCTTGCCGTTCTTCTTCGGTTGCGTGTTCATTTTCGTAGTCTGCATAACATCTAACAGTTTTTATCGTGTGTCTCACGTGTTTGCAGCCTGCACGATCTTTATCGTATTATCTTGCAAGCCAATGAATAATATGTTATGAGGCTTCCCGAACGGATCGGTTGCCTCGGGAAGATGCATAAGCCCGAGGCGCAGGCGCAGGGGCGGAAAAATACCGAAGCCTTGGCGAGGATGATTTTTCCGCCCCCGGAGCCGAAGAGGGAGGCCCGGCCGACCGTCCCGGGCTTATCTTTCCCGACGGCAACCGACAAAGGGTAAATTATGCTGTTTGTGGAAACGGATTATGGTAAAACAGAAGAGAATGAAATCCGACGATCAGGTCCCTTGCCGCGGGTCGCCGGCGAGCCGTTCCTTCAACATCGTGTTTCGTTTCAGTACGGCCATGTTGCGGATGGCGCAGGCAAGAGCTTTCGTCGCACCGATCAGAACGCATATCTTTTTCGCCCGCGTAATACCCGTATAGATCAAATTGCGCTGGAGCATCACGAAATGGGTCATCAGAACCGGCATGACTACAATCGGATATTCAGACCCTTGCGCCTTGTGAATCGTCGTGGCATAGGCCAGCGTCAGTTCGTCCAGTTCCGTTACATCGTATTCCACCGGCTTGCCGTCGAAATCCGCCGTAAGCGTCCGATCCTCCGTATCCACCTCACGGATGTAACCCAAATCGCCGTTGAATACCTCTTTCTCGTAGTTGTTGCGAAGCTGCATCACGCGGTCGCCCTGACGATAGGTATATCCGCCGCGGCTGAGACTCGGTCCCGAGGGATTCAACGCCTCCTGTAAAGCCAGGTTCAGGTTCGCGGCACCTACGATGCCCCGCTGCATCGGCGTAAGCACCTGTATCCGGTCCGGACGCTCCCCATAGGCCCGAGGAAGACGCTCCCGAACCAATCGCACGATAGTCGCCGCAGCCCGCTCCGGGTCCTCCTCCTTCATAAAGAAAAAGTCGGTGTCGCGGCCATTGCTCGTATCGGGGAATTTCCCCTGATTGACGGCGTGGGCACTCATCACGATACGGCTCTTCTGCGCCTGCCGGAAAATGCGGGTCAGCCGAACGACGGGAATGCGCCCCGAGTCGATGATGTTGCGCAGGACGTTTCCCGCCCCGACGCTCGGCAGCTGGTCTATATCTCCGACAAGAACCAGACGCATGGTCGTCGGAACGGCTTTCAGCAGATTGTTCATCAGCAGAATATCGATCATCGAACATTCGTCGACGATCAGGGCGTCGCCCTCGAGCGGATTCTCCTCGTTGCGCTTATAGCCGTCCTGCGGGTTGAACTCCAGCAGCCGGTGGATGGTTTTGGCCTCCATACCCGTCGCTTCGCTCATTCGCTTGGCGGCACGTCCCGTCGGAGCTGCCAGCAGGACCCGCAGCCCCGCCTTTTTCAGTGCGGCGATAATCCCCTGCGTCGTGGTCGTCTTGCCCGTGCCGGGACCGCCCGTCAGCACCATCGCCTTGGACGATACCGACTGCCGGATCGCCGCGAGCTGCACCTCGTCGTATTCGACTCCCGTCTCTTCGGTGAGTGCTGCCGGATCGGACGAAGTCCCGAACAACGAACCCTCCGTCGGCTCCGACAAATACCGCAGACGTCGTGCCGTGCCGCATTCGGCGTGGTAGAAGGGCGGAAGATAGATCGCTTCTTTATCGAGAATCAGTTCTTCGGCCCGGATCATCCCTTCCATCGCTTCGCGGATGGGTGCCTCTCCGGCTTCGAGCAGCTGCCCGGCGGTTTTCACCAGCTGCTCCTCTTCGGCGTAAACATGCCCTTCGTCCGAAAGCCGCCCCAAGGTATAGAGGATACCGCTCCGACACCGCCGCAGGTCCTCTTTTTCATATCCCATTTTTCCGGCAATGCCGTCGGCAGTCTTGAAACCGATGCCCCAGATATCGTCGGCCAGACGGTAGGGATTCTCTTTCACCTTCTCGATACTCTCCTTACCGTATTCGCGGTAAATTTTGGCCGCATAGGCCGTGCTCACGCCGTAACTTTGCAGAAACAGCATGACGTTCTTGATGTCTTTCTGCTTTTCCCAGCTTTCACGAATTTTCGCCACGCGCTTCCGTCCGATATTCGGGACCTCGTAGAGCCGTTCGATATCGGTTTCGATCACCTCGATGGTATCCGCACCGAACCGTTGGACGATGGCGCGGGCGAACCGAGGCCCGATGCCCTTCACTAAGCCGCTGCCGAGATACTTCTCGATGCCGTAAACGGTAGCAGGCATCGTCTCCTCCCACGTCCGGGCGACGAACTGACTGCCGTAGCGCTTGTCGACCTTCCATTCGCCCCGGCATGACAGCACGCTGCCCACAGGCACTTCCAACAGATTACCCACGAGCGTCACGAGGTCGCTGTAGCCCTTCACCTTGACCTTCAGCACCGAGTATCCGTTCTCGGGATTCTGGTAAGTGATACGCTCCACGACGCAGCGCAGATTCGATGTCGGAGTTTCGTTCATGGCAGGGCGATTTCCGAGTAAAAATAAGAAAAAATTCCCGAAGAACATACGAAAGGGGCTGTCTAACAATAAAAGTTAGGCAGCCCTATTTTTGAGGATTCAAGAATATTAAGCAGCGGAATAAATTAGAGAATTTGCCCATATTCGGCATTTCACCACATAACTTTTATGATTTTTTCCGGGATCATCGTCACTGCGCTTATCAAGCAATGTGATCGACGTTATTTTACGTATATTGTGTGCCAATGCGACGAGTCCGAATTCAATATTGACCTTTGGTAACGATCGCAATCGGAATCTGCGGAACATATGGTCGGCTTTGATGTGCCCGAATACAGCTTCGGGCTCTATGGGTCTTCGGGAGCGATGAAGCATACCCCGCTGGGATGTAAGCAATTCCCTGACCGTACGCTTGTACTCGTTTAGGGCATGATTCACGCGTATGATACGGTTCTCTTCAGCACTATGGCATTCTTCTCGGAGAGGACATCGGGAGCAGCCGGAGGCCTGATACAGATGTGTGTGAGCTTGGTATCCTAACTCAGACTTGGGATTTTTACCCGAAATCCGTACCATGCTTTTCCCCGCCGGACAGGTAAATTGATCTGTCGAGGGATCGTATTTGAGGTTCTGTTGCAGAAAGGGATTGTTTCGAAACGCCCGGGTCTGTTCCTTATGGAAGTAGTTGTATTTGACGTAAGGTATCATTCCCTTGCCGAACATATACTCGTAGTTCTGCTGGCTTCCGTATCCGGCATCGGCGACGATCTCACGGCTGTGCATTCCGTATTTCTTATGGAAAGATTCCAGAAAGTCGATCAGCGTTCCCGTATCCGCAGGTCTTTGAAAGATGCCGTAATTGGTGATGAACTGATTCTCGGTGGCGATCTGTACGTTGTATCCGGGTTTGAGCTGCCCGTTGAGCATGGCATCCTCTTTCATGCGCATGAATGTCGCGTCGGGATCGCTTTTGGCATAGGAGTTACGATCTCCCATCGTAGCGATATGCCGCTCGTACTCTTTCATTTTAGGCAGCGCCTTGTTCTCTACGTCTCTGACGACTCGGTACTGCTGCTTGGTGAGATTTTCCTCATCCATCCGCTCCTTGATACGCTCTACACGGGAAGCGAACTCCTCGGTCGAGAGCGTCGATTCCGTATCTGTCTGCTGCTGCTCGTCGCGGATAACCTGTTCGATCTCGCGCAATACGGCATCGGTTTTTTCCCGCAGCCGCTTGTCGTGTTTTTCCACCGAGCCACGCCAGACGAAACCGTATTTATTGGCTGCCGATTCGATCTTCGTCCCGTCGATGTACTGTACTTCCAGCGATACGAAGCCCTCCTTGTGGAGCAGTTCCACGACCTGACGGAACAGGTCATCGAAAATGCCCTTCAACCGTTTCCCCCGAAAATAGTTGATCGTCCTAAAGTCCGGCTTCGCACCGCCCGAAAGCCACATGTAGTGGATGTTCTCCGTAAGCTGCTGCGCAATGCGGCGTGATGAGTAGATGTTGTTCAGATAGGCATAGACCAGAATCTTGAGCATCTGTCGCGGATGGAAACAACTGTTGCCTCCGCCGCGATAGGTGTGCAGAATTACGTCTACATTCAAACGATCGATGATGGCATTCACCACACGAACACTGTGTGTCGCGGGTATTAATTCATCCAAACTGGGTGGTAAAAGCAAACTTTGCTTTTGATTGTCGGATTTAAATGTTATCTTCGTCATAGTTATACGGGCGTTTATTATTGTTGGGCAAAACAAATATACGAATTTTTTACCGTATAACAAAGGCTTTTGTTCTGTAAATCAGGATAAAAGCCTATATTTTACCCCCCCCCAGAAAAACATGCGAATACAAAACGGGAGAGATCCGAACCGACCTCTCCCTCCTGCAGTTGTTGCGTCACTGCCTCCTCGGACAGAGGATTCTATGGGATGTAATTAGGGAATGGAGAATTGCGTGCCACGCGCTGTTCACTCCAGGATAAAGCAAAAAAATAATCTCGTAGTTCGCTGCGGTTTGCTTTGCGGCAATAGCAATACTCCGACGGCAACACATGCCATTTGCGGAAAGTACGCAGGTCGAGACTGCTCGACTCCAGATACAATCGGTCTTGTTCGTGTTTATCGTACTGACCCCACAGCGAATTTCTCGACGGACAGCGGATATTGCTGCGGTGGAACAGATATAACTCTCCCGCCTGAAAAAATGTTTTCGATGTCTGTGAAAAAGGAATGTGTGAATGTGATATTCGTCCTTGATACCCGTAATGCGGGATATGAGTTTGACGATGTTTCTTCATAGTTCGGCATTTATTTTGAATAAAACATTTCCAAAATAAAGTGCGCGGAACTTTCACAATTAGCAGAGATCAATCAACTAATGTAATAACCATTTTGGTCAAGGACCGCGCACTATGTGCACGCACCTCGACTGTTTATCGATGGTTATTAGTAATATTTAGTTGATCTCTGCTAAGATAAACAGTTTGGTCTGCGTATCTTTCGTTTCTCAAAAATAGGAACTTTAGACTTATTTTCCAAATATCCCTGTTGTTATTTTGCTTTTTTTATTTGGTTCGTATTTACTCTTAGATAATAAACAAAATGGGGCTGCCTAAGACTTATTAGACAGCCCCATCTGGATTTTTTATTCGATGCTTTCGAACAGATAGGGAGCATATCGGTAGCCTTCGGCTTCGTAGATACGCCTGAGAGAGTGGAGGCGTCTTACGAAATCGTTGTACTCCTTGCGGTCGTTGGCCCAGCCTACCTCGGACAGGGCTGCCATACGCGGCAACACCATGTGCTGTGCATGCCCGATATCGCCGATGTACTCCGTCCAGAGATTGCACTGCACGCCCAGAATCTGCTGCCAATGGGGCTGGGCGAGCTGGACGAGCGGATCGAGTCGGTAGATCTGTCGCACGGAGAGATAGCGGGGGTTGCTCAGCGGCTCGTACCGGGCCGGATCGGAGGTCTGGCTGTAATCGAAATAGCAGTACCATTTGGGGGTCATGATGACCGGATTGCCTAGACGGGCCGCTTTAATGCCGGGTGCCTGGCCATTCCACGACATGATGGTTGCGCTTTTCGAAATGCCGCCTTGCAGGATCTCGTCCCAGCCGATGATCTCGCGGCCGCGGGCCTGGAGCCACTTCTCAATCCGGCGGACGAAGTAACTCTGCAATTCGTGTTCATCCTTGAGCCCCTCTTCGCGGATGCGCTGCTGGCAGAGCGGACAACTTTTCCAGCGTTTTTTCGGACACTCGTCGCCGCCGATGTGGATCAATTTCGAGGGGAAAAGTTCGAGCACCTCCGTGAGCACCTCTTCAATGAAGCGAAACGTCGTCTCCTTTCCGGCGCAATATACGTCGTCGCTGATGCCCCAGCGGGTCCACACTTCGTAGGGGCCGCCCGTGCATCCGAGCCACGGATAGGAGGTCAACGCCGCCAGTCCGTGTCCGGGCATTTCGATCTCGGGAATTACTTCAATATGACGCTCGGCGGCGTAGCGCACGATTTCGCGGATGTCGTCCTGCGTATAGTAGCCTCCGTAGGGAATGCCGTCGTATTGGTTCGGACCCTTCGACGAGTAGCGGCCAACGAGCGTCTGGGCCCGGCGGGAACCGACGGCTGTCAGCTGCGGATCTCGATGCGCCAGCCCTGGTCGTCGGTGAGGTGCCAGTGGAACCGGTTGATTTTGTGCAGCGAGAGCAGGTCGATATAGGTTTTCACCTCTTTTACCGGGAAGAAGTGGCGCGAGACGTCGAGCATGGCCCCGCGATAGGCGAAGCAGGGCCGATCCTCGATGGTGCAGGCCGGAATTCCCTGTGCGCCGACCAGCTGCTGGAGCGTGCGCAGTCCGTGTAGGATCGCCTGAGGTGTGGAGGCCGTGAGATCGACGCCCTTGCGGGTGGCTACGAGACGATACTCCTCCGGCTTGTAGCCGGGGGTCAGATGCAGGACGATGGCTGCCGGTGCGTTCACGGTCGTTATCGTCGGTACGAAGCCCGTCAGCGCGGCGATGGCGTCGGCGAATATTTCGGCCGGCCGGCGCAGCTGTTCGTCGCAGATGACGATCGGCGTGCGGGCTGTCAGGCGAAACGTGCCGGGGGCTTCGATGACGGAGGTCGGCCGCGGAACGACGGCGATCCGCATGTCGCCGCCCGGGCGGCTGTGCAGCATGCGTAGATCCATGCGGCGAGAAGAGTCGATAGTATGCGTTTCATGATCTGGATTCGTTGTGTCGTGAGTGTGAATCCGAGTCCCCGGCCTGATGTCGGGGACTCGGATCGTATGGCCTTATCGCACGGATATGCCGAGCAGCATGCGTCCCGTTTCGGGGTTGACGGTGACCTCCGTGGAGGATATGCTTACCGGCAGGGCGTAATCGCCGGCCGGCAAGGCGCGGATGGCCTTGACGTCGAATTGCACGTTGAAAGCGAACTGCGGCATATCCGCCGTGCTGGTAATCGCCGGACGGGGGATGCGGTAGCAGGTTGCGGGCAGCAACTGCATGGCGCTGCCTGTTTTCAGGTTGTAGTCGACCAGCGCGGAGGTCTCGACGACGAGGGCTACGGCGAACGCGGCCGTGGAGTTGCCGCTGCGGCATGCGCGAACGGTGAATTCGGGCGATTGCTCGTAGGTGTCGGTCAGGTCATTGAACTCTTCGCCGAGGACGTATACGGTCGGAGCGACCGTTTCGTAGACCAGGTAGTCGTCGGAGCAGGCCGGAAGAAGTGTCGCGGCCAGCAGTATCCATAATATTCGTTTCATGTCCGTAGTTTGATTAGGTGATTACCAACCGGGATTCTGCACCAGGTTTTCGTTGATTTGCAGCTCTTCGATGGGATAGGGCAGCAGGTAGTGCCGGGGCGTCTCGAACTTGCGGGGACGGTCGAAATCCTTGAAGTCCTTGATCGTGTAGTACTCCGTCGCGTTCTTGCCCCATACGTTCCAGGCCTTCCAGGTCGCATTCATGCACTTGCCCGCCTCTTTCCAGCGGCGCATGTCGCGGTAGCGGTGTCCTTCGAACATCAGCTCGTTGTTACGCTCCATGTGCAGCACCTGTTGCAGCTTGCTGCCCGTAGGCATGCCTCCTGCCAGTTGCCACGACTCTTCGAAATCGGGCAGACCGCATCGGGAGCGGACCTTGTTGAGGTATTCGAGCGACTGGGCGCTCAGCTTGCCGTTGTATTCGAAATCGGCTTCGGCATAACTCAGATAGAGCTCCGCAAGGCGGATGACCGGATAGACGAATTTTTTGTAGGAGAAGGTCTTCGTGGTCTTGTCGTAGGCCGTCGTGCGGTGTACGGGCTTTTTCAGGAAATAGCCCGACGAGTTGACATACTCTACGCTGGAGTTGATCGAGCCGTCGTTTTTGAGTATATAGCCGTGCACCTCGCCGGCATAGGCCTGCACCTGCTTGACCTCGTTGGCGATCTCGAATTCGCCGCGGTTGTAACCCACGCAGGCGTAGAAGCGCGGTTCGCGGTTCTGGTTGATGTTGGCTACCTGGGTGTCGGGATCGTAGTCGTAGAGCGTCGTGAGGTCGATCGTGGGGTCGTCGGCAAGCGGAAGACCGTTTTTCGTGTAGTACATCTCCACGGCCGGGAACATCACCTGGTACGACGTGGTGAAGTCATCGGCCGAGTAGGGGAGTTCGGTGCGGATGCCGGAGAGCCGCTGGATCTTCTTGGGACCTTCGGTGTGGACGTAGGCGCACAGATATTCGTCGGTGTTGTATTCCGGTTCGACGAAGTAGTCGTGGAAGTTTCGGACACCCCGTTCGAAGTTGTCGGCGATCGACGCGTTGGCCGGATTCTCGTAGAGCCGGTAGCCGTTCTGCTCGGCGTAGCTTATGGCCTGCTCCGCCGCGATGCGGGCCCGCTCCCATTTGGCGGGATCGTATGTCTGGCTGACCAGGTAGGTGCCGTCGGAGTTGCGCAGGCGGGAGAAGAACTCGCTGTTGCCGTTGAAGAGCGGGCTGGCGGCGAAGAGCAGCGTGCGGACCTTGAATCCGTGGGCTGCGGCTGCCGATGCGCGGCCGTACCAGCGGATGTTCTGCTGGCGCGGCGGGAGCATCTCGATGGCCTTGTCGAAGCACTCCACGATGAAGTCGACGCACTCGTCGAACGTGTTGCGCGGCTTGTAGAGCTCGGTTTCGTCTGCGTTGAGCGAAATTTCGTGGTCCATGATGACGATCGGACCGTAATACTCCAGCAGGGCCCAGTGGAAATAGCCGATCAGATACCAGGCTTCGCCCTGCCACTCGCGCAGGTTGGTCTCCGAGATGTCGGGAACCTGCTGGATGCGGTCGAGGAATGTATAGGCGTAGCGGATGGCCGAATAGTAGTCGTAGTTCACACCGCCGGTCGGAGCTCCGGAGTGGCGCATGAAGTTGTGGTATACGGTCGATGCGCTCTCCTCGCCGTAAACCATGCTCTTGTAGCAGAACCATCGGGTCGTGCCTTTTACGGCCACAGCCAGGTCGTCGCCTCCGCAGGGCTGTCCCGGCATCCAGTACTGGATGTTGTTGGGCAGGTGTCCGTAGATGGAGAAGAGATACGAGAGCGCTTTGTCCTGACTCTTGAATGCGTCGTCCAGTGTGGCGTTGTCCTCCGGAACCACGTCGAGGTAGTTGCACGCGGAGGAAAGAGCCAGTGCGATGCCGATAACGATGCGGGTTATTCTGTTCATATGATCGTGTGCTTAGGGGTTAGAAATTGTATTGAAGACCGAGTTTCACGACTCTTTGCAGCGGGTACTTCAGTCCGTTTCCGCTGCCCAGCTCCGGATCCCACAGCTTGAACTTCGAGATCGTGAAGAGGTTGGAGCCGGCCACGTAGAAGCGGAATGACCGGTAGGTGTAACCCACTTCGGCGCTTTTCAGGCGCAGGTAGGCTCCGTTGCGGATCCAGAACGAGGAGGCCTGCGTATTGTTCTCGTTCCAGACATGGGACAGACGCGGGTAGGCTGCATTCGGATCGGGATTGGCTTCGGACCAGTGGTCGTCCGCGATCCACTGGGCCATATTGCGTCCAGAGTAGGCTTTCGAGACGAACGGGTGGTGATCCTGCATCTCCAAGGAGACGTGACCTACGCCCTGGAAGAAGAACGAGAAGTCGAAGTTCTTGTACTGGATCGAGGCGCCCAATCCGTAGATGATCTCCGGCACGGTCGGATAGCCGAGCATCGTGACGTCGTTGCCGTCGATCTTGCGGTCGCCGTTCAGGTCGAGGTATTTGATGTCGCCGGGCATGACCGTGCCGCCGAAATCCTGTGTCGGCCAGGAGTCGATGTCGGCCTGGTCACGGAAGAGTCCCGCGGCCACCAGGCCTTCGATGGCGTTCACGGGTTTTCCCTTGTGGCGCATGTAGGCCGGTTTGTTGTTCGGCTCGTCGCGGAAGGTCACCTCGTTGTGGGCATAGGTCAGCGATCCCTGCACCGAGATGATCAGGTCGCGGCTGATCGCCTTGTTGTATTCGAGCGAGAGATCCAGACCCCGGTTCAGCACGCCGCCGATGTTGCCGTAGGGCGTCGAGTCCTGGAATCCGGAGCTGGCCGGAACCGAACGGCGGGTCATGAAGATGTCGTTGCGGCGGTCTTCGAAGAGGTCGGCGATGAGCGTCAGGTCACCGAAGAGTCCGAGCTCGATACCCAGATTGGTTTTCCGGCTGGTTTCCCACGTCAGGTCGCCGTTGCCCCATTTCAGCACGCGGATACCTTCGTGGATGACGGGATCCAGTCCCAGGAAGGCCTTGTATTCGTTGTTCGACGAACTCATGTCGATCGTGCTGATGTACTGGAAGCGGTCGGACATGTAGTCGTTGCCCGACAAACCGTATGAAGCCCGGAGCTTGAGCAGCGAAACGGTCTTTCGGATCGGTTCGAAGAAGCGCTCGTTGGAGATGACCCAGCCCACGGCCACGGAGGGGAAGAAGCCGAACCGGCGTCCCTTGGCGAAGTTCTCCGAGCCGTTGTAGCCGAAGTTGAATTCGGCCATGTAGCGCGAGTCGAAACCGTAGGTGACGCGGCCGGCCAGTCCTTGTTCGCGGAAGGGCAGGATATCGCTCTGGCTGGCCGAGGGGACGTTGAGCCGCTTCTCCTTCTGCATGTAGATCAGCGCGGCCGAAACGTCGTGTTTGCCGAATTTGCGGGCGTAGTCGATCTTGGCCTGGAAATTCATGATGCGGTTGCCCGAGTTGCTCCGCCCGCCTTCGAGGAAGTTGTTGCCCGGTGTGCCGATCGTGCTCAGGTCGTATTCGTAATCACCCTCGGGGGTCATCCAGTAGTTGGTCAGCGTGTAGAAGTGCGGCGTGAGTTTGTTCCAGACGCTCGAATAGGTGTAGTTGGCGAACGAGGCCAGACCCGATATGCGCAGGCCCTCGGTGATGGCGGCCAGATCCTGGTCGATGGTGACCGTAGCGAGCACGTTGCCCCAGAACCGGTTGCAATAACCCTGGTTGAGCAGTGCGTAGGGGTTGGTCTGCGTACCCGATCCGTCCCACGAGGGGGCGTTGCCGAACGGAACGTGGTCGAGATCGGCGCGGGAGGGGTATACGGCCGGGAAATCGACCGGGTTGACCGTCATCGTGTAGTTGAACAGATCGGAGGCTACGCCCGAAGTGCCGTATTTGTTCATCAGCTGCGTGGTCATCTTCAGCGATACGCGGGTGGTCTTGGTGGCATAGGCCGAGACGTTGCTCTGGAACGTATACTTTTGCATGTTGTCTCCGGTGAAATAATTCGAATGAGAGGTTTTGCGCAGCATGCCGAACTCGTTGTGGGCGGAAAAGTTGAGGAAGTATTCCACCTTTTTGCCGCCGCCGCGCAGGTTGATGTTGGCGTTCTGGCTGGTGGAGAAATCCTTGAAGAGCAAATCGTACCAATTTACGTCGGGATAGATGTAGCGGTCGGTGCCCAGACGCGTATTTTTGATCTTGTCCTCGGAGTAGTACTCCGAAAATCCGCGGGCTACTCGCGCCTCATTGTAGTTGGTCATGTAGTCGACACCGTTGGCTACAGGCGTGATGCGCGTAGGCATGGTGAAACTGTTCTCAAGACGTACGTTGACCGCCATCCGTTCGGAGTTGCGGCCCGATTTGGTAGTGACGATCATCACGCCATTGGCACCGCGGGAGCCGTAAAGGGCCGTGGCGGTGGCATCCTTGAGGATGGAGAAAGATTCGATTGTCTCCGGTGCGATCGAATTGAGGATGGTCTGGGTGATCTCGACACCGTCGAGGATGATGAGCGGCGTCTTGTTTGCGCCGAAAGTCGAGATACCGCGGATCCAGAAGTTGGCACCGTCGGCACCCGGCTCGCCAGACGACTGTACCGATATGACACCGGCGATCTTGCCAGCGAACGATGAAGTGAGATTAGACGAGGTCATCTTCAGCGACGATGGCTTGACACTCTGCACGGCGCCAACAAGTGATTCCTTTTTCTGGATACCGAAGCCGACCACGACTACATCGTCGAGTGTCTCGGTGCGTTCGACTAGGGTCACGACCTTGAGCAGCAGCGGCTGGTCGGCCGGAACTTTTTTGGTGTCGAAGCCGATGAACGAGAAAGTGACCTCTTTGGCTGATGCCGGAATGTCGAGCGAATAGTTTCCGTCGATGTCTGTCGTCGTGCCGACGGTGGTCCCTTCGACGAATATAGTGACGCCCGGTATGGGTTGGTTGTCTGTCTGGGATATGACGGTTCCCTTGACAGTAATCTCTTTCGGCTGTGCCGAAACCTCAATGGCGCCGAGACCAAGCGGTAGCAAGAGGAAAATCAGATGTCGGAACTTGCTTGGGAGTCCCGTAATGAACGTTTTCATTTGGGTCGCATTTTTATTGTTCGATACCAAGGATCGGAAAGTCCGCCGTGCGGGCCGTCGCCCGCACGGCGGACTTTCCGGATTATCGTACCGGTGCGATACGCATCGCATTGATGTAGAAAAAACCGTTTGTATTATTGTTCTCAAGTCCGCTGGTGAGTGTAACGACGATGCTGCCGTCGGCCTTCGGTGCGACAGGCTTGCTGACGGGGGCGTGGGTCGTGTTGTTGGCGGCATTCGTCAGCAGCACCTCCGAACTCTGGCCGGTCACGGTGAACTGCGTCGAGAGATTGTCAGCATGTTGTCCCCGACTGGCGAAGAAGGTGCAGACGTAGGTTTTCTGTGGGTCGAGTCCTTCGACGATCAGCTCGATCGGGCCGGTGACCTTCTGCTGGAATGCCGCACCCGTGTTGCCCCAAAACGAATCGGAACTAACCGTCGACGGCATTTCCAGATCGGTTGTCGTCTCTTGCGGACCCTTGGCATTCGGACCACCGAAAGCTTTGGACAGGCGCAGCGTCACGCCGGAGGTCTTACCTTCCGAGTCGGTCAGTTGCATGGGGCCGAGCTGCTTGTCAGAGGATATGCTGTTCCACGGTGCTGGTGAGGCGGTCGATCCGAAGTCGACGTAGTAGCCGTAGGGGGCTCCCTCCAGGTCGGGGTCTATCTTGTAGTCGGTCAATTCGGTGACTGCGCCGGGGGTCAGGACAGCCAGGTGGGCCGCCGTACGTGCAATTTCGGCCAGGTGATCTGAAACGGTTTCCGGTTTGTAGTCGTTGCGGGTGACGTCGCGTTCGAAGATCTTCTCGAACCATGTGCAGGCGGCGGTATAGCGGCCGTACGTGCGTTCTAGGTGGTAGCCGTCGCGGCAGAATGTGTCGCCTAGATAGGAGGTGCGCGCGTTTTGTACGGCCGTGCCCGACGGAATGACCGCATGGGCGCCGATCAGCCGGGCCGCCTGGTCATAGGCCGACACGATGGCCCGGTACATGTTCATTTGGTCTTTGTCGTATTTGACGAAGTCGGCGTGCGCGGACGAGGCGGCGTAAGCCCATGTCTGATGGAGAAGCAGTTTCATTTCCTTGTTGGTAGCGCGTGCGCGGACATAGTCGGCCAAGGCCGGAAGCGAAGCTTCGAAAGTCGAGTAAATGCCAGACAGCCCGCTGACCTGTTGCAAACTGATGTAGTCCCACGGCTCGTCGGCGAGGGCGGTGGCGAGACTAGTCGCGGATGTCGAGGTCTTCGAGCCCTTAACCACCTTGCGATAGGCGTAGGCCGTCTTGTTCCCGGTGGCATTCTCCACATGCATCTCCAGCGAGCAGCCGCCGATGTACATGTTGCCGACGATCAGATCGATGCCCTCGGCGTCGGCCAGTTCCCACAGGTATTGTTCCACGGCGTCTTCGGAAAAACTGTTGCCGATGGCCAGAATCCGGATGGTTTTCGGGGTGGCCGGTTTGACCGTCACGACACACTGCGCACGCAGGACATCGTTTTGTTCGCAGGAGATCTCGATGATCGTCGTGCCGAGAGCGAGTGCCTTGATCTCGGCGCTTTGGTCGGGCAGAGGGGTGATGGAGGCTACCGCCGGGTTGGAGGAGGTCCACACGAACGTCGCCTGCGCGATATCCTGATCGCTGAATTCGGGAACGATCGGGCAGCTGTTGCCCTGCTCCATGCGGTACAGGGTCTTGTCCAGTTTTACCCAGTCGCGTTTCGTGATCTCAAGCAGCTGGCGCGAGCCATTTTCGGTATCGTCGGTGTCGCACGACGCTCCTGTGCACAGCATGGCCAGCAGCAGCATCGCCCGCAGGAAGGTGCGGCGTATCTTTTCTGACGAATGATTGTTTTTCATCTGTTTGCAGCGTTTTTTTACGTTACGGAAAATGGCCGGGCTTACTTGTACGACGTATATTGCCGTCCGGTCGAGATGCGCTCTTCCCAGTAGACATTGCCGAACTGGTCGGTGATCTTGATCTTTTTGCGCGAGGTCTTACTATTGGGAATGGCGCGGTAGAGGTTAGACTTTTTCTTGTAGTAGTCGAAGTCGTATTTCAGCTCGTAGAGGATCCATTCGCGTACGGAGCGGTCGTAGTCCGAGAAGCGCTCCATGGTTTTAGTCTTCACGTCGTCCTCGTAGAGTTCGACGGTCCACTCCTCGTTGCCTCTCCAGACGTTGGCCAGCACGTAGTTTTCCCAATCGGTGCCGGCCCACTGCTCGTAGCACGACGCGTCGTAGATGCGGGCCTGAAAGTCGTCGTCGTAGCGAGCGGCCTTATAGCGCCCGTCCTTGAGCATGTTGCCCTCGATCAGGTATACGCCGTATCCGTTGGGCGTTCCGTCTCCGGCAATCGTGCCGTGCCAGAACATGCCGCAGGCGGCCGAGAGGATGTGCTCGTAGATTTTCTTTCCGAAGTCGGTGTGGATGTAGGTCTGACTGTAATGCGTGTGGCCGACGAACAGGTGGGCTTCGGCGAACTGCGAGATGAGGGCCAGCAATTCGTTGCGGTGAGTGAACTGGGCGTCCTTGCGCACGGGGGTGTGCATGCACACGAAGATCATCTTGTCGCGCGGGACGAAGGAGAGATCCTGCCGCAGCCATTCGATCTGCTCGTCGGTCAGGTCGTTCGAGTATTTCTGATTGCCCGTATAGCGGACGTCGTCCATGACTACGAAGTGTACGTCGCCGAAGTTGAACGAGTAGTTGACCGGGCAGAAGGCCTCCTCGTAAGGACCTATCGAGCGCAGGTAGTAATCCTTGGCGCTCTCGTTCGACAGCACGGGGATCGTGCCGTCGTGGTCGTGGTTGCCGATCGTGTGGAAGAATGTGACGTGCATGTCGCGGAACAGCCCGGCGATCTCCTTGAACATCGAGGAGTTGTCTGCGCCGATGTCGCCCAGCGTGATGGCGATGCTGGGCAGCGTCTGCGCTTCGAGCGTGCTGTTGACGTCGGGGATGATCTCGTCGGCGAAACGCTTCATGTGGGCCTGCGTTTTCATCTGCGGATCGCCCATGGGGATGAATACGAACGACCGGGCGGCCGGCTCGTCGGACTTGTAGAGCGTGAAATCCTGGCGCTGGGGGCCTTTGGCCGTGCGGTTCAGCCGGCGGAAGAAGTCGGGTACGCCGTTGTTGTTGCTCTGTATGCGGCAGTCTTCAGGGTAGGAGAAGAATACGTGGCGGGCATCGACGTGACGGGTCAGCTGATAGACTCCGTTGCGGTCGGTGATGGTCGACGAATATCCGTCGCTGACGACGATGCCCTCGGCCGGGCTGTTGTCCGAATAGGCGATGCGGCCTACTAAGTCGCGGCCCTCCTCGACTTCGATGCTGAAGCCTCCGCCCGGACGAGTTTGCTCGTCCGGGGAGGTGCATGCGACGGCTACGCACAGAAGCGTAGCCAGTAAAAAGATACGTTTCATTGATGTCGTGTTTGTCTGATCGGTTAATTGTTGCCGTAGGTGCAGCCGGTGACGGTTGTTGGATTGATCTCCAGGCCGAAAATACGGGTCGTGAAATCCGTTTCGGTCAGCAGCGTGGCTTTCGAAATGCCGTAATCGGCCGCCTGGTTGTCGTAGTTGCCGAATCCGCCGCCGATGACGCAGTTCGAGATGGTCGCCTTGCCGGACGCGCCGCTCAACGCCACGATCGCGCCGATGGCTCCGGCGTTCGTAGCCGTCGTGCTGGGGTTGTCGAGGATCATGCCGTACTGCTCGCAACGGTCGATCGTGCCGGAGTGGTACTCCGAGACGATGCCGCCGAAGCCGATGTAGTTTCTGTCGACCTTCGAGTGCTTGGCTCCCATGTAGACGATGTTGCCGTAGTTGCGGCACGACGAGATCTTTGTGCTCGCCATCACGCGGGCGGCGATGCCTGCCAAGTTGCAGTAGTTGTTGTTGTGGCGGGTCGCGATGATGTCGCCGCGGTTCGTGCAGCCCGAGACGGCTCCCTTGGTTTCGCCCACGATGCCTCCGGCTACGGCCTGGGTCTTCATGCGCGTGGTAATCGTACCCGTGTTAGTGCACTCTTCAATCGTCGCGGAGGCATTCGAGACGACGCCGGCGATGCCGCCGCAATGCTGGTAGGGCGATTTGGTGCCGATGACGTCGCAGGTGATTGCACCCGAGTTGGTGCACGAAGCGAGCTGGCTCTCCCGGCCGATCGACTTCGTGTCGGGTTTCGTGGCCATCGAGCCGACGATGCCGCCCACGCCCGACGAACCGACCGCCGTGGCGTAGAGGTCGCCGCTGTTCAAGCAGCCGCTCAGGACGATGCCGATGTTGTCCGTTACGTATCCGATGATGCCGCCCAGATAGGTGTTCTTGTCCACGGAACTCGTGACCGCCTCGATAGCGGCCGTATTCCGGCAGTCGACATAGTTGATGGGGCTGGAGTTGTTGCCGTAGGAGGTGCCTGCGATGCCGCCTACCTGAAGCACGCGATTGCCGCTCGTGCCCTCGTTGATGCGGATGGCTCCGTTGTTGGTGCAGGAGGTGTAGGAGGAAGCGTATGAACGGCCCGTTATGCCGCCGATGAAAGCGGTGGAGAACGAGGTGGCCGAGAGCTCGACCACTGCTACGGCGTCGTTAGTGCTGCGGATTATGCTGCACGTGGCGGCCTGACCGGCGATGCCGCCCAGTCCGTTGTATTTGCCTCCGGAGGATGCTTCGCTCTTCACGACTCCGAAGTTCGTACAGTCGCTGATGGTGGTTTTGGTTTCGGCCTTGCCGATGATGCCGCCCAGATAGATGTCCGTCGTGGGGGTGTATTCGGCCGGGAAGACGACGGTGCCGTAGTTGCGGCAATTCGAGATCGTGACGGTCTCTTTGTCGAGTTTGGCTCCGGCGATGCCGCCGCCGCTCACGAGGGCCGTGACGGTCGCCTTGTTGGTGCAGTTGTCAATGGTCGAGCTGTTGAGCAGCTTGCCGACGAAGGAGCCCGTGTAGTGGTTGATTCCCGACGTAGCGGTAGAGGTGAACGCGCAGGAGGCGTCGAGCGTGAGATTGCGGATCGTGCCCGAGAGCTGGGCGAACAGTCCGATCATGGTCTCGACCGACGACGAGCAAACAAGGTTGCTGATGGTTTTGCCGTTGCCGTCAAGCGTTCCGGAGAATGTGGGGATGGGGGTCCAGGCGATGTCGCTGAAGTCAAGGTCGTTCTGGATAACGACAGCCCCTTCGGCATTCTTCCAGTCGCCGCCGTCGGTATTGCCGTCGGCGATCGTCGCGGCGAAAGCGAGGAAGTCGGTCTGATTGAAAATACCTGCCGAGCGCGCGAAAGTCTGGCCTGTGATAGGTTCGCAGAAATCGGAGTCGTATTCCTTGCCGCTGAGCGAGATGGACTTGACCTTGATTTGGTAGACGGTGTTCTGCTCGAGGGCGGTCAGCGTGCAGAAGGTGGTCTCGGTGGAGGTTTCCTGGAATTCGGTTTCGCTTTCGGTCTTGTAGGCGACCAGATAGGAGTCGGCGTTCTTGGCTTGGTCCCACTTGATTTGCAGCTGGCTGGAGGCTGTGCCCTCGGCGATCAGCGTTAGGTTTTCGGGTATGGAGACCTCCAATACGTCGAGTGTCGTCATCTCGATTTGTTCGGACCATTCGGAAGAGTAGGCCGAATCGTATGACGAGTTGGCTCGGATGCGAATGAGGTAGGTGGTCAGTTTCTCAAGACCGGTCAGCGTATGCTTGTTTGAGTAGCAGGTTTGCTCGAAGAGCTCGTTGGGACGTTCCTTCGTCGCGAAGGATACCGTATAACTGGCTATGCTGCCTGCTTGTTGCTGTGGTGAGGTATCCCAGTTGATAATCAGTTGGTTCCCCCCCCCTGAACGAGCTTTAGCCCGGACGGAGCGGTGAGTTTGATCGGAATTTTCTCGGGCGGTCTGTTCAGCACGTCGCTGTCGTCGCTACACGAAGCGGCTGCGAAGAACAGAAGTAGCCCCAGAAGAGATAAATGCTTCATAGTGGTTGTTGTTAAGTGGTTTGTATCGTTTTGAGCAACTGATATCGATAATTTTTATTCAAATATAGGGGTAAAGGTAGACAAAAGTCACATAAAAACAAACTAAATATATGCTTTTACAGTATTTTTTTTATTTTTCTACGTCTATGTTTGTTTTCTTTACGCTTTTTATACTCTTCTCTGTGTGCAGATGGAGCTATGGCCGTCTAGTGAATCCGATGATCTGGGACTGTGTTGCAACGGCTCGAAGACGGGCGATCTCGATAAATCGTACCGAAGCCGATTTCAACATTCGACTCTTTCCGAAATCTCTATTTATAAAAGGTAACTACATACAACTTTACACAAAAAATATTTAGAGTAAGGTAAACTATTTGTCTTTTAAGATTTATGGTATATCTTTGTTATATATACTAAATAACTAAAGGCAACTACATACAGTTTTTCACTAAACCGATATCAAATCCCAGTAAAATTGCGAGTCGGACCCGAAGTCCCCTTCTCGGAGGGGAGATTTAGGGGAGGGTCGGATTGGTAAACGCGGCCAAAGGCCGCGAGCGACAGACCGGCCTAAGCGAATAGGCACGTGTGTAATCGACAAGGTGTAAAGTTGTATAAGTTATCTATAAAAAATCAATCCATTCGTCGTTATGGTATCAAGATACACTTTTTTATTTGTCGTCCTGCTTGTCGGCAGTGCGATCGGACTTCGCGCACAGGAGCCCGTCTGTACGGATAATATCTGCACGATCGAAGCTCACGGCAGCACGATGCCTGCGGGCGAGATATTCTCGGTTGTCAGCCCTTTGGGACAATCCCTCGTCCGTCCGATCGAACAGTCTCCGCGACTCTCGACGCTCGACGGCAAGACCATAGCCATCGTAGGCGGCAGCTTTATGGCCTCAGTGACGCATCCGGAACTCAAACGATTGATACTAAAAGAATATCCTACAGCCAAGGTCTATGTCTTGGGCGAAATCGGCTCGGCAGGAGTTTTTCCCGGCCCCGGCATTCGACGGAAGTCGGTGGAGCTGTTCCAGACCAAGCTGAAAGAGCTGGGCGTGGATGCCGTGATTAGCGGCAACGGCGGCTGCGGACTGTGTACCCCCCCCCAAGGAGGCGGGGTCGAGCATCGCCGCAGAATATGTCGGCATTCCTTCGGTAACGATTGCCGGACCGGGATTTGCGGATCAGGTAGCGGTTACGGCCGTCAACAACGGCCTACAGATAGCCCGCGTCGCTCTGTACCCGGGAGCTTTCGCATCCCATTCCGAAGAAGAACTGCTTGACAATACCCGCAAGATATTGTGGCCCCAAATCAAGAAAGCACTTACAGAGCCGTTTTCGGAGATCGAGCGGATACAACCCGACAAGGTCGTACCGGCAGATCCGCGACAATCGGTTTTCAGCGGTTCACTCGACGAGGTAAACCGTTATTTCGATGAAATGAACTGGAGCGACGGACTGCCCGTCGTACCGCCGACAATGGACCGCATCGACGCATTCTTGAAATACGGAGGTCTCGCATACGACGCTCCCGTGGCGACTTTGCCGATTGCACATCGGCAGACGCTCGCCATCCACGTAGCGGCGTGCGGGGTCATGTCTGGTTGTCGCCCCGAATATATGCCCGTACTTGTTGCATTGACCAAAGCACTCGGTGCACCGGATTTCAGGCGCACGTTAAGCAGTACGCACGCGTGGAATCCCTATTGCTGGCTCAACGGCCCCGTGGCCCGGCAACTCGGCATCGACTGCGGGCAGGGCGAAATCTCCCAATCGGCCAATACGTCGATCGGACGGTTCATGAATCTCGCATGGAAGAACCTGTCGGGGTATTACGTCAAGCAGGACAGAATGGGGACATTCGGCTACCTCATGCCGTGGTGTCTGGTCGAGGATGAAGAAGCCTGCGCCCGCATCGGCTGGACACCCTACCATGTGGAACAAGGCTACGACGCGAACGACAACATCATAACCGTGGCGTCGGCCCTGATGTGGGGCAACAACATGGCTCCATCGACCAATGATCCCGAACGCATCGCGCAACTGGTGGCATGGGACATTGCCGAACGCTGCCAGTTCGCACTCGGAAGCGGCAAGCAATACACTTACCGCACGATATTGCTCACGGAACCGATGGCCCGCAATCTGAAAAAAGAGTATGCCGACAAAGAAGCGTTCGAGCGTACATTGGTCGAAACGGCACGGCGACCGCTGCACGAACGTGCGTTCGCCAACTATTACGCCAATCCCGGGAGCCGGATCGACTCGGAGACATTCCCGCTTTCGCGTTACGAAAAGCGGATCGCTCGCACCGAAGGTGCCGAGCCGACGCCTTGTCCGGAGTGGTATGCACATCCCGAAGGATGCCGGGAAACGCAAATTATGACCGTTCCTGTTATGAAACCGGACATGACCGCCATCCTCATCACCGGCGATAATGCCCGTAATAAAGTACAGGTCATGCCCGGCGGAGGTTACAGTACGGTCGAAATCATTCTGCCTCCCGAATGGGATGCCTTGATGCAGGAGGCGGGATATGCGCCTTTGTCATGGTTTTATCGTGCAAATCCATCGCCCGTCAGAAAGTGATGCATTGACAGCTGCTTTGGAATGCACGATTTTGCCGACGCAACTGTTTGTCCAGTTTACTGGGTGTACTGTCATAGGTATCGGCATTGCTTTCGAGGTGCAGTACGGATTCGTCACCATGCTTGGAGTGGTATCTCCATTAACGTCAGTTAGGTAACGAAGCATCCTTTCGCCAAAGCCAAGATTTGGGTGGCGTGACTTTCATACCGCCTGTCGTTGCCGGTTGCTACCCTTTTTCGGACACTAGCAATGGAATGTTATTCGGTATTGGAACACTTCTCGCTATGATTTATGTCGAACTGGTGGTAAAGTTTATCGCTCCGCACTTGGATTGGACCGACCGCCTGCTGCGATTGCGATGGATGGTGGGATTGGCCGATCGAAAAAAATACGGGAAAATATTCCGCATATCTCGTCGAAGCCTGCGACAATACGCCTGCGTATGGCCATATAGTCATACCATGTAATATTATGTGTCAAAGCCAAACCATCCTTTGCAATAGTCCATGACGAGTGTGAGAATTCGGGCCGAGCAACTGGAATAGACGACCGTTAAGGAGCGGAAAGCGTAAAAGCTACTCGATGATGTCAAGAAATTAAGAGAAGAATAGGCGCTGACAATTAAATGCCAGTACAAAAGATTATCACAAATCCGGCACTTCCCCTTTCCATCCGGAGCGAAAGATATGTTTTTGCAGGAATAAGACAAGGCTATACAAAACACCCTTCGCATTTTTAACGAGGAATTTGTGCACGAAAATGCAAGAACGAAAGAAATGGGGGTGGGTAAAATCACCTGATTTCTATACAAATATGAATTTCGTCATTTCTAGGCATTTATTTTCTCTTTTGCTCTTGTGGCATTTTTGCTAACTTTGCAATAATTATTTTCAACCTTAATTTATGGGAAATGCATTGCATCTAAACGAACAAATTCTGATTTCCATGCGACGAAAGATATTTGTCGCATTGGGCAAAACCATCGTCACGCTCATACTGATCGCCTTGCTAGCAATCTTTGTGACAAGTGTAAGCCCTGTATATGATTTCAGTGAGGCTAAACCCTTCAGCGGCCCCGACATTTTCAACCCATACAGGGGGGGGGAATCCGACACATGCTGGAAACGAGCCAATTTTCATACGCATACGCGCGTAAAGTGCATCCTGAGCGAGTGCGAATATTGGCCGGCCGAAACCGATGAAGCCTACCGGAAATTCGGATATGACATCGTAACATTCTCGAATCACAATGAATTGACCCTACATCCATACGATTCCCTGTTGCAGTTCAATGTCTACGAACACGGTATCAACCTATTCAAATACCATAAGTTGGTATTTGGTTGCGACAAAGTCAACCGCTTCGATCATTTGATCCCGTTTTTCGCTTCCCAAAAACAATTCCAGTTAGACCTGCTCGGAAAGGAGTCCGATTTCATCCAGATGAATCACCCCCTGAGAACAACGGGCACGTCGAAAAGCCTTATGCAAAAACTCTGCGGTTACAGGATCATGGAACTCGACAGCGGAAAGAGCACCGAAAACGAGTACTGGGACTGGGCCCTCAGCGCCGGGCATTACAGTTTCGGGCTGGCCAACGACGACCTGCACTATCCCGATAAGCCCAGTCGTATCGCCGTAAGGTGCAATTTCCTATGCTGTCCGTCGGCGAGGTATGAAGACATAAAGGAAACGCTTCTCGGTGGATGCTATTATGCGATGCGCGTTCCCAACTACGGACATGGGGACTGGGAGGTGAAATACGCCAAATCAGGGAGCTGCCGTCGGTCGAGAAGATCGGCCTCGACGGCGAAACGATCTACATCGCCTTGTCGCACCAGGCGGACAGTATCAAGGTGACGGGGCAGAATCACATCACCCTGTCGGTGGCCCGGAACTCGTCCACGGCCAGCTATACCATGACGGAAAACGATCCCTACGCACGCATTACCGTCTATTTCCCCGACGGCGAAGTGATCTATACCAATCCGTTCGCAAGATACGATGCTTCCAAAATGGAAACCCCGTATACGGCTCCGTCGCATACGGTAAACATCCCGTTGACAATCCTTTTCAACTTTACGCTTCTTGTTCTGTGCGCGGGAGTGATCCTTGCATTTTATAGAACAGTTATCAAATGGTAAAGCCTCTGAAAGAAAAGACCGACCTCTCCCGCATATCTTCGGGACTCAGCCTGTTTACGCTCGTGGCGTTCCACTGGCCGTTCTTCCGGCTGGTGCTCGGCAACATCGAAGGGGGCTTCAACGGCGTATTGATCACCGGAGGGCTGGGCGTGCTGATGTTCGCGCTCAATTTTCTCGTCTATTACCTCGTGCTCTTTCTCGGACGCTTCGTCGGAAAGTGCATCCTTGCCTCACATTCATAGGCAATGCCATAAGCCTCTATTTCATAAACACATACCAGGCGCTCATCACGGACAAGATGATGGGGAACGTATTCAACACCCGGTATTCGGAGGCTTCCGGATTCTTCTCATGGTCTGCCGTATGGTATCTCCTCTTCTTGGGGGTGGTTCCATGCATCTACATTTTTGCAAGGCGGTTCGACTACGGAAGCTGGAAGCGGTTTTTCGCCCGCACGGGCATCGCACTGGCGGTTTCTTTGGCCATCGCGCTGGTCAATATGCAAAACTGGCCGTGGATCGACCGCAACGCGCCCAAGCTCGGCAGCCTGGTCATGCCGTGGTCGTATACGGTCAATTCCGTACGCTACTATAATTCCGTAAAGAAGCAGAACCGGAAAGAGATTCCCCTGCCCGACGCGAAGTTCGTTTCCGACGGCAAGGATGTATGCGTACTGATAATAGGAGAATCCGCCAGAAGGGAGAATTTCTCTTTATACGGATACGGCAAGCCAACCAATCCGCTTCTGGAGAAAGACAGCGTAACCGCACTGATCGCAGATGCGGCCGCGACCTATACCACGGCAGGCGTGAAGGCTATTCTCGACCATAAGCCTTCCAACAAACTTTACGAAATCCTTCCGAACTATCTCTACCGCAGCGGCGTGGATGTGGTATGGCGCAGCAACAATTGGGGAGAGCCTCCCGTACACATCGACAAATTCTACAAGATAAAGGATATCAAATCATTGTACCCGGAAGCCGACGACAGGTACGACGGCATTCTGCTCGCAGGCCTCCGCGAAGAGATACTCTCCAGCAGCAAGGACAAGATGCTCGTCGTACTCCATACCAGCACGAGCCACGGCCCCACGTACTATAAGAAATACCCGCCGGAGTTCGAGGTGTTCAGTCCCGTATGCACTACCGTGGAGATGTCCAAAGCGGATCCGAAAGAGCTGATGAATGCCTACGACAACACCATCGTCTACACGGATTATCTCATTCATTCCGTAATAGAAATTCTTCGCGGGATTCCCCAAAGGCGCAGTTGCGTGATCTTCGTATCCGATCACGGAGAGTCCCTCGGCGAGGGGAATCTGTATATGCACGGCGTGCCCATACTTGTCGCGCCGAAGGAACAGATCGAGATTCCGTTCATTGTGTGGACATCGGATGAAGCGATGAAAATAGATACGGAAAAAAAGGTCGGACAATACCATGTCTTTCACAGCGTCCTGTCATTCCTCGGGATCGAAAGCCCTATCTATGACGAATCATTGGATATATTCCAGCCGCCCCACAAAAAATAAAACAAAAGAGCATAATTTCATATGTGGGGACAATGTGGGGAAAATCCGGAAATCAAAAATCGCTTAACCTGCTATTATCAGCAAATTAAGCGATTTTTACAGTACCCGGAGCCGGGGTCGAACCGGCACGACATTGCTGTCATTGGTGTTTGAGACCAACGCGTCTACCGATTCCG
>CAXHRY010000014.1:0-71278 GCA_964018965.1 uncultured Alistipes sp.
CTAATTTATTCCGCTGCTTAATATTCTTGAATCCTCAAAAATAGGGCTGCCTAACTTTTATTGTTAGACAGCCCCTTATGTTTGTCGGATTCGGCGCCGAGCGCCGCAATACTCAGAACCGATAGGCGAATCCGGCGTTGATGATGATCGGATTTTTCGAATCCTTGTGCGTCTGGATCAGCCATTTGAATCCGGCCAGGAAATCCCAGCGTCGGGCGATCGTGAAATCCATTCCGGCACCCAGATTGACACCGAACGTCCAGTCGCCCATGTCGTTGGCACTGATACCGGCCTGCGGATAAACCTTCCAGAAGCGGGCCACATTGAACAGATAATGGGCGTCGGCGCTGATGTCTACCGAGCAATACTGCTTGCAAAGCGCCGTGACAGCCGGCTGGACGCGCCAGTGGTTGCCGATGTTGTAGCGGGCGAAGGCTCCGACACCGAAGATGGCACCGTCGGCACCCGTGTTGGTGTAGACGCCGAGTTGGGGACCGATGCTCCATTTGCCAGGCTCCTGAGCCGATGCGGCGCCCACTGCGAAGAGTGCGAGGAGTGCTGCGAAGATGATCTTTTTCATGTTTCCTTATTTTTGTTGAACGTGTGAAATTCGTTACGCGATGCTCTGCAACACTCGTGCCGTCGGTGTCGTCGTGAATGTAGTTTTGACGAGTGCGGCGCTGTTCGTTCCGTCGAATTTATTCCGCGGAGCGTCGGTTCGCTTGTCGAATTCTATTTTTTTCGTTAACTTTCGGATCGAATAGTCGTGCAAACGGACTCAAAGGTATCACTATAAAGAATTTGCTATGAAAAAGATGATTCTCGCCATGACGCTCTGTCTGGCGTCGCTCGGTATCGCCCGGGCCCAGGACCATGCTGTCGGACTTCGGATCGGCGGTAGCGTGGAGTTGCTCTACCAGCAGGAACTTTCGCAGGATAATTTCCTGCAATTCACCCTGGGCATGCCCGACTACGACGGTTTCTCCGTTACGGGTACCTACAACTGGCACTGCTGCGAGTGGGATTGGACGCCGCAGACCTGCGATTGGCATCTCGATGCGGGTGTCGGTGCTCAGGTCGGCGTCTATAACTTCGATCATGCCGGTTTCCTGCTGGGAGCCGTCGGGTCGTGCGCATTCGGCTGCCAGTTCAAGAGCGTGCCCGTTTCGATCGACGTCGATTATCGTCCCGTGATCGGTGTCGTCGCGGGTGGCGGAGGCAAGGGCTTCTTCAAACCCGGTCTGTGGAACTTCGGCCTTTCGGTCGCCTACCATTTCTGATCGGTCATACGCGAAAATGCGACGCGCGGCGATTCTTTCGATGAATCGCCGCGCGTCTTGCATGATCTCATTCCCGGAGCGGGTCAAAGTCCCGTGATCTTCTTGATCTCGTTGAGCTTGTTCAGCGCCTCGATCGGAGTGAGGGCATCGATGTCGAGCCCTTTGATCTGGTCGCGGATCTGTACCAGCACGGGATCGTCCAACTGGAACATCGACAGCTGCATGTTCTGGGGTGCGCTGTTTTCGGCGGCTTCCCGCACGGCTTGCGCCGCTTTGCGACCGCGATCTTTCATGCTGCGGCTCGGTACGATCTCGTTGTTGCCGTATACCTGTTCGAGGTTGCGCAGGATTTCGTCGGCGCGGCCGACGATCGAGGCGGGCATGCCGGCCATGCGGGCCACGTGGATACCGAACGAATGCTCCGTGCCGCCGCGTTCGAGTTTGCGTAGGAAGACGATCTGGTTGCCGATCTCCTTCACCGAGACGTGGAAGTTCTTCACCCGCGAACACATCTGCTCCATTTCGTTGAGTTCGTGGTAGTGGGTGGCGAAAAGCGTTTTGGCATGGGCCGTAGGGTGGTTGTGGAGGTATTCGACCATAGCCCAGGCGATGGAGATTCCGTCGTAGGTGCTCGTGCCTCGGCCGATTTCGTCCAAGAGGACGATGCTGCGATCCGAAATATTGTTCAGGATGCTGGCCGATTCGAGCATTTCGACCATGAAGGTCGATTCGCCCTGCGAAATGTTGTCGGAGGCTCCCACGCGGGTGAAAATCTTGTCCACGACGCCGATATGGGCCGATGCTGCCGGGACGAACGATCCCATTTGGGCCATGAGGATAATCAGGGCTGTCTGGCGCAACAGAGCCGATTTACCCGACATGTTGGGTCCCGTAATCATCATGATCTGCTGCTGCTTGTCGTCGAGCATCACATCGTTGGGTATGTACTCCTCTCCTACGGGCATCAGCGTCTCGATGACGGGATGGCGTCCCTGCTTGATCTCGATGCGGTGACCGTCGTCGAGCACCGGACGGACGTAGTGCCGTTCGCGGGCGATCGCAGCGAACGATTGCAGGCAGTCGATGCGCGCCACGGAGGCGGCATCGCGCAGCAGCACGGTGAGTGTACCGCAGATGAAGGTCATGATCTCGGCATAGATGCGCTGTTCGAGGACGAGCATCTTCTCTTCGGCCCCCAGGATTTTCTCTTCGTACTCCTTGAGTTCCTCGGTGATATAGCGCTCGGCGTTGGCCAGCGTCTGTTTGCGGATCCACGTATCGGGCACTTTGTCCTTGTGGGCGTTGCGCACTTCGATGTAGTATCCGAAGACGTTGTTGTAGCTGATCTTCAGCGACGGGATTCCCGTCGTCTCGCTCTCCCGTTGCTGGATGCGCGAGAGGTAATCCTTGCCGTGCAGAGCGATACGGCGCAAGTCGTCCAACTCGGGGTCTACGCCGTCGGCTATTACGCCGCCCTTCTGTATCTGGTTGTTCTGCGGATCGGGGTAGATTTCGCGGGCGATGCGGTCGCGCACCTGTGTGAGCGGGTCGATATCGGTCGCGAGGGCATGCAGCTTCGGATCGTCCGTCGATTCGAGCGCTGCTTTGAGCACCTCGATCGCCGACAGCGAGTTTTTCAGTTGCACGAGTTCGCGAGGCGTGACGCGGGCCGCGGCGATGCGCGACGCGATGCGTTCCAGGTCGCCGACCAGCGCCACTTGTTCGCGTACGACCTCTGCCAGGTCGCCGTCGTCGAGCAGCCGTTCCACC
Organism: uncultured Alistipes sp.; assembly: GCA_964018965.1. Classification (GTDB taxonomy): domain Bacteria; phylum Bacteroidota; class Bacteroidia; order Bacteroidales; family Rikenellaceae; genus Alistipes. The sequence goes on from CAXHRY010000014.1 coordinate 3,051, forward strand.
ACGTCGAGCCGTTCGTCGATCCGTGCGGGATCCATGATCGGCAGGGCGATCCATCGTTTGAGCAGACGCCCGCCCATCGGCGTAAGCGTACGGTCGATGACCTCTGCGAAGCTGCATTTGCCGCGGGCGCCGTTCGAGGCGAAAAGCTCCAGGTTGCGGATCGTGAACTTATCGACCCACACGTAGTCGCCTTGGTCGATGCGGGCGATGGAGCGGATGTGTCCGATGTCGCGATGCTCGGTGAATTCGAGGTAGTAGAGAATCGCTCCTGCGGCCGAAAGACCGCTGGTGAAGTGATCGACGCCGAAGCCCTTGAGCGACTGGGTGCCGAACTGCTTGCAGAGTTTTTCGCGGTTGACCTCCTCGGAGAAGACCCATTCGTCGAGCCGGTAGGTGTAGAGCTGCCGGCCGAACGATGCGCTGAAACGGTCTTCGTAGCCGCGCTGGTAGATCACCTCCTTGGGCGCGAGGTTCGACAGCAGTTTGTCGACATAGGCGTCCGTACCTTCGGCGACGTAGAATTCGCCGGTCGAGATGTCGAGGAAAGCCACCCCCGTGGTCTTGCGCCCGAAATAAACCGACGCCAGATAGGTATTTTCTTTGTTGGCCAGGATGTTGTCGCCGAGAACGACTCCCGGGGTCACCAGTTCGATAACTCCGCGTTTGACCAGTCCCTTGACCATTTTGGGGTCTTCCAACTGTTCGCAGATGGCCACGCGCTCGCCTGCCCGCACCAGTTTGGGCAGGTAGGTGTCGATCGCGTGATAGGGGAATCCCGCCAGTTCGACGTACGACGCGGCGCCGTTGGCCCGACGCGTGAGCGTGATGCCCAGAATGCTGCTGGCCTTGATGGCATCTTCGCCGAATGTTTCGTAGAAGTCGCCGACGCGAAAGAGCAGAATGGCGTCGGGATGCACCGCCTTGATGGCGTAGTATTGCTTCATCAACGGCGTCTCGACGTATTTTTTTTCAAGTTTCTTTTCCGAACTCACAATATGTTATTGTATGAAATGTACGTACAAAGATACGCCATTTTCGTTCGCTCTGCAACGCGGATCGTCGATTTTTTTGTCGTTTTCGCGACTGTGCGATGCTGTGCCGGTGGTTGCGAGCCGGATGCGAAACCGTCTTAGCGGAATATTCTCATGCGTGTTTCCAAGGGTGCGAAAGTCTTCGTCGCGGGTTCCTCGACGGAGAGTCCGAAGGGCATCTGAGCGATGAGCTTCCATTCGGCCGGAAGTCCCCACGTGTCATGCACGGGTTTGTCGATCAGTGGATTGTAATGTTGCAGCGAAGCACCGAATCCGGCATCTTCGAGCAGTGTCCAGACCACCAACTGGTGCATTCCCGAGCTCTGCTCGGACCATACCGGAAAATTTCCGGCATACTGCGGATTTTGCTGCTGGAGGACCTGTATGGCTGCCGTATCTTCGAAAAAGAGCACCGTGCCGTAGCCCGATGCGAAGCTGCGGTCGATTTTCGCCTGCGTGCGCGGGAAGTCGGCCTCGGGAACCACCGCCTTGAGCGTCTGTTTGACGATCTGCCACAGTTTGCGGTGGTGACGGTCGAGCAGCAGGACGAGTCGTGCGGTCTGCGAATTGTAGGCCGAGGGGGTGTATTTCAGCGCGAAGCGTACGATCTGTTCGATCGTCTCGTCGCCGGCGAGGGATTCGGCGGCCAGGGCGTAATGGCTGCGGCGGTGGCGCAGGGCCTCTTTGCATGTTCTTTCCATAGACGGTCTGTTTCGGAGTGTCCCTGCAAATATTGTGGCATAATCGTCCGGGGTCGTTGCGAAAAACGATTTTCTTGCGGGGGATCGGATGCGGTTTTATCCGAGGGCTGCTGCAATTCCCGAGAATTTGCGGGGCTGCCCTGCGGCGGGGCGGATCGGTAAACGCGGCCACAGGCCGCGGGCGTACAACCGGTCCGAGCGAAATGACGGCCGAGGGCCCGAACCGGTGCAAAGTAAGTAACCATATATCACTTTACACGAAACCGGCTTGGACCCGCTATGGCCTTGGATTTGCATTTGGCAAGTCCCCTCCGAGGAGGGGATTTAGGGAGGGTCAGACTTATAAACGCGGCCGTAGGCCGCGAGTGCACAACCGGCCCGTACGAAACAACAGCCGAAAAAACGAACCGGTGTAAAATTGCCTACAGTTACCTTGTTTTTTAATAAATGTTCGTATATTTGTTTTTCCGAAACGCTCCGAACGACGTTTCGACAAGAATTGCCCAAACCTTACCGATCCATGTATAGCGAATCCATACGGTCTGATTTCGAAAAGTTGTATATCGATTACCAGCCCCGTTTGTTAGCCTACGTTCGACGTTTTGTCAATGACGACTCTGTGGCGCAGGATTTGGTGCAAGACAGCTTTATGGCATTGTGGGACAAGCAGATTCCGTTCGATACGGAAGATACCCGCAGGTTGTTGTTCGTCGCTACCCGCAACAGATGCCTCAATTATCTGAAGCATAAAAATATCGTTGACCGGTACACGCAGAACTGCCGCACGCAGGTGAAGGTCGGGGAGGAACGCCTCTATAATTATGATTTTGCGTTCGTCGAGAATGAACATCCCTATCTGTACCAGGAATTGGAGCGCGAGATTCAGCGAATCGTCGACTCGCTGCCTGAGCGCTGCCGGGAGGTATTCGTCCTCAGTCGGTTCCAGGGACTGAAAAACCGCGAGATCGCCGAACGCCTTCACATCTCGCTCAACACGGTCGAACGCCATATCCAACGCGCCCTGCGCATTTTCACCGAAGCGCTCGAACACGAGTCGATCTATCTGCGCATCCTGATCCTTACCTGGCTGTTGAATCCGCCTTCCTGACCCTTTTCGAGCCCCTCTACGGGGCAAAAAACGAATTTTGCACTTTTTTCGGTGCAGAGGGGGGGGTAAAACTCGTTTCGATTGTTGTATGAATGAACCCATATAACAACCGTCCCATGAACGAAAGCCTCAAAGAACTTGCCGTTCGTTATTTCGAAGGCCGGATCACTCCGGAGCAGGAATGCGAACTTTTCGGATTCATCGCCGCAGCCCCGGAAAACGCTGCGCGGATGCACGAGTGGGAACGCGAATGGAAACGGCGTCACACCCCGTCGGCCGATGTGCTCCGTTCGCTCGCGGTGCTCCGTTCGAAAGCCGAATCCCGCAATAGACGCCTGCGTATCCGCCGCTGGCTGCGCTTCTCGGCCGCGGCGGCCGTGCTCGCCCTGATTGCGACCTTTGCGATCGAACGCATGGACTTCAAGGCTCCCGAACAAATCTTTACGGTCGAAGCACCCCAGGGAACCCACAGCCTTATCACCCTCTACGACGGTACGCAGGTCTGGCTCAACGCCGGATCGACGATGAGCTATACGTCGGGTTTCAACAAGACTTCCCGCGACATACGTCTCTCGGGCGAAGCCTATTTCGAGGTGGCCCGTAACGAAAAACTGCCCTTCCGGGTCGAGGCCCGCGACTGTATGCTCACCGTACTCGGAACCAAATTCAACGTCTCGGCCTACGAGGAGGACCCGATCGTGCAGACTGCGCTGATGGAAGGTTCGCTACGCTTCGAATCGGAGCGGGCCCGCGAGACGATGACCCCGGGCGATCTGATTACTTACCATCGTGCGTCCGGCTGCGTGCGTCGCGAACGGGTCGATACCGGACAGTTTTGCAGCTGGATCGACGGAATCATTCGTTACGATGCCATCACGCTGCCGGCCCTGTTGCGGAAACTGGCCCGCGAACATGCCGCCGAGATCGAACTCCGCACCGCGGATTTCGACACCAAGACCTTCCGCATCTCGTTTACCAAGGCCCAGGATATCGAATCGATCCTGAACGGTCTTTGCGACATTCTGCCCATTTCCGTACAGCGGGACGGAAACAGCTATTACGTATACAGCCGTCCCTGAAAAAACGATCTCGAGATATTTGTTCAACCTAAACTTAAAACCTATGCATGTAAATCTCCTGTCCAAGAAGATTGCAGCGTTGCTTCTGTGTCTGCTGCTTGCGGTCGCGGTCAACGCGCAAACCGTTACCCGATCCTTCCGGAAGGTGCCCCTGAAAACGGTGCTGGAAGAGGTGGAACGACAAACCGGTTACTCGATTCTCTTCGAGAACGACAAAGTCGACGTCGGCAAACTCATTACGGCCACGTTTCAGAATGCGACGCTCCAGACCGTTCTGAACGAGGTGCTGGACAAGTCGTTACGCTACTCCATCAATGGGGGGGGGAAATTGGTGACCATCTCCCAGCGGACCGCTGCGCCGGAAACCGCCGCCTCTAAACCGCAGACCTTCTCCGGAACGGTCATTTCCTCGGTCGACAACCAGCCGATCGTCGGCGCCAGCATCTATGTCGAAGGCACGGCCGTCGGCACGACCACCGATGCCAACGGTAACTACACGCTGACCGTACCCGCGTCGGCCAAAACGGTGACCATCTCGTTCCTGGGTTTCGATACCAAGAAAATTCCGGTCCACGAGACGCAGCTGTTCAAGCTCATCACGCTGGCCGATGCCTCGAACAAATTGGAGGATGTCGTGGTCGTCGGTTTCGGCATCCAGAAAAAGGAGTCGCTGGTGGGTGCCGTGCAGTCGGTCAAACCGAGCGATCTGAAAACCACGTCGAGCAACTTGACGACGGCCTTCAGCGGCAAGATCGCCGGTGTGATCGCCGTGCAGAAGTCGGGCGAACCGGGTGCCGATGGCGCCAATTTCTGGATCCGCGGTATTTCGACCTTCGGATCGGGCCAGTCGCCGCTGCTGATTCTCGACGGCGTGGAGATTTCGAGCGAACTGCTCAACAATATTCCGCCCGAGACCATCGAGTCGTTCTCGGTGCTGAAGGATGCCACCGCGACGGCCCTCTACGGTTCGCGCGGCGCCAACGGCGTGATGATTATCACGACCAAGAACGGCCGCGATTCGGAGAAGATGATGATCAACGTCCGCGCCGAGGTGGGATGGTCGGCACCGACGAGGGTCCCCGAGGTGGCCGATGCCGTGACCTTCATGGAAACCTACAACGAGGCCCGCAGAATGCGCGGCGAAACGCCTCGGTATTCGGACCGCAAGATCGACGGTACGCGTCTGGGACTCAATCCCTACGTTTATCCCGACGTCGACTGGTACGACATGATGTTCAAGGACGGAACCTTCAACCAGAACTTCAATTTCAACATGACGGGCGGTGTCAAGAAGCTCGACTACTTCCTCAATGCCGCCATCACGAACGAGAACGGTATCCTGCGCAAGCCGAGCCATTCGACCTTCGATACGAACCTCAATGCGCAGAAGTATGTCTTCCAGTCCAACGTTTCGGCCGACATCACCCCCTCGACCCGCGTTTCGCTGAAGATGAACACGCAGCTCTACTTCCGCCACGCCCCCAAGGTCAGCACGAGCGACCTGTTCGCCGCTACGCTTTCGGCCATGCCCTGCGAATTCCCCGTGACGCTTCCCGGCGAGGAGGACGACACCTTCACGCGCTTCGGTACGGCTCCCTCGTGGGACGGCGGCATCTTCGCCAACCCCTATGCGCAGATGTGCTCGGGCTACGGCGACCGCTATTACGGCCACTTCACCTCGGTATTCAACATCGACCAGAAACTCGACTTCATCACCAAGGGTCTGAGCGTTACGGGTATGGCATCGTTCTACAACCGCGTCTACTCGGCCGTCTACCACGCCAATACGCCTTTCTACTACACGGTGAGCGGCTACGACCTCGACGAGAACGGCGACTACCTCATCCATTCGAAGAGCGCCAACGACAACGGTACGACCTACATGGATACGACCCGCGGCCGGGACGGCTACCGCGAACTCAACTTCCAGGCTAAACTCGACTATTCGCGCACCTTCAACGAGAAGCACGAGGTGGGCGCCACGCTCGTCTACCATCAGAAGGAGCGCCGTACCCACGACTCGGGGACGACCGAATATTCGTCGCTGCCTTACCGCGAGCAGGGTTTGGCCGGGCGTATCACCTACGGATTCGACCATCGCTACATGATCGAGGCCAACTTCGGTTACAACGGTTCGGAGAACTTCGCCGATGGCAACCGCTTCGGCTTCTTTCCCTCGATCGCCGGCGGCTGGGTGATCTCCAACGAGCCGTTCTGGAGCGGCATCAAGAAGTATGTGAGCCTGCTGAAGGTACGCGCTTCGTACGGTCTGGTGGGTAACGACGTGATCTCGTCGAGTTCCGACGACCGCTTCCCCTACCTCTCGACCGTGAGCATGAACCAGCTCTACGACGTGATTATCGGCGAGAACTTCGAGCAGAAACGGGGTCCCATTCTGACCGTCTACGGCAACCCCTCGGCGACCTGGGAAAAGAGCCGCAAACTCGACGTCGGTGTCGAATTCGGCCTGTTCAATGATCTGACCGTGATTTTCGACTGGTTCAAGGAGAAGCGTTCGGGCATCTTCATGCAGCGTTCGTCGCTGCCCTCGACGTTCGGTATGTCGGGCATCACGCCTTGGGGCAATATCGGCAAGGTGGACAACGAGGGCGTCGACATCTCGCTCGAATACAACAAGGCCTTCACCAAGGACCTGATCCTCTCGCTGCGCGGTACGTTCACCTATGCCCACAACGAGATCCGCTACATGGATGAGCCCAAATACAAGTGGAGCTACCAGGCCAAAACTGGACACCCGATCAACTCCATCAACTGTTTGATTGCCGACGGCCTTTTCAAGGACGAGGACGACATCGCCAATTCGCCCATACACACCTTCGCCACGCGCTATCCGATCCGGCCCGGAGACGTGAAGTACAAGGACCTGAACAACGATGGCCAAATCGACCAGAACGACTACTGCTGGACAGGCAACCCGACCGTTCCCGAGATCATTTACGGATTCGGATTCTCGCTCAAATATAAAGGATTCGACTGTTCGGCGTTCTTCCAGGGCCAGGGCAAAATGTCGATCATCATGTACGGCGCCCATCCCTTCACGACGAGTACCAAACCGGGCTTCGGCCTGACGCAGTGGGTTGCCGACGAACATTGGCGCGAAGACAACCCCGATCCCCGCGCCAAGTATCCGCGTCTGTCGACCCAGTGGAACGAGAATAACAGCAAGGCCTCGACCCTCTACATCCGCGACGGCCGCATGCTGCGTCTGAAGACCGCCGAAATCGGCTACACCTACAAATTCATGCGCGTCTATGTATCGGGCACCAACCTGCTGACGTTCGCGCCCTTCAAATACTGGGATCCCGAGAAGGGTTCCGGCAACGGCCTGAGCTACCCGTTGCAGCGCACCTGCAACCTCGGTTTCCAGTTCAACTTCTAACCTAAATACGTTCCATACCGATTATGAAAAAGATCATTCTTGCGCTGGCGGCGGCACTGTCGTTCAGCTCGTGCGAATACCTCGATATCATACCCGAAAGCAAGGCGACCGAGGCCGATATCTGGAAAACGACCAAACAGGCCGAAGCCTACCGCTACTACATGCGTACGTACATGCCCAACCGCATCACCTACGACTGGAACCCCGATCTGTTCGCCGGCGACGACATGATGACCGGAGGTGTCGGCACTACTTATTGGTTCTCCTACAAGAGTCTGCTCTACGATGAGGAGACCGCCAGCACCACCTACTTCGGAATGTGGTCGCCCTGCTGCACGAGCGGCGGAACCAACTACGACATCTATCGCGGCATCCGCTATGCCTACTATATGCTCGACAACTGCTACAAGGTGCCCGCGATCTCGCAGGAGAACGCTCGCCGTTTCGCCGGCGAGGCATGGTATTGCATCGGCTACTACCACCAGTTGCTGCTCGAATACTATGGCCCGATCGTTCTGGTGAAGCGCTACATTCCCAATGATGCGCCCGATTCGGAGGTCTTCGCGGGTCGTTCGCCCTACGACGAATGCGTTAAATTTATTGCCGAGTGCTACGACAAGGCCGCCGAGCTACTGCCCTCGACCGTCGTGACTTCCGAGGCCGGACTTCCGACCAAATCCACGGCGCTGAGCTACAAGGCCCGTCTGATGCTCTACGCCGCATCGCCGCTGGTAAACGGCAATCCGGACTACGCCGAATTGCAGAGCCCCAACGGCAAGCCGCTGATGAACAATACCTACGACAAGGAGAAGTGGAAGGCGGCGCTCGATGCCGCCGAGGAGGCGCTCGCCGAGGCCGAGCAGCACTACAAACTCTCCGAGACGGCCGATTCGAGCCTGCCCGACGCCGAGCGCGGCCGCAAGAACTACCGCGATGCCTTCATGCTTCGGAACTGGAACATCGACGAATTCATCGAGGCGAAGGCCGACAACGGCGGTTGCTACAACCTGCAACAGCTGATGGGTGCCCGTGCCATCGAGAACAAGAACATGACGCGCGGCTGGAAGACCTCCGAGGTGCCTTCGTTCGAGGCCGTGGAGATGTACTACACGAAGAACGGTCTTCCGTGGGAGGATGATCCCGAAACGAAGAACATCGATCCCTATGCCTACAACCCCGAGACCGGAACGGCCAACATGCACAGCAACCGGGAACCGCGTTTCTATGCTTCGGTAGGTTACGACCGCGGTACGTTCGAGATCGACGGCAAGACCATCACGCTGCAATTGCGCGGCGGCGAATTGCACGGAAGCACGCTTCGCGAGGAGATCGACGAGTACCAGAGCTGTACGGGGTATCTGTGCCAGAAATGGATCCACCAGGCTTCGACCTTCAACCCCTCCAGCGGAAACATATCCATGAAATACTACACATTCCCCTACCTGCGTCTTCCGGAGCTCTATTTCGACTATGCGGAGGCGGACTTCGAGTACAACGGCAAGCTCAGCGCGACGAGTCTGGCTTACCTCAACAAGGTGCGTTACCGCTGCGGACTGCCCAATTTCGAGGATTCGTGGGCCAAAGCGGGCGGTATGCCGACGGGCGACAAGCTGCGCAAGATTCTGCACCGCGAGCGTTCGATCGAACTGCTGTTCGAAGGCCGTCGGTTCCACGACATCCGCCGCTGGAAGGAGGCTCCCGAGATCATGAACAAGCAACCCCGTTCGTGGAACCGCTACGGACAGACGCCCGAGGAGTTCTATAAGGTGATCGAAGCCTATCAGGGTGGCCGCATACGCGTGTTCCACGCTCCGAAGAGCTACTGGCTGGCCATACCGATGAGCGAGATCAACAAAAACCCCAATCTGGTGCAAAACCCCGGATATTAACGGATCGTCAACCCGAAAAAAATCGAAACTATGAAACCATTGAAATATCTGTTTTTCGCACTGGTCGCGCTGGTTGCGGCCGCTTGCAGCGACGACGACAAGGGCCCGGATTTCGAAATCCTGACCTACGGCGATCTCGAATTCGAAATGAAAGGCGGCGAGGAGCTTTTTCTGCTCGCTTCGCCCGGAGCCTGGAGCATCGAGAGCCAACCCGAGTGGTGCCGGCTCTATCCCGATCACGGACAGGGTTCGCACGAGGTGAAACTCGTCTGCGACGGTAACGAAGGCAAAATCCGCCGGGGCGAAATCGTCCTCGTCTGCGGCCGCGAGAAACAAACCCTCTCGTTCCGGCAGGACGGCATCGTCGTGATGGGTTTCCCGGTGGAATGGCTCTTCACGGCGGAATACTACGCCAGCGGCAAATATACCTCTGCTTTCGTCGACGACAACCTGCTGCCGGCCGAGTCGGGCAAGGGATATATCTCGTTCATCCAGGACCCCGCCAACGCGGGTAGTGCCACGATTAAGAAGGTGATCGGAGCCACGGGACATCCTTATCTGTCGGGTACGCTCATCGGCGACTACTGGTTGTTCCGCGTGCCGGTCGAGCAGGAGGAGCTGCCTGCGGGCAGCCGGATCAACATCCGTTACCAGACCCGCTCGGCCAAGACGGCGGCGCGCTACTGGACGCTCGAATACTACGAGGCGAAAACCGCGAAATGGGAGACGATCGGAACCGAGCGGCAGACTGTCGTCGCGGGCGAAGGAAACGTCTCTTATACGATCGATCTGGTAGAGGACCTTACGGGTAACAAGCAGGTCGGTACGGACAATGCGCAGATCGACGAAACGTTCACGCTCAGCGCGGCGATTCCCGTCGGCAAGGAGCTGCAAGTGCGCATGCGTCTGGTGTCGAATATCGATACGTCCGGGACTATTCCCAGTAAAGGTAATAACCGCCTGGCCGGTGCCGAAGGCTCTTCGCCCGTAATCAAAGTACTGGCCTCCGAAGATTGATTTTTGTCGATAGACCGGGCCGGAGGGAGCTTCGACCGCTCCGGCCCGTTTTTTTTGAATCTGAATTATGAAAACGAACGAAAGACTGCTTTCCCTGGATACCCTGAGGGGCTTCGATATGCTCTTCATCATGGGCCTTTCGGGCCTTATCGCTGCGATTTGCGCCCTTTGGCCCAATCCGCTGACCGAAGCCATAACCCGCCAGATGGGCCATGTCTCATGGAACGGACTGACCCAGCACGACACGATTTTCCCGTTGTTTCTGTTCATCGCCGGGGTGTCGTTTCCTTTTTCGCTGTCCAAGCAGCGTGCCGACGGAGCCGGCGAAAGCCGAATCCTGCTGAAAGTGATCCGCCGGGGAATAACGCTCGTTGTCCTGGGAATGGTCTACAACGGATTGTTGCGCTTCGATTTCGCGTCGTTGCGCGTGGCGAGCGTGCTGGGACGGATCGGATTGGCGTGGATGTTCGCCGCGTTGTTGTATATGTACTGCGGTTTGCGCATGCGGATCGCTTTCGCGGCTGTCGTGCTGCTCGGCTATTCGTTGTTGATGTGCCTGGTCGTGGCCCCCGATGCGCCTGCCGGTTCCGATCCGCTTTCGGTCGCCGGAAATCTGGCCGGATGGGTCGACCGTCAATGGCTTCCCGGGACGTTCGCCTGCGGGTCGTTCGATCCCGAGGGACTGCTGAGTACGCTTCCGGCCATCGTTTCGGCGATGTTCGGCATGTTCACGGGCGAATTCCTGCTCCGCAAACGCGCTTCGCTCAGCGGCAACCGGATTGCGCTTTTCATGACGTTGGCCGCCGTGGCCATTACCCTGGTCGGAATCGTCTGGAGCCACTGGATGCCCATCAATAAGAAAATTTGGAGCAGTTCGTTCACTTGCGTGGTTGCGGGCTATTCGCTCGGGATGTTCGCACTGTTTTACTACCTGATCGACGTGCGCGGCTGGAAACGATGGACCTTCTTTTTCCGCGTCGTCGGGATGAATTCCATCACGATTTACCTGGCGCAGCGGATCGTCGGATTCGGCGGGATCGCGAATTTCTTCTTCGGCGGAGTCATCTCCCATTGTCCCAAAGGAATCGCGGAGGTGCTCAGTCAGGCTGGTTATATGGCCGTATGCTGGCTGTTTCTTTATTTCCTTTACCGAAAAAATACCTTCCTGAAAGTTTAAACAATCCTCTTCGGTCTTTCGACCGTCGTTTTGCACGGACCGGTCGGGTCTCTCGCAGACCTTGGCCGTCCTGCTGAAATGGGATTTTCGGTGACGATGGGGGGCGCCGTTTTGCCGGCGCCATATTTGGGGACTTTCATTTCCTTGGTTTCGCCGAAAATCCTTCGCCTCAACGAAACTCGAACATGTTTGGGTTTTGTTGAGGTTTTTTATATCTTGGCGTTTCACCTTGGACCTTCGCCGAAGAAGCAACGCCCATGGCGTTGAGTCTGCCGCGAAGGTTGAATTTACGGCCCGCACAGCTCCGGAGAGCCACAGTTTACAGCAGGGAATCATAAATCTCGGCTCTTAGCCGGGTGCCGAAGATACTGCCGCTCGGCAAAATACAAGTAAACTTGCTTTTGCCCTCGCTTAATCGCGCTTTGGCTGCGCCGAAGATACTGCCGCTCGGCAAAATACAAGTAAACTTGCTTTTGCCCTCGCTTAATCGCGCTTTGGCTGCGCCGAAGATACTGCCGCTCGGCAAAATACAAGTAAACTTGCTTTTGCCCTCGCTTAATCGCGCTTTGGCTGCGCCGAAGATACTCCCGCTCGGCAATGTTCAAATAAATTTGACATTGCCCTCGCTTAATCGTATCTTTGTCCTCCGAAAGAAACGACAACCCATGGAATCGAAGATATTGCAAGGTCTCAATCCCGCACAGCACGATGCGGTGGTGAATTACGACGCTCCGTCACTCATCATCGCCGGAGCGGGTTCGGGTAAGACGCGCGTGCTGACTTCGCGCATCGCCTACATGATCGAACAGGGCGTGAAACCCTGGAACATCCTGGCCCTCACCTTTACGAACAAGGCGGCGCAGCAGATGCGCGAACGCATCGATCAGATGTTGCCCGATGGCAACAGCCGCTATATCCGCATGGGAACCTTCCACTCGGTATTCTCGCGCATCCTGCGTGAAAACGCCGAGCGCATCGGCTACCCCGAGTCGTTCACGATCTACGAACCTTCGGATTGCAAGAACCTGCTGAAAACCATCGTTCGCGAATTGAACCTCGCCGACGAGAAATACAAACCCAACATCCTGGCGTCGCGTATCTCCTACGCCAAGAACTGCCTGGTGACGCCCGGGGCCTATCTGGCCAATTCGGCCTATGCCAACGAGGACCGGCAGGCGCAGATTCCCGAGTTCGGAAACATCTATAACATTTACTGCCAGCGTTGCAAACGCAACGGCGCGATGGATTTCGACGACCTGCTGCTGCAAACCAACATTCTGCTGCGCGACTGCCCCGATGTGCTGGCCCGCTATCAGGAGCAGTTCAAATACCTCCTCGTGGACGAGTATCAGGACACCAACTATGCGCAGTACGTCATCATCCGCCGTCTGTCGCAGACCCACTCGAAAGTCTGCGTCGTGGGCGACGATGCGCAGTCGATTTACTCGTTCCGCGGAGCCAAGATCGAGAATATCCTCTCCTTCCGCAAGGATTACCCCACGGCGATGGTCTTCAAGCTCGAACAGAACTACCGTTCGACCCGCACGATCGTCGATGCAGCCAATTCGGTGATCGTCCGCAACTCCAAGCGCATGGAAAAGCACTGCTTTTCGGCGGGCGACGAGGGGGAGAAGATCCGTATCCTGAAGGCTTACACCGACCGCGAGGAGGCCGAAATGGTGGTTTCGGACCTGCGCGACAAGGTGCGTGCGGCGGGTGACGAATGGTCCGAGGCGGTGATCCTTTACCGCACCAACAATCAGTCGGCCGTGCTGGAGGACAATCTCCGGCGGCGCGGCATTCCCTACCGCATCTACAAGGGATCGTCGTTCTACGACCACAAAGAGGTCAAAGACATGCTGGCCTATATCCGGTTGGTCATCAACCCGCGCGACGACGAGGCATTCAAACGTATCGTCAACTACCCGGCACGCGGCATCGGCGACACGACCGTGCAGCGAATCGCCCAGCTGGCGGCCGATCGGGGACAGTCGATGTGGGAGGCGGTGGATGCGTTGGTCGCCGAACCGACGGCCGATCCCGTGCAGCGAACCATCGTCCGCAAGGTGACGGAGTTCGTGCAGATGATCCGGGGATTGTCGCTCGTACGGGCCGAAAAGCAGCTCTACGACCTCGGACTCGAAATCGCCACGCGATCGGGCATCCTGACCCTCTACCGCATGGAAAATACCCCCGAGGCGACTTCGGCGCTGGACAATATCGAGGAGTTGCTCAACTCGATGCAGCTTTTCCGGGAGCAGCGCGACGCCGAAATCCGTAACGGCGAACGCCAGGCGGACGAGGAGGCTACGATCGAGGAGTGGTTGCAGAACGTCATGCTCATGACCGACATGGACAAGGACGATCCCGCGGACCGCAACAAGGTGACGCTCATGACCGTCCATTCGTCCAAAGGATTGGAGTACAAATACGTCTACATCGTCGGCATGGAGGAGAATCTTTTCCCCTCGCAACGTGCGGCCGAGTCGCCGGACGGCATCGAGGAGGAGCGGCGCCTGTTCTACGTGGCGCTGACGCGCGCCAAGGTCGCCGCGACGATCTCGTTCGCCGAGATGCGGTTCAAGTGGGGAAACATGGAGTTTTCGCGTCCGAGCTGCTTCCTGCGCGAAATCGATCCGAAATATATCGAAGCGGACTTCGACACGGCGGAGCTGCAACCCCGCATCGGAGGCGGCAATTCCGAGGGGGCATCGGCCATCGACGAGCTGCGCCGCCGCTTCGACTACCGCTTCAAACAGGAAGGGGCCCAAGGTGCCGACGGCAGCCGCGAACGTCCGGGCGGTTACGGACGTTCGGGCGGGGGCTACGGCCGAGGGAACGGCAGCTACGGGAACAGCGGTTACGCCCGCCAGGGCAGCGGCGGAACTCAGAACGGCCGCAGCGGCTACGGCGGTCGCAGCGGATCGTTCGGAACCTCTGCGGACGGCGAATCGGGTCCGGCACGTCGGTTCTCCCGCACGACGTCGGGAGGTTCGGTGCGTTCGCAGCATGCGGCCGGAAAACCCGATCCCGCACTCGTGCAGCCGATGCGCAGCTCGACCGACGGAATGCGACGTCTGGGCGTACGTCCCGCCTCGGGCGGTGCGACGACAGGCGGTGCGGCCTCGACTGCCGCCTATGCCGTCGGCGACCGCGTGGAGCACCCGCTGTTCGGCGTCGGCATCGTCGAACATATCGAACTCGCCAATGCGGATCATAAACTCGTCGTGCGATTCGGCAATGACCAGACGAAAACCCTGCTGGCGAAATTCGCTAAACTGACCAAACTATGACACTCCGACAGCGTTACGACGGAATTCTCGCCTGGTTCGCGGAGCATATGCCCGTCGCCGAGAGCGAGTTGCACTACGACAATCCCTACCAGTTGCTCGTGGCGGTGATTCTCTCGGCCCAATGCACCGACAAGCGGGTCAACATGACCACGCCCGCCCTGTTCGAGCGTTTCCCGACGCCGCACGATATGGCCGCAGCGACGGCCGAGGAGATCTATCCCTACATCCGCAGCATCTCCTATCCGAACAACAAGGCTAAGAATCTCGCGGGAATGGCCCGTATGCTCTGCGCGGAGTTCGGCGGCGAGGTTCCGACCGACCTCGACCAGATGCAGCGCCTGCCGGGCGTGGGCCGCAAGACGGCCAACGTGCTGGGCGCCGTGCTGTGGCAGCGCGAGGTGATGCCGGTCGATACGCACGTCTTCCGCGTTTCGAACCGCATCGGACTGACGACGAATTCGAAAACCCCGCTGCAAACCGAACTGACGCTCGAAAAGAACATCCCGGGGCATCTGCTGCCCATCGCCCATCATTGGCTGATCCTCCACGGCCGCTACGTCTGCACGGCTCGCGCACCCCAGTGCGACACGTGCGGCATCGCCCCGTGGTGTCGTAAATATGCCTCGGACCACCGGGCCGAAAAACAGTGATTTTTCCGGACTTGAATTTGCAAATCTCCGATTTTTAGCGTATCTTGCCATTATTCGAACGCGACACAAAATCGCACACCATGAAAAACAAACTCATCTACCTGCTTCTCTCGCTGCTGGGACTGGCGACGGCTTGCGACGATGATGGCGGCGAAATCATGTGCATGTACGGCACCCCGACCGTCACTTTCTCCGTCAAGGGGCGCGTAACCGATCCGGCGGGAAAGCCGATCGAAGGAATCAGCGTGAAAACCGAAAAGTGGCTCGAGACCGCGACGAACGCCCGGGGCGAATTCGCTTTCGAGAAAAGCGAGTGGACTTCGTTTGGCGATAAGCCGCTCAAAATCCCCCTGAAATTCGAAGACGTGGACGGAGCTCGGAACGGCTCCTTCGAGGATCGGGAGGTGGAGGTGGCTTTCACCCGAAACGAGAAGGTTGAAAGCAGCGGCTGGTATTTCGGCGACTATACGGCCTCGGATATAGAGGTCGTGTTGCAGGCCAAAGCCGAACCGCAGACGAACGAGTGACCGCCGCGATGGGCAAAAGACTTTCTCTGCGCAAACGCCTCGGGCTCGAACTCTTTTCACGGCTTCATGCCCGGAACGTCGAGCGGCACGAACTGCGTACGCTCTTTTGGGAGTGCACGCTGCGCTGCAACCTCGCATGCCGCCACTGCGGCAGCGACTGCCGTGCCGAAGCCCTGCACCCCGACATGCCCGCCAAAGATTTCTTCCGGGTGCTCGATATGCAGATCACGCCCCACGTCGATCCCCACCGCGTGCTGGTGATCCTCTCGGGCGGCGAAGCGCTCGTGCGCCGCGACCTGGAGCGGATCGGTCTGGAACTCTACCGCCGCGAATATCCGTGGGGACTGGTGACCAACGGACTGGCCCTCGACCGGCGGCGGTTCGAATCGCTCTTGCGCGCGGGGTTGCACACCATTACGGTCAGTCTCGACGGATTTCGCGACGAACATACGTTCATAAGGCGCAATCCCCGGAGTTTCGATGCCGCACTGGCCGCCGCCGAAATGGTCGCCCGCGAGGAGTCGATCGCTTCGGACGTCGTGACGTGCGTCACGCCGCAGCTGCTGCCCCGCCTCGGGGAGTTCCGTGACATGCTCATCGACCGCGGGATCCGTTCATGGCGGATCTTCACGATCTTCCCCGCGGGACGCGCCGCGACCGGCGACGGGATGCAGCTTTCCGACGAGGAGTTCACCCGATTGATGGAGTTCCTCGTCCGCACGCGGCGCGAAGGACGCATCCGGACGAGCTACTCGTGCGAAGGCTTCCTGGGCGGCTACGAGACCGAGGTGCGCGACCGGTTCTACTCCTGCCAGGCGGGGGTCTCGATCGCCTCGATACGCATCGACGGCTCGATTTCGGGCTGCACGTCGATCCGTTCGAATTTCCACCAGGGCAACATCTACCGCGACGATTTCTGGGAGGTGTGGCAGCATCGTTTCGAGCCTTTCCGCGACCGCGAATGGGCCCGCACGGGCGAGTGCGCCGACTGTGCGATGTTCCGCTACTGCCTGGGCGGCGGCATGCACCTGCGCGACGACGAACGACGGCTGCTCGTCTGCCACTATCGCCGATTGATCGAGTGATACCGAAATAAAATCTACTTATTATGAAACGACTTCTGTTTCTGATCGCGTGCGCGATCGTGCTGCCTTTCGGCAGTCAGGCCCAGCAGCGGGATTCGCTGCGTGTGCTGTGGGTGGGCAACAGCTTTACATACTTCAACGACATGCCGGAAATGGTCCGGCAAATCGCCTCGACGCAGAAGAAAAAACTCTCCATGACACGCTTCCTCAAAGGCGGGGAGCGTCTCTCGGGACACCTTACAAACCCCAAGCTGCTCGAAGCCCTTGCAGCCGGAGGATGGGATTACGTAATTCTGCAAGAGCAGAGCACTGCTCCGGCTCTGTCGACGTCCGAGGTCGCACGCGAGGTTTACCCCGCGGCCCGCAAGCTCGACAGCCTGACGCACGCCGGATCGCCCGATGCGCGGGTAGTTTTCTACATGACCTGGGGACACAAATACGGCAATCGTAAGCCCGTCGCCGCATATCCGCTGGCAAACAGCTACGAGGGTATGCAGGAGCGACTGAAGACCAGCTATCTCGAAATGACCTACGACAACGATGCCCGCTGTGCACCGGTCGGCATGGCCTGGCGCCGCGTACGGCACGAACATCCGGAATGGGTGCTCTACCGTCCGGACTGCTATCATCCGGCTGTTGCGGGCAGCTACCTGGCCGCCAACGTGATCTTCACGACCCTCTTTCCGAAGCCCTATCAGACGGCTTTCACGGCCGACCTGCCCGCCGAGCAGGCCGAAGTGCTCCAACAGACGGCCCAGCGCACGGTGCTGGATAACCTCACGCTGATGAACATCGGCGAATAATCTGCCGTGTCGGAGACGAACACGCCCCTGCTGCATTGCGGCAGGGGCGTGTTTATAGCCTGGAGAGCACTCCATAAAAGTCCCCTTAGGGGATTTAAGGGAGGGGTCAAACTGCAAATGCGGCGGAACACCGCGAGCAACAGCATTGCGGCTACGCGGTTGCGGCCGAAACCTTGGGCGGATTGCCGGTTCGTCAAAATCTTAAAATGGCAATCCGAAGCTCGCCGACCACCACACACCGCCGAACGAGGGTCGGTAACACGAGATCTTGACGGTGGAAGTTGCCGAGGCCGGTTGCCTGAAAGCATTGATATCCAGCACAAGATCTCCGCCTACGGACCATATTCTGCGGCGCGCGTCGCTTTTGCCCGACACCGGACCGCGGAACTGCGCATAGTCGCCGCCGAAGTTCAGCCGTACGCGTTTGAAGTAAATCACCGAATTGATACCGCCCTCGGGATACCATACGGGTAGTTGGTAGTCGGCCCCGAAAGCCAGGTAGTCGTTCGAGAGGATATCCGCCGACGTGAAGCCGCGCGGGATGAGCCGCGTCGAACGATAGCTCAGCGGAGCGTAGCCCGACGGAAATTTGTAGCCGCCGATAGAGGTCTGATAGGTCGCGGCCAGACGTAGCGAATGGTGGGCGCCGATGCCGGGCAGATAACCCTGCGCATAACCCGATACGAGGTTGCAGAAGTCGCCGTTCGACGGGTCGAGGGCATATGACGCGCTGAGCGTATAGCCCCAGCGGGGTGCGAAATCGCGGTGGGCCAGCTGTACCTGCTCCGAAACGGCGGCGCCGAACGAGAGTTTGTGCAGGCCCCGGCGGAATCCGATGTGCTGGAGGTTGGAGATTCCGCCGTCGGAGAGGTTCCATTCGATACGTTTGAGATCGGCGACCATGCCGTTGGAGTAGTTCCAGGCTGCCGAGAGCGAAACCTGCCGTGTGCGGTAACCTCGCTGGAGATAGAGCGGCAGCGTGGCGGCAAGACCTACGGAGTAGTATTTGTCGGGTGCCGGGCGCGTCTGGTAGACGTACTTCTGCTCCTCCTTGTCGTATTGGGCCAGCGAGTAAAAGAGCTGATTGCCGCCGTAGGAGGCGTCCAGATCGAAATAGAGCCCCAGTCCGAAGTAGCGGACGCCGAGGTTGTAGAGCGATCCTTCGCTGCGGTTCCAGCCGTAGGAAACGAATGCTTCGGCGTTCGACAGCAGATTCTGCGACACCAGCGTGACACCCAGGTTGACATCGAAGCTGTGTTCGTCTACCGCTGCGAAGGGGTCGAGCGCCACGGGCATCCAGCTATGCACCCCCACGAGGTGGGTACCTTTGCGGTAACGTTTCGGGGGAAACGTTTCGCATTGAAGCAGGGAGTCGGCCGACGTGAAACGCACCGTATCGAGGTTGGGGACTTCCCAGCGGCGACGCGGCGGGTTGACGATATTCTGGGGCAGGCGCGACGGTTCGACAGCCACCTTGCGGGTCAGGGATTGTGCGGCGACTTCGTAACCCGCGCGGCCGTAGGTCGTCACGAGCAGCCGTCCGTCGGCGGGCGACGGCGAGAAGGAGCCGTAAAGGGAGCTCGTGAGACGGTATTCGCGTCCCTCGGCCAAATCGTAGCAGTGGGCTTCGTCGCGTCCCGAGGCGATCGAACCGAAGTAGAGCACTCCGTCGGCGGCCCGCAGGTCGGAGAGAGTGATATAGGCCCCCTGCGTCACGGGGTGCACTCCTTCGGCACCGATCCGTCCGAGCCACATGCCGCTGTCATCGGTAACGATCACGTACCACGCCGCCGTGCGATCGTCCCAGGCCAGGCCGTGGAGCTCCTTGCGGTCGGGCACCGGGAAACGCTCCTCTGCGCCGTCGGCCCGCCGCACGACGAGGCTATAGGTGCCGTCGGGATCGTAGTTGACCCACCCCAGATCGTCGCCCGCAGCAGTCGGATAGAGCACTCGCCGCCGGCCCTTTTCCGTACGGGGTTTCCCGCCGTTCAGATTCAGGTAGCAGAGTTGTGAATTGACCCGTTGGTCGAAGAGCGTCGAGCGGCGGTATTCGGTCCACCACACACGGTCGCCGGCGATTTCCGGACGGGTCGAAACCTGTCCGACATAGGCCACGTGGTCTTCCTCGCCCGTCGCGGGATCGATTCGTACGAAGCGTTCCGGACGTGCGTAGTCGCTCCGCAACGCCAGTATCGTGCCGTCGTCCAGCTCCTGGGGCCAGCGGTAAGTCGTGTAGTTGCGCTCGTCGAGGTGCGTGATCGGCTCCGTGCTCGCCTCGGGGCGCGGCAGTGCGTCCCAGAACTGTTGCAGTTCGGTGAACGTATTGCGGAACAGGGCGTTGACATCCGTGCGATAGAATTTCCCGAGGGCTACGCGCGTAGTGGCCAGGACGTAGGGGTTGCGGGCACCGTAGCGGACGGTCGTGTTCCAGATGTTTTCGTCGTAGCGCGCCCACGTATAGGAGCAAATCTGATATCCCAGTTCGTAGTGGTCGGGGATGTATTCGCGGTAGGATCCGCAGAACCATTTGTCGATGTTGCGCCGCACGCGGCCGTTGCGGTCGCGGACCACTCCCTCCTTGGCGCGGTAGCCGATCGTGAAAGAGGGTTGCAGTCCCCGGCCGAACGAGGAGGACATCGTTTCCGACATCACGGCGTCGCCCTCCATTGCCCAGATGGGCATGCAGAGCAGTCCGACGGTCGAGCCCTGCTGTCCGAGCAGGTAGCTCAGGACGCGGATCACGCCCCGGTCGAGGTTGTTGTACTGCACGGCGTGGCGGTATTCGTGGGCCACGAGCTGTTTGTACCACGGCATCGAATAGCTCTCGATGGCGGGCGAGGTGAGGAACTCGACGCGTTTGGGCAGGTACATCACCAGTCCGTTCGAACGGAAATTCTCGGGGTGCAAGACGAACGGGATCGTCATCGGGCCGTGGGTGAATCCGTATCCGATCGTCGGACGCACCGTGCGGATCATGTGGAGCGTCCGTTGTGCGAGGGCTTCCACCGTGTCGGGATAGACTACCCTCACATCGGGCGTGCGAATGGCCGACCACTTCTGCGGCGGGTCGGCACCCCAGGTGTAGTATTGGGCTTCGGCGTTCACGACACCGCACAGCGCCCAGCCGAGCAGCAACATCCGAAGCGACAGCCGCCGGAGCCGCGTCCCGCGAAGCCGGAACGCCTCCGGGAACGGGTTATGCAACAGGCGCCGCACGTCAACTTCCGGCTTTCTTGCAGCCGTAACCGGCGCGGGTGAGTATCTCGACCACTCGGTCGCGGTGGTCGCCCTGAATGAGGATTTCGCCCTCCTTGGCGCTGCCGCCCACGCCGCAGCGGCTCTTCAGCAGCCGCGCCAGCTCTTGCAGGTCGTCGTCGCGCCCGACGAAACCCCGCACGAGCGTCACCACCTTGCCCGCCCGTTGTTTGCGGTCGAGCCACACGCGCAGATTCTGTCGTGCGGGAGGCAGGGTTTCGGCTTCGGGCTCCTCGCCCGTATCGTATTCGAAATCGGGATTGGTCGAGTAGACCATTCCCAGACGTGCTTTCCAATCGTTGTCGGCCATATTCGTATTTTGTCTTTAAGAAAGGGTATGGTATGCTGTTTTCAGTGCTTGGGGTGACCGGTCTATCGGGAAAAGAGCTTTCCGAAGGTTCGTCGTCCCGACAGGTAGCGCACGACGATCGAACCGCGGTAAATATGCTCCGTCGCTTCGGCACGCCGAGTCCGGCGAATCGCGCGGCGTTTTCCGGCGAGCATTTTGTGCCACTTCAGAAAATCGCCGTAGGCCCGGAACACGGCCCGGAAGTTATCCGCGCGTCCTTGCGCCAGGTAGGAGAGGGCGGCCAGCAGGTCCAGTGCGGGGCGTACGACGGCGACTACGGCCCGCTGCATCGGCGAGGCGCATTTGTAGAGCATCGCCAGGTTGTTGCGATGGTTGAAGAAGACTTTCGTCGGGGAGTCGGTTCGGAGCGTCCCTCCGCCGAGGTGGTAGACCCGGCTTTCAGGAACGATGCGCACACGGTAGCCTGCCAACTGCATCCGCCAGCAGAGATCGATCTCCTCCATATGGGCGAAGAAATCGGCGTCGAAACCGCCCAGGGCACGGAACACCTCTGCCCGGCAGCAGAACGCGGCGCCGCTCACCCAGAAAACGTCGCGTGCGTCGTCGTATTGTCCGTTGTCGCGCTCGATGCTGCGCAGCACACGTCCGCGACAGAAGGGATACCCGAGGTAGTCGATGTAACCTCCTGACGCTCCGGCATATTCGAATGATTCCCGATTGTTTCGATCGAGCAGCTTCGGAGCGACGACCGCGACGTCCGGATTGCGATCGAGGCAATCCAGGATGGGGTCGAGCCATCCGGCCGGTGTCTCGACATCGGAGTTGAGCAACAGGAAATAGTCCGCATCGACCTGCTCCAAAGCCCGGTCGTATCCTCCGGCGAAACCGTAGTTGCGATCCAGGCAGATGACCCGCACCGACGGGAACTCTTCGCGAAGCATCCGCACCGAATCGTCCGTAGAACCGTTGTCGGCCACGACCACACCGGCCCGATCGCCCGCCGCGGCGACGACGCTGGGCAGAAACTGCCGCAGGTGTGCGACACCGTTCCAGTTGAGTATGACTATTTCGGCTCGTTTCATGCCATGTGCGAGAATTCGTACTGCTTTATTGTCGTAACCCCCCCCCTCCGAATCCCCTTCTTCGATGGGAATCCCGTTAGGCCCGGGCTTATCGGTGTGCAGGTTATATCTAATTATTGACCACCTCTCTTTTTCGTTTCCAGCGGCGGTGCGACCACAGCCACAGTTCGGGTCGCTCACGGATCATCTCCTCCAGTTTGCGGACATAACGCCGCGTGATCTCATGTTCGGCGACAGCTTCTTCGCCGTCGTAGATCCGTTCGAATGCGATTTCGTAACGTCCCCGCCGCAACCGGTCCATCTTCACGAAATAGACGGGTAAATGGCACCGGAGCGCAAGCTTTTCGCCCCCGTCGAAGAAGATCGTATCCTGGTTGAGAAACCGGAACCAATGGCTGTCGGGGCGTTTGGGCGGATTCTGGTCGGCGATCAGTCCCAGGGAGTAGTTCGTGCGGCCCTTCGTCTCCTTGCCGCGGTGGCGCAGGTAGAAGCGCAGACAGTCGTTCATCGCTACGGTAACGGTGCCGTCCATATCGCGCAGACGCCGGTAGAAATGTTCCATCACGGGGCTGCGCAGCGGGTGGTAGACCGACACGAGCAACTGTTTCGGCTCGTGCAATGTCCAGAAAGAGCCGTATTCCCAGCAGCCGTAATGAGCCAGCATGGCGATCCAGTCGCGTCCCTCTACGGCGGCACGATGTTCTTCGAGGTTCTTCACCCGCAACAACTTGCGTGCCTTACGCTCGGGCATGTAGGTCATATCGACCGTATCGACGAAGATTTCGGCCAGCGAAAGGTAAAATTTGCGCCGAATGGCGGCCAGTTCGCGGTCGCTCTTTTCGGGAAAAGAGTTGCGCAGGTTGGTCTCGACCACTCGCACGCGGTAGCGCAAGATATAGTAGAGCACTACGAACAGGATGTTTTCGACGACATGGTATTTGAACCAGTAAGGCGTCATGGCGAACAGCCGCGATCCGTGCCACAGGCACGCCAGGCCGATGCGTTGCGCGAAATTCAGTTCCCGGGTTTCCATATTGCGAGGATCAGGGTTCGACGAAGAGTTTCACGTTGCGGACTTTCGTGCGGATGCGCAGCCATTTGCCCAGGGTTTCGAGGTCGACATCCGCGTCGGAAGATGCGGGGCTGACCACGCAGACGAGCGTCGTATCGCGCGGCGTACCTTCGGTGTCGAAGGTGATGCCTTTGGTCAGTGAAATGGTTCCGATGCCCGGAATCACGGCGCCTGCCTCACGCGAAATATCTTCGACCTCGACGTCGGTCACCCGGTAGCGGCCGAGTTGTGCCGTCATCTTCTCGATGCGGCGGTTCTTTTCCTCGAGCAGTTCGGAGTAGTTGCGTTGCAGCGAGGCGACATCGATCTTGTCTGTTGAAGAAGCTTGACGGACAACCAGTTCGGTGCGTTTGAGTCCGAAGCCGTCGAGTCGCGCCCGAGCGTTTTCGATCACCTCCTCGCCGAGCGGTTCGCCCACGAGCAGCAGCTCGATCTGCGAGGGGCTGCCGCGGTGAGCATAGCTCTTTTTGCATTTGATCACGCGGGTGTTCGGGAAATCGAAGACCTGTTCGACGTATTTGTCGGCCACGGCCTCGAACAACGAGACTCGGACGGTATGGAATCCGACGACGACGCTTGGGATGAACGTCACGAGCGAAATGACCATCATCAGCCGTTTCACGTTGCGCTCACGCACCTTGTCGATGAAGGTCTTCTTTTCGTATTTGAGAAACCGTACTACGACGTAGGTCGCCAAGGCGATGAATACCGAGTTGATGAAAAAGAGATAGAAAGCACCGATGAAGAAGCGTATCTGCCCGGTCGCCAGGCCGAAACCGGCCGTGCAGAGCGGCGGCATGAGCGCCGTGGCGATGGCTACGCCCGGAATGACGGTCGAGGTGCGGTCCTGTCGCGTCTGGGCGACAATGCCGGCCAGGCCGCCGAACAGGGCGATCAGCAGGTCGTAGGTCGTCGGCGTCGTGCGAGCCAGCAGTTCGCTGCTGTTCGACGAGAGCGGCGAGATGAAAAAATAGACGGTCGAGGTGACGATCGCCACGATGAACATCAGCGCGAAGTTGCGCAGGGATTTTTTCAACAGATCGAAATCGTTGATGCCCAACGATAATCCGATACCCATGATCGGGCCCATGATGGGCGAGATAAGCATCGCGCCGATGATTACGGCCGCCGAATTGACATTCAGGCCCAGCGAGGCGATCATCGCAGCGAAGATCAGCACCCAGAGATTCACCCCTCGGAACTCGACCCCTTTCGAGATCTCGGCGACCACTTCGTCGCGTTGCGCCTTGTCCTCCTCGAGGCTGAAACGCCCCTTCAGAAATTCGCGGAACTCCCGGCTGCGAAATACAAAGAAGCGCCGGGATTCGCGCGCTTCGTTTCGTTTATGCTTTTTCATATCCGTTTTCCGTTTCTTCCTGCCGCGCACGTTCGTTGCGGCAGCGTTTGTCGGCCGGTTTTCCGGCTACGACGATCACGAATTCCCCTTTGGGTTCCGTCGTTCGGAAGTGTTCCAGCACCTCGGCGACCGAGCCGCGCAGGGTTTGTTCGAATTTCTTGGTCAGCTCGCGCGATACCGAGACGGGACGGTCGGGACCGAACGTCTCGGCGAACTGCTCCAGGCACTTCACCACCCGGTAGGGCGACTCGTAGAAAATCATCGTCCGAGGTTCGTCGGCGAGGGTTTGCAAGTGTTTCGTGCGGCCCTTCTTCTGCGGGAGGAATCCTTCGAAGCAGAACCGGTCGCACGGAAATCCGCTCTGTACCAGTGCCGGGATGAGCGCCGTCGCTCCGGGCAACGTCTCGACGTCGATGCCCTGTTCGACGCACGTACGTACGAGCAGGAACCCCGGATCGGAAATTCCGGGTGTCCCGGCGTCGGAGACCAGTGCGGCGTTGCGTCCTGCGGCGATCTCCTCGGCGACACGCTGCACGGTGGCGTGTTCGTTGAACTTGTGGTGCGAGTGGAGTCGTTTTTCGATGCCCAGATGTTTGAGCAGAAAGGCGGTCGTGCGCGTATCCTCGGCCAGGATGAAGTCCACCGTACGCAGCACCTCGACTGCGCGCAGGGTGATGTCGTCCAGGTTGCCGATCGGCGTAGGTACGATATAGAGTTTAGCCATGGCGTTATGCGAATTTACGTTCGAGCAACTCCATCAGCAGGCGGGCGCCGTCCGAATCGGGATTCCAGGCGTAATGCTCGGCGATGTGGATCATGCAGTCGTCGAAGTCGTCGAACGTATCGAGCTCTCTGATAGCTTGTTCGTAAGCCGAAACATCGCCGCCGAACAGATCGCGGATCAACAGGAATTTATCGTTCAGTCCGATAGCACGCCGCAATTCGACGATCCGTCCGCCGTGATTCAACGCGGCGGCGATATCGCGTGCGGGGGCGATCGTATCGGCGAGCGTCCGTACGTCGTGGTTCATCACCTCGCCCAGCACGGTGCCGGTCGGATGCTCTGCCGACCGGAATTCGGGTTCGGCCGGAATTTCCGGTTCCGTACGGATCTCCTCGAAGGGATCGGGCTCTGTCTCCTCTGTTTCCTCCGTCTCTGCCGTTTCGTCCGTTTCGTCCGTCTCTGCCGTTTCGTTCCGGACCTCTTCGAATTGCACGGGAGGTATCGCCTCGTCAGCGTCTTCGGTATCTTCGGACGTCCGTACGTCGCTTTCGGGTTCCGGGGCCTTTTTCGCCTCGGCTGCCGCAGCTGCCAGTCGCTCGAACACGGATTCGGGAGCAGGCTTCTCCGCGACTGTCGCTTCGGTGTGCGACATCGGAGTCGTCGCATCGGGCTGTTCCGCCGCCGGGTCGAACTCCTCTGCCGCCGGGAGCGTATCATCCGGTTCTGCGGGAGTCGATTCCTCCGCGACGGGTTGCGATGCGATCGCTGCGGGATCCTGTTCCTGTGCGATCTCGACCACCTCGATGGTCTCTGCGACGGGGGCTTCCGGTTGCGGTATCTCCTCGGCCAAGGCTGCCGTCGCCAGACTTCGGGCCGCTGCGAGCTCCTCGGCCGAGATCGCTTCCGGAACCGACTCCGAGAGAGGTGCCGACTCCGCGCGGTTCGTTTCGGGTTCTTGCAACGCCTGTGTCGTGACCGATGCCGTCGCGATGGATGGGTTCGGAATCTTCGACGGACTATCCGAACTCGGGGTTACGGTCGCTCGTTTCACCACTTGGCCATCGGTTCGCGACACAGCGGGATCGTTGTCGTAAAGCGACATGATGACACGTTGTTTGTGACGATGGCGCACGAATGCCTCTTCGGGCCCGAACAACGTCGGTGCGACATAGACGGTCGGCGGCTCCGCTGCTTTGGATTGCATATCTTCCGGTGTCGCGAGTTTTTTCTCGGTCGTCGATGTTCCAGGCGCGTCCGGAATCTCATTCGGGACTGCTGTTGCCGCAGGCTCGGTCGTCGGCTCGACGAGCGTCGCAGGTTCCTCGACGATCTCGACGAATGGTGCCGTCGCCTCGATCGGGACGGTTTCGACCTCCGGATCGATTTGCCGAACAGCCGTCTCTTCGGACTGCATGTCCGGCGCTTCGGCGGTGGGTTCCGCAGGCAGCAAATCGTCCACCGAATGTCCCGGGGCGAGCAGTTCACTCAGGTCTATCGGCACGGGAACGACTTCCGGTTCCGACGAAACCGCCTCTGCGGGAATGGTCCCGACAGCCGGCTCGAAACGCAGGGCATCGTAAATCGCCGCCAATTTTCCGAGCGCAAGATCGCGCTCGATCGCACTTATCTCCGATACGGAGTTCCAGCCACCGACCAACTTTTCCAAGTCGGAGAGCAACCGACGCACTTCGGTCAAATTCATAACGGAACTTTTTAACCTTCAAAGATACGAATAAGCGAGAGCAAATCCAAATTTATTTGGAGTTTGCCGAGCGGGAGTATCTAAAACGATGTCAAAGATACGAAGTAAATCGGATAAACGGGCGTTCGGAATGTAATGATGTAAGCGATTGAAAAGCGGAATCGCAATGGGTAGAACCTCAGTCTCTTGCCGAAATCCTGCTTTTCGTCTTTTCGCAATTCGGCGAGGATCCATCGACGACATTCCTGACATTTCTGACATTCAGATGCTTAATCTCGGTCCTCTATGCAGCATTGTTTTCTCCGGAATGCTTCGGATTTTCTGCTGTAATCGGCGACTGTGCTGCCGAATCGCGCGAAGGAACGAGGGGCTTACCGACTCTTCCGTAAGTCCGCTTCCTCCGGTGGAGCGAGCGGGAAACCGCGTCTTACCGAAAAAAGGCCGCCCGCCGAGTGGCGGACAGCCTTACTTCCCCCGCAGGGTGTGGTGTTATTTTGCGGCGTTCGAGAAATCGCCGTCCTTGTCGAAATTGAGGACCGTGCGATTCGAAAGCCCGATCTTATAGCCGTCGGCCGTCGTTTCGTACGAGGTGATCTGACGTCCCGAATAGTTGCTCGAAACATAGCTGCGGATCTTGGCGGGAATAGCGCTTGCAGGCACGGTGCCGTTCTTCATGATGATCTGCGAGCAGTCGCCACTGCCGCCTTCGAACGATACCTGGCTGCCGTTCGTGAAATAGACCGTATATTTGTCCCACGAAGCCTCGCGGTCCATCTCCACCGACTTGATCGTTTCCTGCGGGAAATTCTTGCGAACGAACTCCTGCGAATTTTTCGGCATCTTGTCGAAATCGACCTTCTGGGGTGCGGCGCTTACGGTGAATGCGGCTACAGCGCAAACGAGAAACAGTACGAATTTTTTCATAATCCTAACGAATTTAAAAATGAATAACGTCCGTTTGCGTGCAATAAGTGTTCCATACCGGCCCTTGCGACCGGAAAAACCGAGACCTTGAACTCGGCACAAGGGTACGGATTTGTGGCTCAGGAGCGTTTGCGGATTCGTCGCAACGGAAGGCCCATCACACCGAAAAAGGCCTCGGAAAAGATACCGCCCGACATTTTGGAAGTACCCTCGCGGCGCTCGACGAAGATGATCGGCACTTCGGTGATGCGCATGCCCAATCGCCAGGCGGTGTATTTCATCTCGATCTGGAAGCCGTAACCGTTCATCCGTACGGCGTTGAGGTCGATCGTTTCGAGAGCCCGGCGCGAGTAACAGACGAACCCGGCCGTGGAGTCGTGCAGCGGCATGCGCGTGACGATGCGGACGTAGCAGGAGGCGAAGTAGGAGATCAATAGCCGCGACATGGGCCAGTTGACGACATTCACCCCTTTTACGTAGCGCGAACCCACCACTACGTCGTAGCCTTCGGCGGCTTTGCGGCTCAGACGGACCAGGTCGTCGGGGTTGTGCGAGAAATCGCAGTCCATTTCGCATACGCAATCGTAATCCCGCGCGAGGGCCCAGCGAAACCCCGCGAGGTAAGCGGTGCCCAATCCGAGTTTTCCGGCCCGTTCGAGCAGGTGGAGCCTCTCGGGGAACTCCGCCTGCCGGCTGCGCACGATGGCGGCCGTGCCGTCGGGCGAACCGTCGTCGATGACCAGCAGATCGAATGCTTCGGGCAGCGAAAATACCTTGTCGATCATTGCCGAGATATTTTCACGTTCGTTGTAAGTAGGTATGATTACCAATTTGCGCATGGTCGTTTTCTATGGATCGTTCGACAAAGTTAATCGCTTTGCCGGAATAATCAAAAGTGGAAGGGCAAAAGTGAAAGGCTGAAAGTATGATTTTTCTGCAATGTCAATCATGGAACCCGGCTTTTAGCCGTGCCGCCCGGCTAAGAGCCGCCGACTAAGGCCGCCGGAGCCTTCAGGCGATAGGCACTCCGCCGTCACCCCTGGCGGCGAACTGCTCGGTTCTTTAGAGCCGCATTTCGCTGAATATATCAGCTTCGGCGGCTCGCACTTTCAGCGCGACGCTCCCAGCCGCCGAAGATGGCAAGGCGAAGCCTTGCAGCTATCCTTTCTTTTTCAGCTGTTTCCGCATCGCACGGATCGCAGCTTTCGTCGGGGCGTCGACGCGGTTCGATTCAATGATCTTCTGCAATGCTTTGTCGCGCGTCCATGCGTCGATGGGGGCCTGCGCGAGCCACTCCGTCACCCGTTGCGGGGCATGTACGAAGCAGACCGATACGGCCCACGCTACGCCCATGCGGGCGTAGTATCCTTCGTGTCGTACCGTTGCGAGACGCTCCAGCAGCCATTCGAGGTGTTCACCGTCGGCATAATTCACGAGTCCCGTGACTATGGAGAAGCGCGCCGTGAACTCCTTCCCGGAGCTGAATAACGGTTCGATGAACCGCCGCATGGGTTCCCGTAGTTCGGGGCGTAGTTTCCCGCAGAAGATATCGCAGATCGCCCAGTTGTCGATCTGCGGAAGAAAGCGTGCGACGAGTGCGAGTTTTTCCTCTACCGGGCAGCGGACATAACCGATGACCAAGCCCTGCAACATCCGCTCTTCGAAGTAACGATTCTCCGCTTCGGCGAGGTACGTGCGCCAATCGTCGCGGGCGATTTCGCGGGCTATGCGGCGCAATACGGGAATCCGCACCCCTAACAGATCGCTTACGCCCGGGAGCAGCGAGGCATTGAAATCGCGGTATGCGGGTTCTGCGGCCTCGATGAGCCGTTCGCGCAAGGATTCGGTCCGAAGACGCTCTTCCCGCAGCTCCTCGCGAGGGCGTCGGGTCATTCCTCCGTCACTTTCCGATAACAACCGATGCCGCAGACTTCGGTCGAGAGTTCCCCGATCTCCGGTCGTGCGGCGTTCACTCCGGTCTGCACCTTGACGAAATCCACCCGTTCGAGCCGTGCCGGAGTGCCGTCCTCGCATACGGCGTCGGCGATTCGCAGGCGGTTGGCGCCCTGAGCCCGGTCGATCGTCGAGGCGTTGTCGGCATATCCCCAGGCGAGGGCATTCATCACATAGGTGCCGTCTGCTTTTTGCGTGATGTTCTCCGGCAGAAGCGTACCGCGGAAAGTCAGACGGTCGGTGTCGACCCACGCGGGGTAGTAACTCTGCTGCGTATGGTGGCTATTGCGTGCGACGACACCCGTGTTGCCGCGGTTGTCGCTCCAGGCGATATCGTCCGAAGGATTCTCGGGGCGCGAATAGGTGATTTCGTAGCCGCGCACCGAATTGTCGTATTCGCTGCCGCGGAGTTCGTACCACACCTCGTCGGGTTTGCCGTTGCGGTTCGTGTCCTCCATGACCCACACCACGCCGGGTTCCGAGGAGCCGTCGAACGAATTGCCGCGTACCCAGAGGTCGTATTCGCACGCACCCGCCACGACGGGCCGGTCGAAGCGTGCGACCAGATAGCCGCCCCAGCTGCCCAGCGAGACGTAGAGTCCCCGGGCGATGCGTTCTTCGGCATAGGCGACGGCAGCTTCGGGCGTCGTGACATTCTGGAACCCGCTTGCAGGTTCGTTGACGAATTGTCCCGGAGCGGGCGTATACTCCACGATGCGGTCGGCCGCTTCGGCGACCTCCCTTTCGAACGTCGTCTCGCTCGAATTGCAGGCTGCGAGGGTCATGGCCGTCGACAGCAGAATCAGGTGTCTTTTCATCGGAATCATCGGTTTATAATGCGGCGGCTCTGCGGCGGAATTCGGCGCAGACGATACCGGTCGCCATGGCGACGTTGAGCGACTCGGAGCCGCGTCGGTCGGCAGGGTAGGGCGGAATGAGGAGTTTATGCGTTACGTTGCGTGCTACGGCGGCGGAGATGCCGTGCCCTTCGTTGCCCATTACGACGATACCCGCCTCGGTGAGCGGTGCTTCGTAAAGATTCTCGCCTTCGAGGAAGGTGCCGTAGATCGGTATCGCACGGCTCGCGGCCAGGGCCAGGGCGGTCGGCAGATCGGTGTAGTGGACCCTCACGCGCAGGATGGCGCCCATCGTGGCCTGTATGACCTTGGGATTGAAGCAGTCGGCCGAATCCTCCGAGCATACGATGTCGCGGATGCCGAACCAGTCGGCCAGCCGGATGATGGTGCCCAGATTTCCGGGATTGCGCACCTCGTCGAGGGCTATCGAGAGCCGTCCCGCGAGGTCGTCGATCCGGAAGTCCCGGCGCGGTATCTCGACTATTGCCAGCGAGTTGTTGGCAGTCTTGAGCAGCGAGAGGCGTTCCATGTCGCGTGCGGTGACGGTCTCGACGTCGGGGCCTTCGAAAACCCCTTCGAGGGCGAAGATTTTACGGATGCGCCACCGCGAGGCGCGCAGTTCGCCGATGAGCTTTTCGCCCTCGGCGACGAAGAGTCCCTGCTCGGTGCGGCCGCGTTTGTCGGCCAGCGAGCGGACGAGTTGTATTTCGGATTTGGTCATTGCTTTTTTTCGATGGTGAAAGTACTTCCCTCGATGGCCGGGTAGCTTTCGGGGAAAAGTGCGCGAGCCTCCTCGACCAGTACGTTTTCGTCTTTGTAACGGGCCGAGTAGTGGCCGATGACGAGTCGTCCGGCTTCGGCCCGCAAAGCCGCTTTGGCCGCATCGGCGCTCGTCGAATGTCCCCGGTCGCGGGCCAGAGC
This sequence comes from uncultured Alistipes sp., assembly GCA_964018965.1. Lineage (GTDB taxonomy): Bacteria > Bacteroidota > Bacteroidia > Bacteroidales > Rikenellaceae > Alistipes. The sequence continues at coordinate 34,968 of CAXHRY010000014.1, forward strand.
GTGTTCCCCGGCGGCGTAGGTGGCTTCGTGGTAGAGCAGATCCACGCCCCGGACCAGTTCGGCGGCTTTGGCCGAGAAATTCGTATCCGACAGGTAGGCGTAGGAACGAGCGCGGTAGGGACGATAGGTCAGTTCCCCGTTGGGGATCGTCTCGCCCGTGTCGAGCACGATATCCTCGCCCCGTTTCGCTGCCGTGATCTGCGCGATCGAAAGTCCGTATTTCACGATGCCGAATTTGTCGACGTTCAGCGGCGGTTGCTTCTCGCGGAAAAGGAATCCGGCGCAGGGAACGCGGTGGCGCAGCGGGATGCTCCATACTTCCAGCGTGCGGTTTTCCAGCAGCATGGCGTGCTGCGTCGTGGCGACTTCGATCCACTCCACGTCATAGGGCAGCTCCTTGTCGAAATAGCGCAGGTGTGCGTCGAGCATCTCGCCGAAGGGAGCCGGAGCGAAAACCTTCAGGGGCGTGCGACGTCCGTAGAGCCCCAGCGTGGAAATCAGCGGAAAGAGTCCGTATACATGGTCTCCGTGGAGGTGCGAGATGAATACGGCGCGGATTTTCAGCGGGTTGATGCCTGCACGGATCATCTGCTGCTGGGTACCCTCGCCCGCATCCACGAGGAAATGCTGCTCGTGGAGGTTCACTACCTGTGCCGAGGGGTGCCGCTGCGGCGTGGGTTTGGCCGACGAGGAACCGAGTATGGTGACCGAGAAGCTCATGGGTAAGGCATTAAGAGTGAAAGGGCTTTTGCTTTCGAAATTTATTTTCGGCAGTTTCGCGATTCGTCGCCGGCGGAGGCTGCCCGTGCCTTCGGGCAAGAGGCCGTCCGCCGCCGGGGGTGGCGGCGAACGGCGCCCGCTATAAGCCGGGTATTCCGACAACCGATTCTATCTCAGCAAAAACCGTTCGCAGTCGAGTGCCGCGACGCATCCCGATCCGGCTGCCGTGATGGCCTGCCGGTAGTGGGGATCTTTCACGTCGCCCGCAGCGAAAACACCCTCGACGGAGGTTTTCGACGATGCGCCCTCTACCCGGATATACCCTTCGGCATCCAATTCCAGTTGGTCGGCGAAGAGCTCCGTATTGGGATGGTGCCCGATGGCGAGGAAGAATCCCGAGATCTCGATCCGTCGTTCCGATCCGTCGTTGCCGCGCAGCAGGGCGCCTGTCACGCCCGACTCGTCGCCCAGGACTTCGGCCGTATTGTGTTCGAAAAGCACCTCGATATTGGGTGTCGAGAAGACGCGTTCCTGCATGGCTTTCGAGGCGCGCAGGGCGGGTTTGCGGACGATCATGTAGACCTTGCGGCACAGCGATGCGAGGTAGGTGGCCTCCTCGCAGGCCGTATCGCCGCCTCCGACCACGGCTACGTCTTTCTTGCGGTAGAAAAATCCGTCGCACGTGGCGCAGGCGCTGACGCCCTGACCGCGGAATTTCGTCTCGGAGGGCAGACCCAGGTATTTGGCCGTGGCACCCGTGGCGACGATCAGACTTTCGGCGACGATCTCCTTCGATCCGTCTACGATGACGTGGAACGGTCGCGACGAGAGATCGACGCTCGATACGACGCCCGTGCGGATGTCGGTGCCGAAACGTTCGGCCTGGCGTCGCAGGTCGCCCATCAGCATGTTGCCGTCGATGCCGTCGGGATAGCCCGGGAAGTTCTCCACTTCGGTCGTCGTCGTAAGCTGACCGCCCGGTTCGATGCCCTCGTAAAGCACGGGTTGCAGGTTGGCGCGCGACGTATAGATCGCTGCGGTGTATCCGGCAGGTCCGCTGCCGATGATGAGTACTTTTACGGATTCCATATTTGTGAATGTTATGTTACATTTTTACCTCACGGGTTCTTTGCCCGTTGACACTCTTAGGACGGTTGCTGTCTCGCGGCTCTTGGCTGCCCCGCTAAGCGGGGTTTTCAAGGGAAATAGCCGCTCGTCATTCTTTCGAACGTATTCTGCCCTCGGTATTGCTCCACCCTCGGGAGGGGGTCTGGTACAATCCGCAAGATTGTGGGGAGTTTACTCCGGGTTTCGTGTAAAATTGTGTGCGGTTGTCAAATTTTATGTGCGTTATTCATCTTCGGCGGCTGGGCCGGTCGCGCTAAAAGCGCGAGCCGCCGAAGATGGCAAGGCTGCGCCTTGCTTAAACCTCTGGTTTCACCGCCTCCGCGAAGTCGGTGAGCTGCCGTCCCGCATAGTCGAACAGCGCCCAAAGTCCGTCGCGGCGGACATATACGCGGCTCGTTGCGGGTTCGTACTCCACGATTTCGTATTCGGGAGTTATGACATAGCTGCCTTCGCGGTCGATGAGTCCCATACCCGTCGGGGTTTCTACTTCGGTGCGGCCCTCGTGGAAATCGCCAGCCCAGAGGTAGCGGGAAGGAATAATCGGCCGGTTCTGCGCATCGACGTATCCGAAGCCCGTTTCGTCCTCGACGCAGACGAGTCCTTCGAACAGGTTGCCCGTCCAGCGGTGTCCCCCGAGCGGTGCGGATGCCGTATATGCGGCGCTTATGTCGCTGACGCTCTGCGGTTGTGCCGCGCGGTCGATACGGCGGTGCAACTCTTCGAACGCTGCGGTGTCGGCATCGGTCGGTGTGCAGATCGTCAGATCGTGATAGCGCATCGGCACGAGGCGTCCGTCCGACCAGCGGAGGTTCTTTTCGCTGAGGTTGTTGTGTGCGATGCCCGCCTCCCGGAGTACGGTTTCGAGCCGGTCGAGCGCTGCATGCAGGGTTTCGGACGCAACGACGGTCTGTGCCTCTTCGAAAGCGTACCCTTCGGGAAGCCGTTCCAGTACGAGGTCCGTAGCATGTTCCGTGCCTGCGGCGTCGGTCCAGCGCATTTCGCCGCAAAGGATGCGGTAGTCGTGCAACCAGGGTGTCGTCAGGCGTCGAACGAAGGAAGCCGCGCGTTCGATGTGCGGCACGGCTGCCGAAGTGAGCGGCATGGAGAGCAGCCAGCGGGTGCCTCGCCACTCGATTTCGGCCTCGACGAAGCGCGAAGTGCGCAACAGTCGGGGCAGTCCGTCGGTTCCGGTGACTGCCCGAGCATCGGTCAGCGAGCGGAACGAGAGATCGGGCGTCAGCAGCGCCCGTGTGAAAGTTCGTAAGGTCGGTATCATCGTTATTCCGTTTTTACGCTGATGGAACCGATATTGAGCATGGCGACCAGTTCGGCCGCCGAGGCGTTGTAGCTCATGCCGCGGAACGGCGGCAGAGCTCCGGGCCCTTTGGCCTCGCGGATCACCGCATCGAACGCTCCGGGCATTTCGCTCGAACAGTCGTAAAGCAATGCCGCATAGCGGTTCGGGTGGAGCGCCTCGTCGCGCGACGGAAAGAATATCGGATGGGAGCCGTCGTCGCATGCGATATGGATGTTTATCAGCAGCACGTTGCCATCGGTCGTGCGCAGATCGCGGATTTGTCGCGCCACGGCACGGATCTCCTCTTCGTCGCCGTCAGTCGCCTCACCGTCGGTGATGTTGAAAACGACGGGCGGGAAACTCTCGGCGTTTTCGGGGCGTGCCGTCCATGCGCGCACCAGATCGCGGGCCCGACGCAATGCTTCGCACATGGGCGTCTGCCCTGCGGCGCGGGGTGCGATCCAGGTCGGAACGGGTATTTCGCGAATCGCGATGCTGCCGTCCGGAAGCCGGTACTCGACGCTTTCGCGTCGCAGGGGCATTTCGCAGGCGGCCAACTCGGCTACCGACATCGTTTCGCGTCCCTCGGGCAGTAGCGAGCGTACTTCGTCGTCGCCCGAGTAGCTCAGCACGGCCAGGTCGTAGTAGTCGCGCACGCCGTCGCTACGGCGGGCCCTTTCGATGAGTTCGAACAGCAGGTCGTTCGTCACGGCCGCGACCGCTTCGGCCTTGGTGATCTCCCGGTCGCGGAAACGCATCGTCTCGGACATCGATCCCGAGCAGTCGATCGTCAGCACGAAGGCCGTGCGGTGTTTGCGCGTAATGCTTTGCGTGTACATTGTTAGTGGGTTATTAGCTGTCGTTTCGTCCTTGTGAAATCCTGTCCTGCTTCCGGATGCTGCGCACTTGCGCCGTCCCGCCGTGTCGGCACATCCGACCCTGCTCCGAATCCATCACTCGGGAGGGACTTTCGGTGCATCCCCGGAGTTTTGTACGGTTCGTAATGTTGAAATCGTCCTTACATCGATCATGGGCGAAGCCCCCGTACTGCGTAGTAGTCGTTGCGACGATCCCGGTCGTCGTCGCTGTCCAGGCCGTAGCTCACGGCCATATCCAGCGAACAGTCGCGGTCGCGGTCTGCATCGGTCGTGCTGCGCATGGCCCTGTGGGCGTTGCGGCCCGCTGCGACGGCTTCGTCGATCTCCTCGGCTGTGGGAAGATGTCCCAGCAGCGAGGCGTAGGCGCCCAGTGCCCAGTCGTGGGCATAGTCGGCGTAATGCACGGCGAAGACGCGGAAGAGGTTGTCCACGGCGTCGAGCGATGCGAACTCGCCCCGCTCTACGGCATCGAGGATCGCCTCGCAGGCGCGACGCGTGATATATTGTCCGGCCAGGTCGATCCATCGTCCGCTGCCGTCGTATCCATCGGTCGAGGTTCCTTCGGCGAGCATGGCGCCCAGGGCAGCGACGATGGCTTTGTTGTAGAGCTTGATGCCGCGCTGGAGTGCTGCCGCGCGGATCTGGACTTTATTATAAGTATAGACCGGTGCGTCGGGGTCCTGGCCTTCGAGCGTGTGGAGCATGTCTACGGCCCGCAGCATGGCTCCCGCGACATAGGGATTGTACTCCTCGAAGTTGATGATGTCGCGTTTGCATTTGCGGCGGTCGCGCGCGGGCCATTTCTCGATATCGCGGACGGCCCCGTAGCTGTTGAGATTCGCACCGGGCATAAGTACCGATCGCCCCTCTTTCTCGATGAGGTAGGAGTAGGGGAAGATCGAGGTGTCGTGGTGATAGGAGTGGTGTCCCATGACCATCGTGAAGGCTCCTTCCAGCGCCGGGGACATGATGTAGGCGCTCGATGCGAACTTGCAGCCCCGCAGATGGACCGATTGGTGCACGGCGCCGCTTTTGAAGAGGTGGTTGCTCTGGTTCGAACCGCTGCCGGCGTTGAAGAAGGAGAACATGCCGGCGATCAGGAGCGACGATTTGTGGTGCGAAACGGTATAGGGTCCGGCGAAGATCGCGGCGGCTTCGCCGTTCTCGCAGTGCGAATTGGCGAAAAAGAGCGATTCTGCGGCCGTGAAACCTTTGTCCATGATGCAGCTCTCGCCGACGAAGCAGCGTTCGAGCGTCGTGCCGTTGTCGATGCGTGCCGATTCGCAGACGATGAAGTCGTAGGCCTTGACATCTACGCCGATATGCGCGTCGTCGCGCAGCGTGCCGTTCTGGAGCGCCGAGGCGCCGTCGACCTCCACGCGATCGCCGATGCGCACCTCGCGGATGAAGCGTGCGCCTGTGATGCGGCAGTCGCGTCCCACTTCGCCCATCTCGGAGCTACGCTCCTCGGTGTATGCCTCGATCATCCGTTCGAGTGCGGCGATGGTTTGCGGCCGGTGGCGGTAGACGGCCATGACGTAGGCGATCTGCGCCGTCATGGTGTCGTAGATCTTCACCGTGCGGCCGCCGCATTCGTTCATCGTCGAGACGCTGACACCGTTGCCGAACGTGCTGCGGCTGCGGCATTCGAGCGCCGTGACGCCTTCTACGAGCGATCCTTCGCCGATGCGGTAGTTGCATACGCGGGAGCGGACGATGCGGGCGTTCGAGGCGATCTCGACGCGACCTTCGAGGTGGCTGTTCCGGATTTGCGCGGGGCGGAAATCTTCCGATACGGCGATCTGAGACCAGTCGTCGGCCGTCGTACCGCAGGCGCGGAGTTCATCGATCTCCGCGGAGGTCAAAAGTCTGAGAGGGAGCATGGTTCAATCAATTTTGCGTTCTCGGAAAACCGTATGCTTGTCCTACGAAGCGACTTTCGGTGCATCGATCCGCCCGGACGTCTGTTTTCCGGGTTTTCGATCGCGTTCGCACCCTTCTCTCAAATCTCCTCCTCGGAACGAGTCCGAAGTCGTACTTCGGAAATCATCGTTCGGCCCGCGCTTCGTGTAAGTACATATGTCGTTTTCTCGGGTTATCGATGTTGCAAATATAGCGATTTACGGCTAAATATCAAACTCCCGTCCTGCGAGGTCGATTCGCAGCCGTCGCCCGTCGCGGCGAATTTCCGCGCGTCCGTCACGGAAGGGTTTCACGGCTTCGCAGCCGGGGCAACTCAGGCGCAGACGGCCCGAGGTATCGATATAGTGCCATTCGCAGCCCAGCCGTACGGCGGCCAGCCCATCCGAGAATTCGAATCCGCAGTCGTAGAGCGGCGGGATGACGATGCGCTGCGAGGTGCGGTAGCCCCACAGTCCGTTTGCGGCGAACAGCTCCGGGACTTCGGCAGCGGGGTCCGGAGCGGGGCTCACGGCGTATTCGAAAAGCTCCGCCAGGCCGAACAGCCGATAGGTCGGTGAGGTCATCAGCCCCGCGATTCGGTAATGTACGGCGTCGCCCGTACGGCTGAAACGCTCGCGGGCTTCGTTCCAGGCGGCATCGCGGGCGATCTCTCGGGGATCGATCAGCAGCCCGTCCCGGTCGCCGTAGCGCGCATGGGCCGTCGGATCGAGCGCCAGCAGGTGCAAAGCCGTGGAAATCAGCGCTGCGGGAAAATCGTCCAGCCGGGCGTCGAAGTCCTGGGCCGTGCGTGACGGATGCTGGTAGGCGGCCGTACCCAGTTCGGGGCTCTGTCGGCCTGCGAAGCCGGGCAGAAACATCGCATCGAGGTCGATGGCGTGCAACTCGCCGCCGGACGCGACGATCAGATTCTCGGGTTTGAGGTCTCCGTGCGCCCACGGTGCAGCGATGGTGCGGGCGGCCCAAACGTCGAATGCCGCTGCGAGGTGTGCGAGCCGGATGCGGTCGTTGCGGGCCGCAGCCTCGGCGATGGCTTCGTCCAGCGGAGTACCTTCGATCCAGTCGCACAGCACCACGTCGGCCCAACGGCCCGTCGAGGGTGTGTCGTGCAGGTAGAGTTCGGCTTCGAGCAGCCGTTCGCCGTAGATTTCGCGCAGGTGGGGCATCGGCCGGAAGTAGCAGCGCAGGGCGTAACGGCGTTCGCCGATTCTTACGCGGCACACTGCGGCGCTGTTGCCCGCGGCGTAAAGCGGTCGTCCCGCCTCGTCGCGGCACAATTCCATGTCGTGCAGCGTGCGCGTGAGCCCGTAGGGGTCCGCGAGTGCAGTGAGGTATTGGCGCAGGGTGAACAAGGTGGGAGCTTCCGCCTATTGGCGGGGCGGATAGTCGAACAAATCGTCGTCGAAGAACTCCCGGATTGAGATGCCGTACAATTCGCAGATTTTGCGGATCGACATGATACCCGGTATCTTGCGCCCCGCCTCATACCGATATACATCGGCATGCGCCTGGTCGATCGCGGTCTCCTGGGGAATATTTCTCGATTGGCGCAACTCTTTGATCCGTTTGACCAAACGGTCGGCCAGTTCTGCGTCTCGGTAGCGTTTCCGTCCTTCCATAATTTACAAAGGAATCGGTAAACGCTTTATCGTGTTACGGCCTATTAGCAGGGAGTGGCATTTTTTTGAGATGTTTGATTGCAGTCCGGTCGAGCGCCCGGCTTATGAAGGTCGATTTTGGATTTCTACTCTTAAGGTATCGTCTTCGGCGGCTGGGAGCGTTGCACCTTCGGTGCGAGCCGCCGAAGATGGCAAGGCTGCACCTTGCGGTTTGCAGAAAACACGGTTAATCATAATAGTCGGGCGGCGGCTGGAACGGGCCGTAGTCTGCGGAGGTTTACGCGAACGAAGAGAGCGGGCCTGCGTCGCCGGATCCTACGGCTGGCGCGGTCGTTCAGACCGCATTTTGCTGATTTAGGCCGGTTCGCAAGACGCTTTTACTTCGACTTTTTACGTTTCACCTGCAAAAGCTCAAAGCCCTTCCCCTGTCCCTCGAAAGAAAATGCGGGGCCCGAAGGCCCCGCATGTCCGTTAGCGGCAATTGTCGGGACCGTTAGTGGCAGTCGCAATGACCGTCGTGGTCGCCGCAGCCGCAACCGTCGTGACAGCCGTCGCCGCAGTCGTGATCGCCGCCGCACGAACCGCACGAGCAGTGACCCTGGAGGTCTTCGGGCGTGACGTCGCGTACCGAAACCACCTCGACTTCGAAGTCGAGCGTCTTGCCCGCCATCGGGTGGTTGAAGTCCATCTTCACGGTCTCCTCGCCGACCTCTTTGACGACACCCATCATGCGGTTGCCCTGGGCGTCGCTCATGGGCACCTGCGAGCCGACGAAGAGAATATCCTCGGCCAGCTTACCGTCTACCATGAAGATATTTTTCGGCAGGTCGACCACAGCCTCGGCGATGAATTCACCGTAGCCGTCTTTCGGCGAGAGGGTGAAAGCTACGTGCTCGCCGACCTCTTTGCCCAGGATCGCTTCCTCGAATTTGGGGAGCAGCATGCCCGAGCCGAAGATGAATTCCAGCGGCTGACCCGGACGCGACTGATCTGCGATCTGGCCTTCGACGGTGAGTTTATAGTCTACACCGACCATTTTGTTTTGTTCTACTTTCATTGTTTTATCGGTTTGTTGTCAATATGTTTTTTCTTTGTAAAACTCTCCGGCTTTGAGTCGGATTCTCGGTGCCGTTTCGCGGCATCGGGTTAATTCTTTGCAGCAAACTGCAAGGCGGAGCCTCGCCATCTTCGGCGGCTCGCGCTTTCAGTGCGACCGGCCCGGCTGCCGAAGAGGATTGTTCTCGCAAATGCAATTCTAAAATCCGGCTTTTAGCCGGTCCTTCGCAGGCTGCGTCCGCGATTCCGCCTTTCACCCTCCGCTTCGGATGCAAAGGTAACCAAAAACCGCCGATTTGCAAAAACGCGGCCTTCCTGTGCGAAAAACGGTGCGGATACCCCGGCCGCAGGCGCTGACCGGGGTTTCCGCAGTTCGTTATTCGTTCACGCAGCAGAGATTGCGATCGCCGTATCCGTTGTCGATCTTCGTCACGTAGGGGAAGAACTTCGCCGTGCGGACCCACTCCAGCGGGAAAGCGGCCTCCATGCGCGAATAGGGATGCGACCACTCGCCCGCCAACTCTACGGCCGTGTGGGGCGCGTTCTTCACCACGTTGTCGGACTGCCCTGCTGCGGCTTCGCACTCGCGTTTGATCCGCACCAGCGCCTCGATGAAGCGGTCCATTTCGGCCTTCGGCTCCGACTCCGTAGGTTCGACCATCAGCGTCTCGTGCACGGGGAACGAGAGCGTCGGGGCATGGAACCCGTAGTCCATCAGTCGGTGGGCGATGTCGCCGCAGTCGATGTCGTAATCCTTCTTGAAGGAAGTCAGATCGAGGATCATTTCGTGACCTACGCGGCCTGTCTCGCCCGAGTAGTAGGTGCGGTACTCCGAGGCCAGCGCTGCCGACATGTAGTTGGCGTTGACGATGGCCATCTCGGTCGCGCGGCGCAGTCCCTCGCCGCCCAGCATCTTGATGTATCCGTAGGTGATGGGCAGCAGCAGTGCCGAACCCCAGGGCGCCGAAGCGACGGCCGTGATACCCTCGTCACCGCCCGTGGCGGCGATCGGGTGCGACGGTAGGAAGGGTTTCAGGTGCTCGGCGACGCAGATCGGACCCACGCCCGGACCGCCGCCGCCGTGGGGCATGGCGAAAGTCTTGTGGAGGTTGAGGTGGCAGACGTCGGCTCCGATATATCCGGGGTTGGTCAGTCCGACCTGGGCGTTCATGTTGGCGCCGTCCATGTAGACCTGGCCTCCGGCGTCGTGCACCGCATCGACGATTTCGCGGATGCGGCTTTCGAAGACGCCGTGCGTCGAGGGGTAGGTCACCATCAGGCCGCACAGCTCCGAGGAGTGCTCCTGTGCCTTCTGCGCGAGGTCTTTGACGTCGATATTGCCGCGCTCGTCGCAGGCTATCGTTACGATCTTCATGCCCGCCATCGCGGCCGATGCGGGATTCGTGCCGTGGGCCGACGCGGGGATCAGCACCACGTTGCGGTAGCCCTGACCGCGGCTTTGGTGGTAGGCGCGGATCACCATCAGACCCGCATATTCGCCCGCAGCCCCCGAGTTGGGTTGCAACGAGCATGCTGCGAAGCCCGTGATCGTCGCGAGGTCCTTTTCCAGCTCGGCGATCATCGCGAGGTAGCCCTCGGCCTGATCGGCGGGTGCGAAGGGGTGCATGTTCTGGAACCCGGCGAGCGATAACGGCTGCATGAGTGCCGCGGCGTTGAGCTTCATCGTGCACGAACCCAGCGAGATCATCGAATCGGCCAGCGAGATGTCGCGGTGTTCGAGTCGCTTGACGTAGCGCATCAGGTCGCTTTCGCAGCGGTAGGTGTTGAAAACTTTCTCCGTGAGATATGCCGAGGTACGCACCGAAGCTTCGGGAAGTGCGTTTTCCGCAGCGAGTTTCACGGCCTTGGCCTTCTTGCCCTTCGCGGCGGCGAAGATGGCCGCTACGGCCGAGATCTCCTCCGGGGTGGTCACCTCGTCGAACGACATGCGCACGGCATTCTCCGAGGGGTAATAGAAGTTGATGCCTTGTTCGAGCGCCAGCGACTGCACGACGGCGGCATCGGCCTCGACCTCCAGCGTGTCGAAGAACTCCAGCGCTGCGAGTTTGTAGTCGAGTGCTTCGAGAGTCCTGGCGACGCTTACGGCGGCGCGGTGAGCCGTTTCGGCGGCGCGGCGCAGCCCCTCCGGTCCGTTGTAGACGCAGTAGAATCCTGCCATCGAGGCCATCAGGGCCGAGGCGGTGCAGATGTTCGACGTCGCGCGTTCGCGCTTGATATGTTGTTCGCGCATCTGGAGCGCCATGCGCAGCGCACGGTTGCCCAGGCGGTCTACCGACACGCCGATGATGCGGCCCGGCATGTTGCGTTTGAAGGCTTCGCGCGTGGTCATGTAACCGGCGGAAGGACCTCCGAAGCCCATCGGTGTGCCGAGGCGCTGCGTGGAACCGACGGCGATGTCGGCGCCCCATTCGCCCGGAGCCTTCAGGAGTGCCAGGGCCAGCGGATCGGCTACGGCCGTAACGAGCGCCCCGGCTGCATGGGCTGCGGCGGCGAAAGCGGCGTAGTCGCGCACGGCTCCGTCGGCGGCCGGATACTGCACCAGGGCGCCGAACTCCTTGCCCGTGAACTCGTAGGTATCGTAGTCGTCGACGATCAGTTCGATGCCGAAGGGTTCGCTGCGCGTGAGCAACACGTCGAGCGTCTGCGGGAAGACGTTGCGGTCGACGAAAATCTGGTTGCGGCCCTGCTTCACGGCTTCGCGCGAGCGCAGTGCGAACATCATGAGCATCGCTTCGGCGGCGGCCGTGCCCTCGTCGAGCAGCGAGCAGTTGCCGATCTCCATGCCGGTGAGCGAGATCATCGCCGTCTGGAAGTTCAGGAGCGCTTCGAGGCGTCCCTGCGAGATCTCGGCCTGATAGGGGGTATAGGAGGTGTACCACGCCGGATTTTCGAAGACGTTGCGTGCGACGGCGGCAGGTACGGCGCAGGGATAGTAGCCCATGCCGATGAACGACCGCAGCGTGCGGTTGCGGTCGGCCAAAGAGCGGATATGCGCTGCGAATTCGTATTCGCTCATTCCTTCGGCGGGGAGGGCGAGTGGTTTGCGCAGGCGGATCGACTGCGGAATGACCTGCGAGATGAGTTCCTCGACCGAAGCCACGCCGATCGTGTCGAGCATGACACGGAGGTCCTTTTCGTTGCTGACGCCGATATGGCGCGAGGTAAAGTTGTCGAACATTGTTTTTATCGGGTTTTAGTCTTAATATAGGAACGAACTGCCGCCGATGAATTCGCGCAGAATCGACGTCGGCGGAATTTCGTCGGGGGCGATAGGGATGAAATTGTCGAGGAATTGCAACATGCGCCGTGCTTCGTCGTATTCGGGGATCGTGTCGGGTACTTCGCGCAGAATCTTTTCGGCGAAGGGCCTCAGGACGGAGATTTCGTAGAAGAGCGACGAGTTGAGCATCACGTCTGCGTTCTCCTGGTAGGGGAAAATATGGCGTTCCTCGCCGCGGCGTACCGAGGGCCAGCGCGAAAGCGTCGCTGCGGCGTCGGCGCCCCGCTGGGTGTAGTCGCGCGTCAGCCGGCGCAGCAATCGGTTGTCGGTGGTGGCGATGCGCGATAGGTTGTCCAGCGCCACGGAGGTGAAGCACGAGACGTAGATACGGAACTTCTGCTCGTCGGGAATCGAAGGCGTGAGCCGCGGGTTGAGTCCGTGGATGCCCTCGACGATGAGGATCGAACGCTCGTCGAGCGTCAGAGGTCGGTCGTGACGCATGCGGCGTCCGGTTATGAAGTCGTAGCGCGGGATATCGACGCTTTCGCCCCGCATCAGACGTCCGAGATGATCGTTGAAGAGTTCCAGATCGATGGCTTCGAGCGCTTCGTAGTCGTAGTCTCCGTTCTCGTCCAGGGGGGTCTTCTCGCGTTCGACGAAATAGTCGTCGAGCGAGATCATCACGGGGCGCAGTCCCAGCACGCCGAGCTGGATGCTCAGACGTTTGGCCGAGGTGGTTTTGCCGCTGCTCGAAGGTCCCGAGATGAGCACCATCCGCGTGCCGCGCGTACGGTTGGCTTCGAGGATGGCATCGGCCACCTCCGCGAATTTGCGTTCGTGGAACGCCTCGGCGACTTTTATCATGCTCCCGGCATCGCCCGCCAGGGTGCGGGCGTTGACCGCACCGATGGTCGGCACGCCCATCATGTCGACCCAGGCGCCGTATTCGCGGAAGATACCGAACATCTTCTCCTGAGGGCCTGCGGGGATGATCCGCTCGGGGTCGCTGCGCCGCGGCAGTGCGAGGTAGAGACCGTCGTAACAGGGTTCGAGGGCGAAGCGTGCGACGAATCTCGTCGAGGGGGCCAGCGAGCCGTAGAAGTAGCCGGCCGTGTCGTCGAGCGTATAGAGGTAGCTGTAAAGCCGCGGACGCGTATCGAGCAGGACGATTTTGTCGTCGTAGCCCAGTTCGGCGTAGCGGGCGCGAACCTCGTCGGTCGGTAATTTCATGCTTCGGATCGGCAGATCGGCCTCGACGATCGCCCGCATACGCTCGCTCAGAGCACGGGCCTCGGCCTCGGAGAATCCGCGGATGCCGTCGATCTCGCAGTAGAATCCGCCCTGTGCCATCGAGTGGCGGATGCGGAGCGTACGGCCCGGATAGAGGTCGCGTACGGCCTTCTGGAGGATGAACCATGCGGTGCGTTGGTAGACGCGGATTCCGGCGAACGAGGCGATATCGACGAACCGTATCGTCGCCGGGGTATATAATTTGTAGCCGAGTTCCCGAAGCCGGTTGTCGACGTAGGCCGCCAGGTAGGGATAGCGTCCTGCCGGAAGCTGCGAGGCGATTCGGGCGAGCGAAGTGCCCATCGTCACTTGCAACTCGCCGGACGGATTTTCACAGATTACTCGAATCGTATCGTTCATAAACGGATTTTTACGGATCGAGAGGTAAAGGTAAAAATAATTCGTAACTTTGGCAAACCGAAACGCCCATTTGGAAAATAATATCGGAAATATGAAAACACTTTTTCGGAATCTGCTGTTGCTGCTCGTCGCAGCCGCAGCTGCCTGCACGCCCCGCGAGCGGACGATCGTGTTGCTCTCGACGAACGACATGCACGCTAAGATCCAACACTTTCCCCGGCTGGCCGCCGCCGTCGAGGCTTGCCGCGACACGACGCAGCTGGTCGTGCTGGTGGATGCGGGCGATCGTTGGACGGGCAACGCCTACGTCGATCGCACTCCGACGCCCGGCATGCCGATGATCGCTCTGATGAACCGCCTGGGCTACGACGTGGCGACGCTGGGCAACCACGAGTTCGACCACGGGCAGGCTTTCCTGGGACGCATGATCGACAGCATGGATTTCGAGGTCGTATGCGCCAACGTCGTGAGCGACACGTGCACCTTTCCGCAACTGCCGCCCTACACGATCCTGCGACGTGACGGCATTCGCATCGGATTCGTCGGTGTGGTTACCAATTACGAAGGTCCCGGGCATCCTGCGGGCAATGCGGCGAGTTTCGTGGGGCTGCGTTTCCCCGATCCGCAGCAATTGGCCGAACGTTATGCCGCCGAATTGCGTCCGAAAGTCGATCTGTTGGTGCTGGTGTCGCATATGGGCGACGACCGCGATCAGGAGTTGCTCGAGGGCGGTTCGCAATTCGATCTGGTGATCGGCGGACATACCCACGTGGTGCGCGATACGCTGATCGGCGGAACGCTGCTCACGCAGACGGGTAAGAATCTGACCAATATCGGTGTCACGAAGGTGAAAATGCGCGGCCGTAAGATCGAGCGGATCGATTTCGAGATCGTACCCCTCTCGGATTACGAACCCGATGCCGAGTATCAGCGTTTGGTGGACTCCTACTATGCCGATCCCGAGCTGAACCGTCCCGTCGGGACGTTCGCCGTTACGGCCGAAAAGGCGGGACTCGCCAACTGGATGGCTGCGACGGCTGCCGCCGATGCCGGAGCCGATATCGGTATCTACCACATCGGAGGCGTGCGACTCGATTCGGTGTCGCGGGGCGGTGTGAGCACGGCACGGATTTACGATCTGGAACCGTTCGGCACCCGGATCGCCGAAATCGACATGACGGTCGAGGATTTGCGGCGGATGATCGTCACGAAGTACAACGAGCCTACGCGCGAAGGACACCGCATCGATCTGATCGCGACGGTACCCTATACGATCGTCGTCGACGGCGACGATCGGGCCCGCACGGTTCTCTTTCCGGGATTGAGCGATCGCAAGAGCTACCGCGTGGCGATGAGCGACTATGTTTTCAAGAATTATCGCGATATCGATCGGGAGCGGGGATCGATATCGGACCGGGAGGTCGCCGACGTGCTGCTGGACAACCTCGCCGCAGGGCGTCCCGTCGTGCCGGACAACGCTTCGAAGCAGAAGGTCGTGCGGGAGTAAGAGGGTTTTTCGAATCGCTTTTGCAACGCAGAAGTTTGCGAAAGTCATTTGTAGCGGGTTGCAGCCTGCGAAGACCCGGCTTTTAGCCGGGTCCTATGGGAAAATAGCAGCGAATCTTGCTTCTCGCCGTCATTTGTCCCCGGACTAATGCGGGCCTTTGCCGCCGGAGGCTACAGTCCGCGCGATCCTGAAGGAGCGCATCTTTGCGAAAGGCTTACGAAATTCTTTTTGGTAACTATATACGACTTTACCCCCCCCCTTATCGGCATTCGCACGCCGAATCGCTTAGGTCGGACGCACACTCGCGGCCTTTGGCCGCGTTTACGAATCGGACTTTCCCTAAATCACCCTCTTTAGGAGGGGATTTCGGATGGGACCCGTAAAGTTACGAAAGTTCGATGTCGGCTTCGTGTAAAATTGGATGTGGTTGCCTCCTTTCTTGTGTCTTTTGATGCCCGAAAATCTTCGAAAGCAAGCGGGGCCGTCGGATATCCGACGGCCCCGTCCGTTAGCCGGAACGATGTTCCGAGCTTATTTCCCGACCGAAAGTTTCTCGATCTGCTTCTCGGCTTCGGCTTGCAGGTTGGCAGCTTGCTTTTCGGCTTCCGAGACCAGCTTGTCGCCCGCCTTCTGTGCGGCGAGCTTCGCCAATGCGCCTTTCGATGCGGCTGCTTCGACCAGTTTGTCGCTCTGAACCTTGGCGGCTTCTACGAGCTTCTCGCCCGCCCGCTGCGCTTCGGTACGCAGTGCCTCGGCCTGCTTGGCGATTTCCTGCGAAAGCGATTCGCTGCCCGTGAGTTTCCGGATCTGCTCGTCCACGACGTTCTTCAAAGCCTCCTGTGCCGCCTCCTTCACGCCCAGTGTGATTTTGGGCGAGGCGAACGTTCCGCCGATACCGACGTTGATCGATTCGAGGATGCCCTTGCCGCCGGGCAGAGCCACTTTGGCCGTGTAGTCGATCGTTTGGTCGAGACCCGTCGTACCCGAAAGCGTGACGGTCGTTCCGGCCATCTTCAGGTCGAAAGGTTGCGTGGCGATGCGTCCGTCGCGGATGGCGAAACGGATCGCCACGTCCTTGGCCTCGATGCGTCGCAGGGCGTCGTTGTCGAGCGCCTTGGCCAGGGCGTCGAAAGCGCCGATATTCTGTACTTCGATATGCTCGGATTTGATTTCGCCCGTTGCCGTGAGGGTCATCAGTTCGGGTGACATCGCGGCGTCGAGTTTCGTCTTCAGGTCGAGCGACAGGGTGTAGTCGCCTCCCGTCTTCTCGAAGAGCGGCACGAGTCGGCGGACGGTTTCCAACTCCTCGAAGGTCTTTGCGAACGAGGCTCCCGCCAGCGAGAGTTTCATGGCAAGGTCGGGACGGGTCGGATCGGTTGCCGTAGAGTAGTTGCCCGATGCCGTGGCGTTGCCGCCGAAAAGTCCCATGCGCAGGCCGTCGAGCGAGAGCACCCCTCCCGCGACGCGCATCTGCCCGTCAATCCCCGTGATCGTCATGTGCTGGAAGAGCACCTTCTGCATCTCGGTGCTGAGCGTGAGGTTGAGGTTCTTCGGGATCTCGATCGCCTGCATCGGCTCGGCCTCGGTCTCGACGGTCTCCTCGGACGACTGGGGCAGTGTCTTCATGATCTCGTTGAGGTCCAGCAGTTCCGATTTGACGTAGAGACGTCCCGAGAGGCGTTCGCCGCGCAGCAGATAACCCAGGTAGTCGGTCAGTTGGCCGTTGGCTGCCAGGTCGCTGCGGCCGACCGTGACGCCGAATTCGCCCAGGGTCATGGCCTGTGGCGTGACGGATGCCGCGGCGCGGCGGATGAAGAGGTCGGGAAGTCCTTCGAGTTGCAGGGCCAGCCGCTCGACGACTAACGATCCCTGTGCGCCGATCCGTTCGTAGCGGCCGTTTTCGGCGTCGGACATGCGTCCCGAAAGTTTCAGATCGGCCGCTATGGCACCCGAGAGTTCCGTGCCCTTTTCGAGCGGGTAGACCTCGGCGATAGCGCTCAGGTCCACGCGGCCCGACGCCGTGGCGCGCAGCGTGGGGTCGCTTACGAGATTCGTAGCATGGAAGGTCGCCGCGAGGCTGTTTCCTGCCATCTTGAGCGAGAATTTCGAGAGGTCTATCACCGTGCGGTCCATCGTTCCGCCGGGGTTGGAGACCGCAGCGGCGATCTCGATGTCGGTCACGGCCTTGGGCAGCGACGCGTATTGAAAACTGCCGTCGTGTACTTCGGCTTTGAATTCGAATGCCGGGAGTTGCGAATCGCGCAGTTCGCCGCGAGCCCAAAGCGAAAGGGAGAGGTCGCCCGAGGCGGTCAGGTCGCGGAAGTCGCGCGTGTAGAATGCCGGGACGAGCGAAAGCACCTCCTTGAAACGCACTCTGTCGCATCCGGCACGCAGATCGAGCGCTACGGCCTGGTCGCGCAGTTCGGCCCAGCCGTCGAGCGAAAGCACGATGGCGTTGAGCCGCAACGTATTGTCGGAGAAGGTAAAGCGGTTGTTTTCCAGGTCGGCGGCGATCACGGCGTCGAGTTCCGCCTCGGCGTCGTTCAGCAGCGGAATGCCGCCTTGTGCGAAATACATGCCGGGGGCGAGCAGGTGCAGCGAGAGGTCGGTTTGCGCGGCCGACAGGTCGCCGCGCAGACGCAACGACAGGGGAGCAGTCCGGAAAGCCATCTTCGTCGAGTCGTCTTCATAGCGGATCGCGGCGTCGGTGATCCGGAAGTCGCGCACCGAAAGCCGGAATGCCGATTCCGAAGCGCTCTCCTCTTCGGCAGGCTGCTCCTCCGAGGGTTTCATCACGTCCCAGTTTACGGCGCCGTCGGCCAACTTGCGGGCATGGATCTGCGGAGCCGCGAGGATCACTTTCGTTACCTCGAAACCTTCGTCGCTGAGGAGCGATAAGGGGTTCACCACGACCGAAATGCGGCGTGCGGCGACGATCGTGTCGCCCTTGAAAGGTTCCGTGCCGATCAGCGTCAGCCCTTTCAGTTCCAGCGAGGCTCGCGGGAAGTGGCGCAGCAGACTGATGTCCAGTTTTTCGAAATCGAGCCGTGCGGTCAGCATCGCATTCGCTTCGCGTTTGACGATCTCGGAGATTTTTCCCCGCAGCAGCATCGGTGCCGTAAGCACCGTTACCAGAATCACGATGACGACGATAACGGCCGTCTTCAGGATTTTCTTCATATGTCTGAGCTCATTTTCAGGCACTCGGCCCGGTAGTTACCGCAAAGATACTCTTTTTTTGCGCAATTCGCCTTTTTCAATGCGAAAAGAGGCGATTGCGTATCGGATCCGGTTTCGGAATTACGGACGGTGCAGTCCGATTTTTCCCGAATACCTGCCGATTTTTCTCCTGTTTCGGATAAAACCTGGAAAAATTAAAAACTTTTTTGGTTTTATAGGTTTTCATGCGTATATTTGTCGCCGTAAACAAAACGACCGACCATGATTGCCAAAGAACGTATCATCGAGCAGGCTATGCGGATGTTCGCCGCGCAGGGGATCAAGTCCGTGCGCATGGACGATATCGCCCGGCAACTGGGAATTTCGAAACGGACGCTTTATGAATTGTTCGGCGACAAGGAGGGTTTGCTCTACCTGGCCATGAGCTGTTATTTCGAACAGGACCGGCTGCGGCACGAAGCGATGACCCGCGATGCCGGGAACGTCCTCGAAGCGATGTACATCGTCCTGTGCGACGTGATGGATACATCCGGTACGACCAACCGCATGCTCGACAACCTACGTAAATTTTATCCGGAGGTTTACGACAAACTCATGAGCGAGGGCACCGAGAAGAATCGCGCCGATTTCCGCAAGATGCTCGTCCAGGGTATCGAGGAGAAGCTTTTCACCGACCGGTTCGACCTCGATCTGGCCATCACGGTACTCTACCATACCGCTTCGGGGCTCGTGGCCCGCAAGGGGGGGGGATTCGTGCTTCCGGCAGGTATCGACCAACGGCAGGCCTTCATGCAGATCATCAGCACTTTCCTGCGCGGAATTTCCACTCCGAAGGGATTGCGCCTGGTGGATGATTGTCTGAAACGCTACGGACCGTCGTGCGGGCGGTAAAATATTCGGGCTCTGCGATCGTCTGCATGAAAGGACGTTTACGCTCCGTTGTGCGGTGGCCGGGCACGATTCCGGGAATGGAATGAATAATGATAAATAACAATCGAACGATGAAACGATTTTTTCTGATTTTCGGCTTGCTGACCGTCGGGCTTTCGGGAGCTTCGGCGCAGATACGGCTGACGCTCGACAAGGCGGTCGAACTGGCCCTGAGCGAAAACCCGACCATCCAGGTGGCCGATCTGGAGGTGCGGCGCTACGACTACGTGAAGCGCCAGACGTGGGGCAACCTGCTTCCTCAGGTCAACGTTACGGGGCAGGTCAACCATCAATTCATCGTGCAGCAGATGTCCAAGGGGTTCTCGCTCGGCAACGATCCCTATACGACGCTGAGCGGTGCCGTCGATGCTTCGCTGCCGCTCTTCGCGCCCCAGGTCTACCGCACGATGAAGCTCAACCAGACGCAGATGGCCGCAGCCGTCGAAGCGGCGCGCTCGTCGCGCATCACGCTCGTCGCCGAGGTGCGTAAGGCCTATTATAATATTTTGCTGGCGAAGCAGTCGCTCGAAGTGCTGCGCGAATCCGAAGCGACCGTGCGGCGTACGGTCGAGGATACGAAGCTCAAATACGACAACGGCCTGGCTTCGGAATACGACCTCTTGACGGCTCAGGTCCAGCTGAGCAACCTGCGGCCGACGATTCTCCAGACCGAGACGTCGATACGCCTGGCCGAACTGCAACTGAAGATGTATCTTTCGATTCCCGAGCAGGTGGAGATCGAGGTTACCGGAGAGTTGGACGGCCTGCGCGACGAGGTGCTGGCCGGCACCGACGGCTTGACGGCCGATCCGGGCGAGAACTCCGACCTGCGGACGCTCGAATTGCAGGAGGAGCTGCTGCGCCGCCAGCTGAAGGCGGAGAATGCCGGCCGCCTGCCGACGATCGGGGCCTTCGGCAACTTCACCCTCACGGGCAACAACATGGGTACGGTGATGTTCGACATGGAACACGGCGGTATGACCAGCGTCAAGGACGGTTACTTCTGGCAGAATCCGCTCTATGCCGGGATCCGTATCTCGGTGCCGCTATTCGCCGGACTGACGAAGGTCAACCGTTCGCGCGAGTTGAAGAACCAGATCGCTCAGATCGGCAAGCAGCGCGAATACGCCCGCGAGCAGATCGGCGTGCAGGTGCGTGCCGCGCTGAACGACCTTATGACTGCGCGCGAAACGATGTTCGCTCAGGAGAAGACCGTGGAGCAGGCGCACAAAGCCTATTCGATCGCCGACACGCGTTACCGCGCAGGAGCGGGGACCATACTCGAACTCAATACGGCGCAGCTCGCCGAAACGCAGGCCCGGCTCGGATTCTCGCAGTCGATCTACGATTACCTTTCGGCCAAAGCCGAGTACGACCGCATCGTCGGTCGCGAACGTTGACGAAATATTAAAAAGCAAAACATATCAAGATGAAGAAAATCGTATTTCCGATCGTGGCCGCTGCGGTGCTCGCCGCATGCGTCGGCAGGAACAAGGGCGTTGCGACGGATGCCGTGCAGCGTGTGCTGACCAAGACCGAGACGGCCCAGACCGCTACGGTGCGACTCGTCGAGCAGTTCACCTCCGAGATCGAACCCTACAAGGAGAACGACATCACTCCCGCGGCGTCGGGCGTGCATATCGACCGCATTCTGGTCGAGGTGGGCGATCGTGTGCAGGCGGGGCAGTTGCTTCTGACGCTCGACCCGACGCAGTACAATCAGCAGATGGTGCAGCTCCGCACCGTCGAGGACGACTATAACCGTCTGCTGCCCGTCTACGAGGCGGGCGGAATCTCCGCTCAGCAGATCACGCAGGCTAAGGCGCAGCTCGACGTGCAGCGCGAGGTGGTCGCCAACCTGAAGAAGAACATCGAATACCGTTCGCCCATTGCGGGCGTCGTCACGGCGCGCAATGCCGAGGCGGGCGATCTGCTTACCGGGGCACCCGTGTTGCACGTCATGCAGATCGAACCGCTGAAGGTCGTCGTCAACATTTCGGAGCAGTATTTCCGCGACGTGAAGGTCGGCATGCCGGTCGATCTGAAGGTCGATATCTTCCCCGACGAAACCTTCGTTGGCACCGTGTCGCTGATCTACCCGGCGCTCGACGCGACGACGCGCACGTTCCGCGTCGAAGTGAAGGTCCCCAATACCAAGGGGCAGCTGCGCCCGGGCATGTATGCGCGTACGATTTTCGATATGGGCCAGAAGCAGGGAGTGATGGTGCCCGACGTGGCGGTGCAGAAGCAGATCGGCACGGCCGAACGCTTCGTCTATGTCTTGCAGGGCGATTCGGTTGCCGAGCGGCGCTCGGTGGAGGTCGGACGCCAGGTGGGCGACCGCGTGGATATCCTGCGCGGCGTGGAGCCGGGCGAGCGCGTAGCCGTCACGGCCTTCTCGAAACTCTACGACGGAGCCCTTGTGGAAGTGAAGGATTAACCATTCGAACCGTTCGTTATGAAAATTTACGAAAGTGCCGTCCGCAAACCGGTCTCTACCGTGCTGCTGTTCGTCGGGGTGATCGTCTTCGGACTCTTCTCGCTGATGAACCTCGCCGTGGACCAGTACCCCGAGATCGAGATTCCGCAAATCTCGGTCATCACGATGTATCCGGGGGCCAATGCCGCGGATATCGAGACCAATATCACGCGTGTGCTGGAGGATAACCTCAATACGGTGAACAACCTCAAGAAGCTGACTTCCAAGTCGCAGGATAACGTCTCGATGATTACCGTGGAGTTCGAATACGGTTCCGACCTAAACGAGGGGGCCAACGAAATCCGCGACGTGGTGTCGCGCGTGCAGTCGATGCTGCCCGACGACGTGGATTATCCTACGATCTTCAAATTCTCGACCTCGATGATTCCGGTGATGATGCTCGCCGTGACGGCCGAGGAGAGTTATCCCGCGCTGAACAAGATCCTCGACGACAAGCTGGTCAACGTGCTCAACCGTGTCGACGGCGTGGGTGCCGTGTCGGTCATCGGTGCTCCCGAGCGCGAAGTGCAAGTCAACGTCGATCCCTCGAAACTCGATGCCTACGGCATTTCGGTCGAGCAGCTGGGGCAGATCATCGCCGCGGAGAATGTCAACATCCCCAGCGGTACGATCGATATCGGCAACAACACCTTCAACATCAAGGCCGACGGAGAGTTCAAACTCTCGGACGAGTTGCGCAAGGTGGTCGTCTCCAATGCCGGCGGTCGCACGGTGATGCTCACCGACGTGGCTGAAATCCGCGATACGCTCGAAAAGGCGACGATGGACGAACGCGTGAACGGTCAGCGCGGCGTTCGCGTGATCTTCCAGAAGCAGTCGGGTGCCAATACGGTGAATATCGTTCACGAAATCCAGTCGCGTCTGCCGGCTATCCAGAAGAGCCTGCCGAAGGACGTGAAGATGGAGCTGATCTTCGAGGGCTCCAAGGAGATTACCGATGCCATCGGGTCGTTGTCGGAGACCATTCTTTATGCTTTCGTCTTCGTCGTGCTGGTGGTGATGGCTTTCCTCGGAAGGTGGCGCGCCACGCTCATCATCTGTATGACGATTCCCGTGTCGCTGATCTGTTCGTTCATTTACCTTTTCGCCACCGGGTCGACGCTCAACATCATTTCGCTCTCGTCGCTCTCGATCGCTATCGGTATGGTCGTCGACGACGCCATCGTGGTGCTGGAAAACATCTCTTCGCACATCGAGCGCGGTTCGAGCCCCAAGGAGGCGGCCATCTACGCCACCAACGAGGTGTGGTTGTCGGTCATTGCCACGACGCTTGTCGTCGTCGCCGTGTTCCTGCCTTTGACGATGGTGCCGGGCATGGCGGGCATCCTCTTCCGCGAGCTGGGATGGATCGTTTCGATCGTCGTCTGCGTCTCGACTACGGCCGCCATCTCCCTGACGCCGATGATGTCGGCCTATCTGCTGAAGGCCGACGGCGGAGTGCACGACTACAAGGGCTTCGGCGTGATCTACAAACCCATCGACCGTGCGCTGGCCTGGCTCGACGGGGCCTATGCCCGTGCGCTCAACTGGGTCGTACGCCACCGCCGTATCTCGGTCTTCACGATGATGGGACTCTTCGTCGTCTCGCTGGGACTCGTCTCGCAGGTGCCGTCCGAATTCTTCCCGCCCTCGGATAACAGCCGTATTTCGGCCGAGGTGAAGCTGGAGCAAAACCTCTCGGTGGAGTATACTTCGCGTGTCGCACGTCAGATCGACAGCATCATCTACGCGCGGTTCCCCGAGGTGTCGTTGGTCTCGGCTTCGGCAGGCGCCAACTCGTCGGACAACGCTTTCGCGGCGATGCAGACTACCGGATCGCATATCATCAATTACAACATGAGTCTTTCGGACGTAGCCGATCGCGATCGCTCGATCTACGTTATTTCCGACCTGTTGCGCGAGGAGCTGGATCGAATTCCCGAGGTGCGGCAGTATACGGTGACTCCGGGCGGCATGACGGGTAACATGAGCGGTTCGGCGACGATGAACATCAAGGTTTTCGGTTACGATATGGATCGCACGAATACGGTCGCTAACGACCTGAAGGAGCGTCTTGCGGCGCTGGAGGGTACGCGCGACGTGCAACTTTCGCGCGACGACCTGCGTCCCGAATACAACGTCGTTTTCGACCGCGACCGCATGTCGTACTACGGCATGAACAGCGCGACGGCTGCACAGGCGGTGCGTAACCGCATCGACGGACTCACGGCCTCGAAATTCCGCGAGGACGGCGACGAATACGATATCGTCGTGCGTTACGCCGAGCCGTTCCGCACGCGTATAGAGGATGTCGAGAACATCACCCTCTACAATGCGCAGGGGCGTCCCGTGAAACTCAAGGAGGTGGGGCGCGTCGAGGAGGAGTATGCCGCGCCCGAGATCCAGCGCGAAAATCGTCAGCGCGTCATTACGGTTCAGTCGACGCTGGGCGCCGGCGTAGCGTTGGGCGACGTGGTGGCCGAGGTGCGGAAGATCATCGAGGAGTATCCGCTGCCCGACGGCGTGGACCTCGAAATGGGCGGTACGATCGAGGACCAGGGCGATGCTTTCTCCGATCTGGGAGTGCTGTTCGTGCTGATCGTCCTGTTGGTCTATATCGTCATGGCTACGCAGTTCGAGTCGCTCAAATTCCCCTTCATCATCATGTTCACCATTCCGTTCGCCTTCACGGGTGTCTTCCTGGCGCTGTGGATCACCTCCACGCCGCTGTCGCTCATCGCTCTGATCGGCGCCATCATGCTGGTGGGTATCGTGACGAAGAACGGTATCGTGATGGTGGATTACATGAACCTGTTGATCGAACGCGGTTCGGGTGTCTTCGATGCGGTGATCGCGGGAGCGAAGAGCCGTCTGCGTCCGGTGTTGATGACCTCGTTCACGACCGTATTGGGTATGCTGCCGCTCGCGATCGGTACGGGAGCCGGTTCGGAAACCTGGCAACCGATGGGTATCGCCGTGATCGGCGGTCTGACCTTCTCGACGATCCTAACGCTCTTCATCGTGCCGGTGCTCTACTCGATTCTGGTCAACCGGGCCCAGCGCAAGGAGCAGGAGCGTGCGGCCCGTGCCGCCGCAGCGGAATAATTTTACCGCCCGGGCTTTCCGGATTCTTCCTTGCCGCGCAGCGGCAAAAAAGTCCCTCCCCGAGGGAGAGATTTGGATGGGGTCGGAGTTGCATATGCGGCCAGAGGCCGATAGCGGAAATGCGAGAGAAAATAAATATTGTAAACCTATAGCTTACTTATGAAAGCCGTATTTTTATCCTATAACCAGGCGCTTACGGATCGCGTGCATCGTATCCTCGACGAGCAGGGCATCCGCGGATTCACCAAATGGGCCCTCACCGAGGGGCGCGGTTCGGTCAATGGCGAGCCGCACTACGGGACGCATGCCTGGCCGTCGATGAATGCTTCGGTCCTGGCGATTGTCGCCGACGAACAGGTCGCACCGCTTATGGAGGCCTTCCGTGCGATGGATGCCTCGGCCGAGATGCAGGGCGCGCGGGCGTTCTACTGGAACATCGAGGGCGGATTCTGATCCATCCGAGCACGAAACAATCCGGGCGGGAACCTCTACGGTTCCCGCCCGGATTGTTTTTGTGCGGTGCACGCTTTATTTCAGCGGCGAGTCGGGTTCGCGCGACATCACCAGATAAAACATCCGGTCGAGGAAGGCCGGGGCGAATTTCTTGACGAAATGGGTGGCACGGCCTTCGATCTCCATCAGACAAAGGCGCTTGCGGCGCAGAATACCTCGGGCGACGATGCGGGCCACCTCCTCGGCGGTCATCATTTTCGCTTCGTCGCGCGGCGTTTCGCCCTGCTGCGACCCGTCGGCCGTGAGGGCCGAGAAACGGACGTTCGAGGCGGTGAATCCCGGGCAGGCGATCATCACGTGCAGTCCTTTCTTGAGATTCTCGATGCGCAGCGTCTCCAGGAAACCCGTCATGGCGTATTTCGAGGCAGAATACCCCGTGCGGCCGGGAAGTCCGTGGAGTCCGGCTACCGACGAGATGCCCACGACGGAGCCGCGCGACGCCTGGAGGTAGGGGAGCGCGTATTTGCAACAGTTGACCGTACCCCAGAAATTGACATCCATCAGGCGGTGGAGCACCGAGAGATCCACCTCGTCGAAGATCGCCCGCATGGAGATTCCGGCGTTGCAGATCAACACGTCGATGCGGCCGAAGGCCCCGACGGCTGTGTCGATCAGTGCGCGGCACTCCGCCTCCGATACGACGTCCACACCGCAGAAAGCCACTTCGCCGCCTGCCGTGCGGATTTCGTCGGCGAGACGTTGCAACTTCTCGACGCTGCGTGCTCCCAATACGACTTTCGCTCCTTGGGCGGCATAGGTCCGTGCCATCGCCTCGCCGATGCCCGACGAGGCGCCCGTGATAACGATCACTTTGTCTTTCAATGTCTTCATATCCGAATGTTGTTTTTTCGTTGTCGTTTTTTAGGGTTCCGAAACCTCCAGTGTCAGTCCGTCGTACGCCAAAACGACGCCTTCGGGCATTTCGGCCGACGTTTCGGCATGGAGTCCGATCTCGTGGGACATGTGCGTGAGGCAGGCGCGGCGGGGCGAGACTCGACGGATGAGCGCCAGGGCCTCGTCCACGGTGAAGTGCGAAGGGTGTTCGGCGAATCGCAGGGCGTTGACGACGAGGGTGTCTACGCCGGACAGTTTCGCGATTTCGGCTTCGTCGACGGTCTTGAAATCGGTGAGATAGGCCAGCGATCCGATGCGGTAACCCGTCACCGTGAAGCGGTCGGAATGGTGTCCCGAGATGGGGATGATCTCGATGCCTGCCGCCCGAAACGGCAGCGAGGGGTCGATCTCATGCAATTCCAGTTCGGGGACCCCGCGGTATTTGTTCCTTGCGAAGGCGTAGTCGTAATCTTTGCGGATGCAGGCGGCCGTTTGCGGCGCGGCGTAGAGGTCGACCCGGTGTATCGTCGGCGGATAGTCGACGAAATTGAAGGCCCGCACGTCATCCAGACCGCCGATGTGGTCCTTGTGCTCGTGGGTGAGCAGGATACCGTCGATATGCCGCACGCCCGTGCGGAGCATCTGGTAGCGGAAGTCGGGCCCGGCGTCGATCACCAGGCGCATGTCGTGCGTCTCGACCATCGCCGAGGTACGTAGCCGCTTGTCCCGACGGTCTGTCGAGGTGCAGACCCGACAGCGGCATCCGATGACGGGTACACCCTGCGAGGTTCCGGTTCCCAGGAATGTGAGTTTCATGGAACAAAGGTAGGAAAAAAGGCGGTTCGTCCATTCGCCTGCTGCGGAAAAAGCGCAGTGAGGTCCATGCCGCGCTTTTCGGAGCCGAATCCGGATGTAGCCTTCGCTGCGAGAGGGTATCGCTGTCGCTTGTCGGACGGTGCGGGGTGTCGGAATTCTGGGCGTCCGGCATTTGGTTCTGCAAACGGTTCTGCAAAAAGAAAAGAGGACTGAAACCCAGTCCTCTCTGTACCCGGCTCCGCATTTGAATATATTAAATCCTATTAAACTTAAATAGAAGTAAGAATGAATAAATTTGCATTTATTTTATTTATTATCAATAGTATATAAATATTCAATCATTTTACCTAATAAATTCCGATTAAACATTTTTTAGCAGATGTGGGGAAAATGTGGGGAATTTTTCGTATTTTTACTCTGTCAATCCGGAATCTGGGTACTATGAAAATAACTCTCATCATCAAAAAGAGCGTAAAACGCTATGATACAGAATCGAAGGCGACCATTTACGCACGCCTGCGGGACGGCAGGCAGGTAGATATGGTCGCACCGACCCGGCTCACCATCAACCCCAATCTTTGGGATGACAAGGCCGAACAGGTCAAAAGCAAAATCGTTTGCGACGACGAAATGCGTTCCTATTACAACGATGAAGCCCGCAAACTCAAGTCCTACCTCGAAAAAGCCTATCAGTCCCGACAGACGGCAGAACCGCAGAAAGAGTGGCTGAAAGAGGCTTTGGAACAATATTACAATCCGCAAAAGTACAATGTCGAAACGGCCACGGAAGAAACAGCCAAACCGACATTGATCGCATTGTTCGACGAATTTCTCGAAAAGCACCGTCTTTCCGATGTCCGCAAAAAGAATTACCGGGTCATCAAACGAGGATTACAGCGGTATGAACTTTATATCCGGACAACCAAGAGGGGGCAAAAAGCATTCGTATTGGACATCGATCAAGTAACGGCCGACACCTTGCGGAATATTTGGGATTTTTTGGAAAATGAATACCGCTACTGCGCTCTTTACCCGGAAATCTACAAAGCTATACCCGAAGCACGCACACCGCAACCCAGAGGAAAGAATACGTTATTGGATTGTTTCTCGCGCATCCGAACTTTCTTCTACTGGTGCAACAGCAACAAAAAGACCCGGAACCGACCGTTCGATGATTTCCCGTTGGAGGAATGCACATACGGAACGCCTTATTATATCACGGTCGAGGAGTTGCACAAGATTTACGGCACGAATCTGATGCGGCATCCGCAACTGGCCGTTCAGCGCGACATCTTCGTTTTTCAATGTCTGATCGGCTGCCGGGTGGGTGATCTGCTGAAAATGACGAAATCGAATCTGATCGACGGAGCCATCGAATACATACCGCGCAAGACCAAGGAAGGGCGACCGCTGACCGTGCGGGTTCCGCTGAATCAGACAGCCAAAGAGATCGCATCCCGTTACAAAGGTCTGGACGGCGACAAACTGCTGCCGTTCATCTCCGAGCAGAAATACAATCTGGCGATCAAACGGATTTTCAAAGCCGCCGGATTGAAGCGGTTGGTTACGGTCATAAACCCCACCACCCGCGAAGAAGAAAAGAGGGTGCTTTACGAGATCGCCTCGTCGCATCTGGCCCGCCGGACATTCGTCGGAAATCTGTATAAGCAGGTCAAAGACCCCAATTTGGTCGGAGCTTTGAGCGGACATAAGGAAGGCAGCAAGGCTTTCGCACGTTACCGCACCATTGACGATGAAATGAAAAAAGAATTAGTAAATTTGTTGTCGTAAAGGAGAAGATTGCGTCCGCTGCGCGGTCGGAATGCAACGAACATTAGCCCGCAATCATAAATCACAGCAAACAGTGATTTTATTTGACTTATCCACAAATTGCACTATATTTGCACTAAAATCACATCAAATTGGGATTTATGAACAAAGTCGGTAATGCAATAAAAGAGCGCCGCAAGATGTTGAAAATAACGCAACGGACACTTGCGGAATTGGCCGGCGTGGGTATCAATACGCTCACAAAAATTGAGCGCGGAGAAGGGAATCCCACGATCGAAGTTCTTGAAAAAATACTCGATACGCTGGGGCTGGAACTACAAATCGGAATCAAACAGCGGAATGAATTATGAGACAAGGAGCAGTATACATGAATGGCAAGTTAGCCGGCATATTGACAGAAATATCGCCGACCGAATACGTTTTCAAATACGATGACACATACTATGCAGATGATATGCAGCCAGCCGTCAGTCTGACATTACCCAAAACACAGCAGGAGTATAGATCGGCTTATCTGTTCCCCTTTTTCAGCAACATGCTTTCCGAG
This sequence comes from uncultured Alistipes sp., assembly GCA_964018965.1. GTDB lineage: Bacteria > Bacteroidota > Bacteroidia > Bacteroidales > Rikenellaceae > Alistipes. The sequence goes on from CAXHRY010000014.1 coordinate 64,179, forward strand.
GGACGCAACCGCATCGTTCAATCCCGCATGCTGCATATCGATGAAAACGACCATTTCGGCATTCTGCTGGCGACAGCACAAACGGATGTTGCCGGAGCGGTAACTGTAAAACCCCTATAACAATGAATCCGATTACGATTTGCCCATCCACATTGGCCGAAGGATATGACAGCTACTCTCCGATTGCGATAAAACATCTGTTCGATGGCCGACAAGTGTCTCCATTTTTGGATTATACACCCATTGATGATGACAACAATGCCTCGAACCAAGAAGAGTTTCTGCACAATCAGGAGCGAATCTCGCTGTCAGGAGTACAACCCAAATATTCGATGATCGTTCGCAACGGCAAATTGGCCTTAACTCAAGAAGGCGAACAAGGCCACTATATCCTCAAACCGAAGTTAAGCGATTTCCGCAATCGGATATATAGTTCTGCGAATGAAAATCTGACCATGCAAATCGCGTCACAGGTATTCGGAATCGAAACGGCCGCAAACGGACTTTGCTTTTTCAAAGGAGGAGAACCGGCTTATATCACCAGACGGTTCGATGTCAAACCCGACGGCACAAAGCGCAGAAAAGAAGATTTCGCATCGCTCGCCGGACTGACTACGCAAAACGGCGGTAAGAATTACAAATATGAGTACTTAACATACGAAGAATGCGGAGAGTTGATTCGACGATACCTGCCCGCATGGAAAGTAGAGACTCTGAAATTTTTCGATCTCATCATATTCAATTTTCTGATTTGCAACGGCGACGCCCATCTGAAAAATTTCTCGGTACTCGAAACCGAATCAGGCGATTTCCGCCTTTCTCCGGCATACGACCTGATAAATACCAAACTGCATGTAGACGACCGGATATTCGCCCTCGACAAAGGGTTGCTGAAAGACAACGCCGCCGAATACATGCCTTATGGAATGACCAACGGCACAACTTTCCGGGAATTCGGCAAAAGATTAGGACTCCCGGACAAAACTGTCCGACGGGAACTTGACAAATTCTGTGCATCTTATCCGCTTTTAGATACGCTGATCGCCAACTCCTATTTATCCAATGAATTGAAAGAGAATTACCGGAATATGTATCTCGGACGGCGGGATTCTTACCTAAAAATCGGGTTATAACACATTACGACTTATGGGCCAGCAGGAATACGAGGCTTTCAAAGCGAAGTTGCGGGAATGGATGGACACCCACCACGACGAATACGCCGCATTCGAAGAGGCGATGAACGCCCGTGACTATGCAGGGTGCCAGTCGGTCATATTCCAAGCCATGTCCCTTATCCCCCGGTACCGGCGCCTAATGTCCGACAAAGCCAATGAAGGACTGTTCGAGCATGTCGATGAGATCGAACAGGCGGCCCGACAACACGACCTTGCCGGCAAGATCATCCGGGAGTGCGAACAGCCCGGCAAGGATTCCACACTCCCGGCAATGCTTTACTGGCTCTACTTCGGCAAGAGTTTCGAACGGATGGTGGAGCGTTGCCAAGAGCTGCGGCGCTCGCCCGATCTGGGATTCTTGCAGAAGATGACCATGAGCGCCACGATCAGACTGCTGATCTCCCGCTCCATCAAATTAGAACTGCGCACCAAGCAGGACTGGGATGACCACCGCGAAGCGATGCGGCTGGCCGAAAGCGACCGGGTGCTGGAATGGGCTGCGGGCACTCTTCCGGCCGAAGATGCGGGTGAAAAGAGAAAACCCGGCCGGCCGAGTACGACCAAATCATTGATGGACATGTTTTCACCGGCTGTCACGCATCCCGACGTGTTGCGGCAAAAGATCGGCGAATACATCACGAAGAGACACACCCAGACCGACATCGCACGGTTGAAGATCGCACTCGATGAATTGCGCTATCTGGTAGTTCCAACCAACATCAAACCGTTCCGCGATGCCCTGCAAGCGGAATACGGCTCTGACATCCGCATCGTCCACGAGCGGGGCATACAGGAAGCATACAGCCGCCTGACGGAACCGCTGCTTATCGGATCGGCCGTCAGCAGTCGGGGCAGCGAGGCCCTTATCATCCGGGAAATAAAAGATTTTCTATCGCAATAAGGCTCGTTAAATTCGCCTTAACACACCGCGAATTAAACGCTTAAATATCGCTCAATCATAACATTATATTTGCGCCGTCGCTCGGATTTCCGGGCGGCGGCGTTGCTTTCCCGTCCGCCGGAAGGCTGCGCCCCACAACGGGCGGAAAGCAATGTATGAAAGATTTATTATCCATCCTCCGGGATGCTCCGGGCAGCATCCGGCTGGAGGTAAGCGGCGAGGATCTGTTGGCTTTCTCCAAAAGCCTTATCGACCGCGCCAAAGAAGAGCTGGCTGCACAAGTCGCCGAAGCCCGCAAGGAACGTTACCTGACCAAAGAACAGGTCAAAGAGCTATGCGGCGTTTGCGATGCGACGCTCTGGCATTGGAACCGCAAAGGATATCTGAAAGCCGTTAAGGTCGGGAACAAGGTTCGCTACCGCACCTCGGACATTCAACGGATTCTCGGCGAACAAGATGGCAAATAAGGTGTCAGACAGCGTTGCAGTCCCCGGCAAGCAGTCCCGGAACGAGCGTATCGAGGAGTTCCTGCGGGAGCATTACGCCTTTCGCTACAACACGGTCAAAAGCCGTGCGGAGTTCCGCAGCAGCGACGGCGAGTTCCTCCCCGTGACCAAATACCGGCTCAACTCCTTCCGGCGGGAGCTCGACCGCACCATCGGCATCTCCACCTCGGCGGAGAACCTGCGCAGCATGCTCGAAAGCGACTTTTCCGAGCGTGTGAATCCCGTGCAGGCGTATTTTCATAAACTGCCGCCAGTAACGGGAACGCAGGCCATCGACGAACTGGCCGCGACCGTCACTGTGCGCAACGCCCGGCATTGGTCGGAGTACCTGACCAAATGGCTCGTCGGTGTGGTCGCCAATGCAACGAACGACCTCGGATGTCAGAACCACGTCTGTCTGGTATTGACTGGCGAGCAGGGAAAGTTCAAGACCACATGGCTCGACAATCTCTGTCCCCGCTCACTCGCCAGTTATCTTTTCACGGGAAAGATCGACCCACAGAACAAGGACGTGCTGACGCTGGTCGCCGAATACCTCTTCATCAACATCGACGACCAGCTGAAGGCGCTCAACAAACGGGATGAAAACGAGCTGAAGAACCTCATCACGGCTCCTTCGGTCAAATACCGGCGACCCTACGACGTTTACATCGAAGAGTATCCCCACTTGGCGAGCTTCATGGCCTCGGTGAACGGGAACGACTTTCTGACCGATCCGACCGGCTCGCGGCGCTTCCTGCCCTTCGAGGTGTTATCCATCGACATCGACCGGGCGATATGGGTCAATATGGATCGGGTATATGCCGAAGCCCGAACACTCCTGAGCAACGGATTCCGCTACTGGTTCGACGAAGCCGAAATCGAAGAACTGCACCAGGGAAACGCCGCATTCCATGTCCAGACCATCGAATACGAAATGCTGTTGAAAGGGTTCGAGAAGCCTCCGGAACATGCCGTCACGGATTGCTTTATGACCACCGTCGAGATTCTGAACTACCTGCGCAGCTATTCGTCGCTGAACCTCTCCGAGAAACGCATGGGCGAAGCCTTGCGCAAGGCCGGGTTCGAACGACGCTCGAAGCGTATCAACGGAAATCCCGTCTACGGCTGGGTCATTGAAAAAATCTCACCCAACCCTTTCGTCTCTTACGGATTGTAGTTACTACGCTACTACACACTGCGATAAAACATTGAAAAAGAATAGGCTGCCATGTAGCAGAATACAAAATACACACCTTACGACATCTTACTACGCCACTACGTCAATTACTACGGTAGTAAGGTGACATAAACTTGGTTACTATACATAGCGAATTATTTATCAAACGATTACGCAAATGTAGTAGGTAGTAAGGCAATATCGGCAAACTTCGAAAAACAAAAATTATGAATGATCTGAAAAATATCGGCATCCGGCAATTCCTCGCATGGCGGGGCATTCTGCCCAAATACGAACGAAACGGTTACGGCATGTATCTTTCACCCTTGCGGGAAGAACGCACGCCGAGTTTCAAAGTGGACTACGTGCAAAATCTCTGGTACGACTTCGGACTGGGCGAAGGCGGCACATTGCTCACCCTCGTGATGCGGTTGGAGCGGTGCGACAGCCGTGAAGCGGTCCGACGGCTGCAAAACGGTGAAAAAAGGGACGCCGGTTCCGTTTCTCTTTCACCGGGTGTTGGCGAGCGTCCAGCTGCCGGAGGTCCCTTGCCGGTCTTGCGTCCGGCCACCGTTCCCGCGCTCCGCATCCTCTCCGACGCTTCGCTCCGGCATCCGGCATTGGTCGGTTATCTCGCCTCGCGCGGCATCGTCCCGCCGGTCGCCGCGGCATTCTGCCGCGAGGTCCGTTACGAGGTAAACGGCCGCGCCTTTTTCGCCGTCGGGTTCCGCAACGATGCCGGAGGGTGGGAGCTCCGCTCCGAGCGGTTCAAAGGCGGCTCCTCGCCCAAACATATCACCACTATCGACAACCGTTCCGATACGGTAATCGCTTTCGAGGGATTTATGGATTTCCTCGCTTATCTCTCGCTGAAACACCCCGAACGACTGCGCATCGACGCCGCGGTTCTGAACTCGGTCGTCAACCTGCCCAAAGCCGTACCGTTTCTTAGCCGGCATCCGGTGATCCACACCTTCTTCGACAACGACGAAGCCGGGCGCAAGGCAACTGCCGATCTGATCCGTCTTTGCCCCCGCAGCGAGGTCATCGACCAAAGCCTTTTTTACAGCGGGCACAAGGACGTAAACGACTATCTGACCGCCCGCATAAAAGGCCGAACACAAAAGCCTTCGACACAGAAGAACGCCCCCGAAACAAAGGCCGTTCAGGCTCTTCGGAATAATCTGCAAGCCCTGAAAGCGGAAACGGCGGAAATTGAACCACCGCGTCGGAAAGGGGTAAAGATTTAAGGAAGGCAAGGTTGTGTTTTCGTAGACGAAAACTGCGCCTTCCCCGCTGGTCGGCGTAAAATCCCGCTGGTCTGAACAAAAAATGCTTACAAACCACTTATCATGGAAACACCGAAAAAAACATACAGCAAACAAGGCGGACGCCCGAAAGTCGGCATCGGCCGCATCCGCAAATACGTCGTCAGCACACGGCTCAGCCCCGAACGGAAACTCCGCTTCTCAGCCCTCTGCCGTGAAGCAGGACAACCGCCGGCCGAAGTCTTGCGCCAGCTGATCGACCGAGGAACGGTAAGGGCGCGGATCACCCGCGAACAGCTGGATTTCATGGCCCAGCTCAAGGGCATCGCCCGCAACCTGAACCAGCTTACCCGGCTGGCCAATGCTAAAGGTCTGGCGGCTGTCAGGGTACGGCATGCGGCGATCGTCACGGCTATCGAAAAACTCCTGAAGCAGATATGCGATGGTCGGTAAGGTAATATCGGGATCGTCTTTTTCGGGAACGGTAGGCTACGTGATGAAAAAGGAATCCCGGATATTGGAAGCCGAAGGCATTATGCCTCCGGAAGTGAAGGACATGGTGCAGGACTTCAAAGACCAGACCTTATTGAACCCGCGGCTGAAAAACACCGTCGGGCATATCTCGCTGTCTTTCTCACCCAAAGATGCCCCGCGGATGACCGATGCCCTGATGACGCAGATTGCGAAGGAGTACATGCAGAAGATGGGCATCACCGATACGCAATATCTTTTGGTGCGCCATCTCGACCAGCCCCATCCGCACTGCCATCTGGTCTACAACCGGGTCGGGAACAACGGGCAGACCATTTCGGACAAGAACATCAAGATTCGAAACGCCAAGGTCTGCCGGGAGCTGACCGAGAAGTACGGATTGTATCTCGCACCGGGAAAGGACGACGTACGGCGGGAGCAATTGCGCGAACCCGACAAGACCAAATACGAAATCCACGATGCGATCAAAGGCTGTCTACCCAAATGCAAGAACTGGAACGAGTTGGAAGGTAAATTAAAGGAACAAGGCATCGGCATCCGTTACAAGTATTGCGGAAATACCGACCGCAAACAAGGGGTTTTGTTCTCGAAAAACGGTTTCGAATTCTCCGGATCGAAGATCGACCGGGCTTTCAGCTTTACGAAACTCGACCAGCATTTTACCCACGTGCAGCAACAAACCCAACACCGGGCAACGCTCTTCGGGAACCTCTCGACGGCGGCAGGCAATTACCGTTCGGCATTTGCCGGGTTATTCGGCAACACGGGCAGAGGCGGCGGCAGTGCGCGCGAAGAACCACCATCGGTAAACCTCGGAAAGGCAGGCGGGATTCCGCTGCCGCCGGCCGGTTCGCCCGTCGGAGTGTCCGCCGAGCAGTTGCAGCGCAAGCCGGGAGAAAGTCCCGAAGAGCATATAGCACGAATCACGGCGTTGCTCGATGCCGCGGCTGAAGCAATGGCCATAGCCGCGATGGAACACCGACGCAGACTCGAAGAACAGAAAAGAAGAGCCAAAATGAAAATATAACCGAATTAGAAAATCTCAAAAGCCATGAACGACGAAAATAGGATCGACCTCTCGATCGAAATGTATGAAGACCTCAAGGAAACGCTTGTCAAAGCCATCAAAAACGCCAAAGCAGGCGGCGCAGGAAACGCAGGTTTGGATAATGTCCAGCTGGAACGGATCGAACGGCTGATAGAGGCCGCAGAGCTCTCGCAGGGACAGGTCGCACAGATGCTCGAACATCTGCAACGGCATACGGCCTTGCCGGGAGTAAAAACCGAGCAGGAGCGGGAATTTACCGACAGATACAACACGCTGCTGACGCAATTGGCGGGCAAACTGGAGACAATCAACCACGAGAACCAGCATACGCATACATTGATCGAGCAGGTCGGGCAGGCCGTCGAAGCATTGAAAAGGCCCAATGCCCTGCCCGTGCAGGAGCACCGACATACTTATACGCTCGACATCAAATCCTCGAAAACATTTCTGACGATGTTCGCCATGCTGGGATGTATTTTCCTGCAGATCGCGGTTATCTATCAGATCGCAAGGAACAACCAACAGTTAGCTGCGAACGACCTGAAATACCG
>CAXHRY010000015.1:0-69404 GCA_964018965.1 uncultured Alistipes sp.
GCACCGTAGCTTAATTGAATAGAGCATCTGACTACGGATCAGAAGGTTACAGGTTTGAGTCCTGTCGGTGTCACAAGCTAACCAAGGAGTTACGAATTCCGTAACTCCTTTTTTCTTTGTTTGTTCCGGGCTAAACCGATGCGATCGAAGCGCGCAAAAACCGCGAGAGCCCGACGCTGTCATACCCCCCCCTACCGCTTCGATCGGAAATTTCGCTTTCGCACGATACGAACGAAGACCTTGTCGCTACATGATAGAAACAGCGAATGATTCACAAACAGATACGTTCGCAACATCGAGAAAATAAACACGAAAAGCACGGACCATTCGGATTAATTTCTATATTTGCCGAGAAAATCGCTTCAGACAATCATGCGTTACAGCGATCCACAACTGCTCCGAGAACTTGGCACCGGAAACGAACAGGCTTTCCGGCAATTGTTTCACACCTATTATTCGCCGCTCTGCGAATATGCGTCGCAATACGTCTCGGACAAAGACCCCGAAGAGGTCGTGCAGGAGTTGATGGTATATATTTGGGAAAGACACGAATTCATCACCATCGTCGGATCGATCAAATCCTATCTCTTCGCGGCGACAAAAAATCGCTGCATCAACGAATTGCGAAAAAACCGGTTCAAGCAGGTCAAGCACGGCTATATCTATGAAAAGATCAAGGATTACCTTCAGAATCCGGACAACTACGCATTATTGGACGAATTATCCAAAAACATCGAAAAAGCAGTAGCGTAACTCCCCGAAAACTATCGGGAAGCCTTTTCGATGAGCCGCTTCGGCGATTTTTCCAACAAGGAAATTGCGGAACGTCTGGGGATATCGGTCAAAACAGTAGAGTATCGAATCTCTCAGGCCTTGAAAATTCTGCGGATCAAACTCAAGGATTATCTCTGTATCCTGTCCGTATGGCTGTGAGAACGACACTTCGATCGGAATAAGATCGCCGACGTCCGCGACACCCTCCCCTGCCCTGCCGAATTTTTCCGATCGGAGAATGCAGGCCACGGAATGCAGCTTCCCCGCTACCCCATCATCGACGCACACTCGTTCCGCGATTGCGCATATCGCCCCTCTGCCACATATCGTTCGAATACGTATTCAAGGATAGCACGGCCTCGACTGTCGAGCACGGCTTACCACAGCACGATAGAACAAGCCAAGAACCGTGCACTCCGATCCCCGGCCGTTTATCTGTATCTGTCAATTGTGGTAATTTTGCCCGGATAAACAGCTTAAGTACTCAGCAACTATAATTGCCGTACCAAAGTTAATAAATTTTCAAAATAAACACAAATCACCCAATTAATTAATAAAGAATTTACGAATACACCAAAACAAAAGTATGATTTCGCGCCTCGAAATGCGAAATTTCGGACACGGAGAGCTTCGTTCGGCGAATACGACACATAGTTACATCTTGCGATCATTTTTTTCAACCGATCTTTAGGGATGCCCCTCTTTTATTTGTCATATATAAGCGAGACCCGAAAATAAATATGAAAAACACCGCACCCTCCATCGAAACGTTATTCGAATACATTCGTGTCGAAGCCTCTGTTCAACATCGTAGCGAGGTCGAATCCTGGATGAACGAAAGCGACGAAAACGAAACGACGCTATCGGAACTGGCGAAATTGTATTACGCATGTCGCGGTTTGGAACGTATGCGTCGTCGGGATACCGACGCAGGCTACGATACGGTGATGCGATCGATCCGGCGACGTCGCCGGACGATTCGACTCTCCTGGACGAAGATCGCCGCGGCGGCAACATTACTCGTTGCCGTGGATATCGGAATCTGGTTCGCAACCCGGCAAACATCGAGCGACACGTATATTACACTGCGGTCGAATGCGGAGAAAAAAGTGGAATACAGTTTGCCCGACGGAACGACCGTATTTCTGAATCGCAACAGCTCCCTGCGTTTTCCGGTGCGATATGCCGAGAAATTCCGTTGCGTGACACTCGACGGCGAAGCCTATTTCGAAGTAACGCGCGACCCGGAGCGGCCATTCATCGTCACCACGCAAAATAACATCAGCGTCCGAGTGCTGGGCACGAAATTCGACGTAGAGGCATATGCCTCCGACAGCATCGCACGCGTATTTCTTCTCGACGGTCGTGTCGACGTACGCGTCGGCGACGAATATTCCGAACGCAGCTTCATCCTTTCGCCTCGCGAAGAGTTGTGTTTCAATTCCGGTTCGGGACAGGTACTGTTGCGGGAGAACGAATCCGTTACGGGAACCGAATGGATGGACAACACGTTCGTTTTTCGCAATACGCCGTTTCCGGAGGTCGTAAGACAACTTTCCCACAATTTCGGCGTGGACTTCGAAATACGGGATCCGGAATTGAATGCATACACCTTTACCGGAACTTTCGACAACCGTTATCTCACGCAGATCCTCCAATATATGCGCATTTCATCGGGAATCGGAATCGCATGCGATGCGTCCGATCCCGACCGGCACCGCTTCGTGCTGACGAAGAAATGACGCCCCGAAACCGAAACTTCCCTACCGACCTAAACGAATATGCCTATGATCGAAACCTGATTTACTTACCTTGAAAAAGAAAGCAGGACATGCATGCCTCGCACGTCCTGCCCGAATGTCTTTAATCCAACCTTCTACTGTTGATCTAAAAACTTTGTAAAGTTATGAAAAAACCTTATTGGTCGGACGTATCGGATGCAAAAAAACGGATAATCCGAGAATCGTCCGAATGAAACTTCTGCTGGCGGTATTCCTATGCTGGATCTTACCCGGTGCAGCACAAGTCCCTCAAGCCCGGATCACCTTGTCAATCAATCAGGAATCCTTACAATCGGTCCTGGATACGATCGAAAAGAATTCGGAATATCATTTTTACTACAACGGCAAGTTGCACGACATGTGCCGCAACGTATCGGTGAAGGCCGATAACGAACCCGTAGTCTCTGTCCTGAAACGCATCTTCAAACCGCCCGCCATCGAATACACAATACAGGGTCACGACGTCATTCTCGAAGATCCGAGAGCCACCCAGGCTCAGTCGACCGCGGTGAACATATCGGGTCGCGTCGAAGATCAGTACGGGCAGCCGATCATCGGCGCTACGGTCATCGTAGACAAATCGACAGCCGGAACCACGACGGTCGCTGACGGAGAATTCGAACTGCGCGGCCAACAATTACCCGTAACGCTGATCGTCTCGTTCATCGGCTATCAGACGCAGAGCGTCGAGGTCGCAACCGCCGCTCCGACGAAAATCGTCCTGGAAGAGAGCGCTGCCAGCATCAACGAAGTGGTCGTCGTGGGCTACGGCCACCAGAAACGCATGAACGTAACGGGCGCCGTCGGCACCATCAGCGGCAAAGATCTCAACAACCGCCCCGTGACCAATGCCGCCGGAGCCTTGCAGGGCGCCGACCCGTCGCTGGTGCTGACCATGAGCAACGGTTCGGTCGAAGGCAAGGAGTACAGCATCAAAATCCGCGGTTCGGTGTCGCTCAACAGCGGTAGCCCGCTGGTCCTGGTCGATGGAGTGGAAACCTCGCTGACGCAGGTGAACCCCAATGACATCGAGTCGGTTTCGGTGCTGAAAGACGCTTCGGCCTGCTCGATCTACGGAGCGAAGGCCTCGGCCGGCGTGGTCCTCATCACCACCAAGAGCGGTAAATCGGGCGAGCTGAAGGTATCCTACAACGGTCGCTTCGGCGTGGCATGGAACACCGCTTCGACCGACTTCCTGACCGAAGGTTACGGCTACACGAATTTCATCAACGAATTCGCCGACGCAAAGTTGGGATATGCGGGATGGAAATACACCGACGACGAGATGCAGATGCTCTACGACCGCCGCAACGATGCGACCGAGAATCCGAATCGGCCGTGGGTCGTCACCAATGCCGACGGCAAATATCGCTACGTGGGCAACTTCGACTGGTACGGTTATCTGTTCAAACGCAGCAGGCCCGAGACCGAGCACAACGTAACGATGACGGGCGGCAACGACAAAGTGGACTACTACGTCAGCGGCCGTTACCTCTACCGCGAGGGATTGTTCAACAACAACGCCGAGGATATCTACAACGGCTACTCTTTCCGCGCCAAGGTCAATGCCAAAGTCACCCCTTAGCTGCGTTACTCGAACAACATCAGTTTCGAAAAAACCGCTTACGAATACGGCGGTTTCTGGGAGTTGGACGGTGCCGAAGGTCATATGTCCGACGGTATCTTCTACGACGTGGCCCGCAATACGCCTCCGATGGTCGTTCCGATCAACCCCGACGGCACGAAGGTAATCTACAACGGTCATCAATACAATGACTCGCCGTTGGCCAGCGGCCGTATCGGCGCATTCACCGACGGCCGTAACAGCAATGCCCGCCGAAGCGTCTACTATGCGATCACCAACCGCCTGACATTCGATCTGACTTCGAACAAGGATCTGAAACTCATCGCCGACTACACCTATTGTCGCAACGATAAGCTGGGAGCTTTCCGATCGCTCCCGACCGCCAACACGTGGAATGCCACGCAGACGGCAGTGGTGGATTTCACCAACGGATCGATCAAGGACTTCTACCAGGAAGAGCGCTACTACGAGGACGGTCAGGTCGCAAATGTCTATTTCGACTACTCGCATACGTGGGGCGATCACAACTTCTCGGCCGTCGCAGGCGGCAACTTCGAGGATTTCCGTTCGTCGCAGCTCATCGGACGCCAGCAGGGATCGTTGAGCGAGAACCTCAGCATCCTCAATATCAACCACGGTCTGATCGACAAAACCAATCTGTCGAACACCTCCTACCGTACGCTCGGATTCTTCGGCCGAGCCAACTACGATTACCGGGGCAAATACCTGTTCGAGGTTTCGGCCCGCTACGACGGCACTTCGCGCTTCGCCCCCGGCAAACGTTGGGTTTTCAACCCGTCGGCATCGGCCGGATGGCGTATCTCCGAGGAAAAGTTCTGGGAGCCGCTGCGCAGCTGGTGGGACAACGCCAAAATACGGTTCTCGTACGGTTCGCTGGGTAACCAGCAGGTATCGAACTATTACTACATCGATACGATCTCGACCACGACCATGAGCAACTACACGTTCGACGGAGCGGCCAAAGCCGGCTATGCCAAGGCGTCGGATCCCGTAACGGACGACCTAACCTGGGAGACGGTCGTCACCTACAACCTCGGATTCGACCTCGGGCTGCTGCGCAACCGGCTCAGCGTTTCGGCCGATCTCTACATCCGCGACACGAAGAACATGCTCACCCAGATGCAGACCCTACCGACCGTTTACGGCGCTCCGACCCCGAAAGCCAACTGCGCGGATCTGCGCACGAAGGGGTACGAAATCACGGTAAGCTGGCGCGATTCGAAAACGGTGCTCGGCAAACCCTTCTCTTACGGCATTTCGGCTTCGCAGGGCGACTATAAGACCACGATCACGAAATATACCAACGAGGAAGGGTTGCTCTCCTATCACTATGTAGGCGAAGTTCTCGGCGACGTCTGGGGATATCGCACCGGCGGATTGTTCAAGACCGACGCGGAAGCAGCCCTTTATCAGGCCGCCATCGACGACAAAGCGGTCAACAACCAGGTATACAGTTGTGCGGACGCTACGATGAACCACCTTATGGCCGGCGACATGAAGTTCCTCGACCTGAACGGCGACAACGCAATCAACGGAGGCAAGAGTACGCTCGCCGATCCGGGCGATCAAAGTATCATCGGCAATACGCTGCCGCGCTACATCTACTCGCTGCGCGGCGATCTGTCGTGGAACGGATTCGATTTCGCCATCTTCTTCCAGGGCGTAGGCAAAATCAACTGGATGCCCAATGCCTCCTGTCTCTACTTCTGGGGCCCCTATGCCGAACCTACCGTTTCGTTCATCGAGAAAGGGTTCGAACGTCTGTGCTGGAGCGAAGATAACACCGGCGCGTATTTCCCGCGTCGTCGAGCGCAACAGACATCGAGCGCCGGAGCCTTGAGCGTCAAGACCGATCGCTACCTTCAGGATGCGTCGTATATTCGTCTGAAAAACATCACGCTGGGATACACCATTCCGATCAACAAACGCGTGCTGGAGAAGTTGCGCGTATATGTCGCCGGTGAAAACCTGGCCTACTGGTCGCCGATGAAACGTTACTGCAAGACGATCGACCCCGAAGTCGCCGTATCGAATGTCTCCAAAGACTGTCTCTATCCCTATTCGAGAACCTTTTCGGTAGGCGTCGACATCACTTTCTAACATTTTCGAACCTATGAAAGCATTCAAATATTTAGCAGTTATCTGCGCGGCTTGGGCGCTGTGCGGTTGCGACGATTTCCTGGACAAACAGCCCGAAACGAATCTTTCTCCGAGTACGTTTTTCGCCAGCGAATCGGAATTGGAGCTTTGGACCAACGCCTTTTACGAGCTGTTGGAAGGTCCCGACGCTCGCGCCCTCACGCTCGACGACACGCACATCAGCCGCGACCTGAGCGACGTGCAGATGGGAACGCGCACGCCTGAGACGGAGAGCTGGACGACCAGCACCTGGTCGCAACTGCGCAACATCCACTATTACCTGGAGCGTTCGGGCAACTGTACGGACGAATCGGTCCGCAAGCGTTACGACGGAGTAGCTTACTTTTTCCGGGCCATGTTCTATTATGTGAAGGTACGTCGCTACGGCGACATTCCCTACTACGATTTTCTGATCTCGGACTCCGATCAGGCAGCTCTGAAGCGTCCCCGGGACAGCCGCGGCTACGTAATGCAAAAGATCATGGAGGACTGCGACCGTGCCATCGAACTGCTCCCCGAGACTTGGCCCAGTCAGCCGGTATACCACGTAAGCAAAAATGCGGCCCGGGCATTGAAATCCCGCGCAGCGCTTTTCGAAGGAACGTTTCGAAAATATCACGCCATTGCCGACGAAAGCTATACCGACGAGAACGGCGAATCGAAGACGCTCTCGGCCGACTATTTCCTGAAGTTGGCCGCCGAAGCCGCTGCCGACGTGATAGCCACAGGAAAATATTCCGTCTACAAGGGCAATACACTCGGTCTGAATGCCCCCTATCGTGAATATTTCATCCTGGAAGACGCCGAAACGAACGAAACCATTCTGTCGATTCGGTTCAACATGGACCTCTCCGTACGGCATACCACCCAGTTCGCCTATCGTACGAAGTTGCACAGCGCGACGCAGGCGTTCGTCGATCACTACCTGATGGCCGACGGCTCGAAGATACAGGACCAGCCCGATTACCGGACGATGACTTACAACGAGTCGTTCCGCAACCGCGATCCGCGTATGTCCCAGACGCTGGCCGGTCCCGGATATAAGGAATACAAGGCTACCGCGGAGACGATCGAGGACTTCTCATCCGACATCACCGGTTACCGAATCATCAAATTCATGAGCGACAATACGCACGACGGCTCGACCAAATCGACGACCGACTGGCCGGTATTCCGCTATTCGGAGATCCTGCTGAATTACGCCGAGGCCAAAGCCGAGCTCGGAACCCTCACTGCGGAGGATATTCGTGAGACGGTGGACGCGATCCGCAACCGCGTGAATATGCCGGCACTCGATAAGGACGCAGCCAATCGGCAACCCGACGCCTTCCTGGCAAGCTACTACCCCCATTGCACCGGTGCGAATCAGGGCGTGCTGCTCGAAATCCGCCGCGAGCGGACGATCGAGCTGGCGTGCGAAGGTTTCCGGCTATGGGATATGTTCCGCTGGATGGAGGGCGCACAGCTGGTTCCCGCATCCAATACGCAAGGCGGCTTCAGAGGCTGCTATTTCCCCGCGTTGGGCGAATACGACATGAACGGCGACGGGATCAACGACCTCTGCCTTTATCAAGGCGAGAAACCCGCCACGTCGTGCACGTTGATCGAAGTCGGTGCCGGCAAGGACATCGAACTTACGGACGGCACGTCGGGTTATGTCAGCTGCTTCGGGGAGCGGACCTACGAATGGAACGAGACGCGCGACTACCTGTGGCCGATCCCCTCGGAGCAGCGTGTCGCGACCCAAGGAGCTCTCTCGCAGAATCCGGGCTACAACGACGCTTTGAGTCTCTGATCCTCCGTGCGCCCCGCTTCGAGGCGCACGATACCGAACAGGTCCGGGAATCCCGGACCTGTTTTTCGTACCGTTTTGCCTTGCGATCCGGCTGCGCTCTCGAGTTCTGCGGAAAGTCGTAGCCCGAAGTTCGATCACGAACTTCGGGCTACGTTCATATCCGGCAATCCCGGAGAAGGGCCGAAATCACGACAATTTCGTCTTTATGACGAAGAGCTGCGTTCCGGTCTCGTCCGTAGCCGTAATCTCGATCTCGGCAGTCGGCGTCACCGGCGTATATTCGAGAATGTGATCCGTATAGTATTTGTCGAGGAACGAGAACGAAGCGATACCGTTGCCGCACGCATCGTGTACCTCGACATAACGGTCGTCGAACATGCTTACCGGTTTGAGCTGCGACGAGGGCACCAGCACTCCGTTTTCACGGCACTCGATCTTCCAGGTCGTATGCCAGTCCCAGATGTTGATCCGGATTACCGACTTGCCGGCGGCATTGGTCTGACCCGAATTGTAGACACGGTAAAACTGCTCGTTTTCATCGCTGAAGTTCACGCTCTGACGCTTCGTCATCCGACCGCCCGTAAAATCGTAGCGGGTGAATGTCGCGGGAGCGCCGTCGTGACACAGCGGGAAATACCACCACGCACCGCACACGCAGGGATGCGTATACTCCGTCGCATCGATATCCGTACGCGGGACGGTCACCGTCTCGGCGATATGATTGTGTCCCGACATGATGGTGATGGGTACGTTCTTATTTTTGTAAATATCGAGCAGCTCGTTGGCGTTGTCCAGCGGCTGCGGCGAAGAAGCGGCCGGATTGCGACGGAATGCCGGGCAATGCCAAGCGATCACGATACGTTCGACATCGGCCGTCATGTAGTCGGCGTCCTTCTGCGCCCACTCCATCTGACGAGTGTTCAGGTGCACGTCGTACGAACGATCGCCGCCGATATTCCGGTATTGCGTGTTGTCGAGAACGACATAATGCACCTTACCGATATTGAAAGCGTAATAGGTCGGCCCGAAAGCGGCATTGTAAGCCAATTCCGACTCGGAATCGTCGTCGGTGGTCAGATTCTGTACGGCCATGTCATGATCGTGATTGCCGATAAGATGAAAAGTCTGAATCGGCATGCCGCCTCTTTCGCATACGGTTACGAAGTTAACGAGCGTCGCCTTGTATCGATTATTCGTCCAATGGGTCTCCTGGGTCATATCGCCGAGATTAAGACCGTAAACCGGCACGCCGGCGGGCAATGTCTTCACATACTGGCGCAGGTAGGTCAGATACGTACGGCGGAACGTCACCGAGTCGAGTTCGCCTTTGGGCGGACAGATCGAAGGCGTCGTAGCTGCCGTCGACGATATCATCGACCGGTTGCGAATATGCATGTCGGCCGAAACGATCATGATATGCTGATCGTTATTCCGCTTTTTGAGCGTAAAATCGAACTGCTGCACCTTT
This sequence comes from uncultured Alistipes sp., assembly GCA_964018965.1. GTDB lineage: Bacteria > Bacteroidota > Bacteroidia > Bacteroidales > Rikenellaceae > Alistipes. Next base: position 9,564 of record CAXHRY010000015.1, read on the forward strand.
TCCAGGCTCGTAGCCGCCGTGATTTTGCGGTAGAACGAGGGAATGAACCCGTGCGTCGACGAGACTTCGTAACCCGACGGAATGGTCAGATAGACCAGTTTCGACGTCGCGGAAGAGGTCCGCAGACCGTAAGCGCCCTGTTTGTCGGTGCGTGTCATGTTCACACCGTCGGTAACGACGACACCCTGCACGCCCACGCCGTCGCAGCGCACTACGCCGCGCACCGTAGCTTTTGGATCGATCTTCGTCCAATCGATTTCATCCTCCTGCGGCGGAGTATCGGGATCCACAGGCTCCTGCTTACCGGGGCCTTCGGGCTCCGACTTCGTACAACCGGTGTTCGCGGCCGTAAAGGCGAACAGCAACGCTAATAGAATCAATGACTTTTTCATATCTCTCATAATTTGAAGAGTGCATAAATAGGATTATGGTCCGAAAGATAAGGCACGCCGTATGTCGCTTCGGAGTTCATCACGGTCTTATAGCCGAGCACCTTCGCTCGACGATAGAAAATATGGTCGATCCACAGATCGCGTTTTCCCCAGTCGTTGAACGACGGCCGCTTGTCCGTTACGGGCGACATTTCGCGAGCCCCCGACATCCAGGCGCGCAGCGGCGAGAGCGCATCGTGGTCGTAGGTGGTATTCAGGTCGCCCGACACGAATACGGTCGCCTTGTCGCCCGCGATCTCCCGCATCTTGGCCGCCATCATCTCGGCCTCGTGTTTGCGGGCATTCGGACCGACGTGGTCGAAATGGGTATCGAAATAGTAGAACTCCTTGCCGCTCTTGCGGTCGCGAAACTTGCCCCACACCGTCACCCTGCGGCACATGGCGTCCCAACCCCGCGAAGCCTTTTCGGGCGTTTCGCTCAACCAGAAAAATCCGCTGTCGAGCAGGATGTAGCGCGACTTGCGATACATGAGCATCAGGTGCTCGCCGCCGTCGGGTTTCTTCTCGATATCCGTGTCGGCATCGCGTCCCATATCTACCGAGCCGTAATCGCTCAGATGCACTTTCAGATAGTCGACCTGCGGACGATGCGGCTCCTGAAACCCGACGATATCGGGATTCTCCTCGCGCAGCATCTTCAACACGGCCTCCTTGCGATTTTCCCAACAGTTGCTACCGTCCGCACCTTTCTTATAGTAGCGGATGTTGAAGGACATGAGTTTCAAATCGGCTTTCGCAGCCGCTTTTTCCAGGGCGGCATCCTCCTGAGCCGTCGCCGCAGCTCCCCACAGCAAGGCGAACAGAAGTAAAAACTTGTTTTTCATAGCGGTTTCGTAAGTTTACAACGAAGACGTGGAGGTAAACCTCCACGTCTCGGTCTCCATGCGATCCTCCTATTTATTGTAACGGATCGCAAAATAGGACAGGCTGCTTGCATGCTGGTCGGCCAGCGCAGCACCCTTCGAACTCTCATGCAGCCGCGCATTCGCATAGTCCGAACCGTCGCTGCAAATATCGCTCGTCGGGCGCAGGCGGATATAGACGTTATCATGTCCGAGAATCTCCTGCGGCAGTTCGAAGTTGATGTACTTGTAGGCAGTAATCGACGAATAGAGCGTATTGGCCCATACCGATACGTCGGGAACCGTATACTCACCGATCATGTGCCACTGCGAGTCGTCGCGCGCATCCTGCGAATCCGTCAGCGCCCACTCCGCACGCCAGAAACGGGGCGAGAAGAAGGTCTGCTGCGTATTCATCACCGCAATCTGCATCGAAATATGCGATGTCGAGATACCTGCGGTCGAGAAGTTGATCAACCACGCATAGAAACGATTCGTATCGTCATCCCACCAGAAGTGGTTGGCGAAGGCCATATAGCAGGCTCCGTAAACATTGCCCTTGCCGCGCATAGAGGTCGAACCGTTGTAGTTGATCTGCGCACTTTTCGTCGCGATCTTGTCGTTACCGGGCCATCCGCCCTTGCCGTTCGCGGCATTCTCATCCTCGGCATAGGGACCGCACCATTCGATCGTACCGTCGGGATTGCGGCTTACCAGTTTATCCATCATCGGATTCCAGCTCTCCTTCGCGGGATCGAGCACGATACCGCAACCGTTCTTGTTGCCGTAGTTGGCTCCGAACAGGTTGTTGACGTTGTTGCCGATCGGACCGAGGTACTCGTAAGTACCGCCGCCCCACATATGCTGCTTGTAGGTAGCCTGGATATACTCCTTGCTCGCCGAACCCGAGTACTTCTCCTGATAGGTGTGGGTCAACCATCCGTTGGTACCGTAGGTCGGCTTCTGTACCTCGTTCTCGACGTCGGGATTCCAGTAACGGTACTCAGTAAGCAGAGCCGAGAAGCTATCCTCGACGCTGTCGTTCATGTTGTCCCAGATATCGCCCTTGGTCTGGTGGCGGATCTGATAGCGGCCGATGTAGCCCAGCGTCGGATCTTCGTCTATTTCGGCGGGGTCGGCACCGTTACGCCACTCGAAACGCGAGAAACGCTCGTGGACGATCACACCCGAAATCTTGCCCGAACCGTAAGGCAGACGCGTACCGTCGCTGCGGTATGCGCAGTTGGTATTGGTATACATATACATATCGTCGCCGTTGATGTCGCGCACGAGCAACGGATATTTGCTCAGTCGGTGTGCATTCGTACCGATCGCATAACCCTCGTTGATGGGCGTAATCGCACCTTTGCGCACGGGGAACTCCACATCCTTCAACGTGACATAGGTGTAGAAATCATCATCCGTCAACTGGTTCATATACTTCTCCTTCACAGGAACATCCGAAGCCGAACCCGCCACACGCGAAGTGACCATCGCCTTGGTGACGTTGTGCAACTCATAGCGGTCGGGATTCTCGACGAGCATACCCTTGGCACCCTGAATGAGAAGCTGCACGTGGTCGTACTGCTGGAATACGTTGTCGTCGGCCGTAGTCGTCAGGAGGGCGATACCGTATTTGCCGTCATAGGATTCGAGATAGACCGTACGATCGGAGATCGTATAGTCGATCGACGAAGTAGTGTTCTGGGTATTCTCGCCGGCATTGTGGTTCGCACGGTTGCTCACAACGATACCCTCCAGCAGGACGTAATCGTCGATCGCTTTGTTCATCGCATACGTATTACGGAACTCCTCGTACGAAATTTCGCGTCCCAGAGTCTCCTGCGCGGTACGCTGCAAGAGGTTGAACTCCACGGCTATGGTCTCGTCCCAACCGTCGGTGAAAGAAAGCGATACGGCCGCAGTTCGGGGAATCTGGTCCGCCGTATTGCGCTCGGTGACAATGCTCAGAATGCGATCTTCCGATTCGGAGTCTTCGATCTCGATATTTTCGATCCAGTCCGCATTGTCCTCCTTGGTATATGCGATCTCGACCGTGATATCCTCGAACGGAACGTTGGTTACGATCGCCGAGCGGGTTTCGCCGCCCGTTCCCGGAACCGTGATCGAATTGTTGCTGAAAGAGATTTTGGCATCCACCAACGCTTTCTGCTTCACGTAGAGCGTATCGCGACGTCCGTCGACATCCGAACAGAGGACCACACCCGCCTTACGTTTGAAATCACCGTTGAAATCGCATTCCGCCTTGATCGTCGCGCTACCGGCGAGCGTCTCGCCGCAAGTCAGAGTCAGCCAGTCGGACTCATTCGTACGCTCGATATGATAAGCGCCGTTGGTATAGATCTTGATGTCGAACTCGTTGGATTCGGCCTCCACGACGAACTCCTTGTTCAGTGCGCCCAGTTTTACGAGCGCTATATCCTCAGCGTCGTCCACCGCACAAGCTACGGCACCGATCGTCATTGCACCGAGACCTAATAATTTGAATATCGAATTACGATAGTTCATATTGATCTGTTTTTATGTATTAAATTTCGTTTTGATCGTTTCGGAGGCAACGGGCCCGAGCCCGTTGCACATCCGAGACGACGTATGCTTAATTGTATCGAACCGTGATCGTACCGATACGAATCTGCTGATTCGCAGCGGTGGTCGAAGCGACGATATTGCCCTTCTCGCAAGCCAGAGCGGTCTTGTAGTTGCTGGAGGTTGCCTTCGGGTCGATGTTGGTAACGGTACTTGCGGCCTGCAAACGGAGAACGACCTTCTCCTTGCCGAAGCACTCGGCGGGCAGCTTGCGCAAGTGCTCGGTGAAACCGGGGGCGCAGTCCTGCGGAGTGGTGCTCCACCATACGATGCAGCGGCACTTGATCGGATCGCTGTTCGGAACGGGCTTGAACGTCTCGCCGCCGTCGACCGAGTAGAGGAGGTTCCAATTCGCCGGAGCCTTGATGTTGACTCCGCCCATATCGCCTGCTCCCCATACGATACCGAATACCATATTATTTCCGCTGATACCCGCCGTGGAGAATGAAATATCGAAATATTTACCTACGTTGTTGGTGAAATCCCACCAGGTGTTATCGAGACGGGTACCGCCGTTTACGACCAGACCCTTCTGGTTCGTACCGCCACCGTTCGTCTCGGAAGTATTTCCGTTGCAATGGTAGGTGTTGTTGAAGTCGGAGGCAGCAACTTGCGTAGCGCCGTACTTGATGATCTCACCGGCACCTCTTTCAGGGATAAGATCGTTTTTGCGATCTTCCCAAGTCCACTCGACGATGGTTTTCGAGAACGGAGCTTCGTTCAGCGCGATCTCCTCTTTGGTCATGGCACGCAGCTGATAGCGGCCGACGTTTCCGTAGCGTACCGTCACGATATCGTCTGCGACGACAACACCGCGGAACGTTCCCGAACCCTGCGGAACGACCGAATAGAATGCGAGGTCCTTACCGTCGCGGCGCCAAGGCACGGCGCAGTTCGTCAGCATGTTGATCGTATTGCCGTTCGTATCGTAGCACAGCAGCGGGCAGACATCGTAACGAGGCGTACTAGTGCCGCTCGGAGAGTTTTCGTCCTTGAGCAGATAACCCTCCGAAGCATTGGTGAAGGAGCCGTCTTTCTGCATGATCTCCAGATCGGGCACCGAAACCAACGTAAAGATATCGTCGTCAGTGAATTCTGCAATCCTCTTGGTCTTCACGGGAACTTTGAATTCGTCGGGCGTCGTAGCCTCCAGGATATTCGCAGCCGTCAACCCCTTGATCGTATAATACTCGGGATCGGCATGCTTTTCGAGCGTCAGACCGTCGACGGCGATTCTCACCTTCGAGAAACGTTCCAAAAGCGCAGCATCGGTATCGGTCTCGAACTTCAGGCAGAAGCCGTATTGGGCGTCCGTACTTTCGATATAGGCCGTCTTGTTGTTCTCCGCACGATCGAACTTGAACTGTGCGGTCTGCGGACTCGAACAAAGGTTTTTGCTGTCCCGATCGCTTATGACGAAACCTTCGATATACTGCTGGAGCTTGATCTCGCCGGGCGTCAACGCGCGAACCGAAGCGAAATCGATCGCGGCAGGATACATCTTCTGAACGACCTTGCACTTGGCGACGATTTCGTTTCCGAGTTCGTCGGCATACCAGAGGTTGATGACGGCCTCGCGCGAGGAGGCGCCTTCGTTCTTCTTCAGCGAGAAAACCAGGCCCTCGTCCGTGACGGAGATTTTCGTAATCCACTCCTCCTCGGGTTCGACAGAATATGTGACTTCGACTTCAACCTGATCGGCATAGGGTACGATGTTGTTGTTCGAAGCTTCGACCACGCAATCCTGAGCGTAACCCTCATAAGTAACTTCGCTCTCGTCGAGCTTGAAAGCGGGGTTTGAAATACCCTGCGTGATAGAGAGAACGGATTGGGTAACCGTACCCTCGGCATCTTCGATGAAGATCGTCAGATCGGCACGACGCGGGAAACTCGACGGATTCTCAACGACGTCGAACGTTACGGCGTTGTGCGTGATGGCGACATTCGCGATCCAAGGCTCGACAGGCTCCGCTTTCGGCGTCTCATCCCCTTCGCCTTCGCCTTCACCTTCACCCTTCTCGCCTTCGTCGGCACGGGTAACGACCGGAATCGGATCGTTCGCCAGACCTTCTTCATCGTAATAGGTTACGGTAGCCTCTACGTCCTCGATGCAGTAGCGCAGGTTCGTCGAAAGTGCCGATTTGACCGTCGCCGACGACCGGAGCAACGTCACGGCCGACTTCGAGAATACGAGCGAAGGCTCCGAAATCGAACCGGCCTGGGTGAACATGACCGTATCGCGCATATTGCCCTTGGTGAAAACCACTCCGACCTTACGCGAAATACCGTAGTTGGCCGAATACGAGAAGACAATTTCGTGATTACCGTATCCCTCCGTCTTGTTGATGGAGGCCCACTTCACCGCACGCGTAAGATGCGCCGTCCAGTCGCCGTTCGAATAGACCAGCACATGGGTCGAACCGGCCTCTTTCGTCAAAGACAAATCGCGCGACGACACCGCCAGCGGCAGATCCAGCTCGAAATCCCGCTGACAGCCGGTAAAGGCGATCGCGAATGCCAGCATCGCGGTCACGATGCCGACGATCGATTTTTTCTGTTTATTGAATATCGTTTTCATAATATGAATTTTTCGAATTATTACAAGCCGTAGGCCGCATACTCCTTATTGTCGAGGTTATTCTTCGAATAGGTAACCTGCATGTCGGGAATGGGATAATAACGGTGGCAGGGCTTGATACGACTGTTAGCGGTGTTCAACTGAAGATAATTGTAGTCGCTGTTAGCCGTAACGGCATCGTACCAGATACCCCAGCGCACGAGGTCGTATTTGCGCTGGAACTCACCGAATAGTTCGCGGGCGCGCTCGTTGCGAATCTCCTCCTGCAAACGCACGGCCGAACGGAAGATGTAATCGGGCAACTGGGCACGGTTGCGCGTCTTGTTGAGATACTCGACGGACAAGTCGTACTGCTCCTTCTCGCAGTAGCACTCGGCCATCATCAGCAGCGCGTCGGCATAGCGGAATACCTTGTAGTTGTTGCCGTCCGATGTCGCCTGCATGTTCGGGCACCAGAATTTGGGACCGCACCACGGGCGCGCGCTGACATTTTTGAACTCCTTGCCGTTGTACGACCAGGCCATGTTATAATGTGCGCGAATATCCTTGCCCATCTTCGACTGGAGACCCTGGCAGAAATATGTATTGGGACGCATGGCAGCCCATACGGTCGACTGGTCGCCCAACTCGGGAATCTCAACACCGTCGTAGATCGCCGTGTTGGCCGTACGGGGATTCGGCATGCAGATGGCCGCCGCGTTCGAAACGTAGCTCAAACCGCCCGGCACGTAGATGTGCTGCACCTCCATGATCGACTCCGGAGTGTTCTTGTTGCGGAACATCACGTTCTGGGCATAGTCGTACTGCTCGAAGTCGCCGTAGATCTTCTCGATCTCCTTCAAGGCCTCCAGCGCAGTATCCCACTCTTTGTTCCACATAGCCATCTTGGCGATGAGCATATAGGCGCAAGCCGAACCCAAACGGTCACTTTCATTGTCGGAGGTACGAGTCTGCGGAGCCAGCGGAGCGATCGCCTGCAAATCCTCGATCACCTTGGCACGGGTTTCATTGGCATCCATGCGGGGCAGGAGCTGGATCCGGTTCAGGACTTCGTTATCGGTAACATCGTCGAAATAGAACGGCACGTTGCCGAAGAAGCAGGTCAGCGTCCAGTAATAGAATCCGCGAAGGGTTTTGGCCTCGCACAGCAGTTGATGATACTGTTCGTCGCTGAGCACTTCGTTCTTGTAGGCACGCTCGATACCCCCGATGGCGAAGTTGCAACGCTGTACGCCGAGGTAGCCCTGCTGCCATACGGTCGAACCGAAACGCGGCACGGCGGGCGAGATATCCACGCTCGCGTCGAGCGTACCCGATGGGCAGTAGGCGATATCGGTCACACACTCTGTGGCGAGCATGTAGGTATAGGTATAGATCGACTTGATCGGAATATAGCAACCGTTAACCACAGCCTGGCACTCCGCGAATTTGCGGAAGAACTGCGTGGGAGTCGACTGCGACGACATATCCTCCTCCAGCGAACAAGACTGGAACGAAACCGCCGCCACCACGGCTGCATAGAATATATGTTTGAGTTTCATTATTATCATTATTAAATTAATATCTCAACTGAAGGCTGAAGATAATGGTACGGGGTTTCGGGTAGGCACCCAAGTCCATACGGCGCAACGTCGACGAGGTGCCTTGGCTCGATACGTCGGGGTCGAAACCGTTGTATTTCTTCCACAGATAGAGGTTCTCGCCCGAGACGCTCAGCGTCAGGTCGCGCAACCACGGACACTTCTTGCGAAGATCAAACGTGTAGGCAAGCGTCACATTCTTAAGACGCAGGTAAGAAGCATCGTGGATCATGAAGTCGCTCGGAAGCGCTGCGTCGGTCTTACCGCCGGCACGCGGGATATTCGAGTTCGGGTTACGAACCGGGTGCCATGCGTCGGCCATGTAACGATACTGGTTCGTGAAGGACGATCCGGCCATGTAGAACTCCGAGAAGTTATAGATCTTACCGCCGAGCGAGTAAGCGAAGTAGACGCCAAGCTTGAAGCCATGAATATAGAACGTATTCTGCAAACCTCCGTAGAGATACGGGTCGGCATTGCCCTGGTAGATCAGGTCCTGGCGGTCGAGCTTGCCGTCGTGGTTGATATCGTAATAACGCGGAGCACCGTCGCTATTGGTCGTCGTGGCGTAGGTTTTGGTAATGTTGTTCTCCGCACGCTCGTCGGCATTCTTCCACGTACCTCCGTACTTGAAGCCCCACAACGAGTTGAGAGGATAACCCTTCACGTAACCGTACATCATGTAGGAGTTGTTGCCCGGCGAGTTGTAGGCCGAAATGAATTCCTCGGAACCGATATCGTCCACCTGCTGCTTGTTGTGCGACAGCGTCAAGGTCGTCGACCACTGGAATTTGGGCTTCACGATGTTCTGGCTCTCGATCGAAAGCTCGATACCCTTGTTCGAGGTCGAACCGATGTTCGTCAAACGGGACGAATAACCGGTCGTCTGAGCCACGGCCAGCGACATGAGCAGATCGGTAGTCTTCGACATATAAGCCTCGGCCGTGATGTTGAGGCGCTCCTTGAACATCGACCAATCGATGGCCACGTTGTAGGCTGCGGTCTTCTCCCACGTCAGGTCGGGCGAATCCAAGCGGCTGCGGTAGATAGCCACAGGCTGCGAACCGTCGAACAGATAGCCGCTTGTGGTCGAGGACAAGACCGCATGCGACTGATAGGCACCGATGGCATCGTTACCCGTCAAACCGGCACTCAAACGGATCGAGAGGTCGTCCACCCAGTCGGCATTCTTCATGAAATTCTCGTTGGCGACGTTCCACTTCACGGCAGCAGAGGGGAAGAAGGCCCACTTATTGTCATCGGCGAAGTTCGAGGCACCGTCGTAACGACCCGTCACGGTCACATAGTAGCGCGACTTGTAATTGTAGTTCACACGAGCATAATACGACATCTTGTCCTTACGCGAGAAAGAGGTAGCAGCCGAGTAGGTCTCCTTGTCCACCACGGCGTTCATATTGTTCCACTTGACGGCATCATCCATATAACCCTTACCTGAGAGCGTAAAGTTGTGCGCCGGGAAGCAGTAAGCCGAGATACCGGCCAACACGTCGAACGTATGGTCTTTCTTCTGAAGCTTATAGCTCACCGTGGTCTCCGACGAGAACGAATGCTCGTCATACTCGGCGCGGTAGGCCTCGCCGCCGTCCTTATCGGTCTTCATGGGAAGCGTACCGGGATAGTAGCGGTAGGTGTGACGCTGGTAGAGGTAGTACGAGAAGGTGCTGTTGATGACCAAATCCTTGATCGGCTCGATCCTCACCGTGAAAGCGTGGTTGTTCGAGTGACGCTCGACGTAGTGGGTGTTCTGATCGATCAGGGCACGCGGCGTATTGATGCGCTGACCCGAGTAGTACAACGGGTTGTAGTTGTCCTGCGGCTTGATGAGCGGCGAGAGGTACTGCGCACCGCTGTACCAGTTGGTACCGCCGATGGTCGCCTTGTTCTCGTCGTTGTGACGCCACGTATAGGAACCTTTGTAGCCCACTTTCAGCCACTTGAACAGCTGACGATCCAGGTTGATACGGCCCGTGAAACGATCCTGGCCGCTATCCTGAATGATACCCTGAGTGCCGGCATACGAGAACGACGCATAGTACGACGACTTGTCGTTGTTGCCCGAAAGCGAGAGCGCGTAGTTCTGATACATTGCCGTGCGGGTGATCTCGTTGATCCAGTTGGTACCCTTGCCCAACGACAGCGGATCGGGATAAACCGCACCCGAAAGCGGCGTGTTGGGACCCACGTCGGCATGGTTGGCATCGTTGCCGAAGTAGGCGAAGTCATTGCGGTACTGCGCGAACTCCGAAGCATTCATGATGTCGAGGTGACGCGGCAGCTGCGAGAAACCGATGTCGGTCTTGAAGGTAATGTTGACCTTATCCTTGATACCCAGCCCCTGCTTGGTAGTGATGAGGATAACACCGTTGGCACCGCGCGAACCGTAGATCGCCGTCGAGGAGGCATCCTTCAGCACGGAGATCGACGCGATATCGTCGGAGTTGAGGTCGTTCAGGTCGTGGATGGCATCCATCACACCGTCCACGACGATCAGCGGCTCGTTGGAAGCGTTGATCGAACGCGTACCGCGGATACGGATGGTCGTCGTAGCTCCCGGCTCACCGGACGTGGCCATGATATCGGCACCGGCGATACGGCCTTGAAGCGCGTTGTCGACCGACGTCACGGGAACATCCCGGATATCGTTCATCTTGACGCTGGAGACCGAACCCGTAAGGTCCTTCTTGGCTACCGAACCGTAACCGATGACCACCACGTCGTCGATGCTGGTCGTGGAGTCGTTCTCCATATTGACGGTGATGTTGGTACGCGAACCTACGCCGATCCGCGAAGTCTTATAACCGAGGTACGAGATTTCGAGTTCATCGGACGGACGTGCCATTACGGTGAACTTACCGTTGATGTCCGTAACCGTACCTTTCGAGGTTTTGACCACAATGACTGTAGCACCGATCAGCGGATTGCCGTCCGGATCGTAGACCGTACCATTCACGGAGACTGCTTTCTGTTGAGCTACAGCCGGAACCGCACATATCGCGAGCAGCAGCAGAACTGCCAAGGGCAACACCGCTCTGGCCGATGCGCTTAATTTGTGAAAAAGGTTTTTCATTATCAGCTTTTTAGGTGTAAACAACTAATTTTGCGTGTCTATTCCTCGTCTTCTTCGACCTTCTGATCGCCGTAGACCACCTCACTGAGGATGCGGTCGGCACCGCTGCCTCCATTGGTTTCGAAATAGTTCTCCTCGTCCTCCGTATAGCGGCGGATGTAGAAGTTGTCGAGGTAGATACGATTGTTCTCCGTCGACGAAGGCGAAAGCGAACCGCACGTAACGCGCACCTGCGTATTGATCGTGATGGGGTTCAGCTTCGTGCTCACCACGAAAACAGCCAACTCGCTGTTATCCCACATATTCTCGGGGAACTCATCGCTCTTGGGATCGTAATAGACAGCCTCAAGATCGATCGACGTGCGGCCTTCTTCGGCATAGTCGGCGATAACACCTCCGCCGAGCACTTCGACCGTGATTTTGTTGGCATCCCGCTTACCTGTCACGTAGTCGGTGAAAGCGACCGCGCGGAACGACACCATCAGCATCGAGTCGTAACGCAGATCGGAGGCATAGGGCGAAATCAGATCTGCGCCGTGGCCCTTGTCATCGCCCAGCTTCAGATAGCCGTTCTTGCCGTAGCAGTGGGATTTCGTCTGACCCGAAATGACCGTCGACGTAAAACCGTAGTTTTTCTGTGCGGCCGTCCAGTCTTCGATCGGGGTTTCGCTGTCGTTGAAGCGCGGGTCGGTCTTGCCGTACTTGAGCTGTGCGAAATCGCAGCTCACGCGAGCCGTGGTACCCTGGTGCACCTTGAGATACTTGTTGTAGTTCAGCTCGGCATTCACGGACGAGAGGATAAGCATGCCCGTACGGCGCGTGTAGTAGCACGACGTCGTGCTGCGCGGCTTTACTTTCAGCGTCACCACGCGGAAGCCCGTCTTGGGGTCGACCGTCGAGTAATCTACCACTGCGGCCCAGGGCGATGTGCCGTCATCTTCCCACGTCGCCTTGAAATCGACGTTGGACTTGACGTAGAGTTGGTGGAGACCGCCCTTCACGCTGACAAACGCGCCATCGAGAGCCTCGCACTCGATCGGATCGTCATAGATCTCGATCGACTCGTTACGTTCGGAGTTCGAATGCTCTTCGCACGACACGGCGTAAGTCGCAGCTGCCAGCAACAAGGCAGCTCCGACCGCGCTCCGCGAGAAAAGCTCGAATCTCTCCATCAATGATGTTTTTCTCATAATTGGTTAATTGATAAAAGGTTAGTTAGTGCTATTTCGTTAAATCGAAATCCACGACAATGGGCAGATGGTCCGACGGATGATAGAAGTTCGAAATCTTCTTGGCATCGCGCACAGGCCGGGTATAGGCATCCTCGACGATGCGGGCGTCCGTAACCCGATCGTAAAGCGGTTTGGTGCAGTATACGAAATCGATACGCGACTTGCCGCCCGTCGACGTATAGAAGTTGTTGGGATTGCGCTCCGCGATCACGTCGATATAGGGCGTATTTTCGAGCACATAGCGGCTCACCCACAGGCGGGAGTCGTTCTCGGGGAACTTGTAGACCCAGTTATCCTTGATCGAACGCGAGTTGAAGTCGCCCATCATCATCCACATCTCGTCGGCCGCATCGGGCTGCGAAAGGATCGTATGACGGCAGATATACTCGATCTCCATACGGCGATAACGGTCGCCTCCGTTCTCGCGGCGGCTCTCGTCGCGCTGTTCCTGCGCGACGTTGAAGGCGTAGGCCTGCGGCCACGTGTGGAGCGTCACGATGTTGATCCGGCGGCCGTTTTTCTCGATATAGGCCCATCCTGCGCCGTGAGACACCACGCTGTCGGGTTTCTCGCCGACGATCCGTGCGACGTTCTCGATCGGATAGCGGGAAGTTATCACCTGCGGATAATTGTCGCGCTGACCGCCCTTGTACCAATACTTATGGCCGTAGCGTGCCGCCAGTTCACCCCAATGATCGGGCAGGTAGTTGTCTTCGGGAGCCGCTTTTTCGCCGGTTCCGGTCTTGTAGATCGACTTGGCTTCGCACCACACGCATACGTCGGGATTCTGGGCCTTCACCCACCCTACGAAACGATCGTAATTATCTTCCTGACCGTCCCACATACCGTTCTGGATGTTCCAGTAAAGCAGACGCAAGTTGTCGCCCTTGGGGCGTTTGGCGCTCTGAAATGCCAGCGCCAGCGCCGTCACGACAACGGTCGCAGCGGCAAAGCTGAATATGAATTTCAGGTTTTTCATCGCATTATTTCAAATTGAAGTCTGTCAGAATCGGACGGTGGTCCGACGGATCGTAGAAGTTGGAGACATACGGACTTTGCTTGGCCGAGGTCCACTTATCCATCACGACCATCGCATTCGCGATCTTCCCGTACATCGAAGGCGAAGCGTACATGAAGTCGATGCGGGCAGATCCGTACGTCGACGTAATGAAGCTGCCGGGATACCGATTGGCGATGATATCCACCATATCGGTGTTGTCGAGAATGTGGTTATGCACCAGATACCGCGTATCGTTCGTATTGCCGTAATTGTAATACCACTCGTCCAGTCTCGAACGCGAGTTGAAATCGCCCATCATCAGCCAATCCTGCTGGGCTGCGTATTTGGAGTTGTTGATCGTCTCGCGAACGATATATTTCATCTCGAATTCGCGATAATAGTCGCCCTCTTTGTTGTTCGCGCTCGTCGTCTGATTGGCCGTACCGCTAACGCCGAAAGCATAGGCCTGCGGCCACATGTGGAGCGTTACGATATTGATGAGTTTGCCGTCGACGTTGACCTGCTGAATACCGGCACCGTGCGAAACAGGCTTACCGGCCACATCGGTATCGGTGATTTTCAGCAGCGTTTCGATCGGATACTTCGAGGTAACCGTCTGCGGATAATTGTCGCGTTTCCCGCCGACGGCCGTATAGGCGTGTCCGTAACGGGCTGCCAGCGAAGGCCATCCGTCGGGCAGGAAGCGCAGCGAAGCGGTCTGCGAAGCGTTCGTATTATCCTTGTAGATCGAAGCGGACTCGCACCATACGCAGACATCCGGATCGTAGCTCTTCACCCATTTCACGAAATTGTCGTAGTTGTTGGCCTGATCGGACCACATGCCGTTCTGGATATTCCAGTAAAGTACGCGGAGCGTATTTTCGGGACGCTTATAGGAATCGCCGATTGTGCGGACCTCGATGTTGTCGATGTAAAAGCCGTGCTTTCCAGCCGACGGGTCGTTGCCGGCCCAATAGAGCGTCGTTCCGTCGGTAGCATTCTTAACGGTGATTTCGATCTTGTTCCACGTTTTCGGCGCAACGTCGCTCGTCGGAATCTTAACGGCATTCCGATCCGCTATGTACTGCGCACCGTTCGCCTTGTAACCCGAGTTTGCCGTCGTGAGTTCGACGGGAGCGCCGTTCAACGTTACGCTTTCGATGAAACCGCCGTTAAGCACCTGAACCAGCATATTGTCCGTCGCACCGCTCTGAGGGCAGTAGTCGAACGATATCTTCACAGGACGCAACCCTTCAATATTGGAGAAACTACAGGTTTGCATGATGCCGCGTGCCGTAGTAGCTCCGCCGATTAGTACGCAGCCCTGGAATTCCTGCACACGGAACAGATAGGTCCAATCGTTGACATTGCGGCTTACGGCCCACGAATCGGGCACGACGTGCGACGTAGCGACGGTCTTGCCGCTCACCTCCGACCAGTCATTGGACTGCACGAAACCCGTCCCCGGGACATCGCAGTCAACCTCCGTATAAGCGTCGACATACCCGTCGCGATCGACACCCGTATTCCACGCGACTTTCGTAGCGTCGGGTGCGAATCCGACCGAAGACGCTCCGTCCATGATATCGCCGCCCCATACGAAGTTGTCGAACGACTCGAAGAACACCAAATCGCTCTCCGGAGCATATTTGAGTTCTACGGTAAAGGCTTTTCCTGCGACGAGTTGAGCCGCCGGGACGGTATGCACCATGGCGCGGTGTGCCGCGTCGCAAATCGTGATACGCAAACCTTCGCCGTAAGTACCGGGAGCTACGGGCAGGCAGATATGCGTAGGCGTCGAACTCTTCAACGCGACGTATTGTCCGTTATCGGTACAGTTCAACACGGCGAAATCCACGCCTTTGGTAATGCTCATCGTTCCGCGCGAAGGAATGTAGTTGGCGAATCCCGCCAGGGCTTTTCCCGCGATATTTTCGATCTTCACGGAAGCGATCTTCGCCGAACCGGTCAGCGCGACATCGACGACCGCAAAACAATCATTGAAAACCAGTTTATTACCGGTTTCCTTCGTATAACTCGCAAACATCGGATAGCTCTGCATGGCAGAAGCCGTCGTCGACCAGAACTGCGAATAGGGAATTTTCAAATCGGCATAAACCGACGTACCGTGCCACCGGGAGGATTCATTCGACGTCAGGGTTGCGGTGTAGGAACCGGAACTCGCCGCCGATACTTCTATGTATTTATTACCGCTATCGTCGGTCGCTATTCCGTAGGATTTGCCGTTCACGGTAACGATATCCGCAGCGTTCCATTTACGGGCGGGAATTCCCATCGTCCGACGAGCGGCATCGTCGGCCTCTTTCAGGTAAAAACGCACCTTACCGTCGACGACCTCGATATCTTCGTATTGATCGCCAGGCCCCGGTTGTTCGGGCCCTCCCGGTTCACCGAGGTCATCGCCTCCGCTGCTGCAAGCCACGCAAAGCGCAGCCGCGAATATCCCCACGGAATAGGGCATGAATTTCAATGTTTTGAGTAGATTTGAAATCATAATGCAAGAATTTTAGGTTTTATCGGTTGGTCGTACGAATATCCCGAACGGGGAATAAACAAAAAGGCGTGTACGAGAGCTCTTTTCGAGCGCCATACACGCGTAAATTATTATATATCAATAAATTGCAGCGATCTATCTCTCGCGCAAGGGAGGGGGGGGGAAATTCGACCTACAGAACGCATCGCATCATGCGTTTTCAACGAATATGCGCCGAGCAACGGACGATAAAAGTCGGTCATTGTAGTCAGGTTAAGTCTCATCAGGTCGTTTGCGATTGAACTGCAAATTTTTGATACGAAAACAATCGAAATACAAACAAAAGTACACAAATAAATATTCAAAACAAAATTTTCATACAAAAAAAATTAAGCTGTCTCATCCCGAGAGCGAGACGCACAAGCAAAAAAAAGACGGCCTAAGCGAGATGCAGTCGGGAATTCGAGACGACACAAGATTCCATAAGATTGCCCGAAAATAGAAGCGAATCCGGTGTGTAGGCCGCACCTCGGCTCCCCAAAACTTCGAAAAAAGCCCAATAGTCGCTCGACTCCCCAATTTTTCCAGGTTAATAGCAATTATCCATACGAATTATTTGGAGATTATATACTCATTTCATAATTTTGATTGGGTCATACTTTTGCCCTTTACACATTTTTCAATAGCTGTTTATCCGGGCCGAACTACCACATTTTTAAGATACAGATAAACGGCCGGGAACCGATATGCACGGTTCTTGGTTGTTGTATCGCGCCGTGGTAGGCCGTGCCCGACAGTCAAGATTCCGTGCATATCCTTAAAATTCAATCGATATGCAGGAAACCGACTCTCTCGATCGACATGCGGAAAAGCCGACGGCACCATCCACGCCCGACACCGCAACTCACGACATGAAACGCAACAATTACCACCTATACCGGGCCGCACTCGTTCGATAGGTAGATGCGTTGTTCTACGAACCCGGAAATGCCAGAAGAAACCATATTCGAATCTACGAACTCAACGTCAGACCATTATGCGGAATGGGCGAAGATACATTCCGCAACTTACTCCACTATCCCCCCAAGATACTCCTCGGATACGAAATATCCGAGGAGTTGAAAGCGCTCCTGACGCTCTATGCCAACTCGCGAAAAGCGCTGACGCCAAAACAGACGGCGCGATATCTCCTGCGGCTGGCTGAACTCACAGCGCAGGCCGATGCTCAGGCCAGAGCCGCAAAGCAAGGGATATCCGAAGAGACCCTGATCCGAAACATCGCAAACAACAAGCTATAAACGCGATGGGCAATCCCCCCAAAAAAGCCCCGACCGCGATAACGGCCGGGGCACGCGTCATACGCAATTATACGCGCGACGATCAGAAACTCGTCGTAAACAGGATCGGATAGTGATCCGAAATATACGGCACCCCGAAATTAGTGTCGATCGTCTCGAACTGGAGCCCCGTCGCATTGCGATAGAAAATGTGGTCGAGGTTACGGGCGGGCGAGGGAGCCGCACCGCCCCCGAAGCCGTTGAAACTCGCCTTGTTTTTCTGCAAATCGAACGACCGGGCCGACTGCATCCAGGCGTTGTAAGGCGCCAAAGCGGCTACTCCGTCGGGATTGGGACTTCCGTCGACCAACCAGGGCGAACAGTTCATATCCCCGACGATGAAACACATGGCCTTTTCGCCGGCAATAGCCTTGAAACGCTGAACATTGAGTTCCGAAGACATCTTGCGGGCCTCGATATAGGGCTGATTATCGTAGGAGGAATTGGTGCGTACGGGCAGGTGAGTCGACATGAAATAAAACTCCTTGCCGGTGTCTTTCTCGCGCAGATGCACCCAGATAGAGGTTCTGCGGGTTGCATCGCCCACGTCGAAGCACCTCGAATCCTGATCGGGCGTATAGCTGAGGAAGAAATAGCCGCTCTCCAACAACGTGAACCGGTCTATACGATACATCAGGCTCGTATTACCGCCCGAGATCGTCCCCGTTCCACCGGTCCCGGGGACCGACATCAGAGCATACTCCCGATGGTTGTTCATCAGGTATTCGCGCTGCACGGTACGCGGTTCCTGAAGCCCCACCACATCGGGCCGAATCGTGTTGAGCATCTTCGATACGGCTGGAGCGCGCTTCTCCCAAGCATGATCGCCCGTATCGGCCGCAGCCGGATAACGGATATTGAACGACATAACTTTCAGGGTGTTGGCAGCGCCCGGCCCGTTACCATCGGCGCCTCCGTCCTCTTTCGACGACGAGCATGCGAGCATGCAGAGCGGCAGGATCGATAAAAAAAACAGTCTTTTCATAATACTTATTCGTTAATGGTTTTTCAGTCTTTCACAACGACGATATCGTCGATATAGTGGCGTCCCACGCCACCCGTAACGGTAATTCGCGTATCCTTGGTCGCTCCCGAGATTTTCACCGTCACATCATGCCATTTGTGGTAGGCGGCATCCATCTCCGCAACCTCGGCAGCCGACATGGGAACTTTGGCAGCCGGTAGCGATGCGAAATCATGACGGAGCGTACCGACCGTTCCCACCGTCGCCGTCACGGCGAAATCCACACCCGGCACTTCGGGTTTGTAGGTCGTAGCCTGTCCCATGTGAATACCCAATTTGAACGTAAGCGTCACATCGGTCGGCGTGTCGCCCAGAGCTGTCAGCGGAGGGGTCGTGACGGATGCCGAAGCCGAAGCGGTTCCGATCCTGATGAATCCCGGCATTTCGCGCACGTCGCCCGACAGCTCCCAGCCCGCCGGAGCGGCATAGACATTCGGATAGTTGTTACCGGCCGAAGCGCCCGCACTCATCTGACACGTAGGAATGAAATAATCGTGTCCGTAGAAACATTCGTCGAAACCGTATGCGAATACGACATCGCTGCCCGAGGGGAGCGGATTGGTGTGATAGGCTCGTTTCTCGTGCGTCGACAGATAGAAACAGTGCTGGAATTGCAGCAATCCGGACGTCGAGATCTTACCGCCCGATTTGTGACAGATCGTATTGTCGGCCTGGCGGATTCGGACATAGAGGTAACCGCCCGCCGGAACAGCCTTGCTCTCCGGCACGTCGAAGACTGCCATCTTATACCCCCCGTAGTTGGCCGCGGTCGGAATACTGAACGAATTGTCCGTCGAAGTCCGGTTCGCTTCGAGGAACGGAGCGACGTACACCGCCGCATCGCTGCTCCACGTCGCATCGTCCGTGCTCCACTCGATCTTGTAATTCTTGGGAACGAGCTGCGACGAGGCCGCGAACAGGCCGAAACCGAAGCGCAGCCTGCCTTTCAGTATCGACGTTGCTTTGATCTTGAAGAGCAGAGCGTTCTCCTCCCATTCGGCACCGCCCCAGCCGGTCGTCGTGAACCGTCCGTCGTAGGCGTTCGTCGTATGCGTCAGGCCGGAACCGGCGACATCGGCGTTTCCGAGTTTGCGGATCGAACAGCCGTTGTCCGTATAGGCGACCGTCTTCGTAGCCTCGTCGTAAGTTACATTGCAGAAAGTGGCCATGCCCGTCCCCATCATGCGGATCATGCCGCAGATCGGCTCGATGGCATAGACGGCCTCACCGTATCGCACACCGTTCATCGACGCGAGATCGGTGTTCGAGGCGGGAAGCAGGAACGACGCCCCGGCCACACCCCGCACGATGCCCGCGCCCTGCGGCACCGAAGCCGAAGCGAACGAAGCCGACGGATAGGTCTTCATCGTATAGGTCGTCGTCAAGTCTTCGAGCTGGAGCGTCACATCGCCGGCAAGCGTCTTGCCCAGGTCGGCTTCGACGACCTGCGACGCAGGCAGCGCTACGTACATCGCCTCGTAGGTTCCGGCCTTGAGCTCCTCCACCGAGACGCTTTTGGCCACGGGTGCCTGCGACGCTACGGACGATTTGCGGACCTTATCCGCCGCCGCAGGGGTCACGATCAGCAGGCCGTCGGCATCGGTCGCCAGTTCGGCGTTTTTCGCCACGACCTCCGCCATGTCGCCCACCGCAAGACCGTGATCGGCCATTCGGACGAAGATACCGGCATTGTCGTCGGCCAAGGCGAAACAGCCGGCAGGCATATTGTCCGTAGCGACGACGCGGCCCTTCACGAAGATATTGTCCGAAACGGTCACCGCCGAAGCACCCTTCTTGGCACGCAGCGCAGAGATCGAGGATTCGACGGGATCGTCGGCACTCGGACGCGTAGGCTCGCCCTCGACTTCGATCAGAATATCGTCGAGGAAGTAACGCGTATCGGCCGCCGTAGATCGGTTGATGATCGTCACCTCCGTCTCGGGCTTCGCATTGCGCACGTATACCGTATATTCCTTGAATACGTTGGGCTCGGTCGCGCCCGCCTTGCCTTCGTCGTCGACCGAGGCGCCGCTCGTCCGGTCGACTTCGACGCGAATGTCCGATCCGGCGATGGCACCCGTAGCACTCCGATAACCGGCGGCGCGGAAAGTCACCTTCAGATCGGTATTCGAGATATTCATCTCCTTGAGGTGCGACAACACGACCTTGACGTAGCCCGAGGCATTGCCCGTAGCATTGGAAAGGCGGAGCGAACCCGGACGGGCATAGCACCTGAGCACGGACAGGATACCTTTATATCGGTCGGGGATTTGACCCGAATAGGAGTAGGCGCAGAAACCGCTGGTCATATAACCGGCCGGCGATCCGTCGTCGGTGAAGGCCGGGGCGGCCGGAGCGTCGTTCAACTCGTCGAAACTCGTCGAGAAAACGACCGTCTCGTTGTCGACGGGCGGCAACGCTCCGGGCTCGATCTTCTGGGGTCGCAGACTGATGCCCACCTCGAGCGACGGGGTCGTGACCGCCGACGTGCTGGTCGGATACAACTTCAGATAGAGTTTGCCTCCGGCAGGAACGGCCTTCTGTTCGGGAATACTGAAATCGAGCGCGTGGAACAGCGCGTTGGCCGCGGACGTGGTAGCAGGACCGTCAAAGGCCGTATACGTCGCATCGTCGGTACTCCACGCACCGGTCCAGGCGATTTTGGGCGAAGCGGTCCAACCGTCGTCGCGCGAGCCGTAGAGCAGACGCAGATCGCCCGAAAGCGATTCCTTGAGCGGAATTTCGATCTTCCAGGCCAGGTCGGCATTCTCCTTGTCCCAGGCTCCGGCGTTGAATCCGGCATCGTAGTCATGGTTCAGAATCGGGCAGACGAACGTGAACGGAGCGCCGTCGGTGCGCGTTATCACCATACCGTTGTCGAAGACGACCCGTCCTTCGCTGATATATCCGGCATCGAACAGCAGACTTTCGTCGGTGTCGAACATCTGCCATACGGGGAATGAATATCCCTCGACATCCCCGGCGCCGCCGCCCGACTGAGTGAGCAGAATCGTCTTCGACGCGTTCTGTGCCTCCGTGCGGATATTTACGACTACGACGCGCGCTTGGTCCGAACGGTTTCGGGTCGCCGTAAGCGTCACGGTCGCATCGCCCATGCCGCGAGAACGGTCGGCCGTGACCCAGCGAACGGACTCGCCGTCGGTATCGGTCAACTCAAGGGCCCAATAGGAGTTGCAGATCACATCGAGCGAGACATCACCGCCGTCGCCGTCGACCGTAAGCGCTTCCTGCGCGAAACCGACCCGGGGGACGGAGTCTACCTCGGGATCTTCGGAACAGGAAACGACGGCCAAAAGCAGTAATGCGGCCATCCAAATCCGTAAAAGAGTTCTTTCTTTCATAATCATTTAATTAAGGTTCATTCGATTTTCAGTTCGTTTTCCGGCCGACCCTCCGCAAACCGGCTGATCGGCTGACAGGTCATTTCGATCCGTTTTTTACGTCATGCGATTTTTTTTCGAAAAAAGTTCATTTTTCTTTGGAAAACCAAGATAGTATCTTTATTTTTGTACCACACCAGACCACAATTAAGTTACCCGATCATATGTGTTGTGTAGTGTGGTGCCACCGCAAATATACTACTAATTCTAAAAAGATGAAAAAAAGTTACGATGAATTTCAAAGAAAGTGCGATTTTCGGACAATCGCCGCTTTCTGCGCGCTTCTGGCAGCGATCGTTCTTTCACCTTTCGCAGCTTCGGCGCAAAATACCACGCTCAGCGGACAGGTGAAGACCGAAAAAGGCGACCCCGTTATCGGCGCGACCGTAATTATTTCGAGTACCCGGCAAGGTGCGACGACCGACAGCAGCGGAAGTTTCGAATTGCGCCTCGCCGCCAAGCCGCAGCCCGATGCCACACTCTCCGTCTCGTTCCTGGGTTACACTCCCCAGACGATTGCGGTCGGCGCGAAGACCCGGTTCGACATCGTTCTGACCGAAGAAAGCACCGCGATGGACGAAGTAGTGGTAGTAGGTTACGGTACGGTACGCAAGAAGGACCTTACGGGGGCACTCTCGTCGGTCTCGGGCGAAAGCGTGACCAAGCGTCAGACCACCAACATTTCGACGGCCCTGCAAGGTGCCATGCCGGGTGTGACGGTAACCCGCAGCGCCTCGGCTCCGGGCCAGGAGGCGACGATCCGCGTGCGCGGCATCACGTCTATGACCAGCGGCGCCTCGGATCCGCTGATCCTCATCGACGGCGTCTCGGGCTCGATCAGCGACGTCAATCCCAACGACATCGAGAACATCACCATACTGAAGGATGCCGCTTCGGCCTCGATCTACGGTTCGCAAGCCGCAGCCGGCGTCGTGCTCATCACCACCAAACGAAGTCAGAAAAACGGAGCCAGCGTCACTTACAGCTATACGCTCGGCATCGACATCCCCACGGCCATGCCCGACTATATGGACGCCGTGGGATACATGCAGGTCGCCAACGAACTCCGTTACAACGACCTCCCGGGCGGCGGCTGGTACCAGGAATTCTCGAAAGACCTGGTAGAAAACTACCGCACGCTCAACCGCCACAACCCCGACCTCTACCCCGACACCGACTGGGTGGATCTCTGTCTGAAAGACAAGGCGCTGCGCCACACCCATGCCCTGACCGTGCAGGCCGGCGGCAACAAACGCAGCACGATGCTGAGCATCGGCTACGACGACGTCGACGGTCTGTTCCGCAAGAATCTCGAATGGAAACGCTACACGACGCGTATCAACAACGACATCGAGATATTCAAGTGGCTGAAGGTCGGCGCCGACATTTCGCTGCGCTACGTGGATCAGGTAAATCCCCACTCGTCGCCTTCGGCGAACATGCGTTACTTCCCGGCGATCTACAACGCCGTATGGAGCGACGGCCGCTACTCGCCGGGCCGCGATTCGAACAACATGTACGCCGCGCTGATGGACGGCGGCACCATCGACAAGGACACCTATCAGGGCAGCGGCAAGATCCAGATCGACATCGCACCCGTCAAGGGACTGACGGTCACGGGAATCTTCTCGCCGCGGTTCAACTACGTACGTTCGAAAGACTTCCGCAAGCAGGTCGCCTACTTCAACTACGGCGAGGAGACGCAGACCAGCACCAAATATATCAACCAGGCGAAGACCACCACGCTGGAGGAGTCGCGAGCCACGACGTTCGAACACACCACGCAGTTCTACGCCAACTACGCAACGACCGTCGCCGAAGATCATAACCTGAGCGCCATGCTCGGTTACGAAAACTATTCGTACGGCACCGAAACGCTCGTCGCAGGCAACTCGTCGTATTTCCATTCGATGATCGCCGACCTGAAAGGCGGCAATGCCGACGGCATCACGGCGACCAGCAAAAACGTCTACGACCTGGCCCGCCGTTCGGTCTTCGGCCGTCTGATGTACAACTACAAACATCGCTACTACCTCCAGGGCAACATCCGTCACGACGGATCGTCGCGCTTCGCGCCCGAACACCGCTGGGGCACGTTCCTCTCGGCATCGGCCGGATGGGTATTCAGTGCGGAGAATTTCATGAAGGGCGCCCGCAAGGTGATCGACCACGGTAAGCTGCGCATTTCGTACGGCGAACTGGGCAACGAGCGCATCGGCGACTATTATCCCTATCAGACCGCCCTGGCGACCAACCGCACGGTAGGTTACGTCAACGGCGCGCTGACCGCTCTCCAGGGCTACGCGCAGTCGACGGCCGTGGTAACCGACCTGACGTGGGAAACGACCTCCTCGATCGACGTGGGTCTCGACCTGCAAATGCTCGACAACCGTCTCTCCGTATCGGGCGACTGGTACTACAAGAAAACCAGCAACATGCTGCTGCAAATGCCGATCGCCCCGATCCTGGGTCTTTCGAGCCCCTACGACAACGTGGGCGACATGAACACCAAAGGCTGGGAAATCACCCTCGGATGGCGCGACCGCATCGGCGAAGTAGGCTACTCGCTTTCGTTCAACCTCTCGGACGACGTATCGACGATGGGTTACATCGGCGACAAGGAGAGCATCTCCGGCGGCAAGATCATCAAGGAGGGATACGAATACCAATCGTGGTACGGCTACGTGAGCGACGGTCTGTTTCAGACGCAGGAGCAGTTGGACAACGCCGTGACGATGGGAACCTCGCAATTGGGCGACATCCGCTACAAGAACCTCGCGGACGCCGATCCCGAGAACCCGACGATCAATGCTTCCTACGACCGTAAGGTGCTCGCATCGTCGCTCCCCCACTTCAACTACGGAGGTTCGATCGATCTGAACTGGAAAGGCATCGACTTCAACCTCACGTTCCAGGGTGTCGGCAGTCGCAACGCCTACCTCACCGACGAGATGGTACAGGCCTATCGCGGTCAGATATACAACGTCCCAGCCTATATCGGGGGAGGGAAATCCTGGAGTGTCAAGAACACCATCGAACAGAACCTGCGCGCCAAATATCCCCGTTATTCCTATACGAGCGCAGACAATAACTACGCCATCTCCGACTTCTGGCTTTTCGACGGTTCCTACTTCCGGATCAAGAACATCTCGCTGGGCTACACGCTGCCTCAGAAGTGGATGAACCGCATCTCGGTCAAATCGCTCCGCTTCAGCGTTTCGCTCACCGACTTCTTCACCCACAGCCATTTCCCCAAAGGATGGGACCCCGAGGTGGGCACTACGTCCTACCCGATCACCAAATCGATCCTCGTATCGGCCCAACTGAAATTCTAACGTCGTAAAACCCTACAAAGATGAAAATCGCGAAATACGCACTTCTCGTCCTGGCAGCCGGCACGATCTGCTCGTGCAGCGACCTGGACCTTTCGGCCAAAGACGAGGTAAGCACCGGTAACTGGTTCCAGACGGCCGAACAGTTCGAAATGAACCTCAACGCGTTGCTGCACCACACCTACTGGCCCGAAGAACGCAACGAATGGGGCTCGTCGACCACCGAGATGGCCTTCCACACGGACGACATGACCAATCGCGCCTCGGTAAGCACCTACCTCAAAAACACGATGAACGCCTCGCATTTGCACGTGACGCGTCTCTGGAACATGTCCTACACGGGTATCAACCGCTGC
This sequence comes from uncultured Alistipes sp., assembly GCA_964018965.1. GTDB lineage: Bacteria > Bacteroidota > Bacteroidia > Bacteroidales > Rikenellaceae > Alistipes. The sequence goes on from CAXHRY010000015.1 coordinate 34,887, forward strand.
AACAAGATCATCAGCGAAATCAAGAAACTCGAAGGATCGATGGACCGCGACCGCTACGACCGCATCATGGGCTGCGCACGTTTCTACCGCGCCTGTTTCTACGCACGCATCATGCTCTACTTCGGCAATCCCGTAGTGGTTCCCGAAGACCTCGACCTGGATACCGAAGAAGGACGTCAGGCCGGTTACAATTTTTCGCGCAGCGACAAATGGCAGGTCCTCGAAGATGTGCTGAAAGAGTTCGACGAAGCGGCCCGCCTGCTTCCCGTCTTCTACGGCAGCGGCGAGGTCGAACGCGCCACCCAAGGTGCGGCCTACGCCATGAAGGCCCGCTATGCCCTCCACTTCGCCTCGATCCGCCGCAACGACACCGAGGCCAACTGCGGCTATGGCGAAGCCGATGAAAACGAAGCCGTACGACTGTTCGGCGTAGCCCGCGACGCAGCCCGCGACTGCATGACCCTGGGCGCATACACGCTGCACGAGGATTTCGGCGAACTCTTTCTGACCCGCACCAAACACTCGCCCGAAGGTATCTTCATCATTCCGCGCTCGAAGGCGCTGACCAACGAATCTTCGTCGATGTACCTGAACGGCGGCGCCATCACGGCCAAACTGCCCCGCTTGTCGGGAGCCTCGACCTGTACGACCTGCTGTCCGTCGTGGGACCTCCTCTGCTCGTTCATCTGCTCGGACGGTCTTCCGATCGACAAGTCGCCGCTCTACGACCCACACGAACCGTTCAAGAATCGCGACCCGCGTTGCGCCTACACCATCGTCGAGTTCGGCACGAAACACCTGGGCGTGATCTTCGATCCGCACTTCGATACCGACAAGGTCTATAGCGACCGCGACGGAGGATACGTGCAGAACAACGACTCGCAGACCTACAAGATCGCCGGTTCCAGCAATCAGTACGCCTCCTACAACGGCCTGGTGCTGAAGAAAAAGGTCGACGAAGACTGGCTCGCGCCGTTCGAAGCCGATCCCGACAAACTGGTGATCCGCTATGCCGAAGTGCTGTTGATCTACGCCGAAGCGAAAATCGAACTGGGCGAGTGCGACGACGACGCGCGCGACGCCATCAACCAGGTGCGCGCACGCGCCTACAAGGTGGCCGTATCGTCGCCGAACTACCCCGCCGTCAAGAATACCGATCAGGCCGAATTGCGCAAGATCGTCCGCACGGAACGCCGTATGGAGTTCGCTTTCGAAGATGCGATCCGCCTGTGGGACGTATGGCGCTGGCGCATCGGACAGAGCGCCTTCTCCCGACCGAGCATGGGTCTGGTCCGCAAGAACGAGACGGCGCAACGCAAATGGATCGATAACGGCATGTGGTTCCACGGCGCGACGCCCCGCATCGACGAGAACGGATGTCCCGACTTCATGAATGCGCTCTCCGCATCCGAACTGCCGGCCAATACGATCATCGACAAGAGCAAATACAACCAGAATTTCTTCACCGAATATGCCCAGGTACTCCAGACCCGCGTATTCGTAACGCCTAAATCCTATCTGTTCCCCATTCCGGTCACCACGACCAACGTGATGCCCAATCTGGCCGTCGACAACAACATCGGCTGGTAATTTCCGGGACAGTCGCCGGGTGTCCTCGCGACATCCGGCGACGTACGACCCGAAGCGAACCATCGGAATCACAATCGAAAACACCATGACACTCAAACCGAAAACAATCCTCACCTCACTGTTGCTCTTCGCCGCGGCCTCGCTCGCGGCGGCTCCCGGGCAGCACACGCTGCGCAACGACAAGTTGCAGGTCTCGATCGACGATCGGGGCAACCTCGTCTCGCTCCGCAACCTGACCACGAACCGGGAGTACGCCGGCGGCGGTTACCTTTGGCGCCTCTATTTCGATATGCCCCGATACAAGGAGTTGCAGATCCTCGGCGGCGAACAACTCCCCGCCGTGCGCCAGGAGGGCGATAAGATCGTCATCGCTTACGACAGCCTGCGTTACGACGGCCGCACGGTAGCCATCTCGGCACGCTTCACGGTCGCGCTCGACGACGACCTGGTACGCTTCTCGTCGGAGATCTCCAACAACGAACCGCACACGATCGTCCGCGAACTGCACTACCCCCTCGTGACCGATCTGCCGCTGCCCGCAGACCACAAACTGCTCCTCACGCACACGGGCGGTCAGGTCTTCTCCGACCCTAAGAGCGTGATCCTCAAGTACAGCAACAGCAAACCCTATCGTACGCCGGCACAGTTGTTCCGTCAGATGAACGCCAAATATCCCATGCGCGACGTCACGGCCGGATGCAGCGGCAACATGGCTTCGAACTGTTTCGCTTTCTTCACCGACGACGAAGGACTCTACTTCGGCAGCCACGACGCGACGTTCCAGGACACGGGCCACGATCTGCGTCTCTACCCCGATGCCGAAGGCGCATTCACGCGTCTGGAGGCCGGATTCCACAAATTTCCGCAATGCTTCTGCGGCGAGACGTGGCGTTGCGACGCCAACGTCGTAGCCCCCTACTCGGGATCGTGGCATCAGACGTCGAAGTTCTACCGCCGCTGGGCCGACACATGGTGGGACCATCGCGAAACGCCCATGTGGGTCAAGAAAATGAAGAGCTGGCAACGCGTTATCTTCCGCCATCAGTACGGCGAAGTACTCTTCCGATACACCGACCTGCCGGGACGCATCAAACGCGTAGGCGAAAGCGTGGGCGCCGAAGCCGCTTTCGTCTTCGGATGGTGGGAAAGCGGCATGGACAACGGCAATCCCGACTATGTCGCCGACCCGTCGCAGGGAGGCGACGAGGGACTGCGCCGCGCCATCGCCGACTACAAGAAGGACGGCGGCAAGGTGCTGCTCTACTTCAACGGCAAACTCATCGACCGCGAAAGCGAGTTCTACAAGAGCGGCAAAGGCAAGGAGATCTGCTACCGCGACAATACGGGAGCGGAATTCACCGAGCAATACCGCTTCTCGGGCCTCGGAACGTTCCTGGCCGACTACAACGCCCGCACGTTCGTCGTAGCAGACACCCGGGCGCCGATCTGGCGCAAGATGCTCGTCGAATGGGCCGACCGCGCCCGCGAATACGGAGCCAACAGCGTATTCTACGACCAGCTGGGCTACGGCGAGCAAGCGACCAACTGGGACCTGAGCCGCGAATTCCCCGTGCCCAACCTCCGCGTCATCGCCGACAAGGCCGAAGTGCTGAAGATCATACGCGACAACAACATGAAGCACGATCCCGACTTCGCCCTGGGTACCGAATGGCTCACCGACGCCACGGCGCAATACTGCGACTACATCCACATCTACGAACGGACGGCCGGTCCGAACAGTTTCATCGACTGGTTCCGCTACACGTTCCCCGAAGTGGTCATCTCCGACCGCGAGATTCGTGACGACACCGACATCGAACGTCGTGTGAACAACACGCTGCTCAAGGGGCTGCGCAACGACATCGAGATCTACCGCTGCCGCGATCTGATCGACAAAACACCCCGCTACCAGGCCTATCTGGCGAAAGCCAACGCCATCAAAGAGCGCTATGCCGACCTGCTGTTGGCCGGCACCTACCGCGATACGGAAGGTTTCGCCGTGAAGTGCAAGGCTGCCATCGAAGCGCGCGCTTACGTCGACGGCGACGGCATGGCCATCGTAGCGACCCGCACTACGGAAGGCAAAGCCGTCCCCGCGACGATCGAAGTACCGGGTTACCGCTTCGTCGAAAGCGCCGTGCTGGGCGACGCCAAAGTCTCGGCCGACGGCCGCAAGACGACGCTGGGCCAATACGATCTCGCAGTGCTGATCTACGAAAAGAAGAAGTAGCATGAGCGCTCCGCAAACGAACCCGACAACAGGAAATTCCGGTACCCGGGTACCGGAATTTCCCGCTTCGAGGCTTTGTGCCCACGAGGTAACGGCTGTCCTCTGCCTGCCGGACGCCGATAAGGGCTATTACCGCGGCACGCGCTTCGACTGGAGCGGCGTAGTGCGGAGCCTGCGCTATGCCGGCCACCGCTACGTAGACGAGTGGTTCGCACACCACGATCCGCTGCGCCACGACGGCATCTGCGGTCCCGTGGACGAATTCACGCAGATCGGCTACGACGAAGCCCGTCCGGGCGAAGAGTTTCTGAAAATCGGCGTCGGCACGCTGCGCCGCCCCGAGGAAACGACCCCCTACGACCGATTTCGCCTCTACGAAATCGTCGATCCGGGAATCCGCGAGGTGCAGACCGCACGCGACAGCGTGGAATTCCGCCACCGGATACTGAGCGACCACTACGGCTACGACTACCGCAAAACGGTGCGGCTGACCGACGGCCCGCACCTAAGGATCGAGTATATGCTCCGGAACCTCGGGCCTTCGCAGCTCGCAGGGCATGTCTACAACCATAATTTCTTCACCCTCGACCGTATCGCGACGGGCTGCGACACCGAAATCCTACTTCCTTTCCGCCCGGAGGGCAACTGGCGCGAACCCTATCGGAGCGTCGCGCTGACACCCGACGGCATCGCGTTCAGCCGCGACCTTCGCCCCGGAGAATCGGTTTTCATGGGCGACCTGCACGGCCACGATCCCGCTTCGGAGAGCTTCGGGTTCGCGATCCGCAATCGCCGCACGGGAGCGGGCGTCGAGGTCTCGGGCAGCGGACGACTCTCCCACACGGTATTCTGGGCCTGCCCCACCGTCGCGTGCCTCGAACCCTACGTTCCGTTCAAGATCTTCCCGGGCGAGATGCGAAGCTGGCACCTCGACTACCGGCTGCTCGCCTGAAACATCCGGCGACGCGCAAACGAATCCCCCTGCGACGTTCAGACGTCGCAGGGGGATTCGCGTATGCACGACCGAAGCGTTCAGAACCCGGCGAGGACGCCGTAGAACGCCGCTTCGCCGATATGAGCCACGGGAGCCACCCGCCGAAGCGACGGAATACCGTCGAGGCCCTCCCTGAGAGCCGGCTCCATGAAGCGAAACGAACGCGAGATCTGCCCGCCCAGCAACAGGCATTCGATCCGCTCCCGGTCGAGCAACGGGCGGAGCGATGCAGCTAGGATCCGGGCCACGCGGGCGAAGGTCTCCGACGCTGTCGCATCGCCCTCTGCGGCCATACGCCCCAGATCGGCGACCGTAAGCGCCGGATCGACCGGTCCTCCCGCGATTTCGCCGTAGGCGCGCAGGAAACCGCGCTTGGAAACATAATCTTCGAGGATACCGTCGCCGTAGGGACGGTTGTAGATCGGCAGACGCGGCGACCCCGTCGGCGCATACTGCACCTCGTTCTTCGAGGCGACGGCGAAACCGAGGCCCGTACCCATCGTCACGACCGCCGTATCGGCGTATCCGATCGCATTCCCGCGGGTCATCTCGCCCAGCAGCACGGCATTGACATCATGCACGAAGCGCAGAGGCATCGCCGGGCCCACGGCCGGCAGCGCATGCAGCCAGTCGGCGAGCGAGAAGCCGTAGATGGCGCGGAACTTATGTTCCATGCGCGCGACACCCCGCACGTAGTCGAACGGTCCGGGGATGGCGATGCCGATCCCCGCCGGAACCAACGCATGCGCTGCGGCGAAGTCCGCACCCCGGTCGACGGTCGCCGACAGCGAGCCGAGAATCTCCTCGGCCGTGCCGTCCGAACGCATCGGGCAGGTGAACTCCGAACCGGGGATCAACTCCCCGGCGGAGTCCGCCACGACCGACTTGACGAAGGTGCCGCCCACGTCGAGCAGCAGCCGACAACTGTTATTCGCAGTCGAAACCATCCTTGAGCATCGTCTTGTGCACGCAGATAGGCTCTACGCGGAGATTCTCGATCACGTAGCGGCCCATATCGGCCGGCACGACGACCATATCCATGAACTCGGCGTCGAAATAACGCTCGGGATTCTCCACCGAACGAATGCGGATACGCTCGCCGTCGACCAGCGCAAGCACGTGGAACTTCCCGGCCGTATCGTCCTCGATACGCCGCTCGAACTCCAGACGACGCAGCGAGAAGTAGAGCAAATCGTGCTCGCCGACGATATATTCGGCCCAGTCGTCGCCCTTGCGAACGACGCGGGGCTGCTGTACGATATTCTGCCGCACCCAGCTCGTGCGACGTTCGCGCGCGAGGGTCCGCTCGCCGTGCCACGTGTGGATCGGACGGGGTTTGCCGTCGAAATCGGGACGCAGATAGTCGTAGAGTTTATACGTATAGGAGCCGATCGTAAGGCTGCCGATTTCGAGCACCACCTGGTTGCGTCCCGACGAGTGAATCGTTCCGGCCGGAATCATCACCTGCAAACCGGGTTTCGACGACTCGTAACTCACGTATTTCAGGTAATCGACAGGCTTGTATTCCGTGTCGGCCAGTTTGATTTCGCGGATGAAACGGTCGATGTCGGCATCGTCGCGGAACCCGATGAAGGTCTTGGCATCGTGACCCGCCACCACGACGTAATAGCTCTCGTCCTGACGGCCCAGTTCATCGAAATTGTCGCGGTTGTATTCATAGCCCGAATGCACCTGGATCGACATGTTGCCCGTACTGTGGTAGGAGTCGTCGTAGTTGAAGCGGATGGGGAAATACCCGCCGAATTTCTTCACGCACGGAGCTCCCATGATCGCCTCGCCCTCCTTCTGCACGAAGGTGAAGAACGGGAATTCGACCTGCTCGTCGCCGACCTCGACCACGATGCTCACCTCCATCGGTATGAGGTCGAAAACCCAGGCGCAGTTGCGCATGGCCTCCGGGAGGTTGCGGAGTTTCTTGACGTAAGTACCGCCCCAGACACCCTCCAGATAGACCGGTTTGCACCGGAACGGATAGGTCGCCATAGCTGCGAGGATGGCCTCGAGCGCTTCGCGCGGAATAAGTTGCACGCCGTCGGCCTTGTCCGAAGGCAAATAGTAATCGAGCGATCCGCCGCGCAACAATTCGCCGCGCAGGTGCAGGGCCATTTCGAAATCCGCATAGTAGCAGCGGCGAATTACCTGATTGGCCGGACGAGGTATCCTGTCGCCCAGGTTGGCATAGGCGCCGCGACGGATCCGCAGAATCGACTCCTTGGGTGTCACGTCGAAGAAACAGCGGACATCGTAGAGGTCGCGCAACGATGCGATCAGACAGCCGTTGCCGTATACGATCACCACATGACCTTTGCCGGTCGCCCGGCGAGCTCCGGCGATCCGTTCGCGCAGGGCTTCGAACTTCTCCGGGTCGAGCAAGGCTTCGTAACCGCCCTTGAAAATACGTCCGTAAAGGAGCGTGGGATCCTTCGAGCGGTCCCATTCGAGATAAGGATCGATCATGGCGTTGATCTCCTCGCCCGATTTGAAGCACTCGGCGAAGGAAATAGTCTCTAAAGCGATGCCTTTCAGACCGAGTTGCTGGGCAAGCAGATTGATCGTGCGCGTCCAATCGGCCGTCACGTAACCGTCGAAGGCCACTACGACATTCTTCGAAGGGTCGGCCTCGATGCGGGCGGCCCACTCGGCAGCCAGCGTCGAAGCGACTCTGAGGGTTCCGGAAACGACGGCATCGGCGGCCTCCCTGGGAAGCTGCGGGCGGTTGACGGCACGGGGGTCGTCATACGGATAGGGGTTGTACATGAAACTCATGGTACACGTTTTTTAGGGTTATTTACGAATGCGTTATACGATCTGATGATATTCGAAGTCCATCAACTCCGCCAAAACCTTCAATTCGGCCAGATAGTCGCCGTCGACCAGGGCGAAATGCTGCGTAGTGCCGATTTCGATGATCCGCTCGAACATGCGTTCGACGGGAACCACCGGACGGAAAATGCTGTGGGAATAGGTAGCCAACAGGTGTTCGCCCGGAAGCGAGTCGACCAGCGTGGCAACCAACTTGTAACGCCCCTCGCACTCGACCAACTGGGCCATCGTCTTGCGCCCCGGAGAGATCCGATACCAGGCGAAAGGCGCTCCGGCGTATTTGTAGGAGGTCTTGGCGAACCGCACGTCGCGGGCGATCACGACATTCTGCTGCCATGCGGGGTCGTTGTGGTCGTTGGGGCCCGCATGTCCGCCGGCGAAGGTTCCGAACTCGCTCTCGATATGGAACGGCTCGAGGAAGTTGACATGCCGGCCCGAGATGAGTTTGAGCATGTAGGTAATCAAGCCCGCACCCATATCGGCCTCGGGAACGAGCACCGAACAGTTGGCATTGAACCACGGGTGGTAGAACCCGGCCCGCAATCCCACCAGTTCGAACATCGCACGGTCGATATCGTTGAAGACCATCACGTCGATATCCGATCGCTCGGCCATCTTTTGCAGACCGATCGAGGCGCGGGCCGAAGCCTCGAATTTGTCGTAGGCGACGTCGTCCATCATCCGATAGCGCGCGGTCAACTCGTCGCAGTAGGCACGCAGTTCTTCGGGGGCGACGGCATCGATCGTCTCGCCGTAAGTCGAGTAAGGCAGGAACCGGACTTCGGGCCCCAGTTTGGTGAAAACGGCGTAAGGATCCAGATAGGTCGACCACATCGCCTCGTTGAAATTGGCCAGCAGACCCACCGTCGACTGCCGCAAGATAGCGCGTACCCGGGCGGCCGAGGCGAAAGTCCGGATTTCGGAGATCGCCTCCTCGCGCGAACCCATCACCACCTTGACGTGGCGGCGACCTATACGGGTCACCGAACCCGAGCCTTCGAGCGAACCGACGAGTGTCCCGGCGCAGAGGTAGTCGATGAAATCGTCTTCGTCGAGCGTGTCGTGGAAAGTCATGCGGTCGCGGGCGACGTTGACGAAGAGGATCGGCACCTGGGGCATATCCCTCAGGAAGCGTATCCAGGCGAAATCCTCCGACCAGGAGAGGAACTCGGCGATCACAAAGTCGACCTTCTCCAGATAGAAGCGATCCATCGCCGCCTCGGCTTCCGGCTTGTCGTAGACGATACCCGGAAAGACGACGTCGAGGAAATCCAGCGTCGAGAGAATATGCTCGACATCCCGATTCTTACGTTCGGCGTAAGTGCCGCGGACGAGTCCCTCGCCCAGATGCTTGAAGCGAGGCGAGGCGACCAGCAGCAACCCGGCTTTCGCTTTACGAGTTTTGAGTGTATCAGTCATGGTTTACGTTGTTGTAGTCTTTCATGTAGAAGAATTTGCTGCCCGCGAGCATCAGAAGTCCGCACACGAGCCACACAGCCGCCAGCATCGTAATACCGGCCGAGAGCCCCGCGACCTCCTTCACGACCCCCAGCACCACGGGCGACAAAGCACCGATTCCGAAGCCGATCATAATCATCACGCCCGAGGCCGACGAGTGGTAACGCTGCGGAATGACGTCGTAGAGCACCGTATAGGTATTGGCATCGAAGAACGCGCGGGCGAAGCCGAAGCCTGCGAAACCGACATAGATGATCCACAGCGTAGCAGAGTGCCCCATCATCACGATGAACGGCACGGCCAGCAGCAGCCCGCACCCCTGCATGGCCATGCGCCGCGCAGGACATCGCGCGCCGAGACTATCGGACAAGCGCCCGGCGATGAGCACGCCGAAGAAGGCGAACAGATGGGTGTAAAACATCGAGTGGAACCCGGCACCGGCCAGATCCATCGAGAAACGCTCGTAGAGATAGGTGGGCATCCACGTGAGATAACCCGTCAGCACGAAGATCAGCCCCGAGAACGAGAGCGTGAGAATCAACGCCGTGGGAGTGGTGAAGACCATGCGGAAACCCTCGGCGATCCGGGGTTTGTCCTCCTCGGTCTTCGCGGACGCCGCAGTCGTCGTCCGGGATTTATCCTTGAGCCGCAGGGCCATCACCAGACCGTGAATCAATCCGATGGCACCGAAAATATAGAAGGCGCTCCGCCAGCCCCATCGCTGCCCGATGTATCCGGCCGCATAGCCGCTGACGATGATACCGATATAATAGGCCGTCTGGTGGATCGACATGGCGAAAGCTCGCGTACGGTCGTGATACTGGGCCAGAAGCGAATAATTGGCCGGACCGAAGAAGGCTTCGCCTCCTCCCGTCGCGACGCTGCGCATCAGGACGAGCATCAGAAACCCGCTGCAAAGTCCCGTGAACATCGTGGCGACGCTCCAGAAAAGAATGCTCGCCGTAACGATCCACTTGCGGCTGAATCGGTCGCCGACCAATCCGCCGACCGGCACCAGCACGGCATAGACGAGATTGAAGGCCGTGGCGATCGACCCCACCGCCACGTCGCTCAGCCCCAAATCCTCACGGATAAGCGGCAATACGACGTTGAAGACCTGGCGGTCTGCCTGGTTCAGCAGGAAGGCCACCCACAGCAGGGCCAGCACTTCCCATTTGTAATTCGGGCGTTCGGACCCGAGAACGGTTTTATTCATGGTTCATTCGTGTTAGGATCAGAACAACATATCATCGGTCGAACCGGCTGCCTGGCGTTCGACCGCCGGGGCATCGAGCGTCACGGCACTGCGTTCGAGAAGCAGCATCGGGCTGTCCCAGACGGGCAGTCCCGTGAACTTCATGCGGCCGCCGATTCGGCTACCGTGCAACACGGGCAGAGCGAAAACGCGTCCCGTAATAGGCTCGACCAATACCGGATCCTTGAGCGAAAGGCTCTCGATCGTAAGTTCGATCTCTTCCCACTGCTGCTCGTCCCCCGGAACACGGTCGCTCAGCCACACCATGGCACCGACCGTACGATCGTTCCGTCGAATCCCCACGACGACCGTTTCACGGGCCGTATTGGCACGGCATGCCAGTCGTCCGCCCGACGTCTTGTCGGAACCGAGAAGCCGGACCATATGCTGCACGGCATGATACGACGGGCGCTCGTAGACCACCTGTTTGAGCAAGTCGGTGCGCAAGAGTCCGAACGACTGCTGCATGTTGGGATATTGCAGGTCGACGAGCGTGAAGATCGACGAACGTATGCCCAACGTGAAATCGTTGGCCATACGTCGCATAATCCACTTGGCCTGGCTGTACTCGCTCCACTCGTGATAACGCAGTGCATGGCCCCATTCGAGCGTCGAAGGACAGCCGCTCTCGCCCTGAAACAGACGGATACGCGGATCGAAGGAGGCCACCAGCGCAGCAAGCGCCTCGATGCCGGGCGTAGCATCGTCGGGATTCTCGTAGTAGGGATGGAAACTCACGTAGTCGAGCAGGCCGAGTTTGCCTTCGCGACGAAGGATGTCGAGCACCCCGCTCGTGAAGTCCAGGGGCATGCGCGAAAGTCCCAAGCCGATGATAACGGCCTCGGGATCGACCCGGCGCACAGCCTCCGCCGTGCGCATCAACAGCCGGGCATAGGCCTCGTGCTTGTCGGCATTGCGTCCCAGATTGGGTTCGTTCCAAACTTCCCATTCCGTCACCCGGTCTTTGTAACGACGGACGACGGCCATAACGAAGCATTCCCAGGCCTGCAATGTCTCCTCATCGGTGAAAATCTTCGATCCGAGACCCTTGTCGGCCCCATAGAGCGGATTTCCGTACGAGAGATTCATCCAAGGCTTCACTCCCTGCGCGCAGAGACCGTCGACGATTTCGTCCAGCCAGGTGAAATCGTAGCGGCCGCGCGTCTGCTCGCACCGCGCCCAACCGCTCTGTATGCGTGCGCAACCCACTCCGAGCGGAGCTACATAGTTGCGGTAAGCCCCGAAGTCGGCATAACTGCGATCGAGCGTCTCGCACCCTACCGACCAAAACGGATCGGCGACCGCCCCGTCGGTAGCCAAACGTCCGATCTGTTCCAGCCGGGGTGCTGTCATGTGCATACGTTTCCAGGTCAGCGACCAGTGGCGAGCCATCGCCTCGGTGCCCAAGATTGCGATCAAACAACTGACGAATAAAACTTTTTTCATTTTTCAGGGGGGGGGTAAACGATTTTTTATCTAAATTTGTAACATATAAGTTGTGAGGTGTGGTACCGCACGCAATAGTGTTGTGTAGTGTGGTGCAAATATAAACAAAAGAAACCGAATATTACAAGATTATTTCACTTTTTTAACACCCATATGCCGGAAAAGATTAAAATAGATCAGGATAGCCAGGTTCCCGTTTACAAACAGATCGTCGGCGATATCGAACGGCTCGTGCGTAGCGGCGAATATCCCGAAGGTCATCTTCTGCCCTCGATGAACGAACTTGCATCGCTGCTCGACATCTCGAAAGAGACCGTCAAGAAAGCCTACTCGCTGCTGCGCGACAAAGGCTACATCGATGCCAAACAGGGCAAAGGTTTTTATGTGTCGACCTCCGACAAGGCGAACAAACTCAACATATTGGTACTCTTCGACAAATTGAGCAACTACAAACAGGTGCTGTTCAATTCGTTCACCGAAGAGATGGGCGACACGGCCGAAATCACCATCCGGCTCCACAACCAGAATATCGACATGCTCGAATATTTCGTCGAGGAGAATCTCGACCTGTTCGACTATTATGTCATCACGCCCCACTTCCCGCTCGACAAGGCATCGCAGAAACGCGTGCTGAAGATTCTGCAACGCATTCCCAACCGCAAACTCATCATGGTCGACCACTGGATGCGCGAATTGCCGGGCAACTACGGAGCCGTCTACCAGGACTTCGAAAACGACGCTTACGAGGGTCTGGGCTACGGACTTAAGAAACTCCGCACCTACGCCAAGCTCAATGTCGTGACCCTCTCGTCGAGTCTTTACCACGAATCCGTACGGCGTGCCGTCGAACGTTTCAGCCGCGACAACGACATCGCCGTGGAGTTCCACACGAAGATCGTTCCCGAGATCATCCGCGAACGCGAAGTCTATATGATTCTCAACAGTCAGTACGACTGGGGCCTGATCGAACTGGTGCGACATGCCCGCGAACTGGGTTATAAGGTAGGCCGCGATATCAGCATCATCTCCTACAACGAATCGCCGATCAGCGAAATCATCCTCAACGGTCTGACCACCATATCCACCGACTTCCGCCAGATGGGCGTGCTGGTTGCCCGGATGATCCGCGATCGCAACATGGCCAAAATCAAATGCGATTTCCAGATGATCCGTCGTCAGACATTCTAATTACGAAAGACATCGGTATCCCGAACGAAATTCCGGAAACGCTCCGCATCCGGAGTATCCGGAATACGGTTCGGCCGGGTATTGCAAGCGCACCGCACCGATGTATCGAGGTGCTCGATGAAAGCCCCCGAGATTCGATTTCCCGCACTACGAGACGAGGCCGCATGGATTCCGGCGCCGAATATCCCCGCACATTCCCGGGACGGACACAAAAAAAGGTTGCAACCTCTTGATTGATAAGGCGAGTCCTGAGAGGCAAGATCCCGCGACTTTCGGATTCCGAGACGCATAAAACAGCTGATTATCTACTGTTTGACATCCTTACGCAATACGTTGGAAATGGAAACGCCGTCTGCTCCATGTTCGCCGTCCGCACCGATAGCTTTACCAAGGCAGGCCCATGTCGTACCGTTATCCATCGAAACGTTCCAACACCATCCTCGATCTACCACCGCGGGGTAATACCGCCCTTACCGTCGACACCCGGTTTCCCGTATTGACCATCCTTGCCATCAATACCTTCTTTACCGTCGCGCCCCTCAGCTTCGAGCTTGTTCCCAGAACATCGGGCAGCCAATCATCGTCCAATAAAAAAGCCCCCATATCCTGTCGAACCCCGATAGCAGATCCGTACTTACTTAAAATCGCCGGAGTTTCGCGGCAAGGATTAGCGAAACACTTTCACACGCGAATGGAGGAAAATGGTCCGAATACGCAACACTCGTTGGGGGATTGTAATTACAAAGATTTTTGTTCCAAGCATTGCTCGCCCGGAAACTCGATTTTGTTTTTTGGAATTGCGGCGATATTTTCGGACAGAACAAACCCACCCGCACGTCGAATGCGCACGGGTGGGGTCGGGTATTCGCGTCGGGACCGGACGCATCGGCTACTCCACGGGCCAGTCGTCGGTACGGAAGGAGGATACGGGCACTCCGAAGCGGTTGCACAGCGTGCCGACGGCATAGTTGCGGAAGCAATAGCGCACGGCAACGGGCTCGGGGACCTGCGGAGCGGCGACCACGAGCCTCCCGGTGCCTTTCTCGATCCACGCTTCGGCCGGGTAGAAGCGTCGATCGGCACCGGCCGCCTCGAAGCCCTCGAAGCGAACGCCTAACGGAGCGAGTCCCTCCGGGCCGCAGTCGAACGTGAGCAGGCTCCGTCCGTCCATCGTCTCCATCGACTGCAAACGCGGCGATACGGGGTCGAAGCCCGGCCTGCCGTAGCTCTTCGCCAGCGCCAGCCGGGCCAGCCGCTCGCCTACGGGACGCTTTCGGGCCGGATGGATGCACCCTTCGTCGCCTAAGTCCATCGTCACCACCATGCCGCCCGACGGAATGTCGTCGAGCGCCTGCAACTGCGCTTCGCGCACTAACGCCGTGCCCGCGAGCGCGGCATCCTCGTAGGCGAAAGGTGCGATCTGCACATAGTAGAACGGCAGTTCGCCCCGCCCCCACTCGCGGCGGAGCATCTCCGCGAAGGCGGGCAACAGATGCCGGTAGAGCGCCGGTTCGTGACGGTTCGATTCACCCTGGTACCAGAGAAATCCTCGCACGGCAAGCCCCCGCAGGGGTGCCAACATCGCGTTGTAGAGCATCGTGGGGCGGTATTTGGGCTCTGCGATGGGGGTATCGTCGTCGAGGAATGCGAGATCGAGTTCGGAAAACCCGGCCAAGGTCTCGCGGTTCATCCACGCCTCGATGGCCGTGCCGCCCCACGACGATACGACGATACCGACGGGAACACCCAGCGCACGACGGAGGTAATCGGCGAAGAACCAGCCTACGGCGCTCGTCGAAGCCACGGCGGCGGGATCGTTGCGCAGCCACTGCCCGCCGCACGACTGCTGCGGGGTACGCGCCCCGGCTTGCTCGACGGTGAACATGCGGATCGGAAGCGCCGGATCGGCCAGTGCGATGCACTCCGCGGCTTCGGCGACCGGCTGATTGGCCTTACCGGCCATGGGCATCTCCATGTTGGACTGCCCGGAGCAGAACCACACTTCGCCGACGAGTACGTCGCGCAGTAGGAGCGGCTCGCCGTCGCTGATCGTCAGCGTGTACGGACCGCCTGCGCCGGGAGTTCGGAGAAGGGCGCTCCAGCGTCCATCGGCATCGGCACGGGTCGCGACCGTACCTCCGTTCCACGAGGGTCGGATCACGACGCGCCGTCCGGGTGTCGCCTCGCCCCACAGCCGCACGTCGCTCTGTTGTTGGAGGACCATGCAATCGCCGAAAATCGGCGGCAATGTGACGCGGCCCTCGGCAGCACCGAATGCGCCGAGGAGCAGCGCCAAAAGAAGCATTCGTTTCATAGCGGAAGTTTATTCGGGTTCGGTCAGTCGGATGCGCAGATAGGCCCGGTCGTCGAACGACACGCAGCCCGGGCGCACTCCCTTCGTCGAACGGTATTCGCGGAAGCAGAGCGGATCGCGGGCGAGAATCTCCGCCAGACGGGATTCGCTCGCAGCCAGCGTCGGCAGCACCTCCGGATAGCCGTCCGACGTAAGGACTATTTCGTCGATCCCGGGGGCCACGGAGAAGATGTTGACCTGCTCCATGCGGATCGGGAACCCGTCGAAAACCGGGAAGGCATAGGCTTGCGCGGGGTCGGGATGGTTCTGTAACACGGCCTGCACGGCCAGAAACGGAGCGATCAGTGCACGTCCGGGATCGTCTTCGCGCACGCGGTCGAGCGTCATGCCGCGCGCCAGCATCGCCTCGATCATCGCCGCCCGCGCTTCGGACATGATGCCGTCGATGGCCTTCTCGTTACGCGAACACATGTCGCCCATGAGGACCCGGCAGTCGCCGACCTGCCACACCTCGCGGCGTGCGGCGCTGTATATCACGCCGTTGGCCGTGAAGCGCCGCCCGGGCTCCCGCTCCAGTTCCTCCAAAAGATCGTGGGCGACGTAAAAATCGTGCAACGCGGCGGTGATGCGCTTCATGGCACCGCGGGCATCGATATCGGGCGGCAGCGTGCGCACGGCCTCCACGACGATCTCCATCGCCAAGCGCCCCGTTGCTTTGCCTTCGAGCGTGAAATCCGACTTAGCCGTGGCGCCGTCGATCACGGCGGCGAAGTGCTCCGTGACGACGATTCCGTCCTCGTTCGTCGCAGCGCTGCGCTTGCCCTCGAGGTGCTGCTCGACGACCTCGAAACTCCCCGAACGGATATTCGGCTCCTCGCCGCAGGCACCCGCCAGCACGAGAAGGGATGCGAAAAACAGTTTTTTCATTTGACAATTTTTACAATTTTACACGAGACCGATCTCAACTCGCTATAATCTTGCGTGTTGCACCGGAAGTTCCCTCCGAGGAGGGGATTC
Organism: uncultured Alistipes sp.; assembly: GCA_964018965.1. Taxonomy (GTDB): domain Bacteria; phylum Bacteroidota; class Bacteroidia; order Bacteroidales; family Rikenellaceae; genus Alistipes. The sequence goes on from CAXHRY010000015.1 coordinate 51,223, forward strand.
AGGGGAGGTCGGATTTGTAAACGCGGCCAAAGGCCGCGAGACATCGACCCGCAGGTATGAAATGACAGTCGAAAACCCGAGCCGGTATAAAGTTGTATTAGTTACCTTTCATTTTATGACATAGGTTTTGCGATCGGGCCCCACCCCTTTGAGCGTGAGCGACCTCCAGGCCGAGGGAAGCATCCCGCGCCCCGCGCGGATGCCCTCCTCGGCGATCTCCAGACCGCCGAACCCGAAGAGCAGCGATTGCAACGTGCCGCCCGCTCCGGTGATGAAATAGGGGTTGGTGCCGCCGTCGAACTCGGCAATGACTCGGAACGGCGGGTTGAGATTCGGAAGATAAGAGTCGCGGAAGAAATACTCCGCACGCTCGCGGTCGCCCAACCGAGCGTAGAGGATCGAATAGATGGATTTCGACATGGCCGGAGTCCGCTTGCGGGGTACCGTGGCGAGGTAATACTCCAGATCGCGGCGAATCTGGGCCCGGTCGGTAATCACTCCGAGCGGGAATGCCAGCAGGCAGACGTCGGCTTGTTTGGTCTTCTCACCCGCATAGGTGTCGTGCTCGCGCGTCACACCGTCGGCCATGCGGCGGAAGACTAATCCCCGGGCCACTGCGGCCCACTGCGGATCGGGCGTGCGTCCGAGCACCCGCGCCGCCTTGCTGGCCGCTTCGAGCGCCACGCGCGCCACGCCGTTGGTGTAGGCGTTGTTATCGACCGTCTTGCCGCCCTGCGCATTGACATTCCATTCGTCGGCGCCGATCACGTTGCGGATTTCATACTCGCCGCTGTCGTTGCGCTCCGCACGGCTCGCCCAGAAATCGGCTATGGCCGCCAGCATCGGATAACCTTTCTCCGCGAGCCATTCGCGGTCCTGCGTCACGCACCAGTACTGCCACGCCGCCAGGGCCACATCGCCCGTAACGTGGTGTTCGAAGGGCCCGTAGATGTTCGCGGCGGTGTTCTCCTCGGCACCTGTCCGGCTGCTCTCCCAAGGGTACATCGCACCCCGATAGCCGTGCATGAAGGCGTTGTGGCGCGCTGCGTCGAGCCGCCGGAAGCGGTATTCGATCATCGACTCGGCCAGCTCGGGCCGCAGCACGAGCAGCGCCGGGAATACCCACACGTCGGCATCCCAGAAGATGTGGCCGTTGTAGCCGAAGCCCGAGAGTCCCATCGGCGAGACTGAGAGTCCCGAACCCTCGCGGACGAAGGCGTAGGCATGATAGATCATGCTGTGGACATCCTGCTGCGCCTGCGGATCGCCTTCGATGAGGATATCGCTCTCCCACAGGCGGTCCCAAGCTTCGGAGTGCTTGCGCCAGAGACGCTGGGCGCCCTCGACGGCCGCATAGACCGTCAGCCGCTCGGCCTCGTTGCGCACGTCGGCATGGGTCTGCGACGAGAGCACCGTGCCCACGACCGAGAATTCGTAACGCTCCCCGGCCTGGAGCTTCACCGAGAACTCCTGGGCATGGACGCCCATACCCCGGGCTGCGCGGTGCACCACCTCGGGACGGTCGCAGGAATCGGGAAAGAGAAAAGTCGAGGCGCCGCCCATGGCGATGCTGCCGCCGGGCGATGCCGCCAGCGAAGTGCAGATATCGAGCGGTGCGCAACCGTAGTCGACGCGGCCGACGGATTCCTGCGGATCGCGCAACGACTCGTGGACCGTATGCACGTTGGAGGCCGTCAGCGCAAGCTCCTCGCGGGCCGTGACCGCGACGCGCATCAGACACGAATAGGGAAGGTGGCGCAGGGCCGTATATTCGTATTCGACGTGGGCCTTGCTCCCGAAGTCGAACGCCCCGCGGAACGTGCCGTGCCGCATATCGAGCGTCTGGGTATAGGCCTCGGCCGTCGAGGAGGTCATCAGCGTACCGTCGAGGCGCAATTCAACGTCCAGAACGTCGATGCCGTGCAGGAAATTGCTCGTGCGGCCGCGACCGTAAAGGTCGTAGAGCCCGCCCTGCACCACACGCGCGATACGCAGCGGCTCGGGCGACGAAACCAAGCCGAGCATGCCGTTGGCCACCGTCGCGCCGTAATAGTCGGACGCCGTGATCCGCTCAGCCGTAATGGTCCAAGGCTCCTGCGCGAGGACCGTAGCGGCCGTACACCAGGCGAACAACAGAGTGATAAGAGGTTTCATAACGGATGGGGTAAAACGAACCGCGGGACGTCGCACACGCATGAGCGGCGCCCCGCGGTCGGATTGTGGAGAATTAATACTTGCAGGCCGTCTTCGACGGGTTGCCGGCCAACTGCGACCACGAGTCGGCCGGAGCCGATGCCGTGGCGTCGACGGCAAAGAGCGTCGGTTTGCCGTCCAGCATGCCGTTGCAGTAGATCACACCGTCGGGACCGATCGTCGGCGACGAGATGAGGTTGTCGGCCAAGTGCAGCGACACGAGCATCTCACCCGTCGCGGCGTCGATCTTCACCAGATTGCCCAGCGTGCAGTCGTTGTAATAGATCGCACCGTCGTTGCCCAGGGCCGGGGTGCCGTTGATGTCGCCCGCGGCGGCGTGCTCCCAGAGGATCTGCTGCCCGTCGGCCGAAATGGCCGTCACGTAGCCCGGGGTCGAGGTCGAGACGTAGACCGTGCCCTCCTCGCCGAGGATGACGCCTCCGGCCGCAGTTTTGGCCACGAGAGTGCCTTTGAGCATCTGCGACCACAGCGGACTGGGCTTGATCGTATGGGGCGCCGCGAGGATGCCCGCCACGTCGTAGCACAGAATCATGGCGTTCGAGGCGCCGTTCTTCAGACCTACCTCGTAGACGGTCTTGCCGTCCTTGCTCACGGCGATAGCGCTGCCGTACTGGTAGATGCGGTAGTCGTTGGCACCGAGGTTACCGGTGTTGTCGTTCCCCGAATCGGGACGATTGAAGGCCCAAGAACCGCCGATGGGCAGGTAGATGCGCGTACCGTAGTTTCCGCCGCCACTGGCCAGGATGATGCCGTTCTTCAGCGCCACGGGCGAACCGAACGATCCCGAGTTGGCATGCAGTCCCACGACGCCCGAACCGGTCGTCGGGTCGAACAGCTGCACGTGCGCGGAGCTGTTGTTCATGTTGGCGTTGGAATTGGTGATGTTCTTGACCGCGACGATCACGTATTTGGAACCGTTGTAGTTCAGAACGGCGGGCGAACCGAAGAAGAAGTGCTCGGATTTCGAGATCGCACCCGCATCGGCGATGCGCAACACGGCACCGTCGCGGACGATGTAGAGCCCGGCGTGATCCGCTCCGCCGATCTCCGTATGGCCGACGGCGTAGACCGTGCCGTCCTCATCGACCGACGGCGTGAGGGTGAAAGAATCGACCGACACCCCCGCAGGGTTGAGATTCAGTTCGCACGTCTTCGCACCGCCCTCGGCTCCGGCCGTCACCCCGACGAGGTGGTAGCCCGAGGAGAGCGCATAGACATACTTCCCGTCGGGGCTCACGGCCGGGGACGACCCCTTGACCGTGCCCGAGGTATCGTAGGGATAGCTCCACCAGATACCCATGCTCGTGGGGCTCTTGCCCACCTCGATCGTGCGGGTCTTCGACGCCTTCGCGCGGCGGTTGTCCGTGACGGTCAGCACGACGTCGACCTTGCCATGGGCGCCGAACGTGAATTTCACCGCCGCAGCTTCTGCAGGATCGGTCGTGCGCACGATCGTGCCGCCGAAGTTCCACTCCCATTCGACGATCGAACCGTCCGGGTCGGGATCCGACGAGCGGTCGATGAATTCGACCTCCTCGCCCGCATGGAAAGCGGGCTCCACGGACCCTCCGATGCGCCACGAGAAGTCGGGCACGGGCGGCGTATTGTCGTCGATGACGCGGATGGTCTTCTCGCAGGACATCTGCACCGACCCGCGGTGGGTGGTGATCGTCTGCCGGATCACGAAGTCGCCGCCTTCGTCGACGTAGAACGGTTCGGGAGCCTCCAGGTCGTAGAGCGTCTGTCCCATGTACTCCCACTTGCAGACGGCGATCAGTGCGCCGTCGGCCGTGGCCGTGTTGGTGATCGTCACCAAATCGCCCGTGCGGTACTCCTCCTTGTCGGTCGAAAACCCGGCATACGCCCGGATCTCGTCGTCGGGCGTGCAGCCGACTGCCAGTGCGGCCGCCGCCATCATCCAAATAATTATGCGTTTCATTACTTGCCGGTTTTATGGTTCAGTGTTCCCAGAATGGGATAGTGGTCCGAAATATACTGCACGCCCTCGTAGGCCTTCGTTACGACCTGGTACTTCGAGGGGATGAAGTCCGAGCAGAAGATGTGGTCGACGATCAGCCCCGTAGCGTGTTTGCCGAATGCCTGGTAAGTCGGCGTATTGTCGGAGTTCTTGCCGCCGTCGATGCCGTTGAGGTAGGTCCGCACGTTGGTCATCGACTCGACCGGCCCGAAGATGTAGATCGGATTGTCGAGCGTCTTGTTGAAGTCGGCCGTCAGCATCGTGGGGAGTCCGGCGGTGTTGATCTTGTCCATCTGCGCCTTGAGCACCACCATCTGCTTGACGGGAATCTGGTCGTCCGTGCCGTTGACGTCGATGTGGGTATTGACGAAGAAGAACGTGCCTCCCGTGGCCTTGTCGCGGAAGAAGGCCCAGGTCGCGATACGCGGACTGCCCGAACCTTCGTACCACGAAGCCACGTCGGGCGTGTCGGAAAGCCAGAAGCAACCCCAGTCCTTGCCCTGCACGCCGCCCGAGACGAGCTCCACGGCCTTCGTATCGTAGAAGATAGGAACGAACTCGTCGGTCTGAGCACCGTTCGCACGGCGTCCCACGCCGATCCAAGCATAGTCGGGCCAGATGGTTTTGAGGTCCGTCAGCTGCGGAGGACGCGCCTCCTGCACGCCGATGACCGTCGGACGCATCTCGTCGACCATCGGGCCGAAAGCCTTCTTGCGGAAGTCCCAGCTCTGCTCGTTTTGGTCCTTATCCGTGTAGTAGCGGATGTTGAACGACATCACCTTGACGGTGAACGCCTTGTCATCGGGAGTTACCGGCACGTCGGGACCGGGCTCCTCGGCACCGGCGTCGGGATCCCGGTAGAATTCCGAATAGTCGGGATCGGTATTTCCACAGCCCACGGCCAGAATGAAGGAGGTCGAGAGCGTCAGCAGCAATTTATCGAATTTCATGACAGTTCTGTTTTTAGCGTGATTATTTCGTCCATCCGGGGTTCTGCGAAAGCGTGTAACCCTCGGCTTCGTAATTGCGGATCTCCTGCGCCGGAACCGGGTAGAGATACTGGCGTCCGTCGGCGTGCCAGATGCGCTCCTCACCCGGGAACCAGTAGAGGTCGTACCCCGCAGCGGCGCTGCCGACGGCGTAGGCCGCAGCTTTGAGCGTGCCGCTCTCGCGGAAGGCGTCGAGGGTCACCTCGGAGAGCGAGGCGAAGATGCTCGTCAGAGCGACCGTGTTGCCCGCGAATCCTCCCGGGGCCTTCGAGCCGGGCTTGAGGAAGCAGACGTCGGTCACGCCGTCGCCGTTGAGATCGAGGGGCGTATCGAGCGCCGCGAAGTGGATGCCGTCCCACGGAAGGTCGGCCAGCAGCTCGCCGCATTTCCAGCGGCGCAGATCGTCGAAGCGGAAGCCCTCGCCGACGAGCTCGATGGTGCGCTCGCGGCGGATTTCCAGCAGGTCGACGCTCGAGCAACCGGGATAGAAGGTCGACCGGAGGTAGGCATCGACCGTCGTGGGACGGGTCGACGAAACCCCGGCACGGTCGCGTAGCGCACCGATCGTGAGGGTCCAGTCGCTATCGGAGAGTACCCCGCCGCCGAGTTCGGCCTGCGCCTCGGCGTAGTTGAGCAGCACCTCGGCATAGCGGATAATCGGAATGCTGTTGTTGTTGTGGCCGCTCTCGTAGATCGAGCCGTCCTGCGAGAACTTCGTGAAGTGGTAGCCCGTGAGGTTGGCACCGCCCAGATCGGCGGCCTTCGGGGCTCCGTCGTAGAGGTATCCGGGACCGCGCACGACCTGCTCCAGACGACGGTCGCGGCCGGTCATCTCCTCGATGAAGCTCTTCTGCGCGTACCCCGTCTGGTCGGTGAAACGCTGTCCGTCGGCCATAAGATACGTGTGGACGAACGAGCGCACGAGGCTCCACTTCTGGCCGTAGGTCGAGGTGTTGTACCACCAGTTGGCGACGCCCTCGAAGCCCTCGGCACCGTTGGCGCAAAGCACCAGGATGTTTTCGTTGGTCAGCGGCGTCTCGCGCGTGAAGAGGTCGCGGTAGGCCGTTTCGCCCGAGAGGTTGAGCGAGTAGACTTTGCTGTCGATCACCTTGCGGGCTGCGTCGACCGCCTCGGCGTAGAGGGCCTCGGGGGTGTATTCGCTCAGCCCGGCGACGATCTGCTCCCCGGCGTGGTACTTGCGCAATGACGCCTCGAACAGACAGATGCGCGACTTGAGCGCTGCGGCCGCATACTTCGAGACGAGCGAATTGCCCGTCGACGAGGTAAGCGTGATGTGGTCGTAGGCGAAGTCGAGGTCGGCAATGATGTTGCGGATCACCACGTCACGACTGTCGCGCGGCTTGTACATGAGGTCTTTCTGGTCGGGCTGCAACTGGCTGCCGAACCAGGGCACCTCGCCGTACTGCCGCAACTTGCTGTAGTAGAACCATGCGCGGAACCAGCGGGCCATGCCGACATAGTTGTCGCGCACAGCAGTCGCGACGGTGCAGTCCGAGGAGTAGCATCCGTCGATGAAATAGTTGATCGAGCGCAGCGTGGTCCAGCTCCAACTGGTAGAGGTCTCGGCCGAATAACCGCTCGTGATGAACTGCGAAGGACCCTGCACAGCGGCCAGGTCGCACATCGCATCCTGGCGGCAGGCCTGCGCGAGGGTCGTCAGGTTGCGATAGAACGAGTTGACATAAAGGTTCAGACCCGACTCTTTGCCGAAGATGATCGTGCGGTCGGCCTCGGTCTGCGTGCTTTCGGTCAGATCGCATCCCGTAAGCCCTGCCAGCGTGGCGGCCAGCAACAGTCGAGAGAATATGGCTGATAATTTCATAGTTGTCGTCATTTTAGTAGGTAATCGAAACGCCGAAACTGAAGATGCGCATCGTCGGATAGTTCATCGCGTCGCCGCGGTTTCCGCTGTAGAGGTCCGTATCGGAGGCCTTCGATGCCACCAGCACGTCGTAGTCGCGCGTGTGGCGGTAGAGCGGCGACCACGACCAGAGGTTCTCGCCCGAGAAGTAGACCGAAGCCTTCGACAGACCGATCTTCGAAATCCAGCGGCGGGGCAGGTTGTAGCCCACCTGAAGATTCTTCAGACGGAAATAGGAGACATCCTGGATGTAACGCGTGTTCTGCAAACCCTTGTAGAAGGGCGGGTAATAGGAGGTGTAGCGCGGCAGATAGGCATTGCGGTTATTCTCGGTCCAGTAATTGCCCATGTGCCAGGTGGGAATCTGGTTGTAGGGACGGTTGTACTGGCCCCAGAACGAACTCTCGGCGCTCGGATACCACTGCTGGCGCCCCACGCCGTCGAACATGGCCGAGAGGAAGATACCGTTCCAATCGGCGTTGAGCGAGATGGTGTACATGTAGCGCGGCTCCGAGTTGCCGATGATGCGGCGGTCGCCCGGATTGTCGACCGTGTCGCCGCCGTTGTCGATATCGTTGTTACCGTTCAGGTCGGCGAAACGCATATCGCCCGGACGGGCGTTGTGGTCCTTGGGAATTTCCATCAGGCTGTTCTTGTAAGGATTACCGTTGAACGCCGTGGCGATCTCCTCCTCGGACTGGAACAGCCCCGTGCAGACATAGCCCCATATCTCGCCGATGCGCTGTCCCTCGTAGTAGTCCGAGAGTTTGCGCGTGGGGTTGTTGTAACGATCGATGATCGAATAGTAGTCGGCCAACGTTGCTTTGATCCCCAGGTTGAAGGGTTTGCCTCCGACCTTGAACGTGTCGTTGTAGGAGAGCGATATCTCGTAACCGTAGGTGCTCATGTCGGCGTAGTTACCCTTCGGTGCCGAAGCTCCGTAGGTGTTGGGCAGCGTCGGACCGACGGTGTACATATCGACCGTCTTGCGCAGGTAGTAGTCGGCCGAGAGTTGGATGCGGTTGTCCCAGAAGCCGAGGTCGATGCCGCCGTCGATGGTTTTCGAGGTCTCCCAGCCGATGTTGTCGGGGATCTGGTTGGGGCTGGTGACGTAGGAGGTCAGCGTCTGCCCGTTGAGGTAGCGATTGCTCGCGCCGCCCTGGCCTTTGGTGTACTTGTTCGAGAGCGAGAACTTCTCGATGTAGGAGTAAGGGCTCACGTTGCTGTTGCCCAGTGCACCGTACGACACGCGCAGCTTGAGATTCGAGACGCTCCGGGGATCGACCGTCCAGAAGGGCTCCTCCGAGACGCGCCATGCGGCCGACGCCGAGGGGAAGAAGCCCCACTGCGAATTGTTGGGGAACTTCGACGAGCCGTCGTAACGGCCGTTGACCTCGAACAGGTAGCGGTTGTCGTAGGAGTAGTTGAGGCGGAAGAAGATACCCACATAGCGCCAGCGGTTGCCCGAGCTGGAGATCGTCTTGCCCTCGTCGGCCAGCGCGAAAGCGAGGTCGTCGAGGTCGGGCATAATCAGGCCGTAGCTCTGGGCCGTGATCGAGCGGTAGTCCTGCTGCTCGTAGTTGTAACCGGCCAGGGCCTTGAAGTAGTGGCGCCGGGCGAAGGTGTTCTCATACTCGGCGAAGGCGTTGGTGGCGATGTAGTTCGTCGTTTGGGTGGTCGTGGCCATGTAGTCGCCCGTCTCGGGCTTGCCCAGGTAGAGGATCTCGCCCTCCTTCTCGCTGTAGGGGATGGCCGTGTCTTTCTTATCCTGGATGTAGTTCTTGGTACGGAAGGTGAAGTCGCCCGTAAAGCGCAGCGTGTTGTTCAGGAACGAAAGGTTGACCGAGGTGGTGTTCTTCAGCGTACGGGTCGTGCGGTCGAGCCAGTTGTTGCCCGTCACCAGACCGCCCAGCGCCGAAGCGCCCGAGTGGGTCAGCGTGCCGTCGGGGTTGAAGATCGGCGACGAGGGGTGGCCTTCGCCGTTGATGCCGCGCCAGACGACGCCGCGGCCGTCGCTCTGCTCGCCGCTCGACGGCAGGTGGTACTTGTCGTGGGTATACTCGAAGTTGTTGCCCACCTTGAGCCATTTGAGCACCTGGGCCGAGACTTTCGAACGCAGGTTCATCGTGCGGTAGGTATCGGGCGAGTAGTTGAACAGACCGTTGTAGTCGTAGATGCGACCCGAGAGGTAGTGGCTGATCTTGCCGTTCGAACCGCTGATCGAAACGTTGTGCGACTGTGCGAAGGTCGTGTCCTTGTAGAGGGCGCCGTAATAGTCCGTATTGCCGTAGTAGATGTAGCGGCCGTTGCGGTCGACGATCGTTTCGAGCGGGTTTCCAGCTAAGTTGCGCAGGCGGAAATCCTCGAGCCAGCCCTTCATGCCGCCGGCGTAGGAGGAGAAGTCCTGCGACGTATTGAGCTTGTTGAACGAGTCGGCACCGCGGTGGCTGATGTCCGACTCGCGAGCCAAGTAGGCGTATACGTAGCCGTCGCTCACGACGTCGGGCACGGCGAAGGGCTGTTCGATGGAGAAGTTGCCCGTGTAGTTGATCGTGAAGGTGTCTTTCTGTTTCGACGGGTCCTTCGTGGTGATGAGCACCACGCCGTAGGGAGCGCGCGAACCGTAGATGGCGGCCGAAGCGGCGTCTTTGAGCACCGAGACGCTCTCGATGTCATTGGGGTTGAGCATCGCAGGATCGCCCTCGATGCCGTCGATGAGCACCAATGCGCTGCCGCCCGCACCGATCGACGTGGTGCCGCGGATGTTGTACGACGCCGAGCGGTTGGGCTTGCCGTCGGCCAACGAGATGTTGAGGTTGGGGACGGCGCCCTGCAACATCTGGGAGACGTTGGCCACGGGACGGTTCTCGAAAACATCCGACGAGACGCTCTCGACGGCCCCCGTGAGGTTGACTTTCTTCTGGGTGCCGAAACCTACGACGACCACTTCGTCGAGCGTCTGGGCGTCCTCCTTGAGGGTTACGGACACCGTCGTGCGCGCCCCGACGGGGATCTCCTGCACGATGTAGCCCAGTGCCGAGACGCTCAGCACGGCATCGGCGGGGATCTCCTCCATGCGGAAGGCTCCGTCGGCGCCCGTGCTCACGCCGCGCGTGGTACCCTTGAGGATTACGGCCGCACCGGCGACGGGAAGGCCAGCTTCATCGGTCACCCGACCGGTGATCGCCTTCGCGGCGGTTGTGCGGTGTGCCGGACCGGCGGCACGACGTGTGATGTGGATGATTTTGGCTTTGACCTCATACTTGAGCGGCTGGTCGGCCAGCACGATGTCGAGCACCTCGCCGATCGGGCTGTGCGTCACTTCGACCGTCACACGGCGCTGCGTGTCCAGCTCGTGGGGTTTGTAGACGAACGAATAGCCGTACTTTCCGCGCAGCTCGTCGAGCACGGTCTCGACCGGTACGTTCTTGAGGGAGAGGGCGATCTCGGATTCCCCCCCCCGCGGTTTCTGGGCCGCCGCCGTCGCAGTAGCGACCGCGAAAAGCAGCAGCAGCGCCAACGATCCCTCAAAAAATTTCGTAATAAATTTTAAAATAGGATCACTTTTCATACTTTTGTGAAGTTTAGATTGTTAAGATTCGATTTAATGGCTAAACTGGGGTCGGGGAGGTCGCAACTCTCCGACTCGTTTTTTAAGCAGGTCTGTTTTTTGTCATAGGCTGTAAGGTTTTTCGTTATTTGGTTCGGATGACGATCATTTCCTGCTGCCGGTCTACGCTGAGGTCGTCGCCGGCAATGGCTTCGAGCATGCGGTCGAGCCCCTCGCCGTTGACGAAAGCTAGCGAATAGCGCATCGTCCGCGCCGCCTCGTCGGCGATGAATATCTTCACGCCGAAGACCCTCTCGAACTGTGCGACGATCTCGCCGAGCGACTGGTTGCTGAAGTAGAACCCGCCGTTGCGCCACGAGAGATAGGCCTCGGCGGGCAGGCGCTGCTGTTCGAGCGATCCCGAAATGCGGTCGTAGCGCACCACGTCGCCCGGGACGAGCAGCATATCGCGCACCACGTCGCCGCGGTCGACATCGAGCCGCACGGAGCCCTCGACCAAGCAGACCAGCACCGAACGCATGTCGTCGTAGGAGGTTACGTTGAACTGCGTGCCCAGGACGCGGACCTTCACGTCGCCGACGCCCACGATGAAGGGGTGGGCAGCATCGTGCGCCACGTCGAAGTAGGCTTCGCCCGAGAGGAAGACCTTGCGCTGCTCACCGTGGAATGCCTGGGGGTAGAAGAGACGCGATCCGGCATTGAGCCACACGCGGCTGCCATCGGGCAGGGCGAGCGAATCGGTGCATCCGGCCGCTACGGTGAACTCGCACCATTCGACATCGGCGACGGGCGTATGCAGAAGCAACAGGGTGCACAGCAGAGCTAAGGGAATGGCGATGAGGGCCGCGGCACGCTGCGCCATGCGCGCATAGCGTCGCAGACGGAGCCACCGGGCGGAAGGAGCTGCGGAGAACCGCCCGACACTTCGGCAGAAACGGTCGAAAGCCTCACGGCTCAGGCGGGGTCGTTCACCCTCGGGCAGCTGCCGCCAGAAGTCGTGCAAGGCACGTCCGGCATCGGGCTCGGCCTCCGGGTCGCAGAGCCATTCGCCGACCTCGGCAGCCGTCGGGGCCGCGGGATCGCCTTCGAGGTATTTCAGGGTTTTATGGTATTTCGGATCTTCCATTTCGCACGTGCGTTTTCTTTATAGACGCACATGCGGGAATTCATACCCAACGGGAGAGGAAAAAAAGTGCAACGCCCGACACCAACGGGCCGATTGCCCTGCGGATATCGTTCAACGCCAAGGAGAGGTGACGGTCGACAGTGCGCTTCGAGAGGTTGAGCCGCTCGGCGATCTCCAGGTTGGAGAGATGCTCCTCGCGGCTGAGGCGGTAGACCATCTGCCGCTGGGGAGGCATGCGGTCGACGGCGACAGCAACGGTGCGTTCCATGCGTTCGGCATCGTAGTCGAAGGCTAAGTCGCAGATTTGCTCGGGGCAGTTCATCTCGGTGAGCAGGTACTTCAGACCGGTGCGGTTGCGACGCAGATAGTCGCAGGTTTCGTTGCGGGCGATGGTGAAAAGATAGGCGTCGAGCGAGCGCACGGAGGCGAGAGCCTGGCGGTTGGCCCAAACCTTCAGAAAGACGTTTTGCGACAGGTCCTCGGCTGCGGCACGACTGCGGAGGATAGCCGCAATGAAGCGGCAGACCTTGCCGTAATAGCGCATGAACACCTCCTCGTAGGCGTCTTTTTCGCCCCGGGAGAGTCGTTCGAGCAGTCGGGCATCGGTAGTCACAGGCGTAATCGGATCTAAATCTGCATCAAATATAATAAAAAAACTCCATTTTATATCCTTTTTTGTTCACGATACGCCCCGACAGCCTGGAATTCGGCGTAAAAAAGGCTTTGCAATCCGTCCATAATAAAAAACGGTTATCCCGAGCGAGTAAGCTTTCACACCGATTCGACAACCTCCGTAAGTACGAATGTATCCTCGACTCCTACGGTTTTAGTCGTGTGACGGTCTTGGGGGGGCATACGCTGGGAGGAGGGTGAAAAGATCGCTGTCGAAGGTCTTTCTGCCGCCGAATTCGGATGCTGCACACCCACGAAAGATATAAAACAGCAAAAACAAAATAAAGCAAACTGTACTTTATTTGTTTGATAATTAGTGCGTTATGTATCGATTTTCCTGAGCGTAATTACCCGATCGAGGCAATGAAAAGCAATTATAAACGCTGTTTTTGTTTCTAAATCGTTACCATGTCAGATTTGCCTTTGTCTGCGTAATATTCTATATTACTGCGTATTACATCGAATTTCACCTTGACGGACGGCTCTGTTGAAATTATTTTTGTCCAATTAAAAAACAGAGTTATGCGCAGTACTTTCAAGGTCCTTTTTTATCTGAAACGAAGTAAGGACGCAACGGTCAAAACCGCTCCGATCATGGGGCGCATCACGATCAATGGAGAAATCGCTCAGTTCAGTGCCAAGCTGAGCGCTCCGGTCGAATTATGGGAAACCGCAGGCGGAGGCCGCGCCAAAGGGCGTACGGCGGTAGCGGACCGGATCAACCGCCATTTGGATAATATCCGGGGGCAAATCAACAAACATTACCAATCCATCCGCGACCGCGAGGCGCATGTCTCGGTCGAACAGGTGAAGAATGCCTATCTGGGAATCGGAAAGCAGTATCGTACCCTGATCGAGACCGCCGACGAGTTCGTGAAAGCATACATGGATCGTGCCGACCGAGCGCGCAATTCGAAAGCCGCTTACACCTCGTGCGTGCGTCATCTGAAATCGTTTCTCAAAAAGAAACTCAAGGTTTCGAACATGTGGCTCGACAGCCTGGAACCGAACTTCATCGAAAAATTCAACTCTTTTCTGCTGGTCGACTGCGGCTTTGCGCCCAATACGGTCAGCGGGTATATCAAGAATCTGAAATTCATCATCAAAACGGCGTATTGCTCGGGCTGGATGAAGTCCAATCCCTTCGCCTTATATCAATATGTGCCGCCCCAGGTGGACCGGGGCTATCTTACAGACGATGAAATCAACCGGTTGATGACAGCCAAGCTGAAACGGCCGCGTCAGCAGATCATACGGGACACGTTTCTTTTCTCGTGCTTCACCGGAATCTGTTATGCGGATATGTGTTCACTGACCAAACAGCAATTCGCGCAGGACGTAAACGGAGACTGGTGGGTGTCCGACCGTCGGTTGAAAACGGGAACGGTCTATAAAGTCAAACTGCTGCCTGTCGCCGTGCGATTGTTCGAGCAATACAGACCGATGCGGATCGATGAGCCGGTATTTCCGATGCTGCATCTCGTCACGATGAACCTGACCCTGAAGACGATCGCCAAAATCTGCCAAATCGACAAGCGCCTTTCGTTCCATCTTGGACGGCATACCTATGCCACGACGATCTGTCTGTCGAACGGCGTATCGCTCGAAGCCCTCTCGAAGATGCTGGGGCATAAGCACGTTTCCACGACTCAAATCTATGCGAAAGTAACCCAGCCGATGATCGATTGGGAAATCGACTCGCTCAAGGACAAGCTGGAGGGCAGGTTCGCAGCGTGTTGAAAATCGAGTTATAAGCACATTACTTATACGATTCTTCCGTTGCCTTGCGGCATCTTTGCAGCGATAACCTGCACATCGCTATGGAACGTTCGGAAGAGATACTCGAAATCGTCCGGGAGATACGCGAAGATATCGCCCATATGAAACGTCATCGCAACATGCTTTGCGGAATGCCGATACTGGAAGTCGACGAGGTTTGCGACCTGCTGAAGATGAGCGACCGGCAGCTGCGCCGCTACCGCACCTCAGGTCAGCTCGTGGGCTTCCATTTCGGCCGCCGTCTGATGTTCTCGTCCGCGGAGATCAGCCGCTTCGTAGAGCGTATCGAACTGGAATATCGGCAAAAGAAAACGCTGAGAAAAGAAATTCGCAATCTTTAATACATACCGTTATGCCTGACCAAACACCCGCGAAAACCTACTATCTGGTCGAGACCGGATATTTCGAGCAGTTGCTCAAGAGCCATTTCATGCTGACAAACTCCCTGCTGCTGTTCGAACATTTGTGCAGCCAAAGCGACCGCCCGATGTTCCTTTCAGCCCGCAAGGTCTGCGAAACACTGGGCCTCGACCGCAACAAACTGGAACAATACCGGCGCAAACGCATCATCAAGGCCCGTGCCGTCAACGGACAGATGATGTACAGCGCCTACGACCTGATCGCTCTGACGGAACATCTGCAACGGCGCAAAATCCAGCGCATTCTCTCCACAATCGCACGTTTCGCAATCCGCTAAGTGCGACCATAAGGTTCTCAGACCGTCCCTTCGTGTTCCGGGACGGTCTTTTTTTAGACATGCCTGTGAGGAATATTCAGTAAGATTCTTCGTGAGCGCCGGCCTCGGGGCAAGGTAGCGTCAGGGGCCCACGCCCTTATCGTCTTTTTCGCACGATCTCCACCCTCCGGGTCGTATCGCACGAAAAAGTCCGATTGCGGGCTGTCCCTGCCGCTCGATTTTTTGCCCCGAAGCCGGCGTCTCACATTCTCTGTGTATCTGCCGGCCGTATGTCAAATCAAAATTCATTTCGAAGATGAAAACCCGAAAATTCGAAATTGCGGTAGCAGGTTACGATTACCGCTTCAAGACCTACGCCCGGGACGGCGTAGAGGCATCGGTCAAAGTGAAATGTTTTCTCGGAAAGGCCGATGCCGAATGTACGATCCTTAACCCTGCGTTGAATGACTACCTGCGGGAAACGGAATCCTGCCGCAGGCAGGTGGCACGGCCGTGAGAAAGTGGATCGATCAGTCGACCTTCGAAGAACTGCTGCTTGCCAATGCCGATGATAACATTGAACGGGCCATCCGCAACGCATCGGACATATTGGAAACGGTGCGGGAATTCGTGCCGGAGGCAGCTTTGTTCTACCGTGTTACACACGATGCGGACAGGCTGAAGAACTATTTCGAGGAGGCACTCACCGGCTTCTGGAGAAACGGCATCCTGTTTTTCGTCCGTAAACATACCTACCCGAAAACCTATTACGATCTCCGATTCGATTGGTCGTCTTTCCGATATGCGGACAACTACTCCTACGGCAAGGCTTTCGACAAACAAATCGCACCAAACCGTATCGGAGTTTTCACCCGGAAGAAGATCGACGATTGGGTGGAATACCTCACGAAGGGTTACCGGAACCTCGAACGGATCAATGCGGAGAACGAGCGAAAAATGACCGGATACCGCAACCGATTGGAAGCAATACCTGATGTGGTTTGGGAATATGACAAAAATCGCGGCCATATCGAGCGTAACGGTCTGACCTATACGTTCGAAATAAGACAGACGGATTACAGCGAACGGATTTCGCTGGACTATCGCTGCCGCACGCTCGATGATTTTCTGGCAGTCTCCGACAACAAACTCATACTTAAACCTTGATCGACTCCAGCTATGAGTACGACAAAAGCGATCGACTTGCAAAAACATATCTGGGAAGGCTGAACAGTGCAGCATTTCATCGACAGCTTAGCCCCGGAGATCGAACGGATTATGGCCGGAAGAAGCTGGCGCAAACCTTTTGCCTCGAAACAGGAACTTGTCGCATGGTGTAAGGACAACCAACCTTACTACAAGAAGCGGATTCCAGACGTAAACAACTATTTCGCCCGATTGTATAACCTGAAATGAAGACGACTATGGAACGATACATTATTATCGAAAATATCTGTGTCGCATGCCGCTGCGGCGAACGGCGCGCCGGGGAATATCTGGCCGCGGAACTTCGTAACCTACGGGAATTGCGGGATGCCGGTGCGCTGTGCTACGGCGACCTCGAAACGGCCTGCTCCGGATTGGGGCTCGAGTATGATTTCGTCGACTACTTTATGGCTGCATTAGCTTTGAACTGATACCTTATCGAAAGACCGTAAAAATCATCCGACGATGCACAATTACTGCTTCAACCGTTTTACGCTGCGGACGGACAATGTAGAGACCCGCCGAAAAATCCTTCGCTGGCTGGCGCTCAATTATCGTTTGTACGAATATATCCCATCGAAAGACGAGATTCGCGGCCGGTTTATCGCACGCAAGCCTTTTCCTCTGGCTGCATTTCGTCGTCTGATCCGAACGATTCCCAACGACGCGACATTGTTTCTACGGATCGTGTCCACGGATTTGTACACACTCTATCCGGAGGGTTGCGTTTATTCGCACGGCGAGTGGCATGCCCTTCGGCTTTGACGCTGCGGTTCCGGATATCCGGAGCCGCATTCGTTTATCGAAAAATCTATAAACCCTTCTAAAATTCAATATTATGGCATACGCTTCATCTATACCTTTCGAAGAAATCAGGGAATTCCGCGACGCCGAGATCAACGGCTTCCCGGGCCTTTTCACCATGTACCGCCTCGATCCCGAAACCCTGCCCGCAGATTTTCACTCGTGCGAGGTCATGGGCGGCCGGGGCACCGATTTTCTGTGGCTCGTACCGCTGGCTCCGGTAAACTTCACCGGAACGTTCGGCTCCCGGCAGCCTCTGCTCCGGGAAGGACAGGCATACGCCGAGATACACCGGTACGGTGTCTTCGATGCGACTACTTTCGATGAGTGGCTGGAGAAGGAAGATAACCGGGCTCCGGCTCCCTGCATCGGGGATGCGGAATAGGCCGAACGGAACTTTCGTCAATACCAGTCAAGTAGCGAATTCGGAATCTCCGAATTGCACGACAATTCAAAAATAATGACTTAAAACCCTGCTTCGATGAAAAGATTCGAAAAGATCACCAAACGCTATGCGTTGCGGACCTATTACAAAACGCGCCATGGCCGGACACGCTGTCGGATATGCTCGATTACCGGCAGCAGCACAACGAACTGCCGTTCCTCTACGGAGGCGACAACTGGC
Source organism: uncultured Alistipes sp. (assembly GCA_964018965.1). Lineage (GTDB taxonomy): Bacteria > Bacteroidota > Bacteroidia > Bacteroidales > Rikenellaceae > Alistipes. Next base: position 68,745 of record CAXHRY010000015.1, read on the forward strand.
CCTACGATGCGATGTGCGAACGCCAGCGCCGCAAAGGCATCCATGCTTCGCAATATCAGACTCCCGACTGCACGGCACGTCGGATGGCGGCGCTGGCCGTGCGTTATTTCGGGAACGACAGCCGTATCGCGGACGCCTGCTGCGGCACGGGGCAGCTTACGCGCGCTCTGCTCCTCGAAGGCGTACACCCGTCGGCGATCATCGGTTTCGATGCCGATGCGGAACTGGTCGATCTTTACGCTCGGCTCTATCCCGAAACCGCCGCACGGAGCATGCTGTTCCAGGAGATCGACTTCCGCTGCGAGAATGTCATCGCCAATCCGCCGTTCGAAGTTCCGGAATGCACGGCCTTTCTGCAATGGCTTTCCCGAATCCAACGCTCGGGCGACCGAGCTGTGCTGCTTCTGCTATACGGCTTTATCGACAAACAACGGCCCAAATCCGTACCGGAGATGATGCGACACTTTATCGTTCACCATCGGATACCCATGCAGGAGCCGTTCGCACGCACGAACTGCCGCGCGGAGATCGTCGTGCTGGAGCGGTTGTAACTAACCCGACCCGAAGAATCCCTTGTCGAATTCAGGGGCTGTCTAATAAGTCTTAGGCAGCCCCATTTTGTTTATTATCTAAGAGTAAATACGAACCAAATAAAAAAAG
>CAXHRY010000016.1:0-66907 GCA_964018965.1 uncultured Alistipes sp.
AGTACAGCATAGACCTCTTTTCTGTATGTATAATTTCCTCCGATTTCGGTTAGTGCCATTGCCGATTATAAAAGTACAACGGGCTTGCCTGTTGTCCACTGAAAACCATTTCGGGGGAGCCTAATACCCCGCTCAGTTTTCGCCATCGGGAGCATTGCCATTCAATCTGCAAGCAGAGGCGGTATGATTGTCCGATATTGGGTTGTTCGTATTCACAGCTACAAATGCACAAAGGGATATTCGCAGCCAAACGAACAATCATTTATCGTCCGTTGAAATTTGAACGAGAAAAGGGAACAGAAAAAAGAATTTGCAGCCAAATGTTGAAAACTATCCGCATAGAGGTGGAGTCGGCGAATAAGTCCTGTACGGTTGCGCCCCTCATTATAGTCGTCTCTATGCGAGACTGCATATCTCTGCTACTTTGTCATGATCTCGCAACAGATACCTTTGCTGACTTTATTTAAGGCTATGTATTTAGCCCGCAAAAAGGTTTACTTTCTTTTTCTCCTATACGCCCCCGCAGTAAAGTAAACCGAATTCTGAGTCACTCTCGATTCCGAATCAATCGAACAATCCGTTCACAAGATTCACCGCCTCGTCTTTCTTTCGGTTGACAATTTTGGCATAAACTTGCGTCATCTTCACGTCTGTATGCCCGAGCAGCTTCGAGGTCGTATATAAGTCCGCACCGAGCGTCAGCATCATCGTGGCGAACGTGTGCCGCGCGGTGTGGAACGAAAACCGTTTGTCGATACCCGCCGCTTTCGCCCATGGTTTGAGCAGAATATTTATATGCGTCGTAGAGGGCAGATCGAACACTGTATCCTCCGCCGATTTGTCGCCCCGTTCGGGCATCCAACGCAGCGCTTCGGGCGAGAGCGGCAGGTAAATCGGCTCTTTGGTCTTCTGCATCACAACCTCTAACCGATACTGCCTGTTATCTACATAGACGTTTCCCCATTTCAGGCCGATTATATCGCTTATCCGCAATCCGCAGAAGCAGGAGAACAGGTAGGCCTGTTTTACCGCCTCGTTCTTCATCGGGGTGGCGATCAATGCCCGCAGCTCCTCGATGGTCATATATTCCCGTTTGCTTTCGGGACGATGTATCTTGTCCGAATTGCCGATTTTCGTAAAGGGATTCAGTTTGATTACGTCGGCACGGACGGCGGCGTTCAACGCTCCGTTCAGTACCCGATAGTAGTTCTGCGCCGTAAATTTCGAGACGGGCTTTCCTTGCGGGCGGTATTCAGTCAAAAGATAGTCGATATATCCCTGACAAAAGATTTTGTCCACCTGATCCATCGTTACCCGTTCCCCCGCATAGTCTTTCAGTATTTGGATAGCGACCTTGATCTGGTGTCCGTCTCTCTTGCCGCGTTTCTGCTGGTTCTCCATGTAAATATTCATCCAATCCAGCAATAACACCGATTCCTTGTCATCGGCACGCTTGATTCCCGCTTCGCCGTTGGTCAGTTCGATGATACGCCGAGACTTGATCGTATTGGCCGCCGTCATGGTTGCCGCATTTCGTTTGCGGGCATTATCGTCCGTTTCAGGGATAATGTACATCTTGAGATATTCATACGACCGCTTGCCGTTACGGTATATGTCGAGATACAAACTTTTGCTGCCATCGGCTAATTCTTTCATCCGAAGACGGATCGGCTCCTTGACTTTCGCGGGTTTCTTTACTCTGGGCATAATTCTTACTTTTTTACTCGTTCTTCCTGCCGCAAAGGTAGAAAGAATAATCCAAATCAAGCAACAAACAAGAAACAAAAATACACCGAAAAAGAACCGAGCAACTGCAAAGGTTGCAAGCAAGTGAAAATGCAATATCCGTTATAATATACTGATACAACGGTATTTTATTTTCATTTGATTAGTTCTTGTTTTCATTTCCGAATCTTACTTTATAAATGTAGGAAATTTACAAGTCTGCGGCAATAAGAGGAAGTCCCGTCGGGTCGTTTGCCACGCCCCGATTGGTGAGTACATCCGAACTCTACGCCATGACGGGCGTGGGCCTCTTGTGTTATGAAGTCAGACGGGTATCCTACGACCTTCGGTAGCGTAATAACGCAAGTGCGTTTCGGCGCGGGCTTATCCTCTTAAGTCAGGTTCACGTTTCGTCTTTTGTTTTTTCGGCGGGTCGCATAACTTGAAAAACGAAAAGTTATGTTACATTTGCAGTCGAATGCGGCTACGTAGCCGCAACATATTCTAAAGGTTAAGACAAACCTTTATACCTACAGTAAACTCGCGACAACCATATATTATGGTTGGTTTCCACCGGTATAAATTTTGTCTGAAACCCTTGCTATGCCTGCGGCTTCGGCCGTGGGTGTGCACGGGCGTAAGGACAGCTTTCCGGTGTAGGCTCGCAAGGCCATGGGCGGGGCTGCACCTGCGTCCCGTGCTTTTTTTATGTCCGCATATACAATTCAATATTGTATTACAGGTTCGCAGGGTCACAATAAACAACGATCGATCAACCGATAAACGTCCCATGCAAACACGAATAATCAATATGTATTGTTCACTTCGGGTTACGACAGCCAATCGTAATCCAGAGGACCGGATGCCGCATACGGACGGGGAACAACCGTCGTAAAACCCGATTTCGGCGATTACAGGGTTCTTCCGTTTTATCCGGCGGAGCCGGATGCGGATGCGGATGCGAATGCGAATGCGGAGCCGGATACTTCAGAAAGCTGGTTGTGCATCACCGTCGCTTGTTCTGCACCTTCGTTTTCGCGAAATCCGCGTTTGTACACCCGGAATATCGCCCCCTTTAAGCGCCATATACATTCCGTGAGGGTGGGGACTCGACGATATCGGTTTCAGTACCGAAAAAGAGGTGTTTAAATAATAAGCGGGCGCGGGGCCAATGAATTCTTCATCTGTGAGTTGCGTCTCTTAGTGCGCCCCGTGTCCGCTTTCTTTCGAAAATTCAACCGATACGGAATCTTGGAGCGGCTTAAAAAACTGCTCGCCTCGCAGGCTACGACTCGCAAATCGATATTTGCGGCAGACTCAACGCCATCGGCGTTGCATCTTCGGCGGCTCGCACCTTTGGTGCGACCGGCCAAGCCGCCGAAGATGATCTTTTTCTGCAAACTGCGGCTCCTCGGAGCCGCGCGAGCCGTAGCCTCCCCCAGGCGCAGGCTCGCTGCGATCAACCAGCTGGCTAAGATTCGCCCCGAGGATGTTTATCGGCAAATAAATACCCGCCTCCAAATCTGTACGAACCGCAAACTCAACGCCGCAGGCATTGCATCTTCGGTGCGACTACCCCAGCTGCCGAAAGAAATTTCCGAACACGATCCCCACACAAACTGGCCCCCAAAAAAGAAAGTGAAAAGCGAGTCCGACTCCCCTTTCACCTTCAAACTTCGAAGCACGGAATAACCCGCAGACAGCTCGGCCTCTATTATTTCTGCCGGAAGTAGATCTGCATCGGCACGCCCGAGAAATCCCAATGCTCACGCATGTTGTTCTCCAGGAATCGCCGATAGGGTTCCTTGATATACTGCGGCAGGTTGACGAAGAACGCGAACTGCGGCGTCGGCGTCGGCAACTGCGTGATGTATTTGATCTTGATATACTTGCCCTTCGTGGCAGGGGGCGGATAGTTCTCGATCAGCGGCAGCAGGTATTCGTTCAGTTCGGAGGTAGCGATGCGGCGCTTGCGCGACTGATAGACCCGCAAAGCGGTTTGCAGCACATCCAGGATACGCTGCTTGTTGAGCACCGAGGTAAAGATGATCGGAATATCGTTGAACGGCGCGAGTTTCTTCTTCAGAAACTCCGTCCACTCTTTGAGCGTGTTGTTGTCCTTCTCCACGAGGTCCCATTTGTTGACCACGATCACGCAGCCCTTGCGGTTGCGGACGATCAGATTGTGGATATTGAGGTCCTGGGACTCCAGTCCCTGCTGGGCGTCGAGCATCAGGATGCAAACATCCGAACTTTCGATGGCACGGATCGAGCGCATCACCGAATAGAACTCCAGATCCTCCATCGTCTTGCCCTTCTTACGCATACCCGCCGTATCGACCAGGTAGAAATCCATGCCGTACTTGTTGTAACGCGTATGGATCGAATCGCGCGTCGTACCCGCTATCGAGGTGACGATATTGCGTTCGTGCCCCAGCAGGGCGTTGGTCATCGACGACTTGCCGACATTCGGACGACCGACGATGGTGATGCGCGGCAGGTCGTCCTGCTCCTCGGCGAAAGCATCCGCGGGCAGCGCTTCGAGGATGGCATCCATCATCTCGCCCGTACCGCTTCCCGACATGGACGAAATGCAGAAAGGATCGCCCAGTCCCAGGGCATAAAACTCGTGCGACGAATAGATCTGGTCGTTGTTGTCGACCTTGTTGCAGACCAGAATCACCCGCTTCGACGTGCGACGCAGAATATCGGCCATCAGCATGTCGAGATCGGTAATTCCCGTCGAGACCTCCACCAGGAAGAGGATCACGTCCGCCTCGTCGATGGCGAGCATCACCTGCCGACGGATATCGTCTTCGAAGATATCGTCGGAATTGACCGTATAACCACCCGTATCGATCACCGAAAACTCCTTGCCGTTCCAATCCGTCTTGCCGTAATGGCGGTCGCGGGTCGTTCCGGCCGTCGAGTCGACGATGGCTTTACGTTCGCCTACCAGACGATTGAAAAGGGTACTTTTGCCGACATTCGGACGGCCGACGATTGCTACCAGACTCATTGCGTGTATCTGTTTTATTGTTATTCGTTTTTTCGCACCTTTTTGTGCTGCTGCGCGGCATTGATTTAATCTTGCCGCAAACTGCAAGGCACAGCCTTGCCATCTTCGATGCGGCCGACCCGGCCGCCGAAGATGATTATTCCAGCAAAGGCAATTCTAAATCCCGGCTCTTCGCCGGGCAAAGTTACGAAAAACTTTCCGATTGACGAAACCCGGCACTCAGATCGAAAGAAGACGCTCGGTGTCTCCCGCCTGAATCGGGAATACCAGCACGAAACTGTGCTGCGGAAGCAGTTCCTCGAGCGTCGCGGCAGCTCGTGCCATAGCGGGTTGGTAGGAAAGTCTATCGCGACGGCTCATCACGAGCCACACGCAGTCGTTCGGCCGCACCTCGCCCAGCAGCGCGGGCAGTTCGTCCCACCCCTGCTCGCAGGCCGTATAGTCGGCGATATCGGGTTTGCGACGGTTGCGGCGCAAATGTTCGATCGTCGCCGCGGGAGCCAGGAAACGCAACTGTGTCCCGGCATCGTGGGCCAGGTGGCGGATGCGCAGCAGCCAGGTCTGGAACCCCGCTTCGAGCTCGGCCTTGCGAGGCACGACGACCAGGTGGCGTTTGACGGTCGCCATCGGCTGCCGCGAGCGGTAGACGAAGGTCGTGACGTTGCTCTGCGCCAGCACGGCGGGAATGGTCTTGCCCAATGCGGAGGCCGTACCCATCAGCACCTCCGGAAGCATGACCGACCCGAAAGTTCCCCGGTCGCGGTGCATGCCCAGAACCAGATCGGTGATGTTGCGTTCGCGCACGACATTGACGATGGCGTTGACGATATTCACGTCGTAACGCAGCAGGCTATGCAAATGAATATCCGCCCCGGCGGCCGCGCGCACGGCCTCGTCGAGCAACTTCCGGGCCTGCTTCTGCACCTGCGGATCGTCCTGGCTGCTATCTACGGCATTGAGCCCGTAAAGACTGCGGTGGCGCTGTTTGGTGAGCGCGATGCTCAGCCCCACCAGCTCGGCGATATCCTCCTCGTACGACACGGGAATCAGCACATGTTCCCCCGCCACCCGCTCGGGCTGCTGGTCCGCTTCGTGCAGAGCGATGTTGTGCGCACCGCGCTGCGTGGCGAAGGTCGAAACGGTGCAGGTCGCCAGGATCATCAGGATCGTGCCGTTCAAGACGCTCTCGCCCAGCAACCGAATCGGCTCCCCGTCGGGCGTATGGCCCAGGATGACGTTGTAACCCACCATTACGGCCGCCAATGTCGCAGCCACATGGGCCGAGCTGAGGCCGAAGATCAGCGTACGCTGATCCCGCGTGAGGCGGAAGGTCTTCTGCGTACAGTAGGCAGCCAGGTATTTCGCCACGGTAATCAACACGATCATCACGGCGGCGACCTCGAGACTCTCCCAGTCGCGGAAAAAGGCCCGAAAATCGATCAGCATCCCCACGCCTATCAGGAAGAAGGGAATGAAGGTCGCATGACCGACGAACTCGATGCGGTTCATCAGGGGCGAAGTTCCGGGAATGAGTCTATTGAGCGCCAATCCCGAAAGGAAAGCCCCGATGATGGGTTCCAATCCCGCCAGGTGCGCGAGCCACGCCCCCAGGAACACCAGTATCAAGACGAAGATATATTGCGACACGGCATCGCTGCAACGTTTGAAGAACCAGTGGGCCAGCCGAGGGAACAGAAAGACGATCACGGCGATGCAGCAGACGACCGACAGCCCCAGCCGCCACCAGAAACCCTCCTCGACGCTGTTCGTAGCCAGCCCTACGACGATCGTCAGCAACAGCAGCGCCAACGTGTCGGTGATGACCGTACCGCCGACGGCGATCGTGACGGCCTTGTCGCGCGAGATACCCAGTTTGCTCACGATCGGATAGGCGACGAGCGTCTGCGAAGCGAACAGTCCGGCAAGCAGCACCGACGAATAGAACGGAAATCCCAGCACGTAATGTCCGGCGAGAATTCCCATGCCGAGGGGTATGCAGAAGGTGTAGAGTCCGAAAACCAGGCTCCGACGACTGTTGTGCCTGAAATCGGACATATCCATATCGAGCCCCGAGAGGAACATGATATAGAGCAATCCGGCCGTTCCCGAAAGGATGATGCTGCTGTCGCGCAGCACGAGGTTCAACCCGTGGGGGCCGATCACGGCCCCGGCGATGATGAGCCCCAGCAGGTAGGGAATCTTGAGTTTGTTGAGCACGAGCGGCGCCGCGAGGATGATCGTCAGAATCAGCAGAAACTTCAGAATCGGATCCTCGATCGGCAGCGTCGGCAACGAGATGGCGAGCGGAAGAAGCATTGGTCGTCGGTAAGATTCGGTGTTACATCGTCACGGGCCGGAACTCGGGGGCCAAAAGGTTCTTCGGCCGAGGCCGGGCCTCATACAAATATAATCATTTTCCAAGGCTTTTCCAAATCCCGTGACATTTTCGCACGCACGACTCCTCCGGAGCCGATTCCGCAGTTCGGTCTTGCAGCGCATCGTGCGAGGTACGGAATTTGCAGGAGGCCGATATCATCGTTAAATTGAAACGCTATGTACTTCTTATGGTATTTACTTATCGGCTTGGTGGCCGGATGGATCGCCAATCTGATCGTCAAAGGCAACGGATCGGGACTTATCGTCAACCTGATCGTAGGATTAATCGGCGGCCTGCTGGGCGGCTGGATCGTTTCGTGGTTCGGCTGGGTCCCGAGCGGAACGGGTGGCACGCTGCTGGCATCCGTCATCGGCGCAGTGGTGCTGCTATGGATCGTCTCCCTCTTCACACGGCATCGCGTGACTGCGAAATAAGCAAGGAACACCACCCGCGTCTTCGCTCCGAAGCTCTTTTTCCGACTTCCGGATATCCCTCCGCCCTTCGAGGGGCTGCGACCTTTCGAACGACAGGCAGGGTGTGCGGAACGGACGAATGTCGTACCGGGCGAAGCCGCGCAATCACCTAATCAATTAAAACAGCTACATTATGGACAAGAAAACCAACTTCAACGAAAAAGACGGGATGAACACGTCCCGCAACCAGTCGTCCTACGCAGGTCAGGACAAGAAACAGCAGGGCCAGGGCCAGCAATACGGTCAGGGCACCCAGAACCAGAAGCCGTGCGGCTGCCCCGACCACCAGCACAGCGAAGGTATCAAGGATACGATGAAATCGGGGATGGATAAGGGCATCGACAAAGCCAAAGAGTACGGTTCGAAGGTTAAGGAGAGTGTCAAGGAAAACGTTTCCGACGCCGCACACAAGGTGAAGGATGTCGCTTCGGAGACCTACGACCACATCAAGGAGCAGGTACGCCGTTAGAGCATTCCGCCGCAACCGAAAGGAGGTCTGACAGAACGTCTGTTTTGTCGCACCTCCTTTTGTTGTGCCCGAATGGAGCAAGACACAGCTTTGGCATCTTCGGCAGCCGGGCCGGGCGCGCTGAAAGCGCGAGCCGCCGAAGACGACCTTTACCGCAGAGTCAACCGTAAAACCCGGCTCTTGGCCGGGCGCGGGTCGCAGGCTGCGGAAATGATTACTCTGTAAACGAATGCGATCCTGCGGATCGCGCGGACCGCAGCCTTGGCGTGGCGAAAGCCCGCCTTTGGCGTTCCTCCGCAGGCCGCGTCCCTGTTATTTGTAAAAAATGGTCCCGGCTCAATGCCGGAGCCGTTAAAGGGCGTGTGCCCTAAACGAGCGAAAGGGCCGGTTTGCTTGTTTCGGGAGCAGAATGCGAATCACGGGCTATTCATAAGCCCGGCTAAGAGCCGGGCGGAGCCAGCGTTAGGCCACGCGCCGTAGGGGAGGCATTCGCCGGGGAGTTTTCGGTACTTTTTGCGGCCAGAAAGTACAAGAAAAATTCTTTCGTACCTTTTGATGCCGAAAGGTACCCGACCGACGCCCGAGCGAGGGCAGAGGCTGCTGGCAGCCTTTGGCCGCATTTCCAAATCTGCCCCTCCCTCGGGAGGGGCCTATCGCACAACCCGGAAAGGGAAAGGTGGATTTCGTGTAAAATAGGATCTGATTGTCTAATTCTGAATTACGAAGCCTCCTCCTCGTCGATCCGGCCCCGACGGCGACGATACTGCATGGGGCTGATGCGAAACATATCCTTGAAACATTTGCTGAAATGACGCAGCGTACTGAATCCCAACAGGTCGCAAATATCCGTAACGTTGAGCTCCGCGTTGTTGAGCAACATTTCGGCCGCACGGCGCAGTTTGATCGTCATGATGAATTCCGAGGGCGTCTGTCCCGAAATGGCTTTCAGCTTGACGAACAGTTTGGTGCGCGCCATGCACATCTCCTGGGCGAACCGGTTGATATTGAACTCCGGATTGCGGATATTGGCTTCGATGACGGCCATCGCACGGTCGAGAAACTCTCGGTCGAGTTTGGTGTAAACCAGATTTTGCGGCTCAACATGCTGCTGATGGCGAAATTTCTCACGAAGGACGATCCTACTGTTTATCAGATTATTACATCTCGATATAAGGATATTCGCATTGAAAGGCTTGGTGATGTAGTCGTCGGCTCCGACCTGGAATCCCAGGATGTTATTGGCCGTCGAAGCATAAGCCGTCAGCGCGACGAAGGGGATATGGCTCGTATCGAAATCGGTCTTCACCGCCTTGCAGAGTTCGAGTCCGTTCATGCGCGGCATCACCACGTCGCTGACGATGATGTCGGGCACGAAGCGCTTCATGCGCTCCAACGCATCGAGGCCGTCCACGGCGATCTCGACTTCGTAATAGTCGCGGAATATCTCGCTCAACAATTCACGCAGGTGTTCGTCGTCCTCGACGACGAGCATCCGGTACTTCTCCTTCCGTCCCGACGACTCCAGCGTCACCGTATCGGCCGTCTTCGCCAGGTCGTCTTCGGCCGCGGCGATCTCCGCATCCGGCTCTTCCGCCTCGACCGACGGCACGACGACGGTTGCCGCCGAGCCGATCAGCGTACTTTCGCCCTCCGCGATCTGACCCTCGCTCAGATGGGCACGCCCCAGACGCAACCGCACGATGAAGACCGACCCCTGCCCCTCGACGCTCTCCACTTCGATGCTGCCGCCATGCAATTCGACGATACCTTTGGTGAGGGCCAGTCCGATACCCGAACCGACATGCACCGTATCCGTACGGTAGAAACGCTGAAAGATGAGTTCGAGCTCTCCGGCCGGAATCCCCTTGCCGTTGTCTGAAACCCGAATGACGGCTTCGTTCGTATCGGCCGAAACACTCAGTTCGATCAGGCCCCTCTCCCGCTCGGTATATTTCAACGCATTGGACAGCAGGTTGTTGACAACCTTCTGCATCTGCCGTTGGTCATACCACACCGCAATACGCTCCTGCGAAGTATCGAACCGCATCTCGATACCCCGCGTTTGGGCATATTCGCGGTAAAGCGTGTAATTCTCGCGCAGGAAACGCACCAAATCGTTCTCCGAGGCGCGAATCTTCATGAAACCCTGTTCGTGTTTGCGGAAATCCAACAGCTCGCCGGTCAGGTTCTGGAGGCTCATGCTACTTTTATAGATGAGCATCAGTTTTTTGTAGATCCGCGGATCGGATATGCGCGACTGGATCATCGACTCGATATGACCGATGATGACCGTCAGCGGGGTACGGAATTCGTGGGCTACGTTGGTAAAGAAACGCAACTTGCTCTTACCCAACTCTTCCTGGTCGTGGCTACGTTTGCGCTCGTACTCCAACGATGCGCGCAACAGCCTATGATTCAACTGCAAACGAATACCGAAATAGAGCATAGCCACGAACAGAACGAGGTAGAGCGTCCATGCCCACCAGCGGTCGTACCACGGCGGCAGGACACGCAGCGTGAAAGCGTGCGTGTCTGCGATTTTTCCGTTTTGGTCGATGGCCCGCACCTGCAACTCGTACCATCCCGGCTGGAGGTTCACCAACGTGACGGTATTGCCGTCGGGCATCGAGGTCCACGCATCGTCGTTGCGCCAGTGAAGCCGGTATTCGAGATTCATCGAGGCGAACGCGAGATTCGGAACCGCATATTTGAATGCAAGCGCGGACATGCGCGACGCTGAGAGGCGCAACTCCGGGGGCCGTTTTCCGCTTTCGGGACCGTCGGGCAGCGCAAAGGCCTGCTCGCGGTCATCGATACGCATGCTTATGGGGAAGATCCGCGTCGCGGGTTTGGTCGTGGTAATGTCTTCCATTCGAAACGAAACCATGCCGTCGATACCCCCGACGAACAGCGTACTGTCCGAGGCGATGAACAGCGCGTCCTGGTTAATCATCTGCAACGGTACTTCGCGACGCGTCTGCTGCTTGAGAATGCGGTGCGTATCGTAGTCGAGGATATTGATGCCGTTACTGGCCGTAACGACGAATCGTCCGTCGGAGAGTTCGGCAATGCTGCATATCCGGTTGCCGGAGAAGTTATTCAGGTGTTCGAAACGAGTCTCCGAGGGGTGGAACAGATAGATGCCGTCGTTCTCCGTGCCCACCCAAACGCGTCCGGCCGAATCCTCGTAGAGATGCGAGGCCGAAAGACTTCCCGAGAGCGACTTTTCGGTTCCGAAACGATAGGAAAGCATCCGTTGTTTCGTAAAGTCGTAACGATAAAGCATCGGTTCCTTCCCGGCGAACCACAATCCGTCGCCCTTCTGCGAGAGGCAGAGTTCGCTGACGAGGCCCGTATGATCGGCACCGGGAAGTCGGTCGAAACGTTCGGTCTCGGGCGAGAATGTCCACACCCCGGCGTGCGTGGCCAGCAGCAACCGGTTCTGCCACGGGACAATCTGCCGCACGATCTGCGAAAGCGCATCCTTGGCCGCGAGCGGCGGCGGTGCGTATTGCCGCAAGTGACCCGACCCCGTATCGTAACGGAAAAGTCCGCCCAGGTGGGTCCCCAGCCACAGGGCCCGGCGGCTACGATCGTAGTAGAAATTCTTGATGTTGTTGTAGGAATCTCCCCCCCCCGCGACCGGGTTGCTGAGCGTACGCACCTGGCGATAGCGCCCCGTCGCGCGATCGTAATGGCAGAATCCGCCCGCCTCGGTGGCGATGAAGAGATTTCCGTGTTCGTCCTCGGTGATACCGCTGACGATGGGCGAACTCAACCCGTCGTGTTCGTCGTCCGAAACATTGTATTTGCGATAGGAGTTGTGCTCGGGATCGAAGCAATAGATGCCTTCGAAGTAGGTTCCGATCCAAAGATTGTTCTGTCCGTCGTCGACGATGCTCCACACCGAAGTCGACTCGATACCGTTTCCGTACCCCAGGTCGGCATAACGTCCCAGCGCGGAGTGGCGACAGAACGTACGGCTCTGCTCGTCGAATGTACAGAATCCGTCGAAGGTTCCGACATAGATTCTTCCGGCGGCATCCTCGCAGAACGTACGGACGAAATCGGAACCGATCGAACGGGAATCGCGCGCGGAATAGGCGAAATGCTCGAAACTCCGCAGTCCGTTTTCCGAGAGAAACAGACCGTCCTTCTCCGTACCGATCCAGAATCGACCGCGCGTATCGCGAAAGATGGTCGTAACCGAGAGATCGGGAATCAACCGGCACTCCTCGATAGCGGCATCGGCCCGTCGGCGCAAAAGGTAGAGACCGTGGTTGCGGGTACCGACGAGCAGCATCCGTTCGTCGGGATCGGCGAAGAGCGCAGAAATTTCGGCCGACGCATCGCAAAGCGCATAGAGGGGACGGATCGCACCGTCGTGCATGCGTTCGATCCTGTTCCGGTGAGCAAGATAAAGATCTTCGGCATAGCATATCTGGTAACCCTCGCCCGTGCGGAGAGTCGTGAAACGGTTGCTCCGCATGTCGTATTGGGCTACGCCGTCGAGTGTCTGAACCCAGATTTTTCCGTCGCGGTTACCCGTTACGCGCAGGATATTGTCGCAAAAGAGCGATTCGGGATCATCGGGATCGGTCTTGAAAACCGTGAAATCGTATCCCGACCAGAGGTTCAGCCCCTCGGGCGTTCCGATCCAGATCAAATTACGTTCGTCGACGTACATCGAGATCACCGAATAGTGCGACAAACCCTCCTCCACACCGATATGTCGGTAGTTGAACTCGTGAGCGGCCGCGGCGCAGGGTCCCGCGAGCAACGCGAACAACGACAGGATAAGGGCGGCGAATCGTTTCATGGTCAAGGGTCGGTAGACAGCCGTTTCGGTCGGCGGAACGCTCCGTGTTGACAAATATAGGAAATTTTACGGAAATCGTAGCGCATTCCGTATCGAATTCTTCGTTTCACCCCCTCGAAACAAACACGGGGCCTCTCCGGCCCCGTGTCGATCTGTCATTTCATCGCCTCGACAGCGATTTTGTAAGTCCCTTTCGCCTGCACCTTTCGAGCTCGGAGCTTCAACCGCAGCAGTTCGTCGCCCCAAACGTTCGAAAGACGCGGATCGGGCAGCGCCACCCGCTCGACGGAAGGTTCGAAAAGCGCAGCGTCGTAACGCAACACGGCCTTTCGACCCGTCGGCGTAGTGATCGCAATCCGACCGGGCGTCGCGATATCGGCTTCGCCCCGGCACATGAAGTGCAATTCGTTGGGCGTCACGGGCGACGTGAGGGCGAAATCGTCCGTGAGCGTCACCCCATTCGGCTGCAAGCGATAACCTCGCCGCCAGTAGCGGATGCCCGCTTCGGCGGGATAAGCCCCCGCGATATCGAGCGAGAAGGTACGACGGCGGGCATCGACCTCGACGTCGGAAGCCTTGTATTCGGCCCCCTGACGCTGCGATACACCGTTGATCTTCGGAAGGTTGTGATAATCGCTCTGCATCGACCAGATCGTATAGCGCTCGCTACTGAAGGTCTGGCGCGTATAGGTTCCCACTCCGGCATCGAGCAGCACCGGTTCCCGATCGACGTAGAAGGTGAAAGTGCCGATATCGTTGTGGTTATGACTCTCGTTGTTGTGACCGCCCTTGGCCGCCAGGAAGAGATCGCCCAGACGCATGTAACAGAACTGCGTCTCGGGATACCACGTGAAGGCATGCGACGGCAGCCGGGGAGTCGTCGCGAGCAGTTCGCCGCAGAAACGAATATTCTCCAACGTGCGCAGCATATCGCGACCGAAGCTGAGGAGCGTGCTGCGCTTCTCGGCGACGAGTGCCGATGCGAAACGCATCATCTCCTCGCTCCCGACCGCTTTGCCGTAACGGTAGATCAGCGGCGCAGGACCGGCCCCGCGGGCCGTAGCGTCGGCGAAGTTCACGACCCAGCCGTCGCCTACGTACGAACGCGAAATATACTCGCCCATGTCGCGGATCATCGGTTCGTCGAAAAGCGAGACGCCACCGTCCGTCGCCCAGCTCAGCACCTGGAGGTAGTCGTAGGCTTTGCCCCCGGCGGCCTCCCAATAGGCAGGTCCCTCCTCGCAAGCCCCGTCGCCCTTGACGTAGTTCAGGAACTTGTCGACCGACTGCATCGTACGGTACACGGCATCGGCCAGTCGTTCGGGATTCTCCTCAAGCAACAGGAAGCACTGGAGAATATTGCAGTTGCACCACGGATTCCAGTTATTGATCGTGTGGTTGCGGTCTTCGCGAAATCCCGTCCACCAGAAACGTTCGCCGCGCGACATATAGGTGTCCAGGATCCGCTCCTTCACTTCGCGACGGATACGCTGCGAAACGGACGGATCGATCCGGTCGAAAGTCTCGGCGAAGAAATAGTCGATCCAGGCCAGCATGGCACCCGCTTCGCACGATACGAGGGCGATCACATGATCGTCTTTCGCGGGCAACGACCGACGGCTGCTTTGCAGCTTCGTATGGGCCGAAAGAGCCCACGAGGTCATTTCGCAGAGGTGGAACGCACCGTTGAGAATCTGGTCGACGAAACGTCCCTCGCCCTCGGCCAACTCGGCGACGACCAGATCGGCCAACGTTTTGAGATTGGCGTTGTTGCGATCCTCCATGATCTTGCGGTTACCCGAACGCTCGAATTCCAGGTAGTCCGTGGCGCGAATCACCTTCCAGTCGAAATCGAGGCCCTTTTCGCCGCGGCGAATCAGCATCTCGCGATTTTCGCCCGTGAGGGCGTTCCAAGCCTCGCGGTCGGCATAGGCGGGATAGGGGACCCATCGGCGATCGCCGACCAGCGCCGTACGCACCCGATCGCGATCGGCCGCATGTTGCAGCAAATTGCGCTCCTCGGCCCGCACGACGAGCATGCCGCAGACAAACAGAAGCGTCAGAAAGAGGTTTTTCATGGTGTCAGTTTTTTACAAAAATACGAAACTTCTTCGGCTTTTGTCGAGGCGAAGCCGAATTTACGAATAAAGGGGAGTTTCCTATGCGCATACAAGCGGAAACTCCCCACCCTATCGATTTACGGCCAATCCGTTACAGTTCCGCGCCGTAGGCGTTGTTGACCGGAACGAACGTATCCGTCGCGAAATCCATTGCCCGGAACGGATCGGAATCCGTCTTCACGTAGTTGCCCACCTCGGAAAGGTAAAGGCTGCCCGACTGGAAGTATTTCCAGCACCCGTTGTTATCCTCGGCAAGACCGTAGACGATATTGTCCTTGTAGTCCAGCTCGGCTCCGGGCTCCTTGACCAGGAACTTGAAAACGAACGACTCCTTGGCATAAGCACGGCTCCAAAGAATATTGCGCGAGAAGATCACCTTCTTGATCGTCGAGAGATTGAAGTAAGCATTGGGCTGTCCGATGTAGTTGACGAAGGAGTTATTCTTCACGGAAACAACCACCTCGGGCATCGTCTGGTTCGCGTTGTTGACGTGCAGCAGCGTACCGTGAGTGATGAATCCATCGGTATAGAACACGCTATTGGTCACCGTCATGCTCTTGCCGATCGTACCCGTATTGAGATTGATGAAACGCATGGCTTTGCCGTTGCCCGTAGCCTTGGCGTGCACGATGCTGTTGGTCACTTCGATATTCTCGATCTTCGCCGAAGCGTTATTGAAATAGGTGATTTGCTTATCCACCGGTGTGATGAACTTACTGTCTTCGAAAATAAGGTTCTCGCAATCGACGGTTCCCGAAGCGAAATTGAGCAGATAGTTCGCATATGCACCTGCGTCGAGTTCGATATTTTTCAGGATCAAGCCCTTGCCGCTTCCGAGCGATATGGGTCCGCTCGTTACAGGAACCGTCACCCGCGTCTTGCTGTGACGTCCGATGAGCACCAAATCGGTCGCCGTGCACTTGGCCAGCGTAATTTTGGCATCGGCAGCCGGATCGAGGAAATAGACGCCCGGCTTACTGATCTCCGCGGTAGCCGTAACGAGCTGAGCCCCGGCCGTATTCTTGTCGTAAGTGACGCCTGCGAGCGTTACGCCCTGCTCCCAATAGTCGACAGCAGCTTTGACCGTGCGGGCCTCGGCCGTAGCGACCGTCGTCCCAATGGTCGAATCGTAGTGTGCGACCACGTAGATCGTATAGGCGGTACCCTGCGTAAGTCCCTCGACCGTCACGGCGTCGGCACTGCCCGCCGTACCCTTCTCGAACACCTCGGCAACCTCGGGAGCAGCCTCCGTCGAAGGTCGGCAGATATATTTCCAACCGTTGGCATCGTCGGTCACGACACCGAAAGTCAGCGACGTCTCGGTCGACTTCGAAGCATCCACCGTCACGGACTTCACCACCGGCGTATGGAGTACTATATCGCCCGTAGCTACACGCAACTTGGCGATGGTCGAAAGGCCGTTTTCGGCTACGGCCAAAATGCTGAGATCGATACGCGAATCGGCGACGGCACGGGTCTTGGCGACGGGAGCGCTTACGGTAAGCGTATGGGTCGGAGCATCCGCTGCAACATCCTCCTTGGCCGTCAGGGCTGCCGACCAACCTTCGGGAGCCGTTACGAAGGTAGCGGCCACGCCGAGCATCGTCACGTCGAAATCGCGCGTCTCGTTCAAGGCGAAAGTTACAACCTCCTCAGCGCCGGCAATGACGCATTTGAAATTCGAAACGATCGGAATCTCGTACGTTTTGCCGTCGAGCATCGTCACGACCAGCAACGAACCATCGACCTTGACGTCGGCGAAGAACTTGTCCTGCACCGTACCGCCCGTGGCATTGACCGGCTTGCCGTCGGCACCGAGCACCTGCGTGAAGGTATTGCCGCCGTCGTAGCTGACGAGCCAGTTGCCCGAAGCATCGACCTTGAACTGCGGCGTGATGCCGTCCTCGCCTTTCGTTCCGGTAGCCCCCGGCTGTGCGATGGCGCGAACGGGATTGCCGTCGGCACCCGTGATGCGGGTATAGGTCGCGTTGTCGAAGCTAACGACCCAATATCCCTCCGCATCGACGCTGACTACCGGCGTATAATAGCCGCCTTCGCTGCCCTGGGTCAATGTCAGCACCTCGCCGTTGGAGAGGGTGATCGTATAGATGCCGTTCTTCTCCTCGACGGAGTTGACCGTAGCACCGTTGAGCAGTTTCTGAAGTGCCTCCACGTTGTCGTTGAGCACGTCGACCTGCGTTTCGAGGGCGGTCAGACGGGAGCGGAGATCGTCGATATTGCGTTCGAGATCGTCGATTTCGGATTGCTGACAGGCAGTCGTTGCGAGGACGGCGACTGCGGGAAGCAAGAATTTAAAAAGTTTTTTCATGGTATTTAGGCTTTTTTCGTTCGACAATTATTTGAGTTCCAACAGCCATGCAGGGACTGCGCCCAGGCGTTTCTGCAACTGCGCCTCATAAAGCGACTCGGGGTAGACGTTCGATCCGTGGTTCTCGTCGAGTTTCACGGTCTCGGGATCGAATTTCACCTGTCCGGCATATCCGACGATCGTCGGCGGCAGGAACTTCCAGTAGAGCGACGAATAATTCCACCAACTGATGTATTTGCTCGGTTCGGGAACCGTTTCGTTGAAGTTCCAGATCGTGAGGTCGTCGAGGTGGTTGGGCATCTGGTTCGAATCACCGCCCTGGCGCGAGGAGAGGAACGCACCGCGACAGCAGTCGAACAACGACGCACGCGGCTGCGTGGCATGCGACTCGAAGTTGCTGTCCTTGCCCCAACTGTTGCGCCACAGTACGGCACCCATCGAGGGCTTCGAGATTCCGACGGCATGGTATTGTCCCGCACCCTCCATGATGAGCGAAGCGTTGGAAACCGCAGGTCCCGACGTCACGTCGATCACCTTGCCGATGAAGACGCGCGACGAACCCTGCGAACGGATTGCCGAGTGTCCGCGCTTGCCCGTGATCTCGACGTCGTAGACCGAGACGTTGGCGCAGTTGACGATCGACGAACACTCGCTCACGTCGGTGAAGCGCACGCGACGCATCCACGAATTGGTCAGACGCATGAGGTTGATGGGCTTGTAGGCACCGTCGTCCTCCCACGAACCGTGGTGCTTGAAATCGGGCTTGGCATTGCCCTTGAAAGTGATATCCTCCACGCCGACATTCTCGTAATGGTTGTATTTCTGAATCTTCCAACCCCACTTGCTCTCCACGGCGTGCATGAGCGGCTCGACGAACGTCACGCGCGTACCGCTGATCGAAGCGATCTGGTGGTAGTCATAGATCGTGATGCCCTCGGTGACAATCTGGTATCCGGCCTTGTTGATGTTCTCGAAACGCTGTTGCGAGCCGAGTTCCTGAAGCACCAGCGCCGGATCGTTGTTCACCAGCGACAGACATACCCAGTCGCCCTTCTTCAGCCCGGCGACCGAAGCCACCTCTACAGCGAATGTTCCCTTCGCAGCATCGCCCGTAACGGTCGTGATATCGGCCAGGCCGCTGTTGTGCTTGATGTTGATAAGCACCTCCGAACTGTACATGATCTCAGGTTTGGCCGGGATGTTGGGCGCCGACATGAGGATCGTCGTCTTGTCGCGACCCGCACCCTTGAGCACGAAATTACCGCGTGTGATGATGATGCCTTCGCTGTAATTCTTCTCGTCGTCGGTCTCGGCATGGAGTTCGAATTCGCCTTCGGGGAAGTAGATGATGGCCCCCGACTTGGACTTCGCAGCCTCGACGGCGGCGAGGAAAGCCTGACGGTCCGATTTGCCGTCGTTGGGCACGGCACCGTAATCGCAAACGTTGAAGAGGTCGTAACCAAGCGTCGCAACCTCGACGGGCGCCGTCTCGCCGTGCATGTACCCGGCGTAGGAGAAGTCGAGCAGCACGTTGTCCTCACTGCCGGTGTAGAAGGCCTGCCATGCGGGAGTACCTTGCGAGCAGGAGACCTGCATGGTGACGATCCGCACGTACTGTTTCTCGGAAAGGATGGCGATACGGATTTCACCGGCACTGTCGTCCGACGGAGCCGTCACCGCGAGCGACGCCTCCTCCAACTGCGCCGACCAACCCGACGGCACCTGAATCATCGCTTCGACCACACCGATCTGCTCGACGGGGAAGGTACGTTTTTCGTTGACCAGGAATGGTTCGATATCACGATCGTGGGCGATCGTGAGCGCGAAATTCGTCATGACGGGGAGCTGCACCGTATCTCCGGCGAGCGTCTCGAGCGAGAGCACTCCCGTTTCGGCATCGAAAGTCACTTCGGAGAAAAATCCGCTGTACGACTGTCCGCTCACGGCACTGACATAACGGCCGTCGCCGTCGGTCAGGTAGACATAGGTCTCACCGCCGTCATAGCTGACCATCCAGTAGCCCGAGGCGTCGATCTTCACCTTCGGCGTAACGCCGGCGGCACCTTTATCGCCATCGGCGCCGTCCTGCGGCCGGGCACTCACGGGGGCGCCCGACGCATCGGTCACCGCAGTGAAAGTTTTACCGCCGTCGAGGCTGACGATCCAGTCGCCCTCGGCATTCACACCGTAGATGGGCTGAGCATGGTCGATTTTCGCGCCATCGCAGACGACGATCGTGCTGCCGTCGCTCAGTTCCAGCCGATACCCCGTCGAGGTAACGGTACAACCTACGATGACCGTCGATTCGTTCATCAGCGCATAAACACTGATGATCTGTTCATTCAGCGCCGCGACATCGGTCTCCAGTGCGACCAGACGTTTGTTCAGCGCCTCCGCATCGGCCCGCAGGTCGTCGAGGTCGTTGGAACAGCCGATCGTCACGAAGCACAACGCGAGCGCCAGTGCAAAAATTCGTTTCATAAGATCATTGGTTTGGTTGGTATTGATGTTAAGTTATTTCCGGGTTTATCCTCATTGGTTTCTCGCCTGCCGAATTGCTTCACACCGCTGAAGCCTCGCGGCCTTTGGCCGCGTTTACAATTCTGACCCCACCCCAACCCCTCCCTCGGGAGGGGCTTTTGGTGCAACCCGCAAATTGAGAGGGTTTTAAGACAGGCTTAGTGTAAAATTGCATGTAGTTGCCTTAAGTCATTTCCGGGTTTATCCTCATTGGTTTCTCGCCTGCCGAATTGCCTCAGACCGCTGAGGCCTCGCGGCCTTTGGCCGCGTTTACAATTCTGACCCCACCCCAACCCCTCCCTCGGGAGGGGATTTTGGTGCAACCTGCAAAGTGAGAGGGTTTCAAGACAGGCTTTGTGTAAAATTGTATGTAGTTGCGTTAAGTTATTTCCGGGTTTATCCTCATTGGTTTCTCGCCTGCCGAATTGCTTCAAACCGCCGAAACCTCGCGGCCTTTGGCCGCATTCGCAAATCCACCCGCCTCAGGCAGGGGCTTCGGGCGCAACCTTTGCGGCAAGCTGGATTATGAAACTTCTTTCATGTATTATCGTTGTCTTATTCCTTTTATTCAATCGCCGTAGGGGATCATCTCCGCCAGAATCCGTTCGCGGTACCAGATGTCGTCGCTGCGGCGCAGCTCCGCACCCAGCGTTTCGCAGAGTCGGGCCATCAATTCGGGATGCGCTGCGGCATCGAGCGGACGAAGCTGATAGGGATCGTTCGCATCGTCGAAGAGCAGGATGCGTTTCACGGCATGCTTGCGGTCGATGGCGATCTCCATCGTGTAACGGTCGGTCTTGACGCCCCGCGCTTCGGGGAAAATGCCGTGCACCATTCTTTCGCTGTCGCGCTTGCCGTTGAGATTGCGGATATAGAGCGCCGAGCGGGGGCGTTCGCCCTGTTCGGCCCCACGGAGCGCCTGCGAGAGATCGCGGCCCTGAACCGAAGCGGGAATCCGTCCGCCGAGACCCGCCAGGCTCAGCAGCGTGGGCATGATATCGGTCGTCGAGAGCATCAGATCGTCCACGCGCGGACGCAGCACTTCGGGATAGCGGATCAGGAACGGCACGTTGAACGATTCGCGGTAGATCGAATTCTTGGGATCCTGGAGCGAATGGCTGCACATCGTCTCGCCGTGGTCCGAGGTGAAGACGACGATCGTGTTGCGATCCAATCCGCGCTTCTTCAGCGCTTCGAGCAGACGACCGAATTCGCGGTCGACGCCCGTCACCGAAGCGAAATAGTAGGCTGCCGAGCGGGATTTGCGCATCGTCGTATCGGCATTGGGACGCACATACAGCTCCGAAAGGCTCTTTCCGCGGTAAAGGGCGTAATCCTCCTCCATGCAATCCTCGGTCGAAGAGTAGGGAGCATGGGGCGGATTCATGCCGATCATCATCAGGAAGGGTTTCGACGTATCGCGCACGCCCTCCTCGTTGTCGAGATAAGCGATGGCGCGGTCGACCTCGTGTTTGGGCGACCACTCGTCGATATCGTGGCGATTGCCTTCGGTATCCCAGTAATGGGGATGCTTGTGCACGTCGAAAGTGCCGTAAGAGTACCAGTAATTGAAACCGTGGCGCCGCTCGGGAGGCGTGTAGGCATCCCACACCTCGTCGCCGTCGACGACATAGGTACCCGGACGCTGGGGATTGTTGCGCGTCGGATAGTCGGCGTGAAGCTTACCGATATAGGCGCAGTCGTAACCGGCCGCGGCCAGCACGTCGCTGATGCAGACCGCCTCGGGCGAAAGGGTGCTTTCGGGGCGCTCGTTCATGCAGTTCAGCGTCACGCCGTTGCGCTCGGGGAACATGCCGGTGAGCATCATACCCCGATAGGGGCTGCTCACGGGACAGGTACTGTAGGCCTCGCTCAGCACCACCGACTCCGCCGCGAAGGCATCGATCGCCGGGGTGAAGGTCGGATCGGCCGCACAACGCGTATGGGCGCTGTAGGGCGCATCGTTCCAGAAACGGAGCGAACAGTTGCGCAACTGGTCCGGAAAGACGTAGACGATATTGGGCTGCTCCGCCCGCACGAGCGAAGGCAGGCAGAGCACCGAAGCGGCGCCGACGAGCGGCAGGATATTGCGTTGTTTCATGGCTATCGGTTTTCGGTCAGTCGTATTTCGCGGGTAGCCCCCTCGCGGCATGCGACGACGAGGCGGGTAACACCGGATTCATGCTCCACGGCAGCGTATTCGCACGCCCCGACGGGCCTCCACGTGCCGCGCAGCGTCACCGTCACCCGGTGTTCGGCCGACGGGTTGTCGATCCACTTGCGCGAATAGATGCTACGCTCGATGCGCTTGCCGTCGGCATCGAACTGCTCGTCGCTCTCCCCTTCGTAGAGCGCCAGATCGGGATCGGCGACGCTGAGCGTCAATGCTCCGTCCCCGTCGCGGCTTTCGAGCAGAATGCAGGGGCTCGACACGGCCGTCACGGCATCGGCACCCCGCAGGCTGTCGGTCGCTTCGAACGCCACGGCGGCATAAACCCCGCTCGGGAGATCCTTCACGGCATGCAGCATACGGTCGCAGGCACAGACCTCGTAAGGCGAGGCTGCGACACAGGCTGCAACCTGCTCCTCGGTAGGATGCACGAGCATCAGGTATTCGTAGCAACCGTCGCGCACGGTATCTTCGCCGTGGTCGATCCAGGCCCGCTCGAAATCGCCTTCCGTAGGTTTCGCGGTCTCCTCGTGCAGCGAGTGCTGCCGTTCGCGCGTCACGCGAACCCGGCCGCGGGGCACGAACCACACGTTGCCGAAACGGTCGCTCAGGCGTGCGCCCTCGTCGAGCGTCGTGCGGTAAGGGAAGGTGTCGATCGCAGTCTCTCCGATGCCGGTGGGAGCAGCCGTCGTGTCCAGCGCATTCTGAAACAGCGTAGTATGCACACCGCCCGGAGCCGCATTCTCGATGTCGCTGCCTAAGGCCACGACGCGGTTGTCGAAGAAGAAAAACGACTTGCGGGCCCGCAACGAGCCGTTGTATTTGTCGTGTTCGTGGAGAATCATGCCGAAGGCACCCTGACGGCCGCGGTGGCTCGCGCCGCCGCAGAAAGTCTCGTCCGAGAGCAGCATCTCCTCATAGCCCGAACAGGTGTCGACGTTGAGCACCGTGGCTTCCATGCGCTCCATGGGAATCTCCACGGCCGTCGTGCCCGGAATGTGGCACCAGTCCCAACCCTCCTGGCGGAATCCGCTGCCGAAAGCCGAGACGGGTTCGCCGTCGCCCAGAAGTTGGAGCGACCCGTGGGTCAAGTAGCGGCCGTAGAGGTTGCAGCCCTGGTAAATCTCGGCAGACCAGAGGTAACGGCTGTGTCCGGCGGCCGTAAGCAGCCAGCCGTCGCGACGCATCGACAGCGAAGCGTTGTAACCGTAGACGCGGCAACCCTCGGGAGAGGCTTCGGGTTCGATGCCCGCAGCGCGGAACTTTTTCGTAAGCCGGTCTTTCGGATTGTTCGCGACACGCAGGTAGGCAGCGGCCAGCTCAGGGTCGACCGTACAGCTTCCGTCGGGCGATCCGGCCTGGGCCAAACGAGCGTATTGTTTGGGTATCAACGCTCCCCGACCGTCGGGGTGACGTCCCGAAAGGGCCAGCGGGAACGAGCGCAGATTGCAATAGAAACGCATTTCGAGCAGCGCGCGTTTGAGGTTCTCATGCCCCGTGCGGCCTACGGCGAAGTCGGTCCCGGCGAAGAGCCATACGGCATTGACAGCGCCCGTGAAACCGCCGACGGCATAGGCCGGATAGTGGCGGCGATGGTGATAGACCGTGCCGTCGCTCTTGAAGCACGGCGCCAGCCCTTCGGCATATTGCAGTCCGTTGTCCACCCATTCCGAGAAACGGCGCAGGTAAGCGGCCTTACGGGGGCTTTCGTCGAGAATCAGCAGTGCCGCGAGACGTCCCGTGAGCGAGGTATTGAAGGCATCGATGTCCATACCCTTGACGGCGGGCAGACGTTTCACTTCGCCCAGCCCCGAGAACCACTCCATCGCCTGCTGCACATCGGAAAGCATACCCTCGCGGCGCAGCACGTCGCGCATCAGGTAGGGCGCCAGGTAGAAGTTGCGCATGCTGTAACCCAGGTGGTGAAGCGTTCCGAGAGCGCTTCCGGCCGTGAATCCCTGGTCGAGCAGGTGGCGAGTCAACAGGAGATACATGCGCTCGGTCTCCTCGCGTTCGGCTTGCGTCTTCGCAGCATCGTGAGCTACGGCCAGTTCGAACAACAGATCGTTGCAATCGCTCAGCAGCATCCCGTCGGCGGCATACTGCCGTTTCACGGCGGGATGCCCCATGTTGATATAGGTTTCGGCATAGCGGACGAAGAAGATGCTCTTGCCGCGCAGCGTACCGTCGGCATTGCGCGCAATGCCATAGCTCGCGAAGCGGTCGCGCAATTCAGTCAACGAACGCGGTTTGCGGCCTTCGAGGATCATTTCGCGCAACCGCTCGCCGATGCGTTCCATGCTCCGCAGCTCCGCGTCGGACGGCACAGCAGCCGTATCGGCATCGAGCGTGTCGTTCCACCAGTCGAGCAGTTGCAACCAGTGGTTGACCGTTCCCTTGTTGATGAAGGGAGCCTGCGTATCGGCCGTATGCTGGCGCGAGTCCTGGAACGAAGAGGCGATGATATGGTCGAGGAAGAGTTCGCCGCGTTTGACGCCGTCGGCACGAATCACGATCTCGTCCATCCCCTCCTCGGGCGTACCCTCCATGTCGCGATCGAAGGCGACCCAGGCGCCGTGCCAGCCCCGGAAATCGAGTCCGTAATCGAACCCGCAGCAGGTACGTCCCTGCTTGCGGAACTCGAAACGCAGCTTGCCCGGCAGAGGCTGCGGAGCATAGAGCCAGAAGACGAAAGTCGAGATGCTGGTCTGCGTAGGATCGGGATTCTCGCGCAGATAGCCGACCTCGACGGGCAGCGTCAGCTGCGCCCCGTCCTTGCGCCAAGTCCACCGCAACGAGTGCGCGAAGTGCTTGAAATGGGCATCCGAGACCGAAATCGCGGAGTTCCGCTCCGCAACGGCGGGCGCCACCCCCTCCTCGAAGGAGAGGATCCGCGCATCCGTGACATCGTTCGTGCGCTGCGCCTGCACGGTGCAGACGGAGCACAGCGAAAACAGGGAGATAAGACCGACGCGCAACATCGTCCTAACCCAATACAGGTTGTCCGTTCTCGATATTGCGCTTACGCAGCAGCGCCTCCAGCAGGTAATAGTCGGCGTAGTTCAGCGGCACGTCGATGCTGCTGCCGTGGGGAATGCTGCCCACCGAGTGCATCAGGAGGAATCCGCCGTTCTCGCCGACGGCCGCACGGTAGGCCGGCGTGGAGAGCGAGGCGACGATGCGGTCGGCGCGCTCCTTCATCTGCGGATCGTTGTCATAGGTATAGAGCTCGTAGAGCGCCGAAGCGATGACGGCGGCACTCGAAGCGTCGCGGCAAGCATCCGGGATATCCGGAGCATCGAAATCCCAGTAGGGAACCATATCTTCGGGCAGATTGGGATGCTCCATCACGAAACGGCACACCTTCTCGGCGTGGCGCAGGTAGCGTTCGTCGCCTGTATAACGGTAGCAGAGCGTATAGCCGTAGATCGCCCACGCCTGTCCGCGCGCCCACGACGACTCGTCGGCATATCCCTGCGCCGTGCAGCGGCGGCGTACGTCGCCCGTCTCGGGATCGTAGTCCACGACGTGGTAACAGCTACCGTCCTCGCGGAAGTGTTCCGCGAGCGTGCGATCGGCATGGTGTACGGCGATGTCGTAAAGCGAACGGTCGCCGCTGAACTCGGCGGCCTTGAAGAGCAGTTCGAGGTTCATCATGTTGTCGATGATGACCGGATAGCGCCATCCGCGCTCGGCCTGCCAGCCGCGGTCGACGTTCCACGAGAGGATCACGCCCGTCTGCGGGTTGTAACGCGTAGCCAGCGAGCGGGCCGCCGTCACCATCACGGCGCTGTCGGCCGACGTAGGAGCGAAACGCAACGCGTTGCCGTAACTGCAATTAATCATGAAACCCACGTCGTGGTGCCAGGTCAGATACTGCACGCTGTCGAGGATGTCGGTATGGCGGCGTGCGCTCTCGGCCCACTGTCCGTCGCCCGTCAGACGATACATATACCAAAGGGTTCCGGCGAAAAAGCCGCTCACCCAGTCGTCGATCGGTACGTACTTGATCTCTCCGCCGGCATAGGTCGACGGAATCCGCGGAGTACCCGTTTCGAGACTCCGGCTATTGAGGCTGCCGATCTGCGACGTGGCGACAGCGAGGTTCTCTTCGATGAGTCGTGCTCCGGACGGAGTCGGCGTACACCCGATTCCCAGGGCGGCGGAGACGATAACTGCGGAAATGATTCTTTTCATGCGATCAGGTCGTGTTTTTTGGTTACACAAAAGTATATAAGGTATGTCGCATGCAAGTGTACCGAGCGTACACGAAATTTCCGAATCCGTACAAAATGTACGCAAAAAGAAATTTTCCGTACCGCCGTGCACCTTTCCTTACCTTATAAAGATGTAAGTTTGTTCAGGCAAAAAACCAAGAACTACTACGCTTATGAAAAATTTTTCGTTGAAGGGACTGATGCTTTCGGTCGCGGTGCTCTGCCAGGTCTCCGCGCTGTTCGCTCAGTCCAACATTACGGGTAAGGTTACCGACTCGTCGGATCAACCGATGATCGGCGTAACGGTAACCGTCAAGGGCGCATCGCGCGGTACGACGACCTCGGTCGACGGCGAATACACGATCGCGGCCAAACCCGGAGAAGTACTCGTCTTCTCGTTCATCGGGTATACCAATGCCGAAGAGAAAGTCGGCACGAAGACCCGCATCGATGTCAAGCTGACCGAATCAGCCGAGCAGATCGGCGCCGTCGAGGTCGTCAGCATGGGTTACGGCTCGTCGCTCAAACGCGACCTCACCGGTTCGGTCGCCAAGGTCGACATGGCCGAAGTCATGAAGAGCAACGTCACCAATTTCGACCAGGCGCTTTCGGGTCGTCTGGCCGGCGTGGTGGTCCGTTCGAGCGACGGTCAGATCGGCCAGGAGGCCAACATCACCATCCGCGGTAACAACTCCCTGACGCAAAGCAACTCGCCGCTGTTCGTCATCGACGGCTTCCAGTCGGAAAGTTCGCAGGCCACGGCGCTCAGTTCGTCCGATATCGAGTCGATGCAGGTCCTGCGCGACGCTTCGGCAACGGCGATCTACGGTGCCCGCGGCGCGAACGGCGTAATCGTCATCACCACCAAATCGGGACAGTCGGGCAAGCCCCGCGTGAATTTCTCGGCATCGTTCACTGTCGACCAGCTGGCCAACAAGATGGATCTGATGGGGCCCTACGAATTCGTGAAATTGCAGGCCGAAATGAAGCCCGACAACATGGAGAACAGCTATTTCAGCGACGACCGCGATCTGGAATGGTACCGCGACAAGAAAGGCTACGACTGGCAGGACGAGGTCTATCGCTCGGCATTCACCCAGAATTACAGCGTCTCGATCGCCGGAGGTTCGCCCAAAGGCACGAAGAACGCAACCCTTTATAATATAAGTTTCTCGGCCCTCGACCAGGACGGTATCCTGCTCAACTCGAATTTCCAACGCTACCAGGGCCGTATCAATTTCACGCAGAACCTCGGCGAAAAACTGAAGTTCAACGCCAATGTCAACTACACGCGTACGGCGACGAGCGGTATAACCCCGACTTCGGCCAACAACTCCTCCTCCCAGTCCGGATGGCTGATCTACTCCGTCTGGGGCTATCGTCCCATCACGACCAAAGCCGACGGCTCGGATCTTATCGTCGACATGATCGACACCGATGCAGCCAACGGCAACGACTACCGTTTCAATCCGGTCTACTCGACCAAGAACGAGCATAAGAAGACCTACGTCGACGTCGTGCAGGCCAATACCTACCTCAACTACGAGATTGTCAAAGGCCTCGACCTGAAAGTTTCCGGCGGTTACACGCTCAACAAACGCCGTCGCGAGGCATTCAACAACACCCTCACCTACACGGGCTATCCCGGATCGCCCTCGGGCAAGGGTATCAACGGCGGTCTCTACTGGACCGACACCGAGAGCTGGATGAGCGAAGCGACGCTCACGTTCAACCGCAGCTTCGGCCTGCACCACGTCAAAGCGCTCGTCGGTACGACGTTGCAGGGTCAGAAATACACCTACGACGGTATCGAAGCCACGCAGATGACTACCGAGAAACTCTCCCTGCAAGCGCTCTATACGGGTACGCTCCAGCCTGTGACCTCGGAATACACCAATTGGCGTCAGCTCTCCTACTTCGGTCGCGCCGAATACGATTACGACCACCGCTATTACCTCAACTTCACGCTGCGCGCCGACGGTTCGTCGCGTTTCCCGACGGACAACCGCTGGGGTTATTTCCCGGCCGTAGGTCTGTCGTGGAACTTCAGCCAGGAGAGCTGGTTGCGCGACTCGCGGGCTCTGACCAACGGTAAGTTGCGTTTCTCGTGGGGTCTGACGGGTAACAACCGCACCTCTACGCCCTACGACTACTACGCACGGCTCGCCACGTCGCCTACCGGTGGCAACAGTCAGGACTACGTATTCGGAGGCGCGATCGCACCGGGATACTACGTCAGCTCGATGGCCAACAATCAGCTCAAATGGGAGACGACCGAACAGTACAACCTGGGTGTCGACCTGGGATTCGTCGAGGATCGCATCCGCCTGACGGCCGACTTCTATTACAAAGAGACGAAGGATCTGCTGCTCTCGGCGACCATGCCCGCATCGTCGGGTTACACCTCGGCCATGATGAACATCGGATCGCTGAGTAACAAGGGCATGGAATTCACGCTGGAGACCACCAACATCCGCACTCCGAAATTCCAGTGGACCTCGTCGTTCAACATCGCCTTCAACCGCAACAAGATCCTCGGACTGGCGGATGGTCAGCGCAACCTGCTGCGCAGCGTATCGTGGGATATCAAGTACAATTCGGACTACCCCTACATTTCGCAGATCGGATCCTCGACCGGTATGATGTACGGTCTGCTCTACGAGGGAACCTATAAATACGAGGATTTCGACGGTTCGAACGGCAATTACATCCTCAAAGACGGTATTCCCTACCATACGTCGGTCAACAAGTCCAGCATTCAGCCCGGTGATCCGAAGTATGCGGATATCAACGGCGACGGCGTGGTCAACGAGAACGACCGCACGATCATCGGCCGCGGACAGCCCATCCACACGGGCGGTTTCAACAACACGTTCACCTACGGCAATTTCGACCTGAATATCTTCATGACCTGGAGCTACGGCAACGACATTCTCAACGCCAACCGCCTGGTCTTCGAAGCCGGTACCGTGGCGAACACCAACCAGCAGGCCTCCTACGCCAATCGCTGGACGCCGGAGAACCCGACGAGCAACATCCCGCGCGCCAATGCCAACGCCATGTCGTTCTACTCGTCGCGCGTCGTGGAAGACGGTTCGTTCCTGCGTCTGAACTCCATCTCGCTGGGTTATCAGCTTCCCGAAAAGATCGTACGCCGCTGGGGCCTGGGTTCCGCCCGGATCCACGTGTCGGCCAACAACATCTACACCTTCACCGGTTACAGCGGTCCCGACCCCGAAGTATCGACCCGCAGTTCGGTGCTGACGCCCGGTTTCGACTGGTCGGCCTATCCGCGTGCCTTCGGTATTACGGCCGGTATCGACCTGAGTTTCTAATCAACCGCAAAATAAGAACCTGAACATGAAACGACTTTTCAACATAAGCATCGCACTGGCCGCACTGCTCGGCAGCTCCTGCTCGTTCCTCGACCTGGAGCCGAAGGTGATCGCACCCGAAACATTCTACGAAAAGAACGAGGACGTCCTCTACGGTCTGGCCGGTGTCTACGGCGCAATCAACAACGAGGAGTTCTACGGAAACTACTATTCGCTGATGATGTCCTCGGTGGACGACCTCTGCTACTATAACCGCGAGATGACCGCAGCGTATCCCTACTTCTACAACTACGGCACGACGGACAGCTACGTCTACGGCGCCTGGACCATGATCTACAAGGGTATCAAGAACGCCAACGAGTTCATGGAGGCCATCGCCGCAGTCCGCGAGACGCTCGATCCCGACATGCGCTACTACAGCGAGGCCCGCTTCCTGCGCGCCTATTACCACTTCATCCTGGCTCAGGCCTGGGGCGACGTACCCCTGCGCGACACGGCTGCCAAGTCGCCGAGCAACGTGCAGCTGGCCGCTACACCGCAAGCCGAAGTGCTCGAATGGTGCGTCAAAGAGATGGAGCAGTGCATCGATCCGCTGCCCGAAGGCATGGAGGGAGCTCCCTCGCGCATCACGCGCAGCGCCGTACAGGGCATCCTGGCCCGCGTCTATCTCTTCATGGCCGGCAAGAGCGTACGGGGCCTGGATTCGCATGCCATGTACGAGAAGGCCGCTCACTGGGCCTATCAGGTAATCGACAGCAATCTGCATAAGCTCAACGACGACTATACGCAGGTGTTCATCAACATGATCTCGGACAAGTACGACAACACCGACTACGAATCGATCTGGGAAGCCGATTTCATGGGCAACCGCCAGGAGTACTGGACCAACGGCCGTATCGGCGACCTGATGGGCATGCAGAATACCGCTTCGACGAACAATTACAGCGAATGGAACTGCAACTACTCCTACGGCATGTACAACGGTTCGCTCAGACTATGGGATCTCTACTGGACAGACGACCGCACGGAGGATGAGAAAGAGATAGCCAACAAGATCACCGACGTACGTCAGGAGTGGAACATGGCTCCCTACAACTACAGCGGCAACGCCAAATACGACTGCGTGGCCGGTATCGACAAAACGCCTTTCGTCTTCGACAACAAATCGTCGCTCGAATACCCGACGGCAGCCGCCGGACAGCGCAATGCGTCGAAATGGCGTCGCGAAGCGATCTATGAGGGACACCAGACCGCCAAGAACCTCTACACGGGCATCAACTACCCGATCCTGCGCTACTCGGACGTGCTGCTGATGTACGCCGAGGCGATCAACGAGGTGGACGCCGCCAATGCGGAGAAGGCTTACGACTACGTGAAACAGGTGCGCGACCGCGCCAAGATCAAGACCCTCGACAAGACCGAATACGCCTCGCAGGAGGCCATGCGCCAATTCATCCGCAACGAACGCGGACGCGAACTCTGCTTCGAGGGACTGCGCAAGTACGACCTGATCCGCTGGGGCATCTTCGTCCAGGAGATGCGGAAGTACTCGACCTGGCAGAGCGATCCGCGCTGGTCGGGCAATGCGATGGCCATTCGTGCGGCCGTTTTGGGTGCGAACATCCAGGAGAAGCACATCTATCAGCCCATTCCCGCTACCGAGCTGGGTGTAAACAAACTGCTCAAGCAGAATCCGATGTGGTAATCAACTAAAAAACGACGATGAAAATGAAAAAAATATTGTTTGGATTATCGCTGGCGGCGGCCGGGCTGCTGACCGTCTCCTGCGAAGAAGATATTCTCCGCGATACGGACAGCGCATACGTCACCCTGAACGAAACGAACACCTATCGGGTGGGCGACGAGGTGCGTTTCCAGCTCCACGGCAACCCCGATTATGTCTATTTCTTCTCGGGTGAGGTCGGCTCGCAATACGAATACCGCGACCGCACGACGATCTCGATGGAGGACCTGGAGACCTGCAAACTGGTCGTCGAATACACGGCCGTCTACGGTCTGGCAGGTGGGCTCGACGTCTACGCTTCGAAGACCTTCGAGGGGCTGAAAGGCAACGACGGACTGGCCGACCTGGCGACGATGCAATCCATCCAGGCAACGATGGACCCCACGACGAAGGAGATTCCCGGCTGGGAGAAACTTCCCTACGACGAGGTGGCCAACACGCCCACGGTGCAGGAGTACGACATCACGGAGTATGCCGACAGTTTCTGTCTGGCTTTCCACTGGAATACGCCCGCGTTCGACCAGACGCAGCGTACGTACCGCATGA
The DNA here is from genome assembly GCA_964018965.1 of uncultured Alistipes sp. Taxonomy (GTDB): domain Bacteria; phylum Bacteroidota; class Bacteroidia; order Bacteroidales; family Rikenellaceae; genus Alistipes. The sequence goes on from CAXHRY010000016.1 coordinate 31,864, forward strand.
ATCTCTCGGTGAAGACCAAATTCAAAGGATACGACGAAGTGACGACCCCCGCCAGCTCGTTGGCCCTGACCTCCGTATCGATGAACTCCGACTATATTACGGATCCCTATTGGCACGACCAGGGTAACGGATCGGTTCGCTTCCTGGCTGCGGGCTACGATATCGTCATGCAGGGCGTCGCAGCCAACGCTCTGCCCTATTGCCTGGATTCGTGGGTCGTCTCGAAGCCCCGTCCGCTGAACAACATCGCACCCGATACGGGTTTCTCGGTGAAGGCCTTTTCCGACGATACCTCGGAATACGGCTATACCTATGAAAAGCCGGGAACCTACGAAGCGACCTTCATGATTACCAACGGCAATTATCAAGGTTCGCACCGCAAGATCCAACACATGACGATCAACATCGTCGAACCGATCTCGGCCGAGTAATCCGCCACGGAACAACCTGCGCAAAGGGGCTGTCTAATAAGTCTTAGGCAGCCCCATTTTGTTTATTATCTAAGAGTAAATACGAACCAAATAAAAAAAGCAAAATAACAACAGGGATATTTGGAAAATAAGTCTAAAGTTCCTATTTTTGAGAAACGAAAGATACGCAGACCAAACTGTTTATCTTAGCAGAGATCAACTAAATATTACTAATAACCATCGATAAACAGTCGAGGTGCGTGCACATAGTGCGCGGTCCTTGACCAAAATGGTTATTACATTAGTTGATTGATCTCTGCTAATTGTGAAAGTTCCGCGCACTTTATTTTGGAAATGTTTTATTCAAAATAAATGCCGAACTATGAAGAAACATCGTCAAACTCATATCCCGCATTACGGGTATCAAGGACGAATATCACATTCACACATTCCTTTTTCACAGACATCGAAAACATTTTTTCAGGCGGGAGAGTTATATCTGTTCCACCGCAGCAATATCCGCTGTCCGTCGAGAAATTCGCTGTGGGGTCAGTACGATAAACACGAACAAGACCGATTGTATCTGGAGTCGAGCAGTCTCGACCTGCGTACTTTCCGCAAATGGCATGTGTTGCCGTCGGAGTATTGCTATTGCCGCAAAGCAAACCGCAGCGAACTACGAGATTATTTTTTTGCTTTATCCTGGAGTGAACAGCGCGTGGCACGCAATTCTCCATTCCCTAATTACATCCCATAGAATCCTCTGTCCGAGGAGGCAGTGACGCAACAACTGCAGGAGGGAGAGGTCGGTTCGGATCTCTCCCGTTTTGTATTCGCATGTTTTTCTGGGGGGGGGTAAAATATAGGCTTTTATCCTGATTTACAGAACAAAAGCCTTTGTTATACGGTAAAAAATTCGTATATTTGTTTTGCCCAACAATAATAAACGCCCGTATAACTATGACGAAGATAACATTTAAATCCGACAATCAAAAGCAAAGTTTGCTTTTACCACCCAGTTTGGATGAATTAATACCCGCGACACACAGTGTTCGTGTGGTGAATGCCATCATCGATCGTTTGAATGTAGACGTAATTCTGCACACCTATCGCGGCGGAGGCAACAGTTGTTTCCATCCGCGACAGATGCTCAAGATTCTGGTCTATGCCTATCTGAACAACATCTACTCATCACGCCGCATTGCGCAGCAGCTTACGGAGAACATCCACTACATGTGGCTTTCGGGCGGTGCGAAGCCGGACTTTAGGACGATCAACTATTTTCGGGGGAAACGGTTGAAGGGCATTTTCGATGACCTGTTCCGTCAGGTCGTGGAACTGCTCCACAAGGAGGGCTTCGTATCGCTGGAAGTACAGTACATCGACGGGACGAAGATCGAATCGGCAGCCAATAAATACGGTTTCGTCTGGCGTGGCTCGGTGGAAAAACACGACAAGCGGCTGCGGGAAAAAACCGATGCCGTATTGCGCGAGATCGAACAGGTTATCCGCGACGAGCAGCAGCAGACAGATACGGAATCGACGCTCTCGACCGAGGAGTTCGCTTCCCGTGTAGAGCGTATCAAGGAGCGGATGGATGAGGAAAATCTCACCAAGCAGCAGTACCGAGTCGTCAGAGACGTAGAGAACAAGGCGCTGCCTAAAATGAAAGAGTACGAGCGGCATATCGCTACGATGGGAGATCGTAACTCCTATGCCAAAAGCGATCCCGACGCGACATTCATGCGCATGAAAGAGGATGCCATGCTCAACGGGCAGCTCAAACCCGGATACAACGTACAGATCGCCACCGAGAATCAGTTCATCACCAATTACGGCATCTTTCAAAGACCTGCGGATACGGGAACGCTGATCGACTTTCTGGAATCTTTCCATAAGAAATACGGAATGCACAGCCGTGAGATCGTCGCCGATGCCGGATACGGAAGCCAGCAGAACTACGAGTATATGTTCGGCAAGGGAATGATACCTTACGTCAAATACAACTACTTCCATAAGGAACAGACCCGGGCGTTTCGAAACAATCCCTTTCTGCAACAGAACCTCAAATACGATCCCTCGACAGATCAATTTACCTGTCCGGCGGGGAAAAGCATGGTACGGATTTCGGGTAAAAATCCCAAGTCTGAGTTAGGATACCAAGCTCACACACATCTGTATCAGGCCTCCGGCTGCTCCCGATGTCCTCTCCGAGAAGAATGCCATAGTGCTGAAGAGAACCGTATCATACGCGTGAATCATGCCCTAAACGAGTACAAGCGTACGGTCAGGGAATTGCTTACATCCCAGCGGGGTATGCTTCATCGCTCCCGAAGACCCATAGAGCCCGAAGCTGTATTCGGGCACATCAAAGCCGACCATATGTTCCGCAGATTCCGATTGCGATCGTTACCAAAGGTCAATATTGAATTCGGACTCGTCGCATTGGCACACAATATACGTAAAATAACGTCGATCACATTGCTTGATAAGCGCAGTGACGATGATCCCGGAAAAAATCATAAAAGTTATGTGGTGAAATGCCGAATATGGGCAAATTCTCTAATTTATTCCGCTGCTTAATATTCTTGAATCCTCAAAAATAGGGCTGCCTAACTTTTATTGTTAGACAGCCCCTTTTTTCGTGTTCGTGCGTCCGTTGCCTGAATTTCGATATGTTCGTTGCGGTATGTTTTGTGCGGAAGAGCCCTTTAGGTTCGGATGGCGATTTTCTGTTATCGGAATAACACAAAAACCAAAATATTTTCGTAAATTTGCCGCAAGTTAGTTCCCGAATGAATTTGTTCCTATAAATAATTAAAATCAAAAGCTATGATTTCGATCGACAACTACGATTTCAAAGGCAAACGCGCGATCATCCGCGTGGATTTCAACGTGCCCGTGGATGAGCAGGGCAACGTGACGGACGACACGCGTATCCGTGCCGCAATGCCCACTGTCAAGAAGGTATTGGCCGAGGGCGGTGCCGTGATTCTGATGTCGCACATGGGACGTCCCAAGAAGAACCCCGATCCCAAATATTCGCTCGAGCAGATCATTCCGGCCATCGAGAAGAATCTCGGCGTGAAGGTCGAGTTCGCCGGCGACTGCGTGGGCGAGAAGGCTGCCGAGATGTGCAAGAACATCAAGCCCGGCGAAGTCGTGCTGCTCGAAAACCTGCGTTTCTACGCCGAGGAGGAGGGCAAACCCCGCGGTTTGGCCGCCGATGCCACCAAGGAGGAGAAGGACGCCGCCAAGAAGGCGCTCAAGGAGGGTTCGCAGAAGGAGTTCGTCGCCAAGCTGGCTTCGTATGCCGACTGCTACATCAACGATGCGTTCGGTACGGCGCACCGCAAGCACGCTTCGACCTATCTGATCGCCAAGTCGTTCCCCAACGACAAGATGTTCGGTTATCTGATGGAAAAGGAGGTAAAAGCCATCTCGACCCTGATGGAGGCTCCGGCTCACCCGTTCTGCGCCATCGTCGGCGGTTCGAAGGTGTCGTCGAAGATCGGCGTAATCAAGGCGCTGATCGAGAAGGTCGATTCGATCATCATCGGCGGCGGTATGACCTATACGTTCGCTGCGGCCCAGGGCGGTAAGGTCGGCAATTCGATCTGCGAGCCCGATATGTTCCCCGTGGCGCTGGAGATTCTCGAGCTGGCCAAGCAGAAAGGCGTGCAGCTGGTCATGTCGCCCGATGCATTGATCGCCGACGCATTCTCGGCCGATGCCAACACCAAGCAGGCTCCTGCCAACGATATTCCCGAGGGCTGGGAAGGCGTCGATATCGCCGACGAGGGCAAAAAACGTTTCCGCGAACACATCCTGGGCTGCAAGACGATTCTGTGGAACGGTCCCGTGGGTGTTTTCGAGATCGACAAGTTCGCTACGGGTTCGAAGGTGGTGGCCGAGGCTATCGCCGAGGCTACGAAGAACGGCGCCTATTCGCTTATCGGCGGCGGCGACTCGGTAGCGTGCGTCAACAAGTTCGGTTTGGCCGATCAGGTCTCCTATATCTCCACCGGCGGAGGTGCACTGCTCGAGTACATCGAGTTCGGTACGCTGCCCGGCGTGGAGGCTATCGCCAAATAAACCGGCCGCAGAGCCGATGAAGCCAACGGGGTTCCGAGCGATCGGAGCCCCGTTCTTTCGTATCCTGGATTCCGATAAACGAAGGCGCGCGAAAACCGGAGTTTTCGCGCGCCCGTGCTGCTGAAACGGCTATTCGCTGCAAATGTTGAAGGTCTTCGGCCGTTTCATCTCTTCGGTGTAAACGTTGCCGAAACGGTCCGTCACCGTGATGCGGAGCGTCGAGGTGGGACTCGACGCCCGGACCTGCCAGATATGGGCCGTTTTGGGTATCGAGAACGACGGACGGTTGCCTCGGTTCAGTCGGGGAACCATGTAGGCGATCAGCAGCAGCGGGTCGTATCCGAAGATGCGTTCCGGCTTCAACTCGCCGACGCCCTCCTCCTCGACGCGGATGGTCCATTTCGAATCGTAATTCCAGCAGTTGATCCATACGCAGTTGTCGTTGCGCTTGTTGAGGAACTCCTGAGCGTAGGGTTCGCGGCGGAACCAGTCGCGGTTGGAGATCGGTTGTCCGTCGCTGTCGGATATCTCCTGACCGTCCAGCCACTTTTCGGGGTCGAGATGCACCTGGTTGAGGTCGTAGGTGCGGAACTGCACGCGGCGATCCACGCCCGTACCTTTGTAATACCACTTCACCTCCTTGCCGTCGATTTCGTAGACGCCGTAGCCTCCCGGTGTGCCGTCTTTGCAGATGTGTCGTCCGCTGTAAGATCCCGACCACCACCAGCAGGCGCATACGCCGCCCGTGTTGCGGTCCATGATCGCCTCCGTCAGTTCGCAGTTGCGGTTGTCGTGGCTGTGGCCCGTGAGCAGGATTACCTGGGTGAATCCGTCGAGACAATCCAGCAACTTCTTAGCTTCCGACTCCTCGAACAGCCAGTTGTAGCCCTCGGTCGTGGGATAGGCCAGCGGTGCGTGCAGCTGGAGGAACAACGGTGCGGTTTTGTCGCCGACGAGTGCCAGATCTTTCTTCAGCCAGGCGATCTGATCGTCCGAAAAACCGTTCGCGTAGTTTTTGTTGCCGACCGTGCCGACGGCACCTCCGGTGTTGATGTAATCGATGTTGTCGAGGCAGACGAAATGGGCTTTACCGATGTTGTACGAGTAGTAGGTCGGCATTTTTATCAGGTCGCGCCACTGTTGCGTCGCCGCCCAGTCGTCGGTGTAATAGGGGTCGTGGTCGTGGTTGCCGATACTGTGGAACGCGATCGCGTTGATATCTTTCATCTCCGTGACGAAGTTCGCCAGCGTGTAGTAGTGCCCTTTATACCACCATTCGTCCCACGCCAGGTCGCCCATCGTGACGATGTAGACGGGGCGTTGCTCGGAGAGCACCAGGCGGTTGACGTCGTTGACGAAGTCGCGGAACTGCACCAGGTCGTTGTTGCGGTTGGCCAGGTGGTAGTCCGTCGATGCTACGAAGACGAACCGGTCGTTCTCCATGGCGCGGAGCGTGAAATCGAACTGCTCGACCGTGAGGTCCGTAGCCTGGAACCGATAGGCGATCTTCGGGATATTCATCTCGGTGGCGGGCATATACCCCGACGGCACCGAAATGAAGAGCAGACCGCGCGACTTGTCCGAGTGCATGTAGTAGCGTCCCTGGTCGTCGGTCGTGACGATCTCCGTGCCGTCCGATACGGCCACTCCGACGAGGGGATTGCCCAAGGCGTCGCGAACGAATCCCTTGACGTTCATTCCGGCGATGTCGGGCAGTTCCTCCCGGACGATGGCTTCCCGGATACGGAGGGTCAGCTCTCCCAAACGCTGCCGGGCTTCGTCGCGTCGTACGATAACCGTATAAGTGCCGTCGGGAAGTCCCTGCGGAACGGTGAGCAAGGCTTTGTCCGCCGTCGCTTCCATATCCAGGAAGTAAATTTGGGACGATCCGGCGGTGGTTTCGAGGACGATGCGGTCCTCCGGGCCGAATCCGTATCCGCCGATCTCGAAGGTGTCGCCGACAGCCACGGCGATTTCGCCCTCGGGCAGTACGACATCGCTGATCCAGATTATCTCGTCCCGCGTCGGGGCGAACGTGCGGGTATTGTCCCGCTCGCAGGCGGCTGTACCGATCATTACCGCAAGCATCGTCGTCCAAAGTGCCCCGGTTCGTATGTTTTTCAGAATTTCCATGTTATTTGCGTTTTTTGAATTATTCCACGAGCGAAATCGTCGGTTGACATTCGTTGCCCTGTGCGGCGTCGCGGTAAACCAGGCTCACCGCCTTGCTGTCGGTCGTATCGGACTCTTTGCCGTTGATGCGCACGTGGCCCGTGACGCAGCGCATGCGGATGCGCAGGACGGGGGTCGCTTCGCTCAGCGTCACCGTTTCCGATATGTTGCAGTAAGTCGTTTCCATGGCGTAGTTGTAGGCGATCTCCGAGCCGTCGGACGTCGTAGTGCGGAGCAATGCTGCTGCGGGCTTCCAGACTCCTCCGTCCTCGTATTCGAGCGCCCAGTATTTGGGGCTGGTGGCCGACGGAAGCATCCAGAAGTCGATCTTCACGCGCTGACCTGCCGCAAGCATGGAGCCGGGAACCTCGAATCGGAGGCAATCGTCTGTCCATATGTAATTCATATTCAGGCTCTTTGCTGGGTCTCCGCTGCGCAGGTTGAGTGTCGGATTCTTCGATCCGGGACGCGATCCGTCCGCTATCGTGCTGCCCGGCACGAAGGTAAGCCGTGCCGAGGATTTGCCTTGCTCGGCTTTCACGCCGTCGCCTTTCCAGTCGCTCGTGTAGTCGTAGATCTCCATGTGGTCGGGGCCCAGGAGCCAGCGGACGGGGAACGAAGCGCGTACGGCGGCATCCTGTGTCACGATTACCTCCGAGGAGAGATTCGCCGCTGCGTTGAAGAAACGTACGACCTCGGCACGAGCGGCTCCCGTCGAGTTGTCCGCAGCCTGGAACAGATAGGTAGTCTGCGTTCCGGAGCCCAGTTTCTCGGAGTTTTCGGAGATTTTCGTGACCCAAGCGGGCGTCGTTAGCGCCACGTCGACCGTGTGGTTGACCGTGATGCGGAACGAACCGTCGGCTCCTGTAGTCACCGCCTCGGCCGTAGCGGCGAGGCATACCGGGGGCTCGGACATCTTCACGCCCGAAACGGCATCCTTGCGCAGCGACGTGATACGCACGTCGTCGAGATACCACGTGCATTTGCTTTCGTTGAGCGAGCGGATGTTGAGCCGGCATCCGCGCGTGGCGCCCGTGATGCGCAGCGTCACGTCGTACCAGTTCTGGAACGGGTCGTCGGTCCATTTGCTGCCGGCGGAGACCTGGCGGATATCCATATCGTCGTAGGTTCCCGTTTCGCAATAGATCTCCAGTTCGGCGCTGTTGTCCTTGAGCGTCAGCGTGCGGAAGGTGACCGTGAGGTCCATCTTGCCGTCGATATCGGCGAACGGCGGTGTGGTGAATCGTGCTTTCTTGGCCGATTCGCCCATCTTCAGAGCACCGGCGCGCGTATATCCGCGGACGATCTGGCAGCCGTTGCCGAGCGGATCGGTCGTCTCCGAAGCGATCGAGGGATAGAGCGACGTCAGTTTCTCGCCTGCACCCTGGTCCATCGCCGGAACGTTGAAGGGTTTGTCGGTCGGGGTCGTAGCCCAGGAGAAATCCTCGGCGAAGATCAGATAGTCGAATCCCTCGGCCGGGGCCTGTACGACGGTGATGGTTTCGGTCGCGGTGCCCAGAGTGCTCGTGGCCGAGATCGAGAAGACGCCGCGGCGCGATTCTGCGGTATTGGCGGCGACTTTCGCCGTCATGACGACGGTTTCGCCGGCCCGGCCCTTGTCGGGCGACACCTCCAGCCAGTCGGGGCACTGCTGCGTGTCGACGCTCCAGTCGTGATTGGATTTCACCTCGAAGGTCGCCGTACGGCCTGCGGCTCCCATACGTATGTAGTTATCGGCGACGTCGCCCGAGAATACGATCACGGGATATTGCGTTTTGCCCGATTGCGTCACGGGGATGCGCCGTTCGACCTGTTCGGAGACGATGACGAGCGTTCCGGTGCGGGGTTCGGGACCCGGATTCTCCGTGGCGGCGAGCGTCATGCGGACGCTCTTGCCGGCGATGCCTCTGTCGGGCGTTACCGTGGCCCAGTCCAGCTCGGAACTGTCGACCGTCCAGTCTACGTTGGCGTTGACACTGAAATAGACCGGCATGCCGTCGGCGTCGCATCCGAGACCCTCCTCGCCTACGCCCTCGACGACGATCGACGGGATTTCGTCCGTGGGCTGCTGGTTGAGGACGAGGATCGTGCGTTCTGTGCCCGCCGTGACGACGATGCGGCCCGTGCGCAGGCCGCCTTTGTTGACATAAGGCGTGACGGTCACTCGCGTGACGGATCCGCCGACTCCGCTGAGGGGACTTACCGAGGCCCAGTCGAGGTCCTCGGTGACGATCTCCCAGTCACGGTTGCTTTCGACCGTGAAGACGACTTGCGGGGCGTCGACGGCCGGAACGGTCGTTTCGGCTTCGATGCCGCCGACCGTCAGCGTATCTTCCGCCGTGCGGACGGCCGGGTCTTCCGAGCAGGCTCCCAGCGCCGTGCACAGCATGCAGAAAATCGCGAAAAAGTAGCATTTGAAACGGTTCATAAGAGTAGGGTTACGATGATTTCGAAGATTGATTCAAGCAAATTTAATCATTAAATACGGTGCGGACAAGTCGGCCGGAAGCGCTTCGGGATGCTCGAGGAGCGGTGCTTGCGCCGTAGAATCCCTGTCGTATCGCTCTCTGGGGCCGATTTTGTGATTTTTCGACGCGCGAGGGACGAATTCCGGCCTGCGGGCGATTGAACGGACAGACAAAATCTTGATACGCCCGGACAAAATTAAAATCGGGGAAATAAGTTCCTTTGTAAAACAATCTAAAACGTTCGACCATGACAAAATTTCTACCCAAAACAACCTTTGCTTGCCGACGACTGGCCGCACTGCTCCTGGCTTTGGCCGTTCTCGGAGCCCCGGCTTGTTCGACCGACGAGCCGACGAGTGTTCCGACCTTCCCGATCGGGGATGTTTCGGATATTGCCTTTTACGATATCAGCGGTGTGCGCGAACTGCAACTTCCCGGTACGGGATTCGAGGCGGGCGACGCCGTCGAGTTGACCGACCTGGGACTGTCGGGGCATACCTATTCGTTGTCGCCGCGCCTGGAAGAGAACGTGCTGGTGATGCGCCTTCCGGATAACTTCATCGACGGCGTCTACCGCATCACGATCGTGCGCGGCGATGCACGCTTCATCTACGGCGAGGCCGAGTTCTGCTCGAAGACTTTCATCGAAGATCGTGAAGGGATGAATCTCAAAGGCATCGTGCGCGATACGAACGGACATCCGATCGCCGGAACGGTCGTCTCGGACGGAATCTCCGTCGTGCGCACCGACGAAAACGGCTGTTATTGGCTCGCTACCGAGCGGAAGAATCCCCACGTCTTCGTCTCGATCCCGCAGGGATACATGCCCGTCGAGCGCGAAGGCGAGTTCACGACCTTCTTCCGGACGATCCCCGATGCTCCGGCGGACGGCACCGCCGCGCAGGCCGATTTTACGTTCCATCCGGTCGATAACGACGATTTCGAACTGATCGTCGTGACCGATATCCACCTTACGGCTGCCGCTGCGGCCGAAGCTCCGCGGCTTTTCACCCAGTACTGCATCCCCGATATCAACGATTATATCCGCGAAGCACGGACTGCCGGACGGGCGTCCTACACGATAAATCTGGGAGACATGGTGGCATCCGACAAACGCGACCTCGTGACGCTCGAGGCGGCGGCCGAAATGCTTAAAAAGATCAACGGCCCGATCTTCAATGTGCCTGGAAACCACGAACTCTACGACGGTGAGGCCGAAGATGCGTCGACCGAGATAACGCGTTATTACGAGATCATGGGTCCGCTCTATTATTCGGTCAACCTGGGGCGCATCCACTTGGTGGCGCTCAACCCCTGTGTCCGTAATATCGGTGTACACATAGGCATGGACTATGCGATCTCCGAGGAGCAACTCGAATGGCTTCGGCGCGACCTGGCGCAAGTCGAGGACAAAAGCGCACCGCTGATCGTCGCAATCCATACGCCGTTGTTTCAGTCCGTCGCTCCCACGCAGAGCTCCTACGGGAAGTATTGGTTGCCTAACGGCGCCGATCTGGCAGCCTGTCTGGAGGGGTTTGACGATGTGCATGTCATCTCGGGCCATTGCCACCGCATGTACAACACCGTTGCGGGGAATATCGTCGAACACAATTACAGCTGCCTGGGCGGCACCAGCGGCCACTGGACCACATGGCGGCTTCCGTCGCTCGTCGCCGACCGGCACCAGGGCATGAATACTGACGGTTCGCCCGCGAGCTACGGTACGATGACCTTCCGCGGCAAGGAGCTGACGGACTACTGCGTCAAAGGCGTCAATCTGCCGCGCGGGAAGCGTTTCCGGGCCTACGACCGCAATACGATCCACCTCGTAGCGTCGGATCATCTCTCGCCCACGTTGGCGAACGGTGCGCGGGGCCAGGCGTTCAATGCGGCGATGGGAAGCTTTAATACCGCTTCTTCCGACAATGAAATCCTGGTTAAGATCTGGGAATACGATACGCGATGGAAAGTCGAGATCCTCGAAGAAGGAAAGCCGTTGACCTGGACCCTTAAACTCGATCTGGACCCGCTGTATCTCTACTGCTATGCCGTGCCGAGCTTTGTCACGATGGATAGTCCGGGATTTTTGGGCGCTGCTCGGGCCCTTTTCTCGGCCAAGGCCTCGTCTGCGACCTCGACCGTGACGATTCGCGTCACCGACAGTTACGGAAATGTCACCGAAGAGATCATGACCCGTCCCAAGGCATTCGTTTCGTCGTATGATTGATTTTCGCCGCGTAGCGTGGTCCGGCGCTTCCGAATTTATGGACGGGGAGCAAAAAACGTCTTCGTCGCGTTATTCGGGTAAAAAATCTTATTTTTGTTTTCGGGAATACCCCTCCGAAAGGAGTTTTGGAACGTAATGTGAACTCAGATCGCTCACTACATGGATAAACGTCCATTCATAATGTCCGCGTTGTGCAGGGTGCTGCTGGCGATCCTCCTCAGTCTCGGTACCGAGGTGCTTTTCGCTGCGCAGGTGCTTCCGCATCTGCCCAATCTGACGATCCGAGGCTTCGCGCAGGATCGTGCCGGTTATGTGTGGATAGCTACCGATAACGGTCTGTGCCGTTACAGCGGACAGACCTACTACTATTATCAGAGCGATCCGGACGATGCCGCTTCGTTGCCCTCCAACCGGATTTCCGATATCTGCACCGATGCCGACGGCTTGCTTTGGGTGGCTACGCCGTCCGGAATCTGCGTCTACGATCCGCTGTTCGACCGCTTCGACCGGATCGATCGGACGGCCGGATATCGTTGCGTCGTCCGTTGCGGCGACCGGATCGTCGGAGCCGGAAGCGCCGGAATGATCGCCTTCGACGCCCCGTCGCGCCGAATCGTCTCACGGAAAGATTCGCCGTGTCACCGCCCCGGAACGCTGGTGGTCGATGCCGCCGGAACATTGTGGGGGGGGGTAGACGAGACGGTGTATGCGTACGACGATGCGCTGCATGTCGTCGCCGAGGTGCCGACGGGCGTTCGTGCGGGCGGTTTCGATTGCAGTTGCTGCGATTGCCTGGGTCGGCTGTGGTTCGGTACGCCGAAAGGCATCTTCGTCCTGGATCCTGATACGAAGGCTCCGGTTTCCCACAGTCCTTTGACCGAATGCCTCGCCGCCGTGGCCGATTACCGCATCACCATGCTGGTGGCTGCCCGCGACGGATCCGTCTACGTCGGTACGAAGGGCGACAAGTTGCACGTGATCCGTTTGCCCAAGTGCCAGTTCGAATACGACGTCGTGAAGCAGTTCCTGCGGCTGAACTATACGAGCGACTTCACGTGCGGATTCTGCGACGTCGAAGGCAATGTCTATATCGGTACGGCAGACCGCGGCTATTCGGTGCATTACATGCACCAGAAGAACTTCACGCATCGGGGCTCGCTGGCGCGTCTGACCCTGAACAAGTACGTCAATGCCATCGCTTCCGGAAAAAACGGAACGCTTTGGGTCGGCAGTCGTTACAAGGGTTTGCTGGAGTATAACAGCCGGGAAAAACGCGCGGTCTGGCACACGCTCGAGAACAGTCCGCTCATGCGGGAGATGGGCAGCAACGGCGTGCAGGCGATTTGTCAGGACGGGTTCGACCGGCTGTGGGTAAATATCGACGATCGGATCGCTATATGCCCGACCCGGCCGGTCGGATTGTCCGTTTACCGGGTGCTACCGGGAACCTACGGCGTCAATCGTTTCTGCGAGGATCGCAGCCGACGTATGTGGAGCGCTACGACTGGAGGACTCACGATCTGGAACGGAACGCAGCCCCATAAGACTTGTTTCGAAGGATGCGACGTCCAGGATATCGTTGCGATGAACGATACGACGATGCTGGCGGCCGTGACCGGAAAGGGCGTTTTCGCGATCGATACGCGACGTCTCGAACCGCAGCATTTGTTCGTCTCCGTCGACAGCCTCTACCGCAGTGCGTTGAAACGGGCGTCGTGCCTCTATTACGATCGGGAAGGAACGATCTGGGTCGGCACCCATTCGTACGGGCTGTTCGGTTATCATCCCGAGCGGGGAATGCGCTCCTATACGTCGCAGGACGGGCTGTCGAGCGACGACGTCGCCTCGCTCGCCCGGGATGCCGACGGAAATACCTGGGTGGCTACGGCGTACGGACTTTCGGTCATTTGGGCCGGCACGGACCGAATCGTCTCCTACTTCTGTTCCGACGGCCTCCAGACGCAGCAGTTCTGTCCCCAGTGCATGCTGGTCTCGCCGTCGATGATCTATTTCGGCGGCAACCTGGGACTGGCGCAGTTCGTGCCGCAGCGGATTCTTTCGAAAATCACGAAAGAACCCGTTTCGCTCGTACTGAAGGAGTTGCGCATCAACAGCATCGTCCAGAAACCCCAGCCCGACGGAACGGGGATTCTGAGCGATTTGCTCAACGACACGCCGCGGATCGTGCTCGACCATACGCAGAATAACATCGATATCGGCTACGAGGCGGTGACGTTCCTCTCGCCGGAGAAAATCCGTTATGCCTACCGCCTTCGCGGCGGCGATATCGACGAGGAGTGGAACTACGTCGAGAGTCGTCGCAGTGCCAACTACGCCCACCTTTCGCCGGGACATTATGTCTTCGAGCTGATGGCTCAGAACCCCGACGGTTACTGGAACGAGGAGCCGCGCCGGCTCGAAATCGACATCGAACCGTCGCCGTGGCTCACCTGGTACGCTTTTCTGTGCTACATCGTCATGGCCGTCACGCTGGTTTGGTTCGCCAACCGGCTCTACCTGTTGCGGCGTCTCCAGAAGATCGATCTGGAGTTGGCGCATAAGGCGCTGGAACATGAGAAGGAGCTCTCCAACATGAAGATCGATTTCTTCTCCAATATCTCCCATGAGCTGCGCACGCCCCTTTCGCTGATCTACGGTCCGGTCAACATGCTGCCGGGGATCTCCGATCCGAAACGTTCGCGCGAACTGATTTCGCTCATCAACTACAATGTCCGCCAGCTGTTGAGGCTGGTCGATCAGATGCTCGTGCTGAGCCGCATCGAGAACGGCACGCTGCCGCTCTCGGTGTGTCGGCAGGATATCGTCCCGATCGTCCGTCGCCTGGCGGAGAATTTCGGGTATTTCGCTCAGGGGAAGGGCATCGAGCTGACTGCGACGGGAATTTCGGAGGGGGAGACGGTCGTGGCGATCGATGCGGATAAGTTTCGGAAAATACTCTCCAATCTGATTTCCAATGCGTTGAAATATACGCCCGAGGGCGGGCACGTCGAAATTTCGGTCGCGCTCGTCGATCGTCTTCCCGAGACGCTGACCGAGGTCGCTGCGTCGTCGCGTTACCTGCTGGTAAGCGTCACCGACGACGGTATCGGCATGGACCGCGAAGAGGTGAATACGATTTTCGATCGTTATAAACGGCTTTCCCGCAGTGAGCGGAGCGCGACCGGAAACGGTATAGGTCTCCACTACGTCAAACAATTGCTGGCCGTGCATAAGGGCTCCGTCGCGGCGGAGGTCCGCGACGAGGGCGGCATGCGTTTCACGTTCGCCATCCCGGTGGACGAGGCGCTCTACGGCTCGGTCGGGGAACCGGGTGTCGCACCGGAGTTCGTCGACAGCGACGCGGCTTCCGCCGAGCAGCCGTTCCCGGATCCGGCGGATTCGGACATCGTCGAGACGGGGTCCGTTCCGGAGCCGGATTCCTCGTCACCGCGGCCCAAACTCGTGCTGGTCGAGGACAATCTTCAGTTGCAGCGCTACTGTCGGTCGCTTTTCGCGGCGCATTACGACGTCTTCACGGCGGAAAACGGTGCCGAGGGCTTCGACCTCGTGACTGCCGAGATGCCCGACCTGGTGATTACGGATGTAATGATGTCGCGGTCGGACGGATACGAACTCTGCCGCAAGATCAAGCAGGATCCGATGCTGTGTCATATTCCGGTGATTATTCTTACGGCGTTGGTCACCGACCGCGATAAGATGGTCGGTTATTCGGAAGGGGCCGACGCCTATATGACCAAGCCGTTCAATCCGGAACTCTTGCAGACCGTCGTGCGCAACCTGCTCGTTTCGCGCCGCAAACTGCGCGAGCGGATCCTCGCCCGGCCCGGAAAGACCGAGGATGCCAAACCGGAGGAGGAGTTGCAGCTTTCGGCGGCCGACAGGGCCTTCATCGACAAGCTGCGCAAACTCATCGACGACAATATCTCGGACGGTTCGCTCAACATCAACCTGCTCAGCACGGAGCTGTGCATGAGCCGCGCGAGCTTCTTCCGCAAGATCAAGTCGCTGACGGGCGTGACGCCCAACAACTTCATTCTGATCTACAGGCTCAACCGCGCCGCGGAGATGATCCGCAGCCGCGAATATCGTCTGAACGAAATCGCGGACCTGCTCGGGTTCAGCTCCCAGTCGCACTTCTCGCGCTGCTTCAAACAGCACTTCGGAACGGCCCCGAAGGATTATGCCTCGCGCAACGATGCTGGACCCCCCCCCACGGTCCGACGTTGCGACGATGGTTTTGATCCTTCTTGCCCGTAGTTCCGCCTGCGGAGCGAAGAGACTCCAAAACATCCGCCAAACCGGCGCTGAAATCATCTCGCACGCGAATTCATGCGGTTTCTGAGATTTTCGGACATATTTTTAAGACCACAGCACCAGCCCGACGGCCGGTGCTGTTCTAATTTTGTATCATCGCAAACCGCTCGAACTATGAAACCGATTCTTCGAACTCCCAGTTTCGCCTCCGTGCGCCCCTCGCGCCGCGGTGTCGCGCGAACGATGTTCGGATGCCGTCGCGTCTCTCCCGGAAAACTACACAACACAACGATAACGATGAAAAAATTTCTGACGATCCTGGCCCTCGCTTTCGCGCTGTCCTCCGCGCAGGCCCAGGAAAAGAGTTCGATGGACAATCAGACCGTCGACGGTTACCGCGGCATTTGGTTCGCGCTCGGACAGGCCCGCTCGGGTTTCGGCGACAAATATTCGGGCGGTCTGGGGACCTATACCATGAAACATATTCCGATGGCCGTCTACTCGCCCGAGGCGGACAAGACCTTCTTCGTCTACGGCGGAACCCCTTCGGAGGACCGCAAATACCTGCTCTGCATGGCCGGATGCTACGACCATAAGACGGGGATGCTGCGTCGCCCGGTGGTGGTCTTCGACAAGGGCGTCGACGGCGTGATCGACCCGCACGACGATCCGACGATCCAGCTCGACAAGGAGGGCTACGTGTGGGTGTTCGTCGCAGGCCGTGCGAACAAACGTCCCGGAATCCGTTATCGCAGCAAGCAGCCCTACGACATTTCGGAGTTCGAATACGTCAACGAGAGCGTGATGGCCTATCCGCAGGTGCATTACCACCCCGAGAAGGGCTTCTTCCTCTTCTTCACCCGCTACGACGGCGTACGCCAGCTTTTCTATCGTACGAGTCCCGACGGCAAGGAGTGGTCGGACTACAGGCAGATCGCCTCGATCATCGACGAGGGCGAGGTCAAGTCGGGTCACTATCAGTTCACGAATCTCTGCGGCGAGAAACTGATGTGCTGCTTCAACCGCCATATCAACGGCAAGGTCGATACGCGTACCAATATCTATTATATCCAGTCGACCGACTGGGGCAAGAGCTGGACCACGATCGACGGCACGCCGATCGAGCTGCCGATCACCCGTTCGAAGAACATCGCCCTGGTGCACGACTATCAGTCCGAGGGCCGCAACTGCTATATCAAGGACATCAATTTCGGTAGCGACGGCAATCCCGTGATTCTCTACCTGACGAGCGATAACCACCTGGCCGGCCCCGACGGCGGCGTTCGTGAGTGGAAAACCGTGCATTGGAACGGCAAGGAGTGGGTCTACAGCGACATCACCACCTCGACGCACTGCTACGACAGCGGCAGCCTGTGGATCGACGACAAGGATGTGTGGACGGTCATCGCACCGACCGCCATCGGCCCGCAGTATTGGGGTTCCGGCGGCGAGATGGTCATGTGGCGCAGCCGCGACAAGGGCGCTACGTGGAAGCAGGTCAAGCAGCTCACGCACGACAGTGCGCGCAACCACGGCTATGCCCGTCGTCCGCTCCATGCCGACAAGGATTTCTACGCCTTCTGGGCCGACGGACACTCCGACAAAATGAGCATCTCGTATCTCTACTTCTGCAACGCCAAGGGCGATGTTTTCCGCATGCCCTACACCATGACCGAAGAGTGGCAGAAGCCCGAACCCGTAAAACATTAAACGACATACGAACATGAAACGAACGATCTTTTCGCTGCTGGCTGCGGCCGCATTGGCGCTCTTGCTCCCGACGACGGTGCGTGCCGGACGGCACGACGGCGACGTCGAAATCGCGAACCGCGTCGCGCAATGGCAAATCGACAATTTCGGGAAATATATCTCGGCAAGCTCCAAGAAGCGCCGCGACACGCACTGGGCCAACGGTGCGCTCTATCGCGGCATGATGGTGTGGGGCGAGAAGTCGGGTTACAAACCCTGCGAGGAGTTTCTGCTCGGAATCGGCCGCCGCAACGGATGGAAGTTGGGCCCGCGGCAATACCATGCCGACGATATCTGCGTGGGCCAGGCCTACCTGATGCTTTACGAGAAATACGGCGACGAAGCGATGGTGAAGGCCGTGCGTCAGCGCGTCGATTCGATCCTGGCAGCACCGGCGTGCACGTCGCTCAACTACAAGGCGAAGGACGCCAACAAACGCTGGTCGTGGTGCGACGCGCTCTTCATGGCACCGCCGGTGTACGCTCATCTGTCGCGCATTACGGGAAATCCCGAGTATATGCGCTTCATGCACAGTGAATTCTATGCTTCGACCTCGCAGCTTTACGATAACGAGGAGCAGCTTTACTACCGCGATTCGCGCTTCTTCAAGCGTCGCGAGAAGAACGGCGAGAAGGTGTTCTGGGGCCGCGGCAACGGCTGGTGCTATGCCGCACTGGCCATTCTGCTCGACCTGGTTCCGCAGGATGATCCCATGTATGCGTTCTATCGCCGGATCTTCGTCGAGATGT
Source organism: uncultured Alistipes sp. (assembly GCA_964018965.1). GTDB lineage: Bacteria > Bacteroidota > Bacteroidia > Bacteroidales > Rikenellaceae > Alistipes. The sequence goes on from CAXHRY010000016.1 coordinate 50,009, forward strand.
CCGAATCCGTGGTCGCATGCCAGGATAGCAAGGGTTCGTGGCGTCCGAGCATGCTCGATCACGAGAACTATACGCAGCCGGAGAACAGTTCCTCGGGATTCTTCACCTACGGACTGGCCTGGGGGCTGAACCGCGGAATACTCAAAGGCGGCACCTATCGCAAGGCTGCGCGACGCGGATGGCGGGCCCTCTGCTCCTACGTTCGCGAAGACGGACGTCTGGAATACGTGCAGCCGGTGGGTGCGGCTCCCGGTGCGTCGGGTGCCGATATGACCGAGGCCTACGGCGTCGGGGCGTTTCTGCTGGCGGCGTCCGAAATCGTCGACCTGTAAAATCGCTGCGAAAGTCCGGCTGCGATCGTCGGGCAAAAAACGAATACGCTCGTGAAAATCGAAACGAGCGTATCGGAATAATTTTGAATCATCAACCAAAACGACCTAAATGAAATGATTTTTCGCAGAAAAACGTGTATCCTGGGGCTTTTGCTCGCCGGATGGCTCGCGGTCGGTTGCACGTCGTCTCCGGAGACGGAATCCGAAGACAGCGTGCGGATCGAAGGGCTGGATCAGGCGACGATCGATTTCCCCAGTACGCCTCAGGAGAGCTTTTCGTTCCGGATCGAGTCGAACAAGACGTGGTCCATCGCCAAGAGCGATCTCGAATGGCTCGCGGTATCGCCCTTGAACGGAGGTTCGAAACTTCCGGCTACGGTGACGCTGACCGCCCAACCGAACGATGACCTGGCCCGCGAAGGGGTACTGACCCTCTACGCCGGAGCCTATTCGCGGAGCATCACCGTCCGTCAGGAGGCTTTCCCCATCGTTCCGGAAATCACCCTCTCGGGACTCGACGACAATACCGTCGAATTCGACTTCACGGATATCGATCCCGTCGAATTCTCGCTTTACGCGAATGTTGCCTGGAGCGCCGAGGTGCGGAACCTCGATTGGGTGCGCATCACCCCCGATCCGCTCGCCGGCGAACGGAAGCAATCGGTGACCGTTACGGTTACGCCGACGCCTAACGAAGGCCCCGAGCGCGAGGGCTCGATCGTCTTCACGGCTGAAGGTTTGGCCGAACCGGTGACGGTTCGGGTCCGTCAGGCGGCTTATGTCGACGATCCGATCTTCACTGTCTCCGGCGCCGAGTCCGGAGTCGCTTTCGCGAATGTTCCCGAAGGCCCCGTCACGTTGCAAATCCAGACCAACCGTGCGTGGTCCGTCGAAAAGACGGATCTCGACTGGCTCGACATAACGCCGGCCGCCGGAAATCCCTCCGCTTTGCCGGTCGATGTGCTGCTCACGGCCGAACCCAATGCTTCGGCGGCCCGTTCGGGACGTCTGACCTTCGTTTCCGAAGATCCTGCGCTGGCCCCCGTCACGATCGAGGTGTCGCAAGCGGCTGCGGGCGACGTGTTGCTGGCGTGGTGGACGCTTTCGGACGAAATGCTGAAGAGTAAGGATACGAACTCGCCCAACTGGACCGTCGACGGATACATGGCGGCCGACCGTCCTGCTGCGACCACGGCGTTCGCGCAGTGGAACAAGGGCGACAACGGAATGTCGTATACTACTTCCTATATTATCAGTAGCAAAGGCGAAGGCCACTATGCTGTCAAGTATGTCTGGACCGACGATAATTTCGAATTCTCCGTCCCGGTGAAGGATTTCGCAGCCGGAACCACCGTGCGCTTCCGTTTCGCGATGAGCAGCACCAGCCAGGGCCCGCGCTACTGGACGGTCGAGTATTTCGACAGCGGTGCATGGAAACCTACGAGTACTACGCAATTTACCTTCCCGGCCGACCAGTCGACTGTCGTTGCGACCTATGAGTTGCCCGGTACCAACAATGTCGCGGATGTGGATGAATCTGCGACCTACACCGAGGCCGTGAGCGACGGCGTGATCCGCTGGCGAATTCGTGCGACGGACGGCGGATGCCAGACCGGAGGTACGAAACGAATAACCAAACCGGATTCGAAAGGTACGGTACGTTTGCGTCAGCAGACGTCGGGAGAACACGATGGAATAGGTTGCTATATTGCAGTTCCCTGAAATCCGGAAAACTAAAAACATTCAGATTATGAAAAATACTCATCCCAAACGGTTCACGGCGACGTGCGGCAGGCTTCGCAGCCTGGCCGCAGCGTTGCTGACGCTGCTGTGTGCGTTCGTCGCGGAGCAGACGGTAGCCGCGACGACTTTCGCGGCGGAGCAGCGGCAACCCGTGCGCGCCAACGGCCGTGTCGTCGATACGGGCGGACTTCCCGTAGCGGGTGCCGCCGTCACCGTACAGGGCCAGGCCGGAGGTACGATTACCGATGCGCAGGGCCAGTTTTCGATCCAGGCGGCGCGCGGCGACGTGCTCAACGTGTCATTCCTGGGCTATCGGCCGGGGCAGATCGCCGTGGTCGACGAAAAACCGATGACGATCCGTCTGGCCGAAGAGACGCACGCCGTCGAGGACGTCGTGATCGTCGGATACGGCGTACAGAAGAAGGAGAGCGTCCTGGGCGCCATCACGCAGGTGAGCAACGAAGAACTCGTCAATTCGGGTACGACCAACATCACCAATGCCATAACGGGTAAACTCTCGGGTGTGACCACCATTTCTACCGGCGGTCAGCCGGGTAACAACGACGCAACGATCCTGATCCGCGGCGTGTCGAGCTGGAACGGCTCAAGCCCGCTCGTGCTGGTCGACGGCGTGGAGCGCAGCTTCTCGGACCTCGATCCCAACGAGGTGGCCACGATTTCGGTGCTGAAGGACGCTTCGGCGACGGCCGTCTTCGGTGCCAAGGGTGCCAACGGCGTCATTATCGTGACATCGCGCACGGGTAACACCGGCAAGCCGAAGATGAATCTTTCGCTCTCGTACGGCGTCGATATCCCGACCAACCTGCCCGACCATGTCTCCTCCGCCCGTACGGCCGAGCTGCTCAACGTGGCGTTGAAGAACGGACAGATGTTCGGTTCGATGATTTCGCAGCGCGAAATCGACGAATACGCGCATCCTTCGACGCGGCTCAATTCGATCCGTTATCCCGACAACGACTGGTTCGGCATCGTTCTGCGCCCCGTCGCGCAGAACATCAATGCCAATTACAACATTTCGGGAGGTTCGGACAAGGTGAAGTACTTCTTTTCGCTGGGCTACATGCACGAAGGCTCCATCTTCAAGGATTTCTCGGAGTACGACAAGGCCAATTTCCGCTACGACCGTATCAACTACCGTTCGAATCTGGATTTCAACCTCACGCGAAGCACGAAACTCGCCGTCAAGGTGGGCGGGACGCTCGGTATCCGAGAGAAACCCACTTACGCGTCGGTGGCGGGCACGTTCGACATGCTCTATTCCGCTTCGCCGATGATGTATCCGGCCTATTTCCCCGCCTGGGTGCTGGAGGAGATTCCCGACCGGGACTATCCCGACGCTACGGGCGAGCGTCTGTCGAGCCATCGTACGGCTTATTGGAAGAATATCTATACGTCGCTGTCGATGGGCGATTTCGACCAGACCACCAGCAACAAACTCTACACCGACGTGCAGCTCGACCAGAAACTCGACTTCATCACCAAAGGACTCTCGGTGAAGGCCAACGTTTCGCTGAGCACCTACTACTCCCGGATCTCGCAGACGGCCAGCAATTCGAAGCCGACGTTCTACATCGACTGGGATCGTTACGACTCGGGCGAGGACAATCCGTGGATCTACTCTGCGGCCAGCGACGTCGTTTACGAACAGGAACTCTATGCCGTCAAACGCGGGTCGATGGAAAATACCTATTACGCGACTTTCTATTGGGAGGCCGCTCTGAACTATAACCGCACCTTCGGCGATCATACGGTCACGGCGCTGGCGCTCTTCAACCAGCGCGAGAATATCAAGACCGTCGATTTCCCCTACCGCACGCAGGGCCTCGTAGGGCGTGTGACCTACGATTACAAACACAAATACCTCTTCGAGTGCAACATCGGATATACGGGTTCGGAGCAGTTCTCGCCCAAGAACCGTTACGGATTCTTCCCCTCGGTGGCCGTGGGATGGGTCCCCTCCCAGGAAGGGTGGTGGAAGCAGGCTATGCCGTGGTGGTCGAAACTCAAGTTCCGCTACTCGGACGGTCTGGTCGGTAGCGACAGTGCCGATGCGCGCTGGCTCTATTTCAGCAGTTATGTGAGCGGTGGCGACGGCTATATCTACGAAGGTACGGCGGCCAATCTCGCTGCGCAGTGGGAGGAGGCTCGCAAACGCGACCTCGGTATCGAGATGAGCTGGTTGGACAACCGACTGTCGCTGAGTGTTGACCTCTTCGATGAGAAACGAACCAAGATGCTCGTTGCGCCGAATGTCTCGATGCTCGTGGGTACGAACTATAAGGATGTCAACCGAGGCAGTATGAAGAAACACGGCATCGATATCGAGCTGGGGTGGTCCGACAAGAGCCCTTCGGGATTCGGATACAACCTCACGGCGATCGTCTCGCTCAACGAGAACCGCATCACCAACTACGAAGATGCACCCTATGCTCCCGATTACCAGAAAGTGGCGGGCAAGCCCTACAAAGGTCAGACCGACGGCGTGAATATCGTCGACGGAGGATATTTCACCTCGATCGACGATATCCACAACTATCCGGCTTATACCACCGATTGGAATTCGGTGAACGTCGGCGCATATAAGTTTCTCGACTATTCGGCCGACGGTAAGATCTCGGTCGACGACCTGCACGCCATCGCCGGCAGCCAGTATCCGCCGCTTACGGCGTCGCTGCGTGCCGGATTCGATTACAAGGGATTCGAATTCAGCATGCTGTGGTATGCCAACTGCGGCAAGTGGGTGGAATACAACAAGAGCTTCGAAATGGAGTTCAACAAGGGCGACTACCGTATTACCAAATCGCAGTTCGACTATTGGCGGCCCGACAACCGGGATGCCGGACACGCAACGCTGGTCTATGGCGGTGCGTCGGGCCACCCGATGTACATGTGGGCCGGAGGTTCCGGTACGGCGGGTGCCAAAATGATGCTTGAAGGACGGACCTGGCGCAAGGCCGACTATCTCACGCTGAAGGAGGTCTATTGTGCCTATACGTTCAATGCCAAGAAACTGAAACAGAAGGTCGGTTTCCGCAGTCTGAGCATCTATGCTTCGGCCACTAATCTGCTGACTATCAGTAATCTTATTGAGGGAGATCCGGCCAGCACTACCTTCACGTCGGGCTTCTATCCGCAGATGACCAGCGTCAAACTGGGTGTCAAATTAGGATTCTAAAATTCCGGAAACCATGAAAAAAACGTTACTATACGTCCTGTCGCTCGTCTCGTCCGTTTTCGCGGGCTGCAACTACCTCGACGTGAATCCCGAAACGGGTCTCGACGAAAATCAGGTGTTCGCTACCTGGAACAACTTCAAGGCCTATTTCAACAACGTCTACGAAGGACGTACGGGGCAGACGAGCAGCGGCGACAATATCAATATCAAACTGGGATATTCCATGTATGTCGACCTGAACGACCGACGATTCACGTGGAATACCCTGACCGACATGGCCGATGCGGGGCGTTGGCTGCGTGCTCAGCAGATCAAGGCCGGGGCGTTGGGTGCCAACGTCTCGGAGTGGACGACCACGACCAGCCGGCGGCCGATCTCCTATTCGATGTTCCGCATCATCCGCGTTTGCAACAAGTGCATTGCCAAAATCGATATGGTGCAGAACGCCAAGCAGGAGGACAAGGACGATATCGTCGGACAGGCTTATTTCGTGCGGGCATTCGCCCATTTCACGCTGTGCCGGATCTTCGGCGGCATGCCCTATCTGGACAAGGCGCTCGAAGCCGACGACAACTGGGACATGACGCGTCTCACGGCGTGGGAGACCTACGTACGTTGCGCCGAGGACCTCGAAACGGCGTACGAATACTTCAAGAAGGCCGGTAAGATCCGCCGCGATGCGGGCCCCGGCTCGGCGGGCCACCTTTCGAGCAGCGACATGGCCTATCCCAACGGTGTGGCAGCCAAAGCGCTGCGTGCCCGCTGCCTCCTTTATGCGGCCAGCGAGCTGAATAACCTCCACGGCCGAAACGACTGGGAAGATGCCGCCGCAGCCTGCGGCGAGGCGCTGCTCATCGCTCAGGAGTACGGTTACGAACTGTTGCCCTTCGCGGACTGGAGCAGCAACTTTTGGGGTGCGAAATATACCAATGAACACATTTGGGCTTGGAACTACGGCAGCAATACGATCAACTCGACGAACTGGTCGGCGACCTTCGCTTATCCCATTTCGAACTATGCGAACGCCAGCGGCGACTGCCCGACGCAGAATTTCGTAGACCGTTTCGAGACGGCGGCGGGCGATCCGCTGCGGACCGAGGCCGAGCGGCAGTATGCCGCGGCTGCGGGGAACTACAACGAACAGGATCCCTATTCGAAACGCGATCCGCGTCTGGACAAGACGATCATCCACGACGGTAGCATCGTGACGGGCTGCACCACCGGAATCAATATCTATTACGATCCGGATACCGGCACTTATCCCACCACGAAGCTCAATTCCAACTCCCGTTCGTTCGGCATCGCCTGGGGATCGAACGACGGAAAGGGGTATTCCAACACGGGATATTACGTCAACAAATGGTGGAACGGTATTCTGGGCAGCGGTTCGAACAAATACCAGCGTACCGATCCGCTGATTCGCATGGCAGAGCTCTATCTCAATTATGCCGAGGCGGTCAACGAGGCCTACGGTCCTCAGGCCACGGCCGGAGGTTGTCCGCTGACGGCGCTCGACGCCGTGAACGAGGTGCGCAAGCGTGTGGGGATGCCCGACGTGCAGAGCCGGTTCACCGGCAGTACGGATTTGTTGCGCGAACGCATCCGCAACGAACGTTGCGTCGAGCTGGCTTTCGAGGGGCACCATTACTACCACGACATTCGTCGCTGGAAGATTGCGCCGCAGACCATGACCGAAACGCTCATGGGCATCTATATCGAGAAGACGCCCGTGTCGGCCGAGTATCCGCGGGGACGCCGCTACGTACGGCGCGCCATTCCGACCAACCGCCAGGCCAACTGGAAGGATGCCATGTACTATCTGCCTTTCCCGCCCGAGGAGGCCAACAAGATGAAAAACTTCGTCAACAACGAGATTTGGTAGAAACCTTCATTGTGAACGATCATGAAAAGCTATCATAAATTATTGATACAAGCCGCGTCGCTGTGTTCCCTGCTTGCGGCGGGAGCGGCGGGTGTCTCCGACCGGACACCCCGGCCGGAAGCCGACGCGACGGCGCCTGAGGCGGATTCGACGATCCGCGCCGAACGCCCTATGCGACTGCTTCAGCAGCTCGATATGCCTTATGCGACTACGTTCGCGCGTCCTCTCTCGACGGGTAGCGCGGCGACCTATTACGAACAGGACGCGGAGCGATATCCGACCAACGATTTCCAGAATTCGCTCACGGGCGTCGTCCCCGGACTCATCGTGAAGGAGAAGAACGGTTCGCCGGGAATGAGCTACGCCGCATCGTCGGTGCGTACCGAGCTCATGGTGCGCGGACTGGCCCCCACATGGGTCGTCGACGGCATGCCGGCCGATATCAGTCAGTTGCAACTCGATCCCGAGGAGATCGAGAGCATGACGCTCGTGCGCGACATCGTCGACAAAGCGCTGTTCGGTTCGCGGGCGGCCAACGGTGTGCTGAACGTCACGACGCGTCGCGGTTCGACGCAAGGACGCCGCATCCGCGTAGGATTCGAAGGAGGCGTCAGCGTCGTGGACCGCTTCCCGGAATGGGTGGACGGCGTGGAGTATGCGCGGTTGCAGAACCAGGCGCGTATCAACAGCGGCTATATGCCTCTCTACACCAACGAAGCGCTCGCGAACTATGCCCGTAAGGATCCCTACGACCTGCAATATCCCAATGTCGACTACCGTTCGATGATGTTGCAGGATACGAAACCTTATTATAAGGCCAATATCGCGATCGACGGCGGCAACCGGAAGCTGCAATACAGCTCCTATTTCGGTTATGCGGGCGAGGGCGACATCTATAAGGTCGGCGAGAAAGCCGATTTCAACCGCCTGACCGTGCGTACCTACCTCAAGGCGGCGGTTTCGCGCGACCTGTCGATCGACTTCGGATTCGCCGGAGGGCTGACTTTCCGTCGCTCGCCCCGCTACGGCTACGGCAGTTCGGCGACTTCGGAATTCGACAACGTGCTCTCCGATCTGCGTACCGTACCGGCGATCGCCTTCCCGCTCGTCGTCTCGCACGACGAGGAGACCGGCAACCGCATCTACGGCGTGAGCTCGACCTACAAGGATAACCCTTACGCGTCGCTCACCGAGAACGGATTCTACACCGACCGCGGCCGTTCGGGGCGTATCAACGCTTCGATCGTCTACGACTTGGGAGCGCTGGTCAAAGGGTTGAAGTTTCAGTCCTACGTGGGTCTGGACCTCTTCAATATGACCCGTATCGGCAAGAACCCCGACTATACGGCCGTGATCTACGATCCCGCGACCGATACGCAGACCAAAAGTTCGCACGAGGGCGCGCAGGTCTCGGGTAAGTCGAACATGGGCAAATGGACCGGACAGGGACTCTATCTGCACGAGCGTCTGAGCTACGAATACCGCAACGAAAATCACCGCGTGGGAGCTTCGGTCACCTGGTGGTTGGAGTCGGCCGACCGTTCGAGCCAGAGTTTTCGCGAGCGTCAGCAGACGCTCGTCGGGTCGGTCGATTACGCTTTCCGCGAGAAATACCTCTTGCAGGCCGTGGTCAACTACACCGGTTCGGCGATGTTCCGTCGCGGCAAACGCTTCGGCACCTTCCCCTCGCTGGGCTTGGGATGGGTCCTCTCCAAAGAGGGATTCTTGCAGGACGTCGAGTGGATCGATCTGCTCAAGATTCGCGCCCAGGCGGGTGTGATGGGCCACGACTCGTTCGGCTCGCAGGAGTATTACGAAAGCAACTACACCAAGAGCAAAGGTGTCCTTTTCGGGCCCTATACCACGGGGTATCAGTGGATCGGCTCGACGAATACCTACCAATCCTACATCAACACCATCGCGCAGCTGGGTAATGCCGATCTGACGTGGGAGAAACGTCGCGAGGCGACCGTGGGTATCGACGCGCTGCTGTTCGGTGGCCGCCTGTCGCTCGAAGCCAGCTACTACAACGCGCTGCGCGACGGCATCATCACCGAGATCAGTTCCTCGCTGCCCGGTATTTTCGGTATGGACGGCGTGAACACCTACGAAAACTACAACAAGATCCGCTATCGGGGTGCCGAAGTGGCGCTTTATTGGTCGGATCGCATCGGAGAGTTGCGTTATACGGTCGGCGGTTGGGCTGTTTTCAACCGGGGCAAGTATGTCCGTTACAACGAAAATGTGAACTACGATTATCAGCGTGTGACGGGCACGACGGTCGGTTCGTATAGAGGATATGTTTGTTTGGGAAAATTCACCTCGCAGGAAGAGATCGACTCGTCGCCCCGTCAGCTTTTCGACGACCGTACGCAGGTCGGCGACCTGAAGTACGCCGACCTGAACGGCGACCGTCTGATCGATAGCAACGATCAACGGGTCGTCGGCAACACCTCTCCCAAGGCCGACTATGCCGTGAGCATCGACCTGCACTACCGCAACTTCGATTTCTCGATCGTGGGAACGGGGCGCGCGGGATTCGAGACTGCGCTGACGAACGCCTATTTCTGGAACGGCTGGGGTACGGACGGCATCTCGACCTTCGTGCGCGACAACATCGGCGGCGACTATCCGCGTCTCTCCTACGTGAAGACGAACAACAATTTCCAGGCTTCGGATTTCTGGCTCCGCAAGGGCGGATTCTTCAAGATCCAGAACATCGAGCTGGGATATAATCTGCAATTCGGCAAGCGTGCGGCGATCCGGGGCATGCGTGTCTTCGTGCGCGGTGCGAACCTTTGGACGATCAGTGGTATCAAGGAGGTCGATCCCGAGAACATCAATGCCGGCGTGACGACCTATCCGTTCTATCGGACCTTTACGGCCGGATTCAAACTCACCTTCTAATCGAAAGCGAACTATGAAAAGATTATACCTGCTGTTGCTGCTCGCGTCGCCGCTCGCAAGTTGTTCCGATTTTCTCGATCCGCTGCCCAACGGACACTATACGGACCAAAATCTGACGGATTTCCCGTCGATGATCCGCGGTTACGTGGAGAAAGCCTACGACCTGCTGCCTACGGGCTATTCGACCGTCGAATACATCTATCTCGACGGTGCGACGGACGATGCCGTCATTACGTCGCAGACGCACAACATGCGCCGCTTCGCCGTTGGTTCGGGAACCCCGGCCAGCGATCCTTTCCGCACCTACTGGATCCGCGACTACAAGGGTATCATGTATGTCAACCGTTTTCTGGAGGACGACCTGGGACTCAATACCCGTTACATGATCAACAACGAAAAGAACCTTCGTCTGCAACGTGCGCTCCAGGGCGATGCCTTGGCTCTGAGGGCCTGGTACCAGTTCGACCTGCTGCGCAAATGGGGCGGCAAGGGCACCGACGGACGTCTGTTGGGTTTCCCGATCGTCACCGAGCCCATCGATGTTTTCAATGCCGACGCTGCGACGTTCGAGCGTGCGACCTACGACGAGTGCGTCGCGCAGATTCTCAAGGATTGCGATGCGGCGCTGGAGTATCTTCCCGAGGCCAACCGCGACGACTTGACCGACGATACCACCATCGAGGGCGCCGTACGCTGGCACCGCTTCGATGGCGTAGCCGTGAAAGCGCTGAAGGCATTGACCTACCTGCAATGGGCGTCGCCCGCCTTCAATCCCCAGAACGACGAGACCCGTTGGCGCGAAGCGGCCCGCTACGCCGCCGAAGTGATGGATTTCAAACTCGGACACGATGCGGCCCGCGGTTTCGATCCTATGGCCGCCGTCGACTGGACCGACCCCAACAGCCCGGAGATTATCTGGTCGTCGGACTATGTGAAGAACAGCACGATGGAGAATCTCCTCTATCCCGACGGATTTCTCGGGACGGGCGGTATCGGTCCCTCGCAGAATCTCGTCGATGCCTTCCCGGCGGCCAACGGTTATCCGATCGATCGCGCGGAGGCGTCGTACGATGCGAAAACCCCCTATGAGAGCCGCGATCCGCGTTTCTACGGCACGATCTTCCATCACGGTGCCACGGTGCGTCGCATCACCAACAACGAAGCTATGTATACGTTCGATATGTCGGTCGGCGGACGCGACGAGGCGGGCGGTGTCAACAATTCGATGACGAACTACTATTTGCGCAAGTACGTCTATCTGGGTTGGAACAAGTCCGATGACAACATCCAGACGATGCCCAAGTCGATCTTCTTTCTGCGTTGGACGCATATGTGCCTGGCTTTCGCCGAAGCGGCCAACAGGGTGTCGGGGCCGACGCAGGAGCTCTTCGGATATACTCCCAAGGAGGCGATCGCCTATCTGCGCAACCGCACTGCTCCGGACGGACGTCCGGGTGTCGGAATCGGTGGCGATCCCTATCTCGACGAGTGCGCGGCTGCCGGGACCGAGATGTTCGAACGTCTGGTACGCAACGAGCGCCGCATCGAACTCTGCTTCGAGGGGCTGCGCTTCTACGACCTGCGCCGTTGGGCGTCGAGCGTCGAGGAGCTCAACGAGCCGGTTCGCAAACCCGTCATCTCCAACGCCGGAATATCCTACGACGAAGTCGAGCCGCGCAACTTCGCATCGCGCTATGTGCCCATTCCCTATACGGAGATGGTCCGCATGAAGAAGATGATTCAGAACGAGGGTTGGTCCAACTGGGAATAGGTTTCGACGATTATATACGATTTAAACGGAAGAATATGAAAAAGATCATAGCAACGTTGTTGCTTTCTGCCACGCTCGTTTCCTGCTACGACGAGTACGTCAAGGATTACGAATACAGCGGAGTATATATCGCCTATCAGTACGACCTGCGTACGTTCGTGGTGGGCGAGGGCATGAAATTCGAGATCGGCACCGTCCTCTCGGGCGTGTTGTCGAACGACCGCGACCGTTCGGTCTACTACACGTTCGACGACGAACTGGTGACCGGAAATCTGGCCCCCTACAACGGTCTCGACGAGTTGGGACAGGCTTCGGCTCCCTTCACGGCCTTCGAGGTCATGAGCGGCGCCTCCACGTCGGGTACGGTGAGCCAGAGCTACGTCACCGAAGCCGTGAAGGCGAGCAAGATCGCCGACCTCACGCCGCTGCCCCGCGAATATTTCACGGTGGATCGCGATCGGAAATTCACCGTCGGCCGAGGCCGTCATACCGGGACGATAGAAATCAAGGCCGATTCTGCGGCGCTGCTCGCCGACGAGCATGTCGGTCCGCTGCCTTATTATGCGCTCGGATTCCGCATCACGAGTGCCGATGCCGATACGGTGCTCTTCTCGAAGTCGTTCGAGGTGATTGCCGTGCGGTATGAAAACATGCTGTTCGGCAACTGGTACCACGGCGGCGAGACCTCCGTGGTGGACGCTACGGGACGCGTGCTTTCGTCGGAGGTCTATCCGACGACCGTTCCCTCCGACGAAGGAACGCACGGTGTCTATACGCTGACGACGGTGGCGCCGAACGCCCTGACGGCCGATTGGATCGGTACGCAGGCGGGGAAGATCCGTCTGACGCTCGACGGCGACAACATCCGCGTCGAGAACGCCGCGACGAACGGGCAGCCGATCGAGGATTTGGGCAGCAGCTTCAACCGCGCCCGTCTGTTGCAGAATCGCAAATTGTTCCTCCACTACCGCTATGCGAACGGCGACGATACCTTCACGGTGGTGCGCGACACGCTCTCGTTCCGCAACCGCATCCGCGACGGTGTCAACGAATGGCAGGACGAGAATCCGGAGCATTACGAATAACCACTCTCTTCTCCGTCGGATATATCCGAGAGACGCCCGCAAACTTACGGTTTGCGGGCGTTCGTCGTGTGCCGGAGCGGGTGCTTCGGGCCGAGAGCGGTTTCGACTGCGGGGCTGCTCGGAACGAGCGCCGTATCGGATTGTCGCGCATGGAAACGGGATCGCTCTCTTCGGCCTCTTCGAAAGGGATCATTTCACGCTGCCGATCACCTCGCGCAGCCGCCGTTTGAAGTTTTCGCCGATGAGGGGCGAGGCCTCTACGGTCTCGAACAGGCGGGGCAAATTCGTTTCGTAGTCGGCCAAAAACTCCGCGATACGGGTAGGATCCTCCTCGATGAAATTCGGACACTGCGAGACGTTCAGATACTCGACGGGAAGCATCGCCGAAGGATCCGACTTGCTCTGCTCGGTCTTGAACTCGGCCGTCAGATCGAGACAACGTTTAAAAATGCCGCTTTTGCCGTAAAGATCCGACTGGCGAGCCATTGCGTGGTCGTCGAATTCGAGTTCCACTTCGAGCGGACGGTCGCACGGAATGCGGGGCGTGTAAATTACCGGCGAGAGCGTCTGCGAATGCACGATCCTGTCGACCTCTCAGTTCATGAATCCCCGGACTCATCTCCCGGATGCGGATCTGCTGTCCGCGGCGGGCGTGGATGTTTCGATGTTTCCTCGCGTTGTGATGCCGGGTGAATGTATCGGGACCCTCAGCGCTTCGGTTTGCCGCGAGACGGGGCTGGGTCCCATTCCGGTGATCGCCCTTGCCGGTCACGACACGGGTTCGGCCGTAGCCGCAGTGCCGGCCTCGAACGAACGCTTCGCCTACCTCTCGTCGGGTACCTGGTCGCTGATGGGCGTCGAGCTGCCGGCACCGTTGATCGACGAGCGGACGTACGCGCTTAATTTCACCAACGAGGGCGGCGTGGACGGCACTACGCGGCTGTTGAAAAACATCACGGGGATGTGGCTTCTGGAGCAATGCCGCGTGTCGTGGGCTCGGGAAGGCAAGACGTACAGCTATCCCGAGATCGTGCGGATGACCGAGTCCGCGCCAGCGTCGCCGTGCGTGCTGGATCCCGATGCGGCTGAGTTTTCGTCGCCGACGGACATGCTGGCCGCTATCCGCGCCTGGTGCGTGGCGCACGGCGTCGCCGCACCGAAGGACGACGCCTCGACGATGCGTCTGATCTTCGACTCTCTGGCGTCGAAATACTCCGAAGTTCTGGGGAAACTTCGGAGTCTGTCCCCGTTCCCGATCGAATGTCTGCACGTGATCGGCGGCGGCGCTCAGAACGACCTTCTGAACCGCCTGACGGCTGCTGCGTGCGATATTGCGGTCGAAGCGGGCCCCGCGGAGGCCACGGCTCTGGGCAACGTCATGGTGCAGGCCCGCACGTCGGGTCTCGTGGGATCGCTCTCCGAGATGCGGGAGTACATCCGCGCATCGCTTCCGACGAAAAGAAACGAACCGACAAAATAAACGAATGCTATTATGAAAACCGAACTTATCGAACGATCCTACGCCATTGCGTGCGAACGTTATGCGGCCCTCGAGGTCGATATCGAGAAGGCCCTGGCGTCTTTGCAGAACATCTCGTTGTCGCTGCACTGCTGGCAGGCCGACGACGTCACGGGCTTCGAAAACCGCGGCGGCGATCTCACGGGCGGTATCCAGGCCACGGGCAATTATCCGGGCAAGGCCCGCGACATCGAGGAGCTTCGTGCGGACCTTCTGGAAGCCAAGTCGATGATTCCGGGACGTCACCGTCTGAATCTGCACGAGATCTACGGCGAATTCGGCACGGAGCGAGTCGACCGCAACGAGGTCGAGCCTCGTCACTTCGCGGGCTGGATGGACTGGGCACGCGCACACGATCTGAAGCTTGACTTCAACTCCACGTCGTTCTCGCACCCTCTTTCGGGCGATCTGTCTCTTTCGAATCCGGATCCCGCGATCCGCGAGTTCTGGATCGAGCACACGCAGCGCTGCCGCGCCGTAGCGGAAGAGATGGGTAAATCGCAGGGCGATGCGTGCATCATGAACGTCTGGGTTCACGACGGTTCGAAAGACCTTACAGTGAACCGTCTGAAGTACCGCGAACTGCTGAAAGACTCCTTGGACCGGATTTTCGAAACGCAGTACTCGCACATGAAGGACTGCATCGAATCGAAGGTCTTCGGCATAGGTCTGGAGAGCTACACGGTCGGGTCGAACGACTTCTACATCGGTTACCGAGCGACGCGCGGGAAGATGGTGACGCTCGACACGGGGCATTTCCACCCCACGGAGCTCGTGGCCGACAAGATCTCGTCGTTGCTGCTCTATACGCCCGAAGTCATGCTGCACGTCTCGCGTCCCGTACGCTGGGATTCGGACCACGTGACGATCATGAACGACGAGACGCTGGAGCTGTGCAAGGAGATCGTGCGGTGCGACGCGCTGGACAAGGTCCACATCGGTCTGGACTACTTCGATGCTTCGATCAACCGCATCGGGGCCTATGTCATAGGTTCGCGCGCCACGCAGAAATGCCTGATGCAGGCGTTGCTCGAGCCGCTGGCGACCCTGCGCCGCTACGAGTCCGAAGGCAAGGGTTTCGAGCGTCTGGCCCTGCTGGAAGAGTCGAAGACGCTGCCCTGGAATGCCGTGTGGGATATGTTCTGCCTGCGCAACGACGTGCCCGTGGGCGAGGCTTTCATCGCCCAGGGGCAGCGCTACGAACGAGAAGTAACCTCCAAACGCGTCTGAAGCCATGAATCGAATCGTATTGAACGAAACCTCCTATACGGAGCCGGATGCCGCGCGGTGATCGCCGAGGAGATCCGCAAGCGGGGATTCAGAAAAGTGCTGCTCGTCACGGACAAGGACCTGGTCCGCTACGGCGTGGCCTCCAAGATCGAGGAGGTGCTCGCCGGAGCCGGCATTCCCTATGAGATTTACAGCGATATCAAAGCGAACCCTACGATCCGCAACGTGTCGCAGGGCGTCGAAGCCTTCAAGGCTTCGGGCGCCGACTGCATGGTCGCTCTGGGCGGCGGTTCGTCGATCGATACGGCCAAGGCCGTGAGTATCCTCGTCAACAATCCCGAGTTCGGAGACGTGCGGTCGCTGGAAGGCGTGGCGCCGACGCGACACCGTGCCGTGCCGACCTTCGCCGTGCCGACGACGGCGGGCACCGCCGCCGAGGTAACCATCAACTACGTCATTACCGACGAGGAGAACAAGAAGAAGATGGTTTGCGTCGATCCCAACGACATCCCGATGTGCGCCGTCATCGACTGCGAACTGATGCTGTCGATGCCGCGAGGCCTCACGGCCGCGACGGGCATGGACGCGCTGACGCATGCCATCGAGAGCTACATCACGCCCGGGGCCTGGACCATGAGCGACATGTTCGAGCGGAAAGCCATCGAACTCATCGCCGAGCACCTGCCCGCGGTCGTGGCCGACGGATCGAATATCGAGGCGCGCGACGGCATGGCCCAGGCGCAGTACATCGCCGGCATGGGCTTCTCGAACGTCGGGCTGGGAATCGTTCATTCTATGGCCCACCCGCTCGGAGCCTTCTACGACACGCCGCACGGCGTGGCCAACGCCGTGCTGTTGCCCTACGTCATGGAGTACAACGCAGAGTCGCCCTCGCGCGCCAAGTACCTGGGCATCGCCGAGGCGATGGGCGTCGACACCGCAGGCATGTCGGTAGACGACGTGGTCGTCGCGGCCGTAAAGGCCGTGCGGGATCTCTCGTTGAGCATCGGCATTCCGCAGCGGCTGCGCCAGATCGGCGTCCGCGAGGAGGATCTTGCGGACCTCGCAGCCGCAGCCTACGCCGACGTCTGCACGGGAGACAATCCCCGTCCTACGTCGGTCGAAGAGATCGAGCGACTTTACCGCATAGCCTTCTAAGCCACGAACTATATAAAAAATGTGCAAAAAGAGTGTAAAAATATAGTAAGTTCGTTCTTGTCAAGGTCTGTTGGAT
>CAXHRY010000017.1:0-60946 GCA_964018965.1 uncultured Alistipes sp.
CTCTAGCTCAGTTGGTAGAGCACGACACTCTTAATGTTGGGGTCCAGGGTTCGAGCCCCTGGGGGGGTACGAAAGCGAGAATCGAAAGGTTCTCGCTTTTTTTGTTTTCGAGGCGACGGCAATTGTTTTCGGCGGCAACTCGGATGAGAGCCGAAGCAATTCATTAATTAAGAATTCGCGGATGTTCCGTTGAGGGTGCGTCGTGGCCTGCGGGGCGAGCATAGCGAGTCTCCGCCCGGGGAGGTTACGGCTCGCGCGGCTCCAAGAGCCGTACAAAACTCCGCATTTTCGTTCTCGGTGCCCGCCAAAGAGCCTGTTTAAAAACAGCCGTGCGACCCGGAACGTCAGGAGGTAGCCCAAGATCCGATCTTACATCGCCTGTGCAAGCGACAGGTGAGCTACGATCCCGCGAGAACGACATGCGGATACTTTTGACTGCGCTTCGTTCGTTTCTCTCCCAACTCGCTCGGCGAAGCCTGCAAGTAGCCTCTGCCCTCGCTCGGCGGTCGTGGCATCAAAAGGTACCCCCCCTAAGAGCAGGGGCTACAATTCACTTTGCAGCAAAAATCATCTTCGGCGGCCGGGCCGGTCGCACCGGAAGTGCAATACCTCAGGCGTCGAACGATTCGCGAAAGGCGGATCGCAGCCTGCGAAGTCCGGCTGACAACCGGGTTATATATTCGTCATTCGAAGGATCGCAGCCGCAAAAAAAGGAGGACATCGTGTCCTCCTTTTTATCGTATCGCTATTCCTCGTGAGTCGCAGGGCGACTCAGGGCACGCCATGCGTAGGCGATGTAGGCCACGACGAAGGGAACCAGCAGCGATACGTAGGCCATCGTGCGGAGCGTGAAGAGACTCGACGAGGAGTTGGCGATGGTCAGCGACGACTGCGGATCGCTCAGCGACGGGTAATAGACCGTGTCGTTCCAGCCGGCGAGCAGCAGCAGTGCCAGGACCGTAAGCACCGTGCCGGTACCGCCGAACCAAATGGCGCACCGGCATCCTCGCCACCCTTTCCACAGGCTCCACAGCACGGCTACGACGCCCGCTGCCAGCACCGCGGCGAGGTAGGGCATCGCCGCGAGGTTGTGCAGATAGGCGTAGGGTTCCGCGACGATCGTCCCGGCGGCCGTGCCTCTCCAGCCGTCGGAGAGCAGCAACAACAGCAGCCACGGCACGAAGAACAGCAGGAACAACACCCCGTGGAGACGCATGCGTCGGGCGGTGCGCTGGCGAAGTTCTCCTTCGGTCAGGTCGTTCATCAGGTATTGGCAGCCGAGGGTCATGGCCAGGAACGCCACGGCGAGGCCCAGCAGCAGGTTGCGCGGGTCGGCCAGCGCATCGAGACCGTGCCAGGGGGTGGTCCATTGCGAAATCACCACAGCGGCGCCTTCGCCGACGTTGGCCAGATTGAGACGGTCGACCGAGAACTGCGCCCCGGTGTAGAGAGTCGAGACGGCCGTTCCGAGCAGCAGCGGACCCAAGATGCCGTTGAGAATCAGAAATGCGTCGAATGTTTTGTTACCCAGTATGTTGGATGGTTTGCGGCGGTATTCGTAAGCCACGGCCTGTATCACGAAGCAGAAAAGGATGAGCAGCCAGACGTAGATCGCTCCGCCGAACGACGTCGAATAGAAAAGCGGAAACGAGGCGAAGAAAGCGCCGCCGAAGGTGACCAGCGTGGTGAAGGTCAGCTCCCATTTGCGGCCCAGCGAATCGGCGATCGCCATGCGCTCCTGTTCGGTGCGTCCGAGGGTGTAGAAGAGCGCTTGACCGCCCTGCACGAAAAGCAGGAAGACCAGCAGAGCGCCCAACAGTGCGATCAGAAACCACCAGTAGTGTTGCAGGAAATTCAGCGTGTCCATAAGTTTACTCTTTTTCGGGTCCGATTTCGATTTGACGCAGCATGATGCTCACCTCGGCGACGAGCAGTGCGGTAAAAAGCACCAGGAAAAGGAAGAAGGTCGTGATGACCGATCCGGAGGGCATTTTCGAGGCGGCGACCCCCACGGGCATCAAATCCTGAATCGCCCACGGTTGGCGGCCCACTTCGGCGACGACCCATCCGGCCTGCGATGCGAGGTAGGCCAGCGGTATGCACCACACGGAGGTGCGCAGCAGCCATCGTTTTTCGGCGAGGGTACCGCGGCGCTCGAACCACCACATCGCCGCCAGGAGGAGGATGAACAGCACTCCGGCGCCGACCATCGCGCGGAACGACCAGAAAAGCAGCGGCACGTTGGGCACGACCTGCTCGGGACGTTCGAGGTAGCCGTAGCCCAGACAGGAGAAATTGCGGTCGAGGAACTCCGCACCCCGGGGTGTTGCGGCGTCGAACAGCGTCGCGATGCGCTCCATCGCAGCCCGATCGCCCGCATCGCGGGCCGTACGGTAGGCCGCCAGCGAGTCGATGGCGGCACGACCGCGCTCCATCATCTCGGCGACCGAAGGAATGCCTCGCTCGGGATTGCCCGCGACCAAGTCGCGGATGCCCGGAACGTAGGCCTCGGCGTCGCGGAAGCTCATCAGCGAGAGCATTTTCGGGATGTCGATCTTATAACGGACCAGTTCGCCGTTGACCGGACCATTGACGTAGGGGATGCCGAATGCCGTGAGCGGTGCGCCCTCCTCGCCGACGTAGAGCGCCTCCATGGCAGCCAGCTTCATCGGCTGCACGCGGGCCACGATGGCGCCCGAGCGGTCGCCCGTCGAGGCAGTGAGCAGTGCGGCGACGAGGCCGAAAACCGAAGCTACGGCGATGCTCCTCCGGGCCAGCAGTTCCTCGCGCCGGCGCAGCAGATACCAGGCGCTCACGCCCACGACGAAAAGAGCAGCCAGTGTGAACGACGAGGTGACCGTATGGCAGAATTTGTTGACCGCTACGGGCGAGAAGGCCACGTCGAGAAACGAGGTCATTTCGTTGCGCACGGTTTCGAGGTTGAACGAGCAGCCCGTAGGATACTGCATCCAGGCGTTGGCGACCAGGATCCACCATGCCGAGAGGTTGGCGCCGAGCGCCGTAAGCCACGTAGCGGCGAGGTGGGCCTTGCGCGAAACCTTGTCCCAGCCGAAGAACATCACCGCGATGAAGGTGCTCTCCATGAAGAAAGCCATGATGCCCTCGATGGCCAGCGGGGCGCCGAAAATGTCGCCTACGAAGTGGGAATAATTGGACCAGTTGGTTCCGAATTCGAATTCGAGAATAAGCCCCGTGGCGATGCCTATGGCGAAGTTGATGCCGAACAGGCGCATCCAGAATCGGGTGGTGCGACGCCAGAAATCGTCGCCCGTACGAACATAGGCAGTCTCCATGATGGCGACGAGGACCGAGAGGCCCAGTGTTAGCGGGACGAAGAGCCAATGGTAGATGGCCGTCATGGCGAACTGCGCGCGCGACCAGTCTACGGTCGAGAGGTAATCGGAAAACATAGGTCGGGAATTTGGTTTATCGGTCGGTTTCGGTCAGTCGTTCGAGTACGCATCCGGGGCGGTCGGTTCCGGCGAGCGGATCGCGGAAGAAGAAAAGTTTGAGCACGGCGAACAGAATGAAGATCTTCAGCAGGATGATTCCCCACAGCGTGCGCCCCAGGGTCATACCCCGAAAGCCGTCGATGTAGAAACGGGCGATATCGTGGAGGCGGGTGCGCATATTCGTCGGAAATCGATCTCGGTAACTTTCGCGATCTGCTATCAAATATAGTGAAAAAAACGCGAATCCGACGGTCCGTACTGAAAAAAAAGCGAATAGCGCGATTGTGCAATTCCGGCGAAGCGGGAATTCCGTGCCTGTCTGCGTACCGCCGAAGCATGCGGCCGCATCTCCGGTCCGGCCGAAGAGTATTCTTTTCGACTGTCTCGAAGCTATGCACTTGCTTTTGCACCCGCTTATTCGTATTTTTGCGAAAAACCGAGAACCCGGATGCGGTTTCGCCCGGGACGACGCTACTACGCATGAAAGCCTATACCTATATCCAACAGGGTCGATTCGATTTGCTCGACAAGCCGAGGCCCGAACTGCTGGACCCGCGCGACGCCATCGTGCGCGTGACGCTCGCGAGCATCTGCACCAGCGACTTGCACATCAAGCACGGCTGCGTGCCCCGCGCCGTCGAGGGCGTTACCGTCGGTCACGAGATGGTCGGCATCGTCGAGGAGATCGGGACAGAGGTGCGCAATGTCGAGATCGGCGACCGCGTCACGGTCAATGTCGAGACCTTCTGCGGCGAGTGTTTTTTCTGCAAGCGCGGTTACGTGAACAACTGTACCGATCCCGACGGCGGCTGGGCGCTGGGCTGCCGTATCGACGGCGGGCAGGCGGAGTATGTCCGCGTGCCGCACGCCGATCGGGGGCTGAACCGCATTCCCGACACCGTGAGCGACGAACAGGCGCTCTTCGTGGGCGACATTCTTGCGACGGGATATTGGGCAGCGAAGATTTCGGAGATCGCGTCCGACGACACGGTCTTGATTATCGGTGCGGGACCGACGGGCATCTGTACGTTGCTCTGCACATTGCTGAAGCATCCGGGACGAATCATCGTCTGCGAGCAGTCGTCCGAACGGCGGCGATTCGTGCGGGAGCATTATCCCGGCGTGGAGGTCGTCTCACCGGAGCAGTGCCGCGAATTCGTACTCCAAACCTGCGACCGCGGCGGTGCCGACGTCGTGGTGGAAGTCGCGGGAGCCGGGGATACGTTCCGCCTGGCGTGGGAATGCGCTCGCCCCAACGCGATCGTTACGATCGTGGCGCTCTACGACCGGCCGCAGTTGCTACCTCTGCCCGATATGTACGGCAAAAATCTGACATTCAAGACCGGAGGCGTGGACGGCTGCGACTGCGACGAGATTCTGCGTTTGGTTGCAGCGGGCCGGATCGATACTACGCCGCTTATCACCCATTGTTATTCGCTCGACCGTATCGCCGAGGCGTACGAACTTTTCGAAAACCGTCGGGACGGGGTCGTCAAAGTGGCGGTCCGGATCGAAAAATAGGATATTGTTTATGGAGATTGTCGTACGTCAAGAGACCGACGCCGATTTCGATGCGGTCTATCGGTTGGTCGAGACGGCATTCGCCTGTGCCGAACATGCGGATGGAACGGAACAGGATTTGGTCGTGCGGTTGCGCCGGAGCGCATCGTTCATCCCTCGGCTGTCTCTCGTCGCGCAAGAAAATAAGGAGATCGTAGGCTATGCGATGTTTACGAGGGTGCGCGTCGGAGAGAGCGAAGCTTTGGCGCTCGCTCCGCTCGCCGTATCGCCTGCGCATCGGCGCAAAGGCGTCGGCAAGGCATTGGTCGGCGCGGGGCATGCCCTCGCACGGGCTTTGGGCTACGACTATTCGATCGTCCTGGGCGATCCGGCCTATTACGGGCGATTCGGCTACGTAAAAGCTTCCGACTGCGGTATCCGCCCGCCGTTCGATGCGCCGTCCGATTACTTCATGTGCTGCGCGCTTCGAACGGATGCGGCTCCGATTCACGGTGCGGTCGTATACGACGATGCTTTCTTCGGGTGATCTTCGACCGGGCCCGAGAGCCGACCTCGCCGCCGGTGCAAAAGAGACGCCGCAGGACGATCCGATCCTGCGGCGCTTCGTATCGACGATTTCCGGCCGTTACTTCGATGCGGCATCGTAGAGCCGGTCGTAACAGGATTTCATGGCTTTGAAATCGCGGCAATTGGCTTCGTACATGAAAACGCCCTTGTAGCGGGCGTCGCGGTCCAATGCCCGCAGAATTGCGGCCCAGTCGTTGTCGCCGCGACCTGTCTGGGGCATGTCGTGACATTCGTTGCGTCCGTCTCCGTCGCTGATATGTACGGTCTTTACGCGGCGGCCGAGCGCCGAGATGAGTTTCTCGGGTTCGTCGATGTGGTTGGTATCTACGGCGGCGTAGACGTCGCGGGGCAGCAGCGACATGATATGGCAGGTCTCTTCGACCGTGCGGTTGAGGGGCCACTCCTGGTTCTCCTTGCGCACGAGGTCGTAACCCAGCATGTTTTCGATCACCATCGTAGCTCCGCTGCGTTTCACGTCGGGCCGCAGTTCATTCACCGAGCGCACCAATTGCGCGATGCGCTGCGGACGTTCGTCGGCCCGAAGGAACCAACTCGGATGGAACAGAATGTATTTCGGCTTCATGATGCCGCAAAACCGCAACACCCGTTTGTGGAGCTCCACGGTCTGGCTGCGTACTTGCTCGTCGGTTTCCGAAATGTCGATCGTACGGCCGAAAGCCATGTGTACGGACCACACTTTCATGCCGGCGGCGTCCATCGCGGCCTTCACCTTGCGACAGCGCGCCTCTACCAGGGCATCGGTCGTGTCGCGTTTGTCCAGAAAGAGCGTCCCGGCGCCGATTTCGACGTATTCCACGCCTTCGGCTACGGCCTTGGCGAAGGTCTCGGCGGTCCAGTTGTCGACCGGGCCGAAGGCTCCCGAGGAGGTTCCGATGTTCAGTTTGCGCAGTGCTTTCGGCGCTCGGGCCGCTGCCGTTCCCGTCGCTGCGAGCAGCAGAACGACGCATAAGAATCTCAGTTTTTTCATCTTATAGAGGGGTTATGGTTTTTCGATCGTAAGGCGGTAAACCTCCGCGATGCGGTCGCACATGGCCTCCCACGAGAAACGGCGCCGCTCGTCGAGGCAGTTCGCGCGGAAGCGTTCGAGCGTGTCTCCCTCGCGAATGCGGCCAATCGCGCGGGCGACCCCTTCGGCAGTCGGGGGGCAGACGTAACCCGTACGGCCGTCGGGAACGATCTCGGCCAGTCCTCCCACGTCGGTGACGATCATCGGCAGGCAGAACTGGTAGGCGATCTGCGTCACGCCGCTCTGCGTAGCGGTCTTGTAGGGTTGGACGACGAAATCGGCGGCCGAGAAGTAGTTGCGCACCTCGTCGTCGGGAACGAAGAAGTCGTGCAGAATCACCGCGTCGCTCAGCCCCAGGCGTTCGATCTGCCGCAGGTAGGGTTCCCGGGCCGTGTAGAACTCTCCGGCGACGATCAGTTTGCAGTCGTCGGCCGTTCCATCGCGTCGGAGCCGGGCCCAGGCGTCCAGCAGCAGGTCGAGGCCCTTGTAGTCGCGGATCAGCCCGAAAAAGAGCGCGTAACGCATCTTCGGATCGAGTCCCAGGCGGACGCAGGCCTCGTCGCGGCCGATGCGCTCGCCGAAATTCTCGAAAAGGGGGTGGGGCGAAAAGAGTGCCGGGGCGTCGGTGTAGGCCCGCAATTCGCCGTGCACCTGTTCGGACATGTAGACGAAGCCGTCCACGGCGCTGAGAAAATAGCGGTTGAAAGGCCGATCGGTGAGGTGGCGCTCGTGCGGTTCTACGTTGTCGATCTGGCAGATCACCCGCGTATGGCCGTTGCTGCGCGCCAGGCGGGCGATGGTGCCGAAGCAGGGCGCCATGAAGGGGGTCCAGTATTTCAGCAGGATGAAATCAGGACGCTCGCGGCGCAGCCGACGGCCCACGCGCCACCAATTGAAAGGCGATACGGTGTTGACGCTGCGGCGGATCGCAAGGTCGTCGGGTGCGGGCGTCGAGACGGTCTGGCTTTTGCCCGGAAAGAGCAGCGACGGATATTGGAGCGTGAAGGTCTCGATGCGCACCTCGTCGCCGCGCCGCTGAAAGGTGCGGGCCATGATCTGCATGATCGAGGCCAGGCCGCCCCGATAGGGGTGCGCGGGGCCCAGGACGGTAATCTTCATCGTGTCGGAATTTCTTCCAAAGTTACGGGTTTTGCAGCGGAAAAGCAAGGCGCGGCGGTGCGGGATTCTCGTTTTTTATCGTTATCTTTGCCCGAAACAACCGCACATGCAGATCCGCAAAGCCGAATTCCGCTGCTCCTCCGAGCGTATTTCGCAGGTTCCGAAAGACGACCTGCGCGACATCGCGTTCATCGGGCGCAGCAACGTGGGCAAATCGTCGCTCATCAACATGCTCACGGGTCGCCAGGGACTGGCCAAAGTATCGGGCACGCCCGGCAAAACCCGTCTGGTGAATCACTTCCGGATCGACGATGCCTGGTATCTGGTCGACCTGCCGGGATACGGTTATGCCCGTACGTCGAAGACTCTGCGGTCGGAATTCTCGAAGCTCATCACCGACTACGTGCTGCGCTGCGAGCGGCTTCATTTTCTGTTCGTGTTGGTCGATATTCGGCTCGAACCGCAGGCAATCGATTTGAGATTCATAGAGATGCTCGGCGAGCACGGCATCCCTTTCGGGATTATCTTCACCAAAGCCGACAAACTTTCGCAGACGCAGGCCCGTCGCAGCGTCGAACGCTACGGCTCCGTGTTGACCCGGCAGTGGGAGGAGCTGCCGCCGATGCTCGTCAGCTCCTCGGAGAAGCGGTCCGGCCGCGAGGAAATTCTCGCCTTTATCGACGAATGTCTGAAAGTTTGATTCTTTTGTTGAAAAAACACCTGCCGTGCGACGTGTTTTTTCATCCTATTGTCCTATCTTTGCAGCATCAAAACCCCGCAGCGATATGGCTATCCATAAAATCAAAATCTTTACGGGCCGCGGTTCGGAATACCTGGCCAAGAAAATCGCCGCAAGTTTCGGCACTACGCTCGGAAAATCGGAGATTCTGAAGTTCAGCGACGGCGAATTCCAACCCTGCTACAACGAATCGATCCGCGGATGCACGGTATTCATCATCCAGTCGACCTTTCCGCCCTCGGATAACCTGATGGAGCTGCTGATGATGATCGACGCCGCGAAACGCGCCTCGGCCTATAAAGTCGTCGCCGTGATGCCCTACTTCGGCTGGGCGCGTCAGGACCGCAAGGACCGTCCCCGCGTGCCGATCGGCGCCAAGCTCGCCGCCAATCTGCTCATGGCGGCCGGCGTGGACCGCGTGATGACGATGGACCTGCATGCAGACCAGATCCAGGGATTCTTCGACGTTCCGGTCGATGCGCTCTATGCCAGCGGCATCTTCGTGCCTTACATCAAAAGCCTGAATATCGAAGACCTCTCGATCGCAGCCCCCGACATGGGCGGCGCCAAGCGTGCCAACACCTACGCCAAGCACCTCGGTACGCCGATCATCATTTCGCACAAGGAACGCGCCAAGGCCAACGTCGTGGGCAAGATGACGGCCATCGGCGACGTCGAAGGGCGCAATATCCTGATCGTGGACGATATGATCGATACGGCCGGTACGATCTGCATGGCCGCCGATATGCTCATGTCGCGCGGTGCGAAGAGCGTGCGCGCCGCCATCACCCACCCTGTGCTGTCGGGCCCCGCTTACGAACGTATCAACGACAGTGCCCTGGAGGAGGTGATCGTGACGGATACCATTCCGCTCAACC
This sequence comes from uncultured Alistipes sp., assembly GCA_964018965.1. Taxonomy (GTDB): domain Bacteria; phylum Bacteroidota; class Bacteroidia; order Bacteroidales; family Rikenellaceae; genus Alistipes. Next base: position 9,325 of record CAXHRY010000017.1, read on the forward strand.
CCGACAAGGATCTGCACAAATTCACGGTGTTGTCCGTGGCCGATATCTTCGCCGACGTGATCGAGCGTGTACACAACTACAAGGAGATTTCGTCGATCTTCTTCAAATAAGAAAAGTCCCTCGGTTCGGCCGGGTACGGCGAATCGTACGACGAAACGATCGGATTCATCCGGAACAGTCGACTGTTCCGGATGTTTTTCTCATACCTGTCGGCCGTGAATGATTTCAGCGGCAGAGAGAGGGATTATTCCGAAAAAAATCCTAAATTTACCCCGGCCGGGTACTTAAAGACCGGCAAACGAAAAAGTATGAAACCCAAATCGGCATATCTCTTCCTGGTTTGTTTCGCGGCGCTTCTCGCTACGGGGTCTGCGACGGCCGCGACCGGGAGTATCGAATTCAGCAACTTGTCGGTCAACGACGGGCTTTCGCAAAGTACCGTGCTGGCCATCGCACAGGACCCCTTGGGACGTATCTGGATGGGCACGCAGGACGGTCTGAACCGCTACGACGGCTACTCTTTCACGGTGTTTCGCCGCGACGAGTCCGACGAGAGGTCTTTGACCGACAACTCGGTGAGCGCATTGCTTTTCGACGGCGGACGGCTGTGGATCGGTACGGCGTCGGGACTTTCGTCCTACGACGCCGCGACGGAGTCGTTCGAGAATTTCCGCCTCGAGGGACGGGATATGTCGGTCGTCGATATCGTGGCGATCCCCGGGTGCGACGACCTGCTGTTGGCTACCGATTTGGGTGTCGTGCTTTTCGACCGGGCGAACAAAACGCTGAAAATCGAAAAATACCTGGCCGGTATCGCCGTGCATGCCATCAGTCCGTGCCGCGACGGTTTTCTGATCGGCACCTCGAACGGCGCCTATCTCTATTCGGCGACCTACGGCAACGCTTCGCGCGTGCTTCCGCAGATGGCGCGTTACGATATCGCGGATATTCTGTCCGATGACGACGGTTGCTGGATCGCGACGCACGGCAACGGCCTTTTCCGGATCGACGCGGGGTTGCAGGTCGTGCGATGCTACGCTGAGGCGACCCATTCGGGACTCGTTTCGGACTATATCCGGGTGCTGGAACGCGATGCCGAAGGACGCTTGTGGGTGGGCACGATCAACGGACTGTCGATCTTCGATCCTGCGACGGAACGTTTTACCCGGCATGTCCATTCGTCGCAGCGATCTTCGCTCAGTCACAATTCGATCCGTTCGATTTTCATCGATGAGCAGCACGGCGTGTGGCTGGGAACCTACTATGGCGGCGTGAACTACTACCATCCGTTGGCGCATCGATTCCGTGTATTGCACCATGATCCGGCTCGCAATTCGTTGGGCGACAATACGGTGAGCTGCATCGTCGAAGACCCGGAAGCCGACCGGCTATGGATCGGCACCAACGACGACGGTGTGAATCGTTACGACCGTCGCACGGAACGTTTCACGGAATACAACGTCGAACGTGGCACGCTGTTGTCGAACAACGTCAAGTGTATCCTGCCCGACGGTCGGGATCGGATATGGATCGGCACCCACGCCGGAGGTCTTACCTGCATGGAGACGGCTACGGGACGCGTGCGACACTATCCGATCAATGCCGATATCCCGATCAACAACAGCTGCTACGCCTTGCTCGACGAGGGCGACGGGTCGTTGTGGGTCGGTACGCTCAACGGATTGCAGACGTTGGACAAACGTACGGGCGCTTTCTCGCGGCATCTCTGCGCCGATTACGAACCGCGCCTGGGGTCGTTGCAGATCAATGCGTTGTTCCGCGATTCGAAACGACGGGTATGGATCGGCACCAATTCGGGGCTCTTTCTCTATCTTCCCGAGTCGCACGAAGTGCGTACGTTCGAAACGATGGTTGCGCAGACGGACGGTTTTACCCCCCCCCGCCGCGATCCGTCGATACTCTGCATCGCAGAGGATGCGCGCCGCAATATCTGGATCGGAACCCGTCAGGGACTTTTCCGCTGCGACGGTTCCGGACAGAGTTTCACCCGTTTCACGACGGCCGAAGGTTTGCCCAACGACGTGGTATACGGTATTCTGGAGGATGATTTCGCACGTCTGTGGCTCTCGACGAACGGCGGCCTTGTCTGCTTCGATCCGCAGCGACATACGTTCCGAACCTATACCCGGCGCGATGGAATCGCCCACAACCAGTTCAACATCTATTCCTATTGTCGCAGCCGCGACGGAATGTTCTGGTTCGGCGGTATCGGCGGCATCACCGGATTCCGTCCTCACGAACTGTCCGACAACCCGTTCACGCCGGGTGCCGAGATCATCGACGTCGACGTTGCCGACGCTACGGACGACAAGCGCGTACGCATCGAGCGCGATTCGCTCGGTCGGGTGGTCCGGGCTTCGTTCCCTTCCGAACGCAACATCTTCACGGTGCGTTTCGTGGTGGTCAATCCGCTTGCCGGAGGGTATAACCGTTTCGCGTATAAACTCGAGGGGTTCAACACGCGTTGGTACGAAACTTCGCATCTCGAAGCCGGATATTCGAATCTCGGACCGGGCGACTACGTCTTCAAGGTCCGGGCGGCGAACAACGACGGCCGGTGGAGCGACCGCGTGACGACGGTCGGAATCCGCGTGCTGCCGATGTGGTGGCAGACGCTCGGAGTCCGGATTTTGTGGGTGCTGCTGGTGCTGAGTGCCGTGGGTGGTGTGGTGCTGGCGATCACGAGCCGCATGAAAATGCGGCTGGCGCTTCGGCTGGAACGTATGGAGAAGCAGTCGATCGCCGATTTGAGCCAGGAGAAGATCCGTTTCTATATCAATCTGGCGCACGAGCTCCGCACGCCGCTCACGCTCATCATGTCGCCCTTGCAGGAGATCCGCAAGCACGACACGCTCGATAAATACGTCGCTTCGCGACTCAATTATATCTATCGCAACAGCATCAAATTGCTGCATATCGTCAATCAGTTGCTCGACTACCGCAAGGCCGAGCTGGGTATGTTCAAGATGAAGGTCGCCGTGCAGGATGTCGAAGCCATCGTCGGCGAGGTTTTCGGCATGTTCGAGGAGGTGGCCCAGAGCCGCGACATGGACTATATCCTGAGTTCCGATTTGCGGGGCGAGCCGTTGCCCGTGGATCGCATGTTCCTCGAAATGATGCTCACGAACCTGCTGTCGAACGCCTTCAAATTCACGCCCGACGGCGGGATGATCCGTGTGGCGCTCCACCGCGGCGAGGGGCGTTTCACGCTCACCGTGCGCGACAGCGGCGTCGGCATCCCGGCCGACCGACAGCCGCATGTCTTCGAGCGTTTTTACCAGGTACACGAATCGCATTCGGGCAGCGGTATCGGTTTGTCGATCGTTCGGCGCATCGTCGAGCTTCATCAGGGCGAAATCGAACTGGAGAGCCTGCCGGGGAGCTATACCGAGTTCCGCATCTCGCTGCCGGACGATCCTTCGGTCTATCCGGCCGACAAATGTGCCGGCGAGAACGACGTGAGGGCCTCGATCATCCGCGATTCCGGGCAATTTCTGCCCGAGGAGTGGTCGTCGTCCGATACGGACGAGTTCCCCGACGAAGCGGAGGAATCCGACCGCAAGCAGGGTACGATTCTCGTAGCCGAATCCGATCCCGACGTTTCGAGATATATCGCCGATCATTTCAAGAGTCGTTTTCGGGTGCGGACCGTCGCCGACGGCAACGAGGCGTCGGAGTTGCTCAAGACGCTGGAGCCCGACATCGTGATCGCCGACAAACTGCTGCCGGGCATCGACGGTCTGAAACTCTGCCAGACGGTGAAACAGAATATCCGTACATGCCATATTCCTGTGATTCTGCTCTCCACGGAGGATGGCGTCGAGGAGCAGATCACCGGCATCGAGGCCGGAGCCGATGCCTATCTGCCCATGCCGCTGTCGATATCGTTGCTTGCGGCGAAGGTGCAGAATCTGCTCAAGAGTCGTTATCGCATGCGCCACAAATATTCGGACAATGCCGAAATCGATCCCGACCAGATCACCTCCAATCCGATGGACGGCGAGTTTCTCAAGCGCGCCATCCGCATCGTCGAAGAGAATATGGACAACGAGGAATTCTCGTCGAACGATTTCAGTAAGGCGCTCTGCATGAGTCGTTCGAACCTCCATCTGAAGATGAAGTCCGTGACGGGAGAATCGGCCACGAAGTTCATCCGCAAGATTCGGTTCAACTACGCCTGCAAGTTGCTGCTCGAACGCAAACATACCATCGCAGAGATCTCTGCGATGGTCGGATTCAATTCGCCGTCGTATTTCGCCACGAGCTTCAAGAAACACGTGGGCTGCCTGCCTACGGAGTACGTCCGTCAGCGCAAGGGCGAGAAGTAAACGATCGCCCCCGCAGTTTTCTGCGGGGGCGGTTTTCGGTTCGGGGGGCTTCGCGGTGGCGTCAGCGTGCGATGCGTCCCGAGAGCGATCCGGTCGCCAGGGTGCGTACCTCTTCGGCCGTGAACTGGTTGTAGTCGCCCGGCACGGTGTTTTTCAGCGCGCAGGCCGCAGCTCCGAAGTCGAGGGCGTCCTGCGGCGCATCGCTGTGCGCGATCAATCCGTAGATCAGTCCCGCGACGAATGCGTCGCCCACGCCTACGCAGTCGACCACCGGATCGACGTCGTAGACGCGTGTGCGCAGCAGTCGTCCTTGGGTGTAGAGCGTGCCCGATATGGTGTGGTGGTTGGCGCTCAGTACGTTGCGCAGGGCGAAGACGATGGCCCGGCAGCGGGGATAGCGGAGGGCGATCGCTTTCGCGGCGGCTTCGTACCCGGCTGTGTCGGGTTCGTAGTCCGCATCGCAGGCCTCGAATGCGGGGAATTCGACTCCGAGCGTGCGGCGGTACTCCTCGTCCGTGCCGAACAGCACGTCGCATTGCTCCATCATCGGGGGCAGCACTTCGTCGATCCGTTTGCCGTAGCGCCACAGGTTTTTGCGGAAATTGATGTCGCAGGAGATCGTGAGGCCCATGCGGCGGGCCGCATCGATCGCCTCGGCGCATACCGAGGCCGTGGATTCCGAAACCGCGGCGGCGATTCCCGACCAGTGGAACCAGGTCGCATCGCGGAAAATCTCCTCCCAGTCGATCTCTCCCGGGCGAAGCTGGGCGAACGACGATCCCGAACGGTCGTAGACGACGTGGGAGGTGCGCAGTGCGGCGGATTCCTCCATGTAGTAGAGTCCGATCCGGTCGCCGGCACGCAGGATATGGTCGGTTCCTACGCGGTAGCCCCGCAGGTCATCCAGACACGCATCGGCGATGCGGTTCGCCGGCAGGCTGGTGACGAATTCGCTGTCGAGACCGTAGTTGGCCAACGACACGGCGACGTTGGCTTCGCTGCCGCCGTAGTTCACTTGCAGGAGATCGGTTTGGTTGAAACGCAATTTGTCGGGCGGCGTGAGCCGCATCATGATCTCGCCGAAGGCGATTATTTTTTCGGATTGCATGACGATCGTTTTTGGTCATGTAAAGATACGAAGAAATCGGTAATAACGGTGGTTTTATCCGAAAAAATCGTGCGGGCGGCAGGCTACGCGCAGAGCAATTTACTATTGGAATTTCCTATCATCTCCTATCGCAAGGCGATAGCCTTGTCATTTTCTGCGGCTTGCAGGCTGCACATCCGGCTCGGAATACAATCGATCGCTGCAAGATACTAATTATATCTCCTATCGCAAGGCAATAGCCTTGCCATCTTCGGCGGCTCACAGGCTGCACATCCGGCTCGGAATACAGCCGAATATTGTAGATGCTGATTATATCACCCATCGCAAGGCAATAGCCTTGCCATCTTCGGCGGCTCGCGCTTTGAGCGCGACCGGCCCAGCCGCCGAAGATGATCGTTACCGCAGAGTCAACCGTAAAGCCCGGCTCGTAGCCGGGTGCGGGCCGGAGCCTTGGCGCGGTGAACGAGAGTGCGGAGTTTTTTTGCGGCTCAATGTCGGGCGCTGCGAACGAGAATGCGGAGATTTTTTGCGGCTCTTTGCGCCGCGCGGGCCGCAGCCCCCCCCCGGCGGAGGCTCGCTTCGCGTATCTTCGCAGGCTGCATCCCTGTTATTTGTGAAAAATGTTCCCGGCTCAATGCCGGAGCCGTTAAATGTCGTGTGCACTAAAAGCGCGAGCGAGCTGCCCGGACCGCAAACAAAAACACACCCCAGGTTGGAGTGTGCTTTCGAATCGATCTCCTCGGGAGATATCGCCCTCGGCGGAACGTATTTACTTGATACGCTCGTAGTACTCGCGGGTGCGGGTGTCGACGCGAATTTTGTCGCCCGTGTTGATGAACAGAGGCACGCGAACCGTTGCGCCCGTGTTGACCGTCGCGGGTTTGAGCGAGTTGGTCGATGCGGTGTCGCCCTTGATGCCCGGTTCGGTGTAGGTCACCTCCATGTCGACGATCGGAGGAAGCTCGGCCGAAAGAACGCTTTCCTTCTCGGTGTGGAACATCACCTCGACGATCTGGCCGTCGGCCATCAGGTCGTAGTTGTTGATGAGGTTCTTTTCGATGTTGATCTCCTCGAAAGTCTCCGTGTGCATGAAGTGAGCACCCAGGTCGTCTTCGTAAGTGAACTGATAGGGACGGCGCTCCACACGAACCTGCTCGATCTTCTGGCTCACGGACGAGAACGTATTCTCCAAAACGCGACCGTTTTCGAGGTTCTTGAGTTTGGAACGTACGAATGCGGGACCCTTGCCCGGCTTGCAGTGCTGGAAATCGACTACGAGGAACGTCTTGCCGTCCATTTCGATGCACATGCCGATCTTGATGTCGGCGGCTGTAATAGTCATGATATGAGTTTTTAAATGTTTGTCTATCGTAGGCGCAAATATACGAAAAAATCCGCGAGAAACACAAATGCCCGGGCGATAAAGCGATCGGGCGATGCCCTTACAGTTCGATCGCCTTGCAGCGCAGCCCCAACTGGCGAATCTTCTCCAGCGTGCGGGGCAGGGCGTAACGCATGTTGCGGAAGGCCTTCTCGCTGTCGTGGAAAACGACGATGGCACCCGGCGCCAAGTATCGCGAAACGTTCTTCAGACACGTGCGCGGCGAAAGTCGCCGGTTGTAGTCGCGCGAGATGATATCCCACATCACCAGCTTGTAACGCTGCCCCAGCAACCGCGCCTGTGCCGGGGTGATGCGTGCATAGGGCGGCCGAAACAGTTCGCTATGAATCAGATCGTTGGCGAAATCTACATCCTCGGTGTAACGTTCGAGACTCATGCCCCAGCCTTTCTGGTGGGAGTAGGTGTGGTTGCCTACGCGATGCCCCGCGTCGAGGATGCGCTGGAAAAGATCGGGGTACATTTCGACGTTCTTTCCCAGCACGAAGAATGTAGCCTTGGCGTCGTATTTCTCCAGCGTGGAGAGTATCCATTCGGTGATGCCGGGCGTAGGCCCGTCGTCGAACGTGAGGAAAACACCCTCGGGGTCGTCGATTTCCCAGATCAGATCCGGCATCAGACGCCGGATTATTTTAGGCGGTTTGAGACGCATAACAGCGACAAATATAACGTTTTTTCGGAAACTTTGCATTATCTTTGTCGGGATAAAGCCCCGGGACGATGAGTGAAAAACTGATACTGGTGACCAACGACGACGGATATGCGTCGAAAGGCATGGCGGCGGCCATCGAGGTGGCGCGCACGTTCGGCCGTGTGGTGGCCGTGGCTCCCGAAGTCACGCAAAGCGGCATGAGCCAGGCTATTACGATGTACAATCCGCTCTACCTGCGCCGCGTGCGGCACGAGGAGGGAATCGACGTGTACGCATTCTCCGGAACACCGGTCGACTGCGTGAAGATGGCTTTCGACCACCTGCTGCGCGAGGAGCGCATCGATCTGGTGATCTCGGGTGTCAACCACGGTTCCAATTCGGCGGTCAACGTGCTCTATTCGGGCACGATGGGCGCGGCGATAGAGGGCAGTTTCTACGGGTGCCCCGCCGTCGGACTCTCGCTCGACGACCACGACGCCGATGCCGATTTCGACGCGGCGGTGCTATACGGCAAACGCATCGTCGGCGACATCCTCGCGGACGAAAACCCCGTATTGCCGCTGTGTCTCAACGTCAATGTACCCAAAGGACGCCCCGAAGAAATTCGCGGCATCCGCCTGGCGCGGCAGAACCGCGGATTCTGGCGCGAGGAGTTTTTCCGTCGCGAAGATCCCCGGGGACGCGAATATTTCTGGCTCACGGGCGCATTCGTCAACGCCGAACCCCAGGCCGAGGATACGGACGAATGGGCCCTCGCACACGGCTATGTCTCGGTGGTTCCGGTGCAGGTGGACCTGACCGATTATCGGCAGCTCGAACGCCTCGGATCCGTAATAAAAGAGGTGCGATAACGATTCCATCCATCCCGGGCCATCCCCGGAAAATCCCGACGCAACCATGCTTATCAAGATTCTGCTTATCATTTCGATCGCCATACAGACCCTCGCCACGGTCTATGCCGTGCGACTGGTTCGGACTACGAAGTACAATTCGGTGTGGATTCTTTTCATTGTCGGCTTTTCGCTGCTGTCGGTCGAACGATTCGTGCAGCTGCTGGCTGTCTCGGGCATCGAAGTAGGACCCCGGTGGTGGTTCGGATACCTGGGCATCGTCGTCTCGGTATGCCTCTCGATCGGCGTGATGTATGCGCACAAACTCTTCAAATACATCGCTCGCCTCGACCGCCAGCGGCAATTGTGGAACCGGCGGATTCTTTCGGCCGTGCTCCGTACCGAGGAGAAGGCCCGTTCGCGCTTCTCGAAAGAGCTCCACGACGGACTGGGACCGCTGCTCTCGTCGGCGAAAATGTCACTCACGGTCCTCGCACGCGAAAACCGCCAGGCGGGCGACGCCGAACAGCGCGAAATCATCGCCAATACGACCTACGTGATCGAGGAGGCGATCCGCTCGCTGCGCGAGATCTCGAACAATCTTTCGCCCCACGTGCTCAACGATTTCGGGCTGGCCCGGGGCGTCCGCAACTTCATCGACAAGACGGCCGCCATCCACGCCGTGAATATCTCCTTCACGACCAACCTGCGCACCGAACGCTTCGACACCGACGTCGAAGTGATTCTCTATAGGGTCGTCTGCGAGCTGATAAACAACTCGCTCAAACATGCGGCCTGCACCTCGGTGAACCTCTCGCTGGCGCAAAACGGATCGACGCTGGTGTTGAACTACTCCGACAACGGCCGAGGGTTCAATCCGCAGGCGATGATGGATTGCGGCATGGGGCTTTCGAACATCTCCTCGCGGATCAACTCCCTGGGCGGAACATTCGATATCTCCAGTTCCAAAGGCCGGGGTATGCGCGCCACGATTCGCATCGGATTGCGTCCGAGCCCCCCCCCGGAGGCTCGCAGACGCCGCAAACAAAGGAAATAATACGATTGATAACGACTTTATACCGAGATCTGTCGCCCGCGAGAGTCCATTCCGGCGAAGGGCCGGAATCGCGAACGCGGCCGTGGAGGCGAGACCCTGGTTGCCCGACGCAACGGCGCAGCCGGAAACCCGACGAGGGACGAAGTCGTATATAGTTAGTGAAAACAATATGGATTATCGGATCATACTCGTAGACGATCATACGCTTTTTCGCAACGGACTCCGGGGACTGCTGGAACACTGCACGGATTGCCGCGTCGTGGGCGAAGCCGCCAGCGGCGAGGAGTTTCTCGCGATGCTCGACGACGCGGATCCCGATATCGTCTTCATGGATTTCGCCATGCCGGGGCTGAACGGTGCCCAGACTACCGAACGGGCATTGGCCCGGCGTCCCGAACTGCGGATCATCGCCCTCTCGATGTTCGGCGAGGAGAGCTACTATTCGCGCATGGTCGAGGCCGGTGCGCGGGGATTTCTGCTCAAGGACTCCGACGTGGACGATGTGATTCAGGCCATCGAGGCGGTGATGGGGGGCGGCAGCTACTTTTCGCCCGCGCTGCTCTCGTCGCTCACGGGGCGCATGCGTACGCGCGAAGTCGCCGAGGATGACGCCCTCTCGGACCGCGAGCGCGAAATCCTGGTCGCCGTATGCCGGGGGCTCTCCAACCAGGAGATCGCCGACGAACTCTTCATCTCGAAACGCACGGTCGACAAACACCGCGCCAATATCCTCGAAAAGACCGGTTGCAAGAATACCGCCTCGTTGGTGGTTTACGCCATTCGGAACAGACTGGTGGAGCTGTAATCGGTCGCGCCATACACGATTCGGCACTTCGTTCGTTTTTCGACTGTCCGGTCGCCCGGATGGTCGAAGTTTCGCGGCCCTCGGCAGCGTTTATAGTTTTGAACCCCCTCCCTTGCGAGGGGCTTTAAGAGTGGGGCGTTTGGAGCCTTGAGTTACAGCACAAACAGATAATCGTTTTCCGTGCTGCGCTCGGCATCGAAACGGAACCCTTCCCATTCGAACGCGTGCAACTGTTCGGGCACGGTCAGCCGCTCGCGCAACACGCTGCGGGTCATCTCGCCGCGACACATCTTCGTATAGACCACCACGGTACGCAGCCGGTCGCCCTCCCGCACCCGGAATTCGGGCGTTACGACCCGCACTTCGCGGCAGACCCGCGGCCAGTCGAAAAGCCGCTTCATTTCGCCGCTGGCCAGGTTCAGCAGCACCCCGTCGTCCTTCCGCACGCGGGCGATCAGCTCGTCGGTCAGCCGCGCGGGCCAAAATCCGAACGGAGTCGTCGCCTCGTCGCCGGGCAGCAGCGTGTCGCCTTCGAGCCGATAGGAGCGGATGGCATCCAGCGGCCGGAGCAGTCCGTAAAGAAACGAGGTGATATTGAGATGCTCCTGGGCATATTCGAAATCGGCTTCGGAGAACGACGCGGGGGCTATCCGCTTGAAGACGATGCCCGTGTAGGCCGCCAGGGCGGGCAGCTGCGGGGCGTCGTGGAAGCAGAGATAACGTTGCCGGTTTTCGGCGGCGATGCGCGCGTTGACGTGCAGCCGGTGCGCCAGTTCGTCGGTCGGCAGCGTTGCGAGAGAAGCGGCCAGTGCGTCGGCTTCGGCCCGGAACCGAGGTTCCGAGACGAACGGTGTGCGCAAGGCGGTCCGGGCGACCATCGTTTTGGCGCAGGAGATCAGGATTTGCATGGTAAATAGATGCTAAAGTCCCCTACGAGGAGGGGGTTTAGGGGTGGGCAAAATCGAAAACGCGGCGATCCGTCGCAAGGCTTCGGCCGGCCGAATCGGCCCTACAGTCGAGGGGCCCGCAAGTAGCATGATCGCATTTCCTACGCGACTGAACAGTCGATTCCCAGCGCCTCGACCCGCGCGGCGATGCGCTGCAACTCCTCGTGCGAAATCTTTTCGAGTGTGCGGCACGGCGTATCGCGGTCGATCGAGTAGACCATCACCTGCCGTGGACGAATCTCGTCGACCAGGCGCAGCCAGGCGGCGACCTCCTCCTCGGTGGTGTTATCGATCTTCTCGCCGTTGCAAGTGCCGCGCAGGAACATCGTCTGGAGAATCATCCGTCCCTCGAAGCGTTTCATTCGCTCCACGACGTCGCGCACTGTATAGGCGGGATTCTGCGGAACGTTCATCCGCCGCACCGTGGCGTCGAAGGCCGAATCGAGTTTCAGTATCGGATTATCCACGCGCAGCAGCGCAGCGTGCACCTCCTCGCGGTGGAGCTGCGTGGCGTTGGAGAGCACCGATACGCGGGCCTCGGGAGACAGCTCGTCGCGCAGGGCGATCACGTCGTCGATCACTGCCCCGAATTCGGGATGCAGCGTCGGTTCGCCGTTTCCGGCGAAGGTGATGACATCGGGCGGCGTCCCTTCCGCCACCATGCGTCGCAGGGTCTCGGCGAGCAGGCGCCGCACCTCCTCGCGGCTGTTGAAACGCCGCGCCCCGGGGTGCTCGGCATTCCAGCCGCATTCGCAGTAGATGCAGTCGAACGAGCAGAGTTTCGACTCGGTAGGCAGGAGATTGACTCCCAGCGAAAGGCCCAGGCGCCGCGAACGGACGGGACCGAAAATGATGTCGTGAAACAAACTTGTCATGATGCGGCAAATATATCGCATAAAATCGGAATTCGCAACAGCCCGGCGCACGGCTGTTAACGAAATAACAATTCAGGCAAAATAATTGCGCATTCCCGATAGTTTTTTGTATTTTTGTCGCGTAGTTATTGGCAAACACGAACAACAAAACATACGATCATGGCAGATTTCATCTATCAGGAGCCGTTCCCCCTGGGGGAGGACAAAACCCAGTACCGTCTGTTGACGAAGGACTACGTAAAGGTCGTCGAGTGCGACGGACGCAAACTGCTGAAGGTCGAGCCCGAAGGTCTCCACCTGCTGGCGAAGGCCGCCTACAACGACGTTTCGTTCTACCTGCGCGCCTCCCATTTGCAGAAGCTGCGCGACATCCTCGACGATCCCGAAGCTACGGACAACGACAAATTCGTGGCCTACACCATGCTTCTGAACCAGTGCGTGGCGGCCGAAGGCGAACTGCCCACCTGCCAGGATACCGGCACGGCCATCTGCATCGGCCATAAGGGCGAAGACGTATGGACGGGCGCTGACGACGCCGAGCTGATCTCGCGCGGCGTCTACGACACCTACAAGGAGCGTAACCTGCGCTATTCGCAGGTCGTGCCTTTCACCATGACCGACGAGAAGAACTCGGCCACGAACCTCCCGGCGCAGATCGACATCTACGGCGGTAAGCCCGGCATGGAGTACGAGTTCCTGTTCATCACCAAGGGCGGCGGCTCGGCCAACAAAACCTTCCTCTACCAGCAGACCAAGGCCCTGCTCAACGAGGAGTCGCTCACGAAATTCATCCAGCAGCATATCTTCGACCTCGGCACGTCGGCCTGCCCGCCCTACCACCTGGCACTCTGCATCGGCGGTACGTCGGCCGAAATGTGCCTCGCGACCGTGAAGAAGGCTTCGGCCGGATACCTCGACGAGCTGCCCACCTCGGGCAACGAAGGCGGCCGCTGCTTCCGCGACCTGGAGTGGGAGCAGAAGGTGCTCGACATCTGCCGCAAGAGCGGCGTGGGAGCCCAGTTCGGCGGTAAATACCTCGTGCACGACGTCCGCGTGATCCGTGCGCCGCGCCACGCCGCATCGTGCCCCGTGGCCATCGGTGTAAGCTGCTCGGCCGACCGCAACATCAAGGCGAAGATCACCCCCGAGGGTATTTTCCTCGAGGAGCTGGAGAAGAACCCCGCGCGTTTCCTGCCGGCCGAGGCTCCGGCCATGTCGCCCGCCGTGGATATCGACCTGGACGAGGGCATGGACAAGGTGCGCGAGATTCTGACCAAATATCCGATCAAGACGCGTCTGAACCTCAAGGGTACGCTGATCGTGGCGCGCGATATCGCCCACGCCCGCATCAAGCAGATGCTCGACGAAGGCAAACCCATGCCGGAGTACTTCAAGAAGCACCCGGTCTATTACGCAGGTCCGGCCAAAACGCCGCAGGGCATGGCATCGGGCTCGTTCGGCCCCACGACGGCCGGCCGCATGGACCCCTACGTCGACCTGTTCCAGAAGCACGGCGGTTCGATGGTGATGGTCGCCAAGGGCAACCGCTCGCAGCAGGTGACCGACGCCTGCCGCGACAACGGCGGTTTCTACCTCGGTTCGATCGGCGGTCCGGCCGCCATCCTGGCCAAGAACTCGATCAAATCGGTCGAGGTGGTAGACTTCCCCGAACTGGGCATGGAGGCCGTGCGCAAGATCTACGTCGAGAATTTCCCCGCCTTCATCATCGTAGATGACAAGGGCAACGATTTTTTCGCGGATTTCAAACACTAAAGGCAACCATAGTTCCGTTGTAACGGAAAAACGACGGTCATACGGTCCGAATGCCGGAACTCCGATCGCGGCCCCTTCCTTTGCGAGGAAGGGGCCCGATCGGTAAATCGTCGGAATATGTATTTATCACTCACCGCATGAGAGACTTTTTCACGAAGTTATCGCTGACGATGCTATTCGTCGTCGCGTCCGTCGCGGCGTTCGGTGCCGAGAAGGTCGTCTTTCAGGCTTCGTCGCCCCTGACGGTAGCCCTCGGCGAACCGTTCCGCGTGGAGTTCGCACTCAACGCCGAGCCCGAGGACGGGTCGTTCAAGGCCCCTTCGTTCGACGGTTTCGACGTTCTGGCCGGACCGGCCGTGTCGCGCGGTTCGTCCATCCAGATCGTGAACGGATCGATGACCAAGAGCGTCAATTTCACCTATACGTTCGTGCTGTTGCCCAACTCCGCGGGCAATGTCACGATCGACGCCGCTGAGGCTACGGTCGACGGCACGGTCTACCGCACCCAGGCGCTGCCGATCGAGATCGTGGAGGAGAGCGGCTCGACCCCGCAGCAACCATCTTCCGGCTCGGCGAATCGCCAGGATCCGTCGCAGCAGAACGCCTCGTCCGACGAACAGGGACGCATCGGCAAGGAGGACATTTTGTTGCGCGCCGTCGTATCGCGTTCGTCGGTCTATAAAAACGAGCCGCTGCACCTCGTGTTCAAACTCTACACACGGGTTCCGGTGGTCAACGTCATTCCCGAATCGGCTCCGTCATTCAACGGTTTCTGGTCGCAGGACCTCGACGCCGCGCGCAATACGGCCCGCGAAGGACGCGAGACCTACAACGGCAAGGTCTACGAAACGCACGTGCTGAGCGAATACCTCCTCTATCCGCAGCAGGCCGGGAAGCTGACGATCGATCCGATGGAGTTGACGGCCGTCGCGCAGGTGATCGTGCAGAGCCGCCACGTCGATCCCTTCTTCGGCAACGGCCGCGAGGTACTCAACATTCGGCGCAAGGTGCAGAGCCAGCGCGTCGCGATCGACGTCAAGGCGCTGCCCGCCGGTGCTCCGGCAAGTTTCAGCGGTGCCGTGGGCAGTTTCACAATGGATGCCGACCTGCCTTCGGAGCGCTTCGCCGCCAATTCGGGTGCCACTTTCACGGTCAAGATCGCGGGTACGGGCAACCTTACTTTCGTGCAGGCTCCGAAGCTCAATCTTCCGGAGTCGTTCGAGCAGTATAACGTCAAGACCACCGAATCGATCCGCACCGCGGCGACGGGTATTTCCGGATACCGGCAGTTCGAATATCCCTTCATCGCACGCGCCGAAGGAACATTCGATATCGACCCCGTCGAATTCAGTTACTTCGACCCGGCGCGCATGCAGTACGTGACCCTCTCGTCGAAACCCCTGACGCTCGAAATCACCCCCGACACGCGCGGCGGCAGCGGAGACGCGGTCGTCGTCCAGGGACGCGGCATATCGAAAGAGGAGGTAAGGATGCTCGGCAAGGACATCCGCTTCATCAAACTCGGCTCGGCACAGTTGCATCGCAACCGGATGCCACTGTTATTCAGCGGAATCTATTGGATGCTGCTGGGCGCGATCGTAGCAGCGTTCCTGGTGGCCTACGCCCTGCTGCGCAAGCGCATCCGCGAGTCGCAGAACGTCGCTTTCGTGCGCGGCAAACGGGCCAACAAGGTCGCGCTGCAACGCTTCCGTGCGGCCCGCAAATTCATGGAGGAGCAGAACCGCCACGCTTTCTACGAGGAGATGCTCCGGGCGCTGTGGGGCTACATGAGCGACCGGTTCAACATCCCCGTGGCGAACCTCACCAAGGAGAACGTCCGCGAAGAGCTGCACAAACGCGGTGTCGAGAACGATCTCACGCAGCGTTTCGCCGCCATCATTTCGCAGTGCGACGAAGCGCAGTATTCGCCCGCGGCATCGGCTCGCATGAGCGACGTCTATACCGAGGGCGTGGAACTGATCTCCCGCATCGAGGCGGTGATAAAACGATGAACACGATGAAATACCGGCTTTTCATACTGATATTGCTATTCTGCGTTCCGGGGCTTCAGGCTCAGGAAGGGGCGGATACGCTCGCGCGGCAGGCCGATGCGGCGGAACTTCCTGCTGCGGCCGCCGCTACGCCCGAGGCGTTGTGGGACCTCGCCAATACGGCCTATATCAACGGCGATTACCGCACGGCGACCGAGACTTACGAACGGATATTGGGCGAAGGACTTTCGTCCGTGAAGCTCTACTACAACCTGGCCAACGCCTATTTCAAGGAGGACCGGCTCGGCAAAGCCATCCTCTACTACCACCGGGCGTTGCGGGAGGCTCCTGGCAGCAGCGATATCCGCTACAATTTGAGCGTTGCGGAGGCTCGGACGAAAGACAATATCGCCCAAATTCCCGAATTCTTCCTCACGCAATGGTTGCGCGACATTCGCCACGCGATGAGTTGCACGGCATGGACCGTATTGTCGCTCGTCGCATTAGCGATCGGGCTGGCGGCTCTGATGTCTTTCTTGCTCGCACAACGGATGCCGCTCCGCAAGGCGGGCTTCTACGCGACGCTGGCCGGCGCAGCTATGTTCTTGCTGGCGAGTTGGTTCGCGGCGGGCGAGCGACGCGAGATGCTCGATGATACGCAGGCTGTCGTGATGAACTCCTCGGCCGTGGTGAAGAGTTCGCCCGACAAATCTTCTACCGATCTGTTCGTCCTGCACGAAGGCACGCTCGTTAAGATCTCCGACACGCTGGAGAACTGGTGCGAAGTAACGATCGCCGACGGCAAGAAGGGCTGGATCGAACAGCGTGCCATCGAACGCATCTGAGCGGGCAGCACGACTCCGCACCCCTTCCGCAAGGAGTTGGGAGCGAAGCGATACGATACGATTGAAAAACGAATAACGGACCCAATAACCCCACGATATGTCCCGACTTTTGCAGGATGCTGTCTCGGAACTGTCGAAACTCCCCGGCATAGGACGCCGCACGGCACTGCGATTGGCCATGCACCTGCTGCGCATGCCTCCCGAATCGGTGGCGGATATGACGGCGAGTATCGACCGCTTCCGCAACGATGTGAAATACTGCGCTTGTTGCAACAATCTTTCGGACGAAACGATCTGCCCGATCTGTTCGGACGACGAACGCGACCGCACGACGATCTGCGTCGTGGAACAGGTCGCCGACCTGCTGTCGATCGAAAATACCCAACAGTACAAGGGCTTGTACCACGTGCTGGGCGGCGTGATCTCGCCCATGCAGGGTATTTCGCCCTCGGATCTGAAGATCGACCTGCTGTGCGAGCGCATCGCCGCAGGGGACGTGCGGGAAGTCATCGTCGCGATCTCGACCTCGGTCGAGGGCGAAACGACGCTCTTTTACCTGATGAACCGGCTGCGGGAGTATCAGGGGGTGAAGGTCACGTCGATCGCGCGGGGCATCGGCTTCGGCGACGAACTGGAGTACGTCGACGAGTTGACGATTACCCACGCGTTGCGTAACCGCCGGGAAATCGAGTGAAATTCTAATTAAGGAGATTTGCTCCTTATCTGTTTCTCGCTTGTCGATTTGCTGAGGACGGTTGAAGCCTCGCGGTCTTTGGCCGCGTTTGCAATTCTGACCCCACCCCGCCTGCGTCACGAGGCGAATGCAATCGAGCTCAGCTCGATTGCCGAGCCGTAGCAGCAGTAACGGCACGTAAACTCCTCTCTCGGGGAGAGGCTTCGGGTGCGACCCGCAAAGCGATGGAACTTGAATGTAAAATTGTATATAAGTTCATTTTAATACCTGAATAATTATGGAATTTTTGACAAACGACAAACTCACGATCGTGGGAGCTGCGGGCATGATCGGCTCGAACATGGCGCAGACGGCGCTGATGATGCGTCTCACGCCGAACATTTGCCTCTACGATCCCTTCGCCCCGGCATTGGAGGGCGTGGCCGAGGAGCTTTACCACTGCGCTTTCGAGGGCGTGAACCTCACCTGGACCTCGAATATCGAGGAGGCGCTCACAGGCGCTTCGTACGTCGTTTCGTCGGGCGGCGCCGCCCGCAAGGCCGGCATGACGCGCGAAGACCTGCTGAAGGGCAATACCGAGATCGCCGCCGAGTTCGGCAAGAACCTCAAAGCCTTCTGCCCCGACGTGAAACACGTGGTGGTGATCTTCAATCCGGCCGACATCACGGGACTCGTCACGCTGATCTACTCGGGACTGAAGCCCTCGCAGGTCACGACCCTCGCGGCGCTCGACTCGACGCGTCTGCGCTCGGAGCTGGCCAAATATTTCAAGATTTCGCCCGACGAGGTGCAGAACTGCCGCACCTACGGCGGCCACGGCGAACAGATGGCCGTCTTCGCCTCGACGACGCTCGTGGCAGGCAAACCCCTCTCGGAACTGATCGGCACGCAGATGCCCGAGGAGGATTGGCGCGCCTTGCAGCAGCGTGTGATCCAGGGCGGTAAGAACATCATCGATCTGCGCGGCCGTTCGTCGTTCCAGAGCCCGGCCTATATCTCGATCCTGATGATCGCCGCAGCCATGGGCGGCAAACCCTTCACCTACCCCGCAGGCGTCTATGTCGACAACGGCGAATTCGACCATATCCTGATGGCGATGGAGAGCTGCATCGACGCCGAGGGCGTACACTACAAGAGCGTACAGGGCACTCCCGAGGAGCACGCCAAGCTGACCGAGAGCTACCGTCACCTCTGCACGATGCGCGACGAGGTGATCGGCATGGGCATCATCCCGCCCGTTGCGGAGTGGGGCTCGCTGAACCCCAACCTCAAGTAGGCGGATCGTCTGTCGAAAGGGGGCTGTCTAACAATAAAAGTTAGGCAGCCCTATTTTTGAGGATTCAAGAATATTAAGCAGCGGAATAAATTAGAGAATTTGCCCATATTCGGCATTTCACCACATAACTTTTATGATTTTTTCCGGGATCATCGTCACTGCGCTTATCAAGCAATGTGATCGACGTTATTTTACGTATATTGTGTGCCAATGCGACGAGTCCGAATTCAATATTGACCTTTGGTAACGATCGCAATCGGAATCTGCGGAACATATGGTCGGCTTTGATGTGCCCGAATACAGCTTCGGGCTCTATGGGTCTTCGGGAGCGATGAAGCATACCCCGCTGGGATGTAAGCAATTCCCTGACCGTACGCTTGTACTCGTTTAGGGCATGATTCACGCGTATGATACGGTTCTCTTCAGCACTATGGCATTCTTCTCGGAGAGGACATCGGGAGCAGCCGGAGGCCTGATACAGATGTGTGTGAGCTTGGTATCCTAACTCAGACTTGGGATTTTTACCCGAAATCCGTACCATGCTTTTCCCCGCCGGACAGGTAAATTGATCTGTCGAGGGATCGTATTTGAGGTTCTGTTGCAGAAAGGGATTGTTTCGAAACGCCCGGGTCTGTTCCTTATGGAAGTAGTTGTATTTGACGTAAGGTATCATTCCCTTGCCGAACATATACTCGTAGTTCTGCTGGCTTCCGTATCCGGCATCGGCGACGATCTCACGGCTGTGCATTCCGTATTTCTTATGGAAAGATTCCAGAAAGTCGATCAGCGTTCCCGTATCCGCAGGTCTTTGAAAGATGCCGTAATTGGTGATGAACTGATTCTCGGTGGCGATCTGTACGTTGTATCCGGGTTTGAGCTGCCCGTTGAGCATGGCATCCTCTTTCATGCGCATGAATGTCGCGTCGGGATCGCTTTTGGCATAGGAGTTACGATCTCCCATCGTAGCGATATGCCGCTCGTACTCTTTCATTTTAGGCAGCGCCTTGTTCTCTACGTCTCTGACGACTCGGTACTGCTGCTTGGTGAGATTTTCCTCATCCATCCGCTCCTTGATACGCTCTACACGGGAAGCGAACTCCTCGGTCGAGAGCGTCGATTCCGTATCTGTCTGCTGCTGCTCGTCGCGGATAACCTGTTCGATCTCGCGCAATACGGCATCGGTTTTTTCCCGCAGCCGCTTGTCGTGTTTTTCCACCGAGCCACGCCAGACGAAACCGTATTTATTGGCTGCCGATTCGATCTTCGTCCCGTCGATGTACTGTACTTCCAGCGATACGAAGCCCTCCTTGTGGAGCAGTTCCACGACCTGACGGAACAGGTCATCGAAAATGCCCTTCAACCGTTTCCCCCGAAAATAGTTGATCGTCCTAAAGTCCGGCTTCGCACCGCCCGAAAGCCACATGTAGTGGATGTTCTCCGTAAGCTGCTGCGCAATGCGGCGTGATGAGTAGATGTTGTTCAGATAGGCATAGACCAGAATCTTGAGCATCTGTCGCGGATGGAAACAACTGTTGCCTCCGCCGCGATAGGTGTGCAGAATTACGTCTACATTCAAACGATCGATGATGGCATTCACCACACGAACACTGTGTGTCGCGGGTATTAATTCATCCAAACTGGGTGGTAAAAGCAAACTTTGCTTTTGATTGTCGGATTTAAATGTTATCTTCGTCATAGTTATACGGGCGTTTATTATTGTTGGGCAAAACAAATATACGAATTTTTTACCGTATAACAAAGGCTTTTGTTCTGTAAATCAGGATAAAAGCCTATATTTTACCCCCCCCCAGAAAAACATGCGAATACAAAACGGGAGAGATCCGAACCGACCTCTCCCTCCTGCAGTTGTTGCGTCACTGCCTCCTCGGACAGAGGATTCTATGGGATGTAATTAGGGAATGGAGAATTGCGTGCCACGCGCTGTTCACTCCAGGATAAAGCAAAAAAATAATCTCGTAGTTCGCTGCGGTTTGCTTTGCGGCAATAGCAATACTCCGACGGCAACACATGCCATTTGCGGAAAGTACGCAGGTCGAGACTGCTCGACTCCAGATACAATCGGTCTTGTTCGTGTTTATCGTACTGACCCCACAGCGAATTTCTCGACGGACAGCGGATATTGCTGCGGTGGAACAGATATAACTCTCCCGCCTGAAAAAATGTTTTCGATGTCTGTGAAAAAGGAATGTGTGAATGTGATATTCGTCCTTGATACCCGTAATGCGGGATATGAGTTTGACGATGTTTCTTCATAGTTCGGCATTTATTTTGAATAAAACATTTCCAAAATAAAGTGCGCGGAACTTTCACAATTAGCAGAGATCAATCAACTAATGTAATAACCATTTTGGTCAAGGACCGCGCACTATGTGCACGCACCTCGACTGTTTATCGATGGTTATTAGTAATATTTAGTTGATCTCTGCTAAGATAAACAGTTTGGTCTGCGTATCTTTCGTTTCTCAAAAATAGGAACTTTAGACTTATTTTCCAAATATCCCTGTTGTTATTTTGCTTTTTTTATTTGGTTCGTATTTACTCTTAGATAATAAACAAAATGGGGCTGCCTAAGACTTATTAGACAGCCCCATTTCATTTGCAGACGACGATCGGAGCCGTCGCCCGCACCGAATCACCGTTCGGCACGGAGGTTTAGCGAACCGCTACGGGGCCTTTCTTGAAAGACTCCTCGCGGCCGAGCAGCAGCAGCGAGCGAGCCTGATTCGAGATGGTCGCATCGGAAGCATCGAACGAATATTTCAGCATCGACTTCATCGACTGCGCGGAAACAGCTTTGGTCTTCAACGAGCCTTTCGCTGCGACGACGGCAACAGCGCGATGCGACTCGATCTGCTGTTTGCGAACCTCGACAGTCGTAGCGGAGAGCTTATTGCGGTTCTCCAGCTTCGGAGCGACGGTTTCAGCCTTGTGGGCCGCACCGAGGTGTGCCGAGGTCAGCAAGCTCGACATCGTAGCAGCCTTGGCATAAGCCGGAGCGGGCGTCGCAGCCTTCTTGGTCATCGAGAACGGTGCGATCGGATAATCACCCGAGGTCAATCCGGTTGCAGCAGGGAACGTGTAGAGACCCGACGTACCGAACGCAGCGAAGTCCATCACAGCGACAGTCAAAGTCACTCCACCGGAGATAGTCACGTTATTGCCAACCATCGTAGCGCTCGAACCATTGCCCGTCGCCGTCAATGCCGGGTAGTCACCACGCACGAACGAGAGCTTATCTCCATTCGGACAGATACCGCAATACCATACGGGGAGCGAACCTTCGGGAGTATTGCCGTTAAACGAGGCTTGCTGCGAATTCAGCACCAGAGCACCCGTCTCGGCATCGAATACCGCCTCGACAACTTCTTCTTTCGATACTGCCGAAAGACCTATACCTGTTACCTCATACGACACATTGTTGATCTTCGCAGCGACCGAGATATCGAACGTACTGGGGGCATTCGAAACCCAAGACGACGCACTGGTCACCGACCACGTACCGATCCAGGCGCCGTAAGCCTCGTTCGGCTCGCCGGCCGATTCGGTCGTAAACTCGCTTACGCTCGCCGTACCGACGGCATTACCATTCAGATCGCAGGCAATAGCCACGACATTGTAGTGGGTTCCGGGAGTGAGTTTGGAGAAAGTGTACTCGGTTCCCTTATACCAACCGCCCAGCACGCTGATGATCTGCGCTCCGGTAAATCCCGCCTGGCCATAAAAACTGAACAACGAAAGATAATGCGATGCGATGCCGGTGACGCCACCGATCTCTTTCCAATCGTCGTCGTCGAAGATATCGTACATGAAGGTTACCGGCTCGACCGACGGATTGACCGTCACGGTCGCCTCGGTATATGTTATATCCGATATTTTAAACGAGAAAGTCGTGCTCGCGGCATCCGGATGCACTCCGGCCGTGAACTTCGCCTTCGAAACCTTGTCCGAAGTCGGTGCGTTTTCGTCGCGGCCATAAGCCACCAGGTAGTAATCGGCACCCGGGATCATGGCGAGTTCTCCGCCGAAATCGGTCGGCATCGTCGCATAATCGCCCGCGGTAATCAGGTAATACATCGGTACGCCCATCGAAGCGTATTTCTCCTCGACATAGGAGATGATCTGCGCATCGTTCATACCCTCGATCTCGTCGGCCAGCACGAAGTCGAACATATAGGTCGCCGACTTGTCCGACGGAGTGATCGTAGCCGTCACACCGCCGGGAATCGGAGCCGCCGTATCGTCGATCTTCACGTCGATGGCAAGCGTCTGCGCACCGCCTGCGGGCAAAGTCTTGAATTCCTTACGAACGAGTTCGGTGGTCGCCTGATTCGTCCCGGCATCGTAGCCGAATGCGATCACGGTATATTCGGTATTGGCATCCAGCGGGTTATACTCGAAGTAATCGGCATCGTAGCCGTCGACTCCCGAACTCAGAACATTCGTAGGAATCGCACCGTCGTATACGCCGATCTGCGCATCGATGATCTGCGCATCGGACATACCTGCGAGATCAGCCGTCTCGTAGTAGTCGAAATAGTAGGTATCCGTGCTATTGGACGGTTTCACCGTGATATCGGCACCCTCGTCCGTTATGTTCTCGACGGTCACCGAAAGCGTCAGGGGACCGTCAGCACCGGTCGTAGAGGCCTCTGCGGTCTTGACGACCGAATTGCCGGCCGCATCCGTCGCCTGGAAAATAACCGTATACGAAGTTCCGGGCATTCTATTGCTTAAGGTGAGTCCGAGACCCTGGTTCAATGCCGCGATCGCGCCGGAGCCCAGTTCGGTCAAGTCGGTACCGGCCTGTTCGAGGATATCCTCGACGGTATACGCTCCGAGCAACGACTCGATCTGGCTCGTAGGAGCATAGCAGATTTTAGCGGCAACGGCTTCGGGCGATACGGCCGTAAAATAGAGGTTCGTATCGGTATTTTCGCCCTTGGCATCACCGGCACGCAGCGCGACCTCCAGACTCGGACCTTCGGACGGTTCGGCCGTCTTGGTCATCGTATAGGGGCCTACGGGAATATCGTTCTTCGTGTAACCATCAGCCCAGCCTACCGTATAAATCTTGTTGTCATCGCCCAGGAAATAGTACTCCGAAGCCGACCATTTGTAGTCCGTATCGTCATTCTGGAAATGGAACGTATTACCGTCCACCACGGCGGAAGTGTCGGACATCAACGCTCCGATGAGTGTCGTCAATCCCTCCTGCAAGAGTGCATAGTATTTGCCATCCGCCGGATCGAAGAATCGTCCTACATGCGCATACCATCCCGAAGGAGCTTCATCATCATAGACGATCTTCGCAGCATTCTTGAAATAGAACGATCCGGTTTCGGCATCGTAGTACGCGTCGAAAGACATCGTCCGAGCGGCGGAGACACCCCATCCTCTCACGGAATAGGTCGAACCGGCGGCTTTCTGCGAAAAAGTAACGTCGAACGTCACCGGATCATTGCCTCCCTCCGACGAGGTGCTGGTCACCTTCCACGTACCGAGCCACGATTCGTAGGAAGCGGCGAAACCGCCCTTGTCCTCGGCGATCATGGGAACGTAGGCCGACGAGGTGCTGTCCTGGCTGTCCGCAACGGTCAGCACGGCGCTGGCCTCGACTTCGCCCGCGAAGAATGCGGCCGAAAGTTTGTCACCCGAAACCTTTACCGTAACGACACCCGTCTCGGCATCGGCCGAGAACTCGACGACGGGAAGTTCGACGAAATCCACGGCACGCGTCACGGTATAGACAGCCTGCATCGTCACGGCCGACTCCCAGATCTTTTCGATCTCGGCGACCACGCTCCTGGGCGAGATCTGGAAATCGAACTCGGCGAAGCTCTTGCCCGCCGTGCGGACCATAGCCACCTTGCCGTCGCTGTAACGAGGTACGAATTCGATCGAGTTGATCTTCTCGACGATCGACGTAAGCGATTTCGGAAGTGTAATCACGGTACCGTCCTGCAACGTGAAGTAAACGTTGGCGTCGTCCTGCGTGACCTCCGTGAAAATCGAATCGCCGCCGTCCTCGCCCGCAGCCTTGTCGAGCTTGGTCCACGTCTGGCCATCGTCGTAGGAGATATACCAGTAGCCCTCCTCGATCTTGAGCTTCGGACTTACGCCGTCCTGGCCGTCGGCACCATCCTGACCGTCGGTGGCGTTGGCCTGAATCTTGTTGCCGGCAGCATCGGTCAACCATTCGCCGTCGAGCGTCCAGTAATAAACGCCGTCGGTATCCTGACGCACACCGATTGAGGGCGTATAACCGTCCTGGCCGTCGGCACCGTCTTTACCATCCTCGCCGTCCTGGCCGTCGCGACCGTGATAAACGATCACAGGCTCGGACTTCGCGAACGAAATCCGGTAACCGATCGTTACGCCGCCGTCGACCATCGGAACGATCGCCGTCACGTAATCCGCATCCTGGAATGCGTCGACGAGCTGGCGCAACGCGACGATATTGGTATTCATCCGATTACAGAGTTCTTCGAGTTTCTCGACACGACCTTCGAGTTCGTCAACGCGACCCGACAGGGCACTGTCGTCGTACTCGTCGTTACACCCCCCCCCGAAAAGAAGGGCCGCTGAGAACAGCATCAGTAAAATTTTTTTCATAATATAAGATTTAAAATGGGTTTTATGCACGTAACTATTATTAAGGCATCCCGTCCGAACCGCCCGAGGTTACGGAATGTAACCGAACATAACAGCTTCAAATATAGGGATTTTAATCCGTACAAACAAATTTTTGAACCACAAAATCGCCCCAAAAACCGACAAACTGACAGTTCAAAACCTATACGGGGCATTTCTGTTTTAGAGTAACATCTTTTCGATCATTATTGATTCCGGATCGTAATCTCGGCAAAAAGCCGGATTTTCGCGCCTTTTCAGCCTGTTCGCAAGCCCTGCGAACGACCTCCGCTGCGGAGTCTCGAGCGTACGTTCCGCAGAGACGACAGGGCTTTTCGAACGGAATTACGGTAAAATTGCCATTTTTTTCGTATATTTGCACGATTCGGAATTCAACGAACGTTCGAAAGATGAAGATAGCGGATAAATACAAGGTACGCGAACTGGCCGGCGAGCACGTCGTAGTGGTGCAGGGAAACTACGGTGCTGATATGACACGCATCGTGTCGCTCAACGCTTCGGCGCTCTATTTGTGGAAGGCACTCCGGGGCCGCGAGTTCGATATCGACGAGATCGTGCGGTTGCTTACCGCTCACTACGACGTAGACGACACGACGGCCCGGCGCGATGCGGAAGTCTGGGCCGAACGGTTGGCTGCCTGCGGCGTGCTGGAAAACCGCTGACAGGCGGTCGGTATCCGCCCCATAAGAAAAGAAAACCGATGATGAAATTGCGCAAATACGTATCGTTGCTGCTGCTCGTCGTCTATCTGACGGCGACGGGCGGGGCGGCGTATGCATCGCTCTCGTGCCGCTGCGTAACGTGGACCCGGTCGCATGCGACCGACACGGCGCAATGCACGCACTGTGGCGGAACATGCTGCGCGCATCATCATTCCGAACAGCGCCGCGCAGAACAATCGGATCGTCTCTTCGCGGATCTCAGTGCCGCGATCGAGCTGATCCACGGCGGCCTGGAGGCTCCCTGCTGCGGAGATCGCCACTCGACGGAGATCGAGCTTTACACTTCGAAAGACGACGAACGGAGTACACGCAGCATCCTTTCCGTTTCGGAGATTTCTCCGAAATACGACATAGTTCCCACCCCCGCCTGCGTCGTATCGCCCGACAAAACCGTGGAACGGCGAGCACCGTTCCTAAGCGACGGATTCCTGCCCTGCACAGGATTGCGCGCACCTCCCGCATTGGTTTGATACTCCACCGGAAACCGACGTATAACGAATCGGTTCCAACTCAGTATTAATCAATTATGGGAAATCATGAAAATCAAACGAAACATCATACTTTTCCTGCTTGCGATTCCGGCATTCGGCACGGGGTACGCACAGGACCTGCGCGGCGTGGTCCGCGACAGCGACAACCAGCCGCTCATCGGCGCTTCGGTCTACTGGGCCGGGACGACCATCGGCGCCAGCACCGATGCCCAAGGTGCTTTTCAGCTCCACCGCGTGCGCAATTACGACCGGTTGGTGGCCTCCTATCTGGGCTATGTCAACGACACGATCCGCGTCCCGGCAGGCACCGAGCGCGCGGAATTCAAACTCCGGGCCGAAGGCGTCGAGCTGGAGGGCGTAGTGGTCGAAGGCAATCTCAGCGGCAACTTCGTCAAACGCGACGGTATTCTCAAGAACGAGATGATCTCCTTCGCGGGTCTCTGCAAGATGGCCTGCTGCAACCTCGCGGAGTCGTTCGAGAACTCGGCGTCGGTAACCGTGGGATACAGCGACGCTATTTCGGGCGCCCGACAGATCAAGATGCTGGGACTGGCCGGAACCTACACGCAGATTCTCGACGAGAACCGCCCCGTCATGCGCGGCCTGAGTTCGCCCTACGGTCTGAGCTACACGCCCGGCATGTGGCTCAATTCGATCCAGGTGTCGAAAGGCGTATCGTCCGTCACCGCCGGGCACGAAGCCATCACGGGACAGATCAACCTCGAACACCGTAAGCCCACGGACGACGAACGACTCTTCGTCAACCTCTACCTCGACGACGAATTGCGCCCCGAGGCCAACATTTCGTCGGCCTTCCCCGTCACGCGTGACAAGAAGCTCACGAGCGTCATTCTGCTACACGGATCGGCCGATACCGACGCCCGGGTGATGGACCACAATCACGACGGATTCCGCGACCTGCCGAAGGCCGATCAGATAAACGTCGCCAACAAGTGGCTCTACGCCGCGGATAACGGTACACAGGTGCGCTGGGGCTGGAAATTCGTGCAGGAAAACCGCCTGGGCGGCATGAAGGATTACAAAAAATCGATGTACGACCAGATGGTGGAAAACTGGGACAAACCCGGCACCCTCTACGGATCGCACATCCGCAACCGCGGGGCGAACGGTTATCTGAAGGTCGGAATGCCCGTAGGACCGGCGGTCTACGACGCCGACGAACAGGACGAAATGCGTTCGAACTTAGCCCTGGTCGTCGATTTCGACCACTTCAACGAGGATGCCTATTTCGGGCTGAACACCTACCTGGGCAATGAAAATACGCTGTCGGCGAACCTGATGTACAACCACTACTTCACCTATCGTTCGTCGCTCAACGTCGGAGTCCAGGCCCACCTCTCCTACCTGCGCGAAACGCTCGACAACCGCACGCCCTGGATCGCGGCGAGCGGCGAGCGTATCTACGACCTCGACCGCAACGAACGCGAAGCCGGGATCTACGCCGAATACACCTATACTATAAAGGACAAATTCTCGCTCGTGGCGGGCATCCGCGGCGATTACAACGACTATTACGACCGGTTCTTCGTCACGCCGCGCGGCCATGTGAAGTGGAACATCACGCCCTCGACCACCCTGCGGGCCTCGGCCGGTCTGGGTTACCGCTCGACGAACGTCATCACGGACAACATCGGCATGCTGGCCACCGGACGGGAGATCGTCATCCCCGACCTGAAGGACCTCGACCGCATGGAGAAGGCTCTCACGCTGGGCGGCAGCCTGACGCAGACCTTCACCCTCGTGAAGGCCGACGACGCAACGCTGAGCTTCGACTATTTCCGCACGCAGTTCTACAACTCCGTAGTGGCCGACCAGGAGTACGACCCGACGCAGATCCGCATCTACGACACCGACGGGCGTTCCTACACGGATACCTACCAGGTGGATTTCTCGTGGTCGCCCGTCGAGCGGCTCGATATCTTCGCCACGTTCCGCTACACGGACAGCCGCATGACCTTAGACCGTCCCGACGGCAAGCGCGTACGGGTCGAGCGACCGCTGGTGAGCCAGTACAAAACGCTGCTCAACATCCAGTACGCCACGAAATTCCGCCGTTGGGTGTTCGACGCTACGGCACAGCTCAACGGACCCTCGCGCATCCCGACGCAAAACGGCATCCTGGCCGACGATCGCTATTCGCCGCGCTACCCGATGTTCTTCGCACAAGTTACGCGCAAGGTCGGGAAGTTCGACATCTACGCGGGATGCGAGAATATCGCCGACTACCGGCAGAAAGATCCGATCCTGAACTGGCAGGAGCCGTTCTCTACCGGATTCAACTCGATGAACGTCTGGGGTCCGCTCATGGGCCGCAAGTTTTACGTCGGCATGCGATTCAACCTTTATTAAAACGATAAACCATGAAAAAGATTTTTGTACTGTGCCTGGCCCTGGTAATGGGTGCGGGCATCCTGACGGCCGCGCCGCAGAAGAAGACGGTTACGACGGTATTCGTCACCGACATCGATTGCGAGCACTGCGCCAAGAAGATCATGAACAATGTCCCCTCGCTGGGCAAGGGTGTCAAGGACGTGCAGGTGAACGTCCCCACGAAAGAGGTGACCGTGACCTACGATGCCTCGAAAAACAACGACGAGAATATCGTGAAAGGCTTCGCATCGATCAAGGTGAAGGCCGAGCCGAAAAAAGCGGAAAAGAAGTAACCCGACAAACGGTCCTTCGGCCCCGGACGCACCTCGCCGGGGTCGACAACCGTCCGGCCTATCGCGATAGGCCGGACAGGATATTCCGGTCCGCAGCGGACGAATCGGGGCTGTCTAATAAGTCTTAGGCAGCCCCATTTTGTTTATTATCTAAGAGTAAATACGAACCAAATAAAAAAAGCAAAATAACAACAGGGATATTTGGAAAATAAGTCTAAAGTTCCTATTTTTGAGAAACGAAAGATACGCAGACCAAACTGTTTATCTTAGCAGAGATCAACTAAATATTACTAATAACCATCGATAAACAGTCGAGGTGCGTGCACATAGTGCGCGGTCCTTGACCAAAATGGTTATTACATTAGTTGATTGATCTCTGCTAATTGTGAAAGTTCCGCGCACTTTATTTTGGAAATGTTTTATTCAAAATAAATGCCGAACTATGAAGAAACATCGTCAAACTCATATCCCGCATTACGGGTATCAAGGACGAATATCACATTCACACATTCCTTTTTCACAGACATCGAAAACATTTTTTCAGGCGGGAGAGTTATATCTGTTCCACCGCAGCAATATCCGCTGTCCGTCGAGAAATTCGCTGTGGGGTCAGTACGATAAACACGAACAAGACCGATTGTATCTGGAGTCGAGCAGTCTCGACCTGCGTACTTTCCGCAAATGGCATGTGTTGCCGTCGGAGTATTGCTATTGCCGCAAAGCAAACCGCAGCGAACTACGAGATTATTTTTTTGCTTTATCCTGGAGTGAACAGCGCGTGGCACGCAATTCTCCATTCCCTAATTACATCCCATAGAATCCTCTGTCCGAGGAGGCAGTGACGCAACAACTGCAGGAGGGAGAGGTCGGTTCGGATCTCTCCCGTTTTGTATTCGCATGTTTTTCTGGGGGGGGGTAAAATATAGGCTTTTATCCTGATTTACAGAACAAAAGCCTTTGTTATACGGTAAAAAATTCGTATATTTGTTTTGCCCAACAATAATAAACGCCCGTATAACTATGACGAAGATAACATTTAAATCCGACAATCAAAAGCAAAGTTTGCTTTTACCACCCAGTTTGGATGAATTAATACCCGCGACACACAGTGTTCGTGTGGTGAATGCCATCATCGATCGTTTGAATGTAGACGTAATTCTGCACACCTATCGCGGCGGAGGCAACAGTTGTTTCCATCCGCGACAGATGCTCAAGATTCTGGTCTATGCCTATCTGAACAACATCTACTCATCACGCCGCATTGCGCAGCAGCTTACGGAGAACATCCACTACATGTGGCTTTCGGGCGGTGCGAAGCCGGACTTTAGGACGATCAACTATTTTCGGGGGAAACGGTTGAAGGGCATTTTCGATGACCTGTTCCGTCAGGTCGTGGAACTGCTCCACAAGGAGGGCTTCGTATCGCTGGAAGTACAGTACATCGACGGGACGAAGATCGAATCGGCAGCCAATAAATACGGTTTCGTCTGGCGTGGCTCGGTGGAAAAACACGACAAGCGGCTGCGGGAAAAAACCGATGCCGTATTGCGCGAGATCGAACAGGTTATCCGCGACGAGCAGCAGCAGACAGATACGGAATCGACGCTCTCGACCGAGGAGTTCGCTTCCCGTGTAGAGCGTATCAAGGAGCGGATGGATGAGGAAAATCTCACCAAGCAGCAGTACCGAGTCGTCAGAGACGTAGAGAACAAGGCGCTGCCTAAAATGAAAGAGTACGAGCGGCATATCGCTACGATGGGAGATCGTAACTCCTATGCCAAAAGCGATCCCGACGCGACATTCATGCGCATGAAAGAGGATGCCATGCTCAACGGGCAGCTCAAACCCGGATACAACGTACAGATCGCCACCGAGAATCAGTTCATCACCAATTACGGCATCTTTCAAAGACCTGCGGATACGGGAACGCTGATCGACTTTCTGGAATCTTTCCATAAGAAATACGGAATGCACAGCCGTGAGATCGTCGCCGATGCCGGATACGGAAGCCAGCAGAACTACGAGTATATGTTCGGCAAGGGAATGATACCTTACGTCAAATACAACTACTTCCATAAGGAACAGACCCGGGCGTTTCGAAACAATCCCTTTCTGCAACAGAACCTCAAATACGATCCCTCGACAGATCAATTTACCTGTCCGGCGGGGAAAAGCATGGTACGGATTTCGGGTAAAAATCCCAAGTCTGAGTTAGGATACCAAGCTCACACACATCTGTATCAGGCCTCCGGCTGCTCCCGATGTCCTCTCCGAGAAGAATGCCATAGTGCTGAAGAGAACCGTATCATACGCGTGAATCATGCCCTAAACGAGTACAAGCGTACGGTCAGGGAATTGCTTACATCCCAGCGGGGTATGCTTCATCGCTCCCGAAGACCCATAGAGCCCGAAGCTGTATTCGGGCACATCAAAGCCGACCATATGTTCCGCAGATTCCGATTGCGATCGTTACCAAAGGTCAATATTGAATTCGGACTCGTCGCATTGGCACACAATATACGTAAAATAACGTCGATCACATTGCTTGATAAGCGCAGTGACGATGATCCCGGAAAAAATCATAAAAGTTATGTGGTGAAATGCCGAATATGGGCAAATTCTCTAATTTATTCCGCTGCTTAATATTCTTGAATCCTCAAAAATAGGGCTGCCTAACTTTTATTGTTAGACAGCCCCTTTTATAACCTTATGGGTTGCACCTGAAGTCCCTGCCGAGCAGGAAATTCAGGGGAGGGTTCGATTTGCAAATGCGGCCAAAGGCTGCGAGGCTTCCGCCGCATACGGCGAAATGGTAGTAATGCCCCTCCTTCCTACCAGATAATCACGCGCTCCTGCTCGGGCATGAACATGGCGCCTTCGGTGATGCCGAATGCGTCGTAGAAGGTCGCCAGGTTGCGCAGCGTGGCGTTCACGCGCCACTTGCCGAGCGAGTGTACGTCGAGCTTCGTCAGACGGGCGATCTCCTCGTCGCGGATATTCTGCGCCCACAGGGCCGCGTAAGCCAGGTAGAAACGCTGTGCGGCTGTGAATCCGTCGATCGGTGCGGGCTCGTTGCCTGCGAGCGAGTTGTTGAATGCCGTCCAGGCGACGCGCAGACCTCCCTGGTCGGCGATGTTTTCGCCCAGGCTGAGAGCGCCGTTGGCGTAGACGGCGGGTTGGTCGTCCTTGGCCGGGAGTACTTCGATGGCGTCGAACTGCTTGACGAGCACGTCGGTCTTGGCCTTGAACGCCTCGGCATCGGCCTCCGTCCACCAGTTGTTCATGTTGCCGTCCTTGTCGAAATTGCGGCCTTGGTCGTCGAATCCGTGGGTCATCTCGTGGCCGATCACCACGCCGATGGCGCCGTAGTTCACCGCATCGTCGGCATCGGAGTTGTAGAAGGGCGGCTGGAGAATGGCTGCCGGGAAGCAGATCTCGTTCGTCGTCGGGTTGTAGTAGGCATTGACCGTCTGCGGCGACATGTGCCATTTCTCCTTATCCACGGGCTTGCCCAGTTCGGCGATGTTGTCGGCCGTATACCAGCGGTTGGCCTCGACGATATTTTCCCAATAGCTCTTCGCGGGATCGATCGAGAGGGTCGAGTAGTCTTTCCACTTGTCGGGATAGCCGATCTTCACGGTGAAGGCGGCGAGTTTCTCCTGCGCTTTGGCTTTCGTTTGGTCGGACATCCAGTCCAGTGCCGCGATGTGCTGCGAGAGAGCCGTTTGCAGATTCTTCACCAGGGCGAGCATTCGAGCCTTGTCCTCGGCGGGGAAGTATTTGGCGACGTACATTTCGCCGACGGCTTCCGCGAGAGTTCCGTTGGGCACCGACATGGCGCGTTTCCAGCGGGGCTTCTGCTCCTGACGGCCCGACATGGCACGTCCGTAGAAGTCGAACGATGCCTCGTTGAAATCGTCGCTCAGGTACGAGGCTGCCGAGTCGATATATTGCGCAGCCAGGTAATAGCGCAGATCGGCCAAAGGCATGCTCTTGATGACTTCGTTGGCATTGGCGACGGCCGACGGCGTGGAGACGATGATCGTCTCGAAATCGCCGATACCCATCGTCGCGTAGTAGGCTTCCCAGTCGATGGCGTCGTAGGTCTTCTCGAACTCGGCCTTCGTCATGGGATTGTACATGGCGGGAATGTTGCGCAGTTCGACGTTCGACCATGATTTTTCAGCCAGGGCGGTTTCGACCCGCAGAACGCCCTCCACGGCTTGCGCGATCTCCTCCTCGGGCATGCCCGCCAGGCGGAAGATCTTCGACAGGTAGGTCTTGTAGGCCTCGCGGATCTGTGTGTTCTCGGCATCGAGGTAGTAGTCGCGGTTACCCATCGTAAGACCTGCCTGCGAGGCGTAGAGCGCATTCATGTCGCTGTTCATCAGGTCGGTGTCCACGCCGATGCCGAAGAACGGATTGGCGACCGAGGCGTGCAGCCGTGCGACGATCTTCGTGAGCTGGTTGCGGTCGGCAATCGCGAGGATCTCCTCGACGCTACTGCGGATCGGTGCGGCGCCTTCGGCGTTGAGGCGAACGGAGTCGAGGCCCATTTTATAGAGGTCCGAGATCTTCTGCTCGACGGAACCTGCGCGGGTGTTGCTCTTGGTCATCTCGGCGAAGAGCTGGTTGATGCGTTTCTCGTTGTTGTCGTGCAGCACGTCGAACGATCCGTAGCGCGAGTATTCGGGTTTGAGCGGGTTTTTAGCCTGCCAGCCGCCGGTGGCGTACTGGTAGAAATCGGTTTCGGGAGCGACCGTAAGATCGAAATTCGTCGTATCGATCGCCGGGGTTTTAGGAGTGTTCTGACAGCTTGCCATGAATGCCAGAGTTGCGAAAAAAAGCGTTTTTTTCATATGTATGTATGTTTGCATCCCTCCGCGAGCCTTTCGATATCGGGGCCTTCGCGGAAGCATATCGCGGCAAAGTTAATAAAAGATCGCCGAATCGGTTTGGCGATTCGGCGAAAAAAAACATGATTTCGGGGTGCGAATGTATCGCAGCGACAGGCGGATGCGTCGTGTCGGGCGGATTGTTACTCGTTCTGCTCGACGAGAGTGGCCACGGTGTAACGGACCACATTGGAGGTGATACCTGTCGACTGTTTGTCTTCGTAGCCGAAAGCTACCAGTACGTATTCGGTTCCCGGTTGCAGCTTTTCGAACGAAAGGGTCTGTTTGCCGTGCCGGATGTAGGATTTGAAATAGTTATCGGTCAGGCATTCCGCCAGAAGCGTATTGTCGTTCTTTCCGTCGATGCCGGATTGAGGATACAGTTGTGCATAATAGTTCGCATCGGTGCGCGAGGGTGTGACGGTCAGCAGAACCGAGGAGTCGGTCACGTCGTCGATGGCGATTTCGAGCGTGATGGGATCGCCGAATTTGGGGTCGCCGTCCGAATCCTTGCAGGCAACCAGCGATGCCGCGCTCGCCAGCAGCAGTGCGGCGGAGTAGCGGAACAGGGTGCGGAATGATTTCATGTCGTTGCGTTTTTTTGGCATGCAAGATACGAATAAAAAACGGAAAATACGCAAAAAATCCGGCGAAGAGTTGTCGATCGTGAAAAGGATGCGGTTTCCGTAGTGCGTTTTCCCGAGCCGACGGCATTTGCGGGATGATTGCGTGCGCTTTGTCTTTCGCAAAGACCTTCGTGTCGGGGAAAATTACCTTTACAGAGCATCGGAAAGGTCTTTTTCGTTTTGAAATGGCTGCGAAAATGATTCGGGTTTTAATTTTTCTTCGTATATTTGTAGCTAAATATAACCGAATAGCACGAAATTTTCATGGATTTTCAAAACAAACCGCGGTTCGAGGAGACAGCATTGAGAGAGAGGTGTGCTGCGGATTGTAGTAGTTGTCCGTCGTTTCCTACTCCTTTCCGGCGTATCGGCGATTCTTCCTACTGCCATTTTACCCGTCTTTCTTTCGTTGAGGGCGAAAGCATTACTTTTCCGGGCGACGACATGACGCGTCTGCTGTTCGTAATTTCCGGTACGCTCGGGCTCGAACATCAGTCCGATTCCGTGCGGCTGGTCACTTCCAATCAGTGCGTGTGTCTTACGCGTGGCGAAAGCTATTTGGCCACGGCGCAAGCCCCGACGACAGATATCGTCGTGCTGTCGATGATTCATCGCATCGAATTCTGCGAGCGCGATATTTTCGACAAAATTCCCCCCCCCACTGCCAAGACTGCGGTTCCGCGCGAGTCGGCTCCCGTATTGGCCATGCACCCGGCGATCGGGCAACTCATCGGTGAAGTCTTCGCCATACCCCGTCTTTACGAGTGCGAGCGGTATCATAAGATGAAAGCCAGCGAGTTGTTCATGATGCTTCACGAGCTCTATACGCCATTCGAACATGCCTATTTCTTCCAGGCGATGATTCAGCCGCAGGATAATTTCCGGATTTTCGTCTGCAACAACTACGATAAGGCGCAGAGCGTTTCCGATCTCGCAGCGCTGGCCGGGATGAGTCTTTCGGTGTTCAAACGTCGCTTCGCCGAGCATTTCAATGATAGCGTATACCACTGGATGATGTTGCAGAAAGCCTATAAGATTCTGGCCGATATCCGCGACGGGGAGGACAGTACCAAGGCCCTGATGGGCAAATACGGATTCCGCCATTATACCCAGTTCAGCCGTTTCTGTAAAAATTACCTCCAGGCTACGCCTGCCCGACTGATCGCTTCGGTCCGGAAAAAAAGATAAGCCCTGCGCCGTTGTGAGGCGACAGCGCCGTCGGGGATGTTTTTACGATATCCCGATTGTCTTCAACTCGAAACACGGTTGCGGCCGTGTTTCGAGTTGTTGTTTTATGACGGTGTTTGTTGATGTACCGTGTTCCGTATAACTCGTTTTTCGGCGGATCGCTCACAAAAACAAGCCCGGTCATACGACCGGGCTTGTTCGTTAGGAAGATGTTCAGACGGGGTTACAACCGGGCCTTGATGGCTTTGGTGGCTTCCTCGTATCCGGGCTTTTCGAGCAGGGCGAACATGTTCTTTTTATAGGCCTCGACGCCCGGCTGGTCGAAGGGATTGACCCCCAGGATATAGCCGCTGATGCCGCAGGCTTTCTCGAAGAAGTAGAGCAGCGCACCGATCGCCTCGGCATTTACCGCCGGAATCTCGATCCGGATGTTGGGCACGCCGCCGTCGACATGGGCCAGCTGCACGCCCAGCTCGGCCATGCGGTTGACCTCCGAGATGCGTTTGCCGGCCAGGAAGTTCAGGCCGTCGAGGTTCTCGGCGTCGGCCTCGATCTTCACCTCGTTGTCGGGTGTCGCGACCGAAATGATCGTCTCGAAGAGCGTGCGTTCGCCCTCCTGGATGTACTGACCCATCGAGTGGAGGTCGGCCGTCAGCGTAACGCTCGCGGGGAAGATGCCCTTGCCCTGCTTGCCTTCGCTCTCGCCGTAGAGTTGTTTCCACCACTCGTTGATGTATTGCAGGCGGGGTTCGTACGAACCGAGGATTTCGATCTTCTTGCCCGCGGTGTAGAGCGCGTTGCGCACGGCGGCGTAGATCGCTGCGGGGTTCTCGTCGAAAGCCACCGTCTCGGCCGTCGCCTCTTCCATCTGCTGCGCACCACGCACGAGGGCTGCGATATCCACGCCGGCAACGGCCAGCGGCAGCAGACCTACGGGGGTCAGTACCGAGAATCGGCCGCCCACGTCGTCGGGAATGACGAAAGTCTCGTAACCTTCGTTCGTCGAGAGGGTTTTCAGTGCGCCGCGCGCTTTGTCCGTGATGGCGACGATGCGCTGGGCAGCCTCTTGCTTGCCGTAGCGTTTCTCGATCTCGGCCTTGATGAGGCGGAACGCGATGGCAGGCTCGGTCGTCGTGCCCGATTTCGAGATCACGATGGCGCCGATCGAGTGCTCGGCCGAGGCCTCCATGAGCGAATGGATATAGTCCTCCGAGATGTTCTGCCCGGCGAATACCACCGTGGGGTTCTTCTGCTCCTTACGCAGCAGTTGGAAGGGGTCGCTCATGGCTTCCAGCACGGCTTTGGCGCCCAGGTACGAACCGCCGATGCCGATGCAGATCACCAGGTCGGCCTTCGAGCGCAGACGCTCTGCGGCGGCCTGGATCCGTGCGATCTCGGCGTCGTCGATCGACGAGGGAAGATGTACCCAGCCGAGGAAGTCGTTGCCGGCGCCTTCGCCCGATTGCAACAGTGCGTTGGCTGCCTGGGCCGCAGCCTTCGTTTCGGCCGTGATTTCGATGCCCGTTTTGCGGATGTCCAGTTTCAGAGTTTTCATAATCGTCTTTATTATAGAGTCTTTTATCTCAGTTCCTGCGTCAGTCGTTCCATGCTGCGCCGCGGCGAAGCGCCTTCGTAGAGCACTTCGTAAACCATGCGGGCGATCGGCATCTCGATCCGGTGACGCTGGTTGATGTGGCGGATGCACTCGGCGGCGAAATAGCCTTCGGCGACCATCGTCATCTCGTTCAGAGCGCTTTTGACCGTGCAGCCGTGGCCGATGAGCAGTCCCAGGCGGCGGTTGCGGCTGTAGGTCGAGTAACATGTTACGAGCAGGTCGCCCAGGTAGGCCGAGACCTGCGTATTGCGCTCGGCGGGGTAGCTTTCGTCGAGGAAGCGCCGCATTTCGCCCGCGCTGTTGGCGATCAGCACGGAGAGAAAGTTGTCCCCGTAACCCAAGCCCACGGCGAGTCCTACGGCCAGGGCGTAGATGTTCTTCAGAATGGCGGCGTACTCGATGCCGTAGAGGTCGGTCGAGTAGCTGATCCGCACCGATTGCGACGCAAATTTGTCGCCCAGCATCCGGGCGCGCGCTTCGTCGGAGCATACGGCCGTGAGGTAGGTGAGGCGTCCGCGTGCGACCTCCTCGGCATGCGAAGGGCCGGTCAGCAGTCCGATCCGGTCGTAGGGCAGGGCGTAACGGTCGTGGAGGTATTCGGCAACGGTCTCGTAGTCGCCCGGGACGATGCCTTTGATGGCCGAGACGACGAATTTTCCGTCGAGCGACTCGGTGAGCGGAGTGAGGAAATCCTTGAGATAGGCCGAGGGTGTCGCCAGCACGAGCAGTTCGGCTCCGCGGACGACGGTATTCAGATCGTCCGACGGCGCGATGCGCGCGCGATCGAACTCCATATCGCTCAAATAGCGTGGATTGCGACCCTCGTTGCGGAGTCCTTCGAGGACCTCCGGGTTGCGGACATACCATCCGACTTGCGGTTCGCGGGCGGCCAGCATTCCGGCTATGGCCGTTGCCCAACTTCCGTAGCCGATGACGGCGCAACGGGTCTCGTTTCCGGTGTGTTGATTCATGTGCGGATTCTGTTTCGCGTTACAAATGTAAACAAAAAAAGACAACAACGTGCAATTTCGTCGCCGATCTTCTTCGGCGCGGAGGCCGGGCGATGCGTTGCTTTGCGGGTGCTGTTGGCAGCGGTGAAGAATTCCCGATCGCTGCGTCAAAAAAAAACAGCGGGAAGCGACGGATTATCCACGGCTTTTTGCTACCTTTGTTCCGATATGTCGCCCCGGATCGGACGAGCTTTTGCGAGTCGGTCGGTGCGGGTGCGTTTTCGACTGATTGACAAAGTGTTATTGAAAGAAATATTAGAGTTGGGTGTAGTTTTATGGGAATTTTCTCTTTGACACAGGAGTTGGCCATCGACCTCGGTACGGCCAATACGCTGATAATCTATAACGGCAAGGTCGTCGTGGACGAACCCTCGATCGTGGCCCTCGACGTGCACACGGGAAAACTGATGGCCATCGGCAAGCAGGCGCAGCAGATGCACGAGCGAACCAATCCGAATATCAAGACGATCCGTCCGTTGAAAGACGGCGTGATCGCCGATTTCAACGCTACGGAGCTTATGCTTCGCGGACTCATCAAGAAGGTGAAGACTTCGGGCAGCCTTTTCGCGCCGTCGCTGCGGATGGTGATCTGCATTCCTTCGGGTTCGACCAACGTCGAGATCCGCGCCGTGCGCGACTCGGCCGAGCATGCCGGAGGCCGCGAGGTCTACATGATCTACGAACCGATGGCCGCGGCGCTCGGTGCCGGGCTGGATGTCGAGGCGCCGGAGGGCAATATGGTGATCGACATCGGCGGCGGTACTACCGAGATCGCCTGCATTTCGCTGGGCGGCATCGTCTGCTCGGAGTCGATCAACGTCGCGGGCGACGTCTTCACGGCCGATATTCAGAGCTACGTGCGTCAGCAGCACAACATCCGCATCGGCGAACGTACGGCCGAAGCGATCAAGTGTTCGATCGGCGCGGCGATCTCCGAACTGGAGGACGAGCCCGAGGATTTCGTCGTGACGGGTCCCAACATGCTCACGGCGTTGCCGCAGACCGTCTCGCTGTCCTACAGCGAGATCGCCTATGCGCTCGAAAAATCGATCTCGAAGATCGACGTAGCCCTGATGAAAGTGCTCGAATCGATGCCGCCCGAACTTTATGCCGATATCGTCAAAAACGGTATCTACCTGGCTGGCGGCGGTGCCCTCATCAAGGGACTCGACCGTCGTCTGAACGAGAAAACCGGCATTCCGTTCCATATCGCCGAAGATCCCCTGCGCGCCATCGCACGCGGTACGGGTACGGCCCTGAAGAACATCAACCGTTTCTCGTTCCTGATGAAATAGTTTCGTTGCGACGGGGCCCGCTGCGGTCGCTGTCGCGGTGATACGTCGTATCGTGATTGCGGGCCCGAGCCCGCAATCTTGAATTTGGAATGGCTTTTACATACCGACGGGTATCGACGTCCGATTCCTTCGCGGATACAGTTCTGGCTCCCCTCCGTTGGCCGGGATTGGGCGGCCGGGTCGAGCGATTCGGATCGGAATGCGTGCTACTCGGAAGTTGTAATCGGCCTGAATTGATAACCCGATCAATATCCCGTCGTAAGAGCGGGATCGTCGACCATGCGTAAACTTCTCGAATTCATACGCAGCATCTACGTCGTCGTGCTGTTCGTCGTGCTCGAAGTCGCGGCCGTGAGTTTCTATGCCCGTTCGTCGCACTACACCGAGGCCCGGCTGCTGGCGCGTTCGAACCGCGTGGCGGGCGGTGTGCGGTCGTTCTTCGGAGGCATTCGCCGCTATTTCATGCTCGGCAGCGCAAACCGGGCGTTGATCGTCCGCGTCGCCGAACTCGAAGAACAGCTCGCCCGTTACGAAGAGGCGGAGAACGCCGCACGGCTCGATGCCTATCTGACCGATATCGGTGAGTCGAAATATCACTTCGCTGCGGCTACCGTCGTCTCCAATACGGTCAATCGTGCTCAGAACCTCTTGACGCTCAACCGGGGACTGGCCCACGGCGTGGCGGAGGAGATGGCCGTGCTGTCGCCCGACGGTGCGATGGTAGGCTATGTCGTCGACTGTACGGATCGCTATTCCGTGGCTATGTCGGTGCTCAACACCTCGTTTCGGGCCAGCGGCCGTCTGGTCGGGACCGATTACGTCGGCTCGATTTACTGGGACGGCACGGATCAGCACGTCGTGCTGATGGGCGACGTCTCCAAATACGCCGATCCGCAACCCGGTCAGGAGGTCGTGACGACGGGTTTTTCGCAGTTTTTTCCCGAAGACGTGCTGATCGGCTACGTCGAGAACGCTACGTTGAACGAAACTCGCACGGCCTATACGGTGCGGGTGCGTCTGGCGGCCGAAATCTCCCGCCAGACGGATGTCGTGCTCGTCTGCAACCGCGATTTGTGGGAGATTCGCGATTTGCAGCAGAGCGAACAGGTCGAACAATATACCCGACAGGACTGATCCCATGATGTACCGCATACTTACCTATTCGGCGCTTTTCGCCGCGACGCTGTTGTTTCAGGTCTTCCTGTTCGACAACCTCTCGATCAGCATCTATTTCAATCCGCTCGTCTACGTGGCCTTCGTGGCGCTGCTGCCGCTCGATGCGAAGCCCGTGGTCGTGTTGCTGGCCGGTCTGGCGTCCGGCGTGGCGATGGATTTCGCGATGGGAGCTGCCGGGATCAATACCATCGCTACGTTGCTCGTCGCATTTCTGCGTCCGACGATCCTCGGCGTGCTTTACGGACGCGACGATGCGCGCGAGGAGGGCGTTCCTTCGCCCGAACGGCTCGGTTCGCGGGTCTTCGTGGAGTATCTGGCTGCGATGGTGGTGATCCACCATGCCGTGTTCTTCTCGCTCGAAGCCCTCTCGTGGAGCCATGCGTTGCATACGCTGCTGCGCATCGTGCTGAGTTGCGCCGCTTCGCTCGGTTTCGTCTGGCTGATCGCCCGCATCTTCACCGCCAAACTCCCCGTGCGCGTATGAGAAGCGAGGACCGTTTCGGACGCGTGCGTACGCTGCAATGCGTCGTGCTCGCGATCTTCCTGCTGCTCGCCGGACGGTTGGCCTATCTTCAGCTGGTCGACGCACGTTACGCCGAACTGGCGCGGGCCAATGTGCTGCGGCATGTGGTGCAGTATCCGCCGCGGGGCGAGGTTTTCGATCGCCGGGGCGAATACCTCGTGCAGAGTCGCGAGTGTTACGACCTGATGGTCATTTACAGCGATATCGACAAACGCGGATTCGACACGACGCGTCTGTGCGAAGTGCTGAACCTTTCGCGCGAGAAGTTGCGCCGTGAACTGGCCAATGCCCGCATGCGACCCCGGGCGCCGCGCGTGGTGGTCAACTACATCTCCAAGGAGGACAAGTTGCGTTTCGACGAGTGCAATTTCCGCGGATTCTATACCGTCTACCGTACCGTAAGACGCTATCCGCGCAAAGTCGGGGGCAATCTGTTGGGCTATGTCGGCGAGGTGACCTCCGACATGCTGCGTCGCTACCCCTCCTACAAGGCGGGCGACTACGTGGGCATGAGCGGCGTGGAGTCGGCCTACGAACCGTTGCTGCGGGGCGAAAAGGGGGTGAAGATCCAGGAGATCGATACCCACGGCGCCATCAAGGGTTCCTACATGGGCGGACTCTACGATTCGCTTCCCGAGCCGGGCCGTTATATCGTCTCGACCATCGATGCGCGGCTGCAACTTCTGGGCGAGGAGCTTATGCGCGGCAAGGTGGGAGCTGCGGTGGCGATCGAACCCTCGACGGGCGAGATCCTGATGATGGTCTCCTCGCCGACGTACGACCCCGACGAACTGGTAGGCCGCGAACGCGGCAACAATTACATGAAGATGTTGCGCAACAAGCGCCATCCGTTGTTCAACCGCGCCGTGAAGGCCAAATATCCTCCGGGCTCGACTTTCAAACTCGTGCAGGGGCTCATCGGCTTGCAGGAGGGTGTGCTGCGCCCTTCGGATACCCATTCCTGCCATTTGGGTTACACGTACGGACGCAAAAAGATGGCGTGCCACGCCCATGCCTCGCCGCTGGACCTGCGTTTCGCCGTGGCGACCTCGTGCAACGCCTATTTCTGCTACGTCTTCCGCGACATCCTCGAAAACCGCAAATACGGAGGCGTCAAAGAGGGTTTCGACGTTTGGCGGGAGTATGTCGAGAGCTTCGGCTTCGGACGCAAACTGGGCTCGGACTTCCTCGACGAAGGTAACGGATATGTTCCCGACAGGGCCTACTACGACCGCCGCTACCGCGGGTCGTGGAACGCCTTGACGGTCCTCTCGCTCTCGATCGGTCAGGATGCCCTGGGCTGCACTCCCTTGCAGCTGGCCAACCTCGCGGCGATCGTCGCCAACCGCGGTTACTACTACATTCCCCATATCGTCAAGCGCATCGAGGGGCAGGATTCGCTCGATCGACGTTTCTACGAACGGCACTACACGATGGTCGACGCGCGGCATTTCGACCCCATCGTCGAGGGTATGTGGCGGGGCGTGAATGTCGGCGGAACTTCTACGCGTGCGATGCTCCCCGGGCTCGACGTCTGCGGCAAGACCGGCACGGCGCAGAACCCCCACGGACGCGACCACTCGACTTTCCTGTCGTTCGCACCGAAGGACAACCCGCGGATCGCCATCTCGGTCTACGTCGAGAACGGCGGTTTCGGCGCTTCCGCGGCACTGCCGATCGCCAGTCTGCTCGAAGAGTATTATCTCACGGATACGATCCGGCGTCCGGAGCTGGTGGAGTATGTCAAGAGTATGAACATTTATTATCCTTCCTATGACCGCTGATCGTTCGAACGGCATATTTTATGGCGTCGACCGCTGGACCGTGCTGCTCTATGCGGCGATCGTCATCGCGGGATGGGTGTCGATCACCGCGGCGTCGTACGACGAGGGTGCGGCCGACATCTTCTCCTTCTCGCATTTCTACATGAAACAGGCGGTCTGGGTCGGCGTGGCGTGGGTCACGGCCCTCGTCGTGCTGTTGTTGGACGAGCGCTACTACCATATGTTCGCCTACCCGGCCTATTTCGCAGGTTTGGCCTTGCTGATCGCCGCACTGCTGTTCGGCCGGGAGGTCAACGGCGCCAAGGCGTGGTTCGAATTCGGCTCGTTCCGCGTGCAGCCCGTCGAGTTCGCCAAGATCGCTACGGCGCTGGCACTGGCCCGCGTCATGAGCGACTATTCGTTTTCGATCGCCCGCTTCGGGGATCTGATGCGGGTCGGAGTGGTGATTTGCGTGCCGCTCCTGATTATCGTGTTGCAGAACGATACGGGTTCGGGCGTCGTGCTGGGATCGTTCCTTTTCGTGCTCTACCGCGAAGGACTCAACAAGTGGCTGTGTATCCCCGTGCTGCTGATCGCCGCACTGTTCATCGTCTCGTTTCTGCTCTCGCCGCTGGCGCTGCTGGTGCTGCTCATCCTGGTCTGCACCCTCTCCGAAGCGATGATGAGCGGCGAATGGCGTTCGAGAATCATCTACCTCGCAGCCTTGGCCCTCTCGGCCCTCGTACTTTGCTTCGCGATGCACCTGATCGCTCCGGGACGCATGGGGCTCCACGGCGCGCTGCTCACTGTCACGCTGTTGTCGCTGGTCGGAGTCGCGGCCTATGCTTTCCGGGCGGGATTGACCAATACGCTTATCACCGTCTCGCTGTTCGTCGCCACGATGGTCTTTCTGCCGACTACCGACCGGCTGTTCGACTCGCTCAAACCCCACCAGCAGCAACGTATTCTCAGCTTCCTGGGCATTGTCAACGATCCTTCGGGCGCCGAT
This sequence comes from uncultured Alistipes sp., assembly GCA_964018965.1. Classification (GTDB taxonomy): domain Bacteria; phylum Bacteroidota; class Bacteroidia; order Bacteroidales; family Rikenellaceae; genus Alistipes. The sequence continues at coordinate 53,595 of CAXHRY010000017.1, forward strand.
TACAACGTCAACCAATCGAAGATCGCTATCGGCTCGGGAGGCTTTGCGGGTAAGGGCTTTCTCCAGGGTACGCAGATCAAATACGGTTTCGTGCCCGAACGGCATACCGACTTCATATTCTGTACGGTAGGCGAGGAGTGGGGGTTCCTCGGCACGATGTTCGTGCTGGCGTTGCTGTGCCTGTTGATCCTGCGTCTGATGCGGATGGGCGAACGGCAGCAGGAGCCCTTCGGCCGTATCTACTGTTACTGCGTGGCGGCGATATTGCTGTTCCACGTGCTGGTGAACGTCGGCATGACGATCGGTCTGATGCCCGTGATGGGCATTCCGTTGCCGTTCATGAGCTACGGAGGCTCGTCGCTGATCGCCTTCACGATCCTGCTGTTCATCGCCGTGCGGCTCGATGCCTCGACGCGGCAGTTCTCACTCGATAAATTCTGATTGCCGATGATTGATTACGATCCGAAAGGCCTTTCGCAGCAGCAGGTCGCCGAGAACCGGCGTCTGTATGGAAACAACGTCATCGCGCCGGCGGAGGAGACCCCTGCCTGGCGGCTTCTGTCGGAGAAATTCCGCGATCCGATCATTCGCATCCTCCTGGTCGCTGCCGTACTGTCGCTCGCGATCGGGTGCGTGCACGGCGATTTCACCGAGTCGGTCGGCATCATCTGCGCCATCGTGCTGGCTACGTGCGTGGGATTTTGGTTCGAATGGGATGCGCAGCGGCGTTTCCGGCGGTTGAACCGCGTGAACGACGAGGTGCCTGTGAAGGTGATGCGCGACGGGGCGATCATCGTAGTGCCGCGGCGCGACGTGGTGGCGGGCGACGTAGCCTATGTCGAGAGCGGAGATACGATTCCGGCGGACGGCGAACTGGTCGAGGCCGTGTCGTTGCGCATCGACGAATCGACGCTCACGGGAGAACCCGAGGCGGCGAAGACCGTCGATGAGCGCCACTTCGATCGCGAGGCGACCTATCCGTCGAACGTCGTGTTGCGCGGTACCAATGTCACGGACGGCTATGGCGTGATGATCGTGACGGCCGTCGGCGATCGGACCGAGGCGGGGCGCGTCACCGAGCAGGCGACCGTGCGCACCGACCGCCGCACGCCGCTCGATCTTCAGCTCGAACGCCTTTCGCAGCTCATCGGCCGCGGAGGCATAGCCCTTTCGGTCGCTATCTTCTGCATCATGCTCGGCAAAGCGCTCCTGTGGGGCGATCTGCTGTCGCAGAGCTGGTTGTCGGTGGTGCAGCAGGTGCTTCATCTCTTCATGATCTCGGTGGCGATCATCGTCATGGCCGTGCCCGAGGGGTTGCCCATGTCGATCACGCTGTCGTTGGCCATGTCGATGCGGCGCATGCTCCGGACGAATAACCTCGTGCGGCGGATGCACGCTTGCGAAACGATGGGCGCCGTGACGGTCATCTGCACCGACAAGACCGGTACGCTCACCCGCAACCGGATGGAGGTCTGCGGCCTGGACCGTTACGATACGCTCCCTCCGCACGAATTCGCCGAGACGATCGCCGCCAACAGCACGGCGTTTCTCGATGCGGAAGGCCGCCCGATCGGAAACCCTACGGAAGGGGCTTTGCTCGCATGGTTGCGGGCGCAGGGCGAGGACTATGCCGCCTTGCGTTCCGGTGCGCAGGTCGTCGATCGGCTGACTTTTTCTACCGAACGCAAATACATGGCTACGATCATCCGCAGCGCCGTTTCGGGGCGGCGGTTGCTCTGTGTGAAAGGGGCTCCCGAGATCGTGCGGGCGATGTGTTCCGCGGATGGGCTCGACGAGTCGATCGAAGCGCAGCTCGTCGCCTACCAGAGCCGTGCCATGCGCACGCTGGCCGTGGCCTGGGCCGAGACCTCGCAGGAGGATTGTCTGAGGGCCGTAGCGGCGGGCGGATTGCGTTTCTCGGGCGTGGCGGCGATCTCCGATCCCGTGCGGGAGGATGTTCCCGCAGCGGTTCGACGCTGTCTCGATGCGGGCATCGGCGTGAAGATCGTTACGGGCGATACGTCGGCTACGGCGTGCGAGATCGCTCGGCAGGTCGGACTCTGGGACGAATCCCGCCCGGCGGATCGGCAACACCTGACTGGTGTCGAGGTGGCGTCGATGAGCGACGAGGAACTGTTGGACCGCGTCGCGGATCTGCGGGTCGTGTCGCGTGCCCGGCCGTCGGACAAACAACGGCTGGTGTGCATGTTGCAACGTCGCGGCGAAGTGGTGGCCGTAACGGGCGACGGCACGAACGACGCTCCGGCGCTCAATTTCGCCGATGTGGGGCTTTCGATGGGTTCGGGAACCTCGGTGGCGAAGGATGCTTCGGACATAACGTTGCTCGACGACTCTTTCGCGTCGATCGCCACGGCCGTATTGTGGGGACGTTCGCTTTATCGCAATATCCAGCGTTTCGTGCTTTTCCAACTGACGGTCAATTTCGCGGCGATCGTCGTTTGTTTCGTCGGAGCGATCTTCGGCACCGATCAGCCGTTGACCGTGGTGCAGATTCTGTGGGTCAATATCATCATGGATACTTTCGCGGCGATGGCGATGGCGTCGCTGCCGCCCGATCCCGATGTGATGCGCGACCGTCCGCGGCGACGCGGGGAGTTCATCATCTCGCCCGATATGGCTCGCACGATCTTTACGTGCGGCGCAGCGATGGTCGTCGCACTGCTGGCGATGCTTTTCGTGTGGTGCGAACCCAACGGTATGCTCGATTTGCGCCATTCGACGTTCTTCTTCTCGGCCTTCGTCTTCCTGCAATTTTGGAACATGTTCAACGCCAAAGGTTTCGAAACTCGACATTCGGTCTTCCGTTCCTTCGCGGGGATGCGCGAATTCTACCTTATCCTGGCTGCTATCGCCGTGGGGCAGGTGTTGATCGTCGAGTGGGGCGGAGAGGTGTTCCGTACGGTGCCGCTCACGGCCGGCGAATGGGCTGCGATCGTCGGCAGCACGTCGTTGCTGGCCGTCGGCGGCGAGATCGTACGGGCATTGCGGCGCCGAAGGACCCGGCGGATGCTGTAAAACGTACCGAAGCCCCTGTCCGTGCAGGACAGGGGCTTCGAGTATCTCGGAGTCCGGACGTGTTACCGTTTCTTCACGTCGAATACCAGTTCGTTCGCCAGCTTGAAAGGATCTCCGGCCGTTTCGCCCTCGCCCAACTGGCATTCGGTCGTGCAGAGCGTGAAACGGAGCGAGCCTTCTTGCGTGTAGGTCAGTCGGTCGGGAGCATCGATCGAAATCAGCACCACGAGAATCCCGCCTATGTCGATACGCAGCGTCGGAGTCTCCAGCTCGGCCGTGAGCTGTCGTTCGTCGGCCGTAGCGCCGGTGATGGGGGCTTCGTAGGAGATCGTACCGATGGTTTCGGCGAGCTGCGATCCCGCCTCTTCGCCGAGGAGCGCCTTGATGAGCGTGGCGGCCGGGAATTCGGGGAAGAAGACATTGCCGTTTTTGACTTCGAACGTTACGGGAACCTCCTTTTCTACCGAGGGATCGGGGTTGATATCGCTCGGCGAGGGAGTGAAGTCGAAAGTGCCGGCATAGCTGCCTTCGAGATCGGCGATCGTTAAGCTACTGTTTTTCGTGTTGTCGTCATCGTTGCAGGCACAGAAAACCGATGCTGCCGTGCATGCGGCCGCGAGGACCGCGATTTTGAAACTTTTCATAGAATCGATACAATTTGAAATTCGCACAAAAGTATGTCGGCCTCGCATCCTTCGCAAATGAATTCAACCAACGGCGAAATTCTTTCAACAGACAAGCGATTTTTCATCATGGTTCCGGACGCTCGGCATCGCTTTCGGACACGAAAAAAGGGTCTCCTCGACGGAGACCCTGCGATTGCGTAGCAGATCGGATTACAGAACGCCTTGTTCGACCATCGATTTGGCGACCTTCATGAATCCGGCGACATTGGCGCCCTTCATGTAGTTGATGTAGCCGTCCGACTCGGTGCCGTATTCGAGGCATGCCGTGTGGATCGACGACATGATCTGATGCAGCTTGGCGTCGACCTCCTCGGCCGTCCAATTGAGCTTCTGCGAATTCTGCGTCATTTCGAGTCCCGACGTCGCTACGCCGCCCGCATTGACGGCTTTGCCCGGGCCGTAAGGAATCTTCGCCGCGAGGAACGTGTCGATAGCCTCGGGGCAGCAACCCATGTTCGAGACTTCGGCTACGATCTTCACGCCGTTGGCTACCAGCGTTTTGGCGTCGTCGCCGTTCAATTCATTCTGCGTGGCGCACGGCATGGCGATATCCACCTCGACCTCCCACGGTTTGCGGCCCGCGAAGAACTGCGATCCGGGGAACTTGGCGGCGTAGGGCTCTACGACGTCGTTGTTCGAGGCACGCAGTTCGAGCATGTAGGCGATCTTCTCTGCATCGAGACCCGCTGGGTCGTAGATGTATCCGTCCGGCCCCGAGATCGTAACTACTTTGGCACCCAGCTCCGTGGCCTTCGTCGCGGCACCCCAGGCTACGTTGCCGAAGCCCGAGATGGCGATCGTCTGGCCTTTGATGTCCATACCTGCTTTTTCGAGCATCTGACGCAGGAAATAAACGGCGCCGAAGCCTGTGGCCTCGGGGCGTATCAGCGAACCCCCGTAGGTCATGCCCTTGCCCGTCAGCACGCCCGTATTCTCGCGCGCCAGCTTGCGGTACATGCCGTAGAGATATCCGATTTCGCGGCCTCCGACACCGATGTCGCCAGCCGGGACGTCGGTCTCGGGGCCGATGTGGCGCCATAGCTCGGTCATGAAGGCCTGGCAGAAGCGCATCACCTCGCGGTCCGACTTACCCTTGGGGTTGAAGTCCGAACCGCCTTTCGCACCGCCCATCGGCAGCGTCGTAAGTGCATTCTTGAAGATCTGTTCGAAGCCGAGGAACTTCAGAATCGAGGGATTCACCGAGGGGTGGAAACGCAGTCCTCCCTTGTAGGGGCCGATGGCATTGTTGAACTGGAAACGGTAACCGGTGTTGACCTGCACTTCGCCGCGGTCGTCGACCCATACCACCTTGAAGGTGAAGCTGCGGTCGGGCTCTACGATACGCTCCGCGATGCGGTTGGCTTCGAACTCGGGGTGCTGGTTGTAAGCCTCCTCCACGGTCATGAGCACCTCGCGCACGGCCTGCAGATATTCGCTTTCGCCCGGGTGTTTGCGCTCGAGCTCCGCCATCAATTTGTTGACGTTCATACGATGAAGTTTTTTATTGTTGGTTGTCTGTTCTATCTGTTTACAAATATAAAAATTATTCTTATAGATTGTTACTTCTCGTGCAAAAATATTGCTGAATTATTACTTCGAAAGTTCGTTATCGCGTCCTACGACTGTCTGAGGAGCGGATTTTTTCGAGTTGCGACCTGCGAAACTCCGTTGCTGGCCGGTCGTTTTCAGAAACGAAGGTTCGTATTTCGGACCTTCGGATCGCATATCTTTCGGTCGCGATACACTGCGAGTGTTGCGTATTGGAAAACAATTTCTTAATTTTGTCGTGCAGTCCCATTCGGGCTGCGACATATCGTAATTAGTGAAAGTGTTTCGCTGATCCTTGAGTAGAAATCTGGAAAATTTCATTGTGCAAGGAATGCAATAACACTCATCGCCGTGTATAGGCACATACCTGTCGGTATGTACTTATTCGGTGTGGGGTATTGTTTATTTGCACAAGGGCATTCCAGAGCCTCTACTCAGATAGACGATTTCGATCCCACACTTTCTTTTTGTGCTGAACCGCCGCAGCAGGGATCGATACGGCAAAACTCGTGAAACGATGAAAAAACTACTCTTTCTCCTGACCTTCGCCGTGCTGTCGTCCGCCTGCGGCAATGACGACGATGCGGATCCGAATCGCTCCCCGGGATTGCCCGAATTGCCCGATCCGAACGATGTCTGCTCCTGCATGGACGATCGTATATTCCGGAAATATTGCATCGATAACTTCGATATCGACGACGACGGTAAAATTTCCCGAGCCGAGGCGGAGCTCGTTACCGCGATCGATCTGACGGAATCGGACGTTCGCTCGATTAGGGGCATCTGTTATTTCTCCGGTCTGCGAAAACTTACCTGTCGGAAATGCGAACTGCTCGAATCTGCGGATTTGAGCGATAACCGGAAGATCGTTTCGATCGGGGAGTTCGATTTCCAGTATTGCAGCGCTCTGACGAGTATCGTCATCCCCGACGAAGTGACTTCGATCGAGGATCATGCCTTCCACGGTTGCGACAACCTGACCGCCTTTTATGGCAAATACGCTTCGAACGACCGGCGTTGTCTGGTGCGGGACGGAGAGCTGATCGCCTTTGCGCGCAAAGGTTTGACCCGATATGCCATTCCGGATGGTGTGACCTCGATCGGAAACAGTGTTTTCTTGGGTTGCGACGCTTTGAGGAGTATAAAGATCCCCGATTCCGTGACTTCGATCCAAGATTTCGCTTTTTCCCTTTGTATCGGTTTGGCGGCTGTCGATATGCCCGATGGGCTCTCCGCGATCGAAGAGGGCGCTTTCTTCAATTGCAAGAGCCTGACAGGTATTGATATTCCTGCCGGGGTAACTTCGGTCGGAGCACGCGCTTTTTTCGGTTGTAGCGCCTTGACCGGTATTTTTTGCAAACCGAATATTCCGCCGTCGTTGGGAGACATGGCATTTCAGTATGTAAACGATGCTGCGAGATTCTATGTCCCGGCAGCTTCGGTCGATTCGTATAAAGCCGCCGAGGGTTGGCGTTACTATGCGGATCGAATCTATGGATACGATTTCGAATAAATCCGATCACGACCTGTAATCCTTCGATCTCCGGAAGCGCCTCTTCCGGTTGCGGACCCGCTGCACGTGACTCGCATGCGAATCTCTGCGGTGGGTCCGCTATATAAATAGGTATGCCTGTCGTGAGGTGCGGCAGGCTGCCGGCGATTGCGTTAGGCCGGCTTTTTTCGATCGCGCGATTGCCGCACGGCTTTCGGGGGGGGGAGGGGCAGCGCCTTATCGGGGATGCACCCCTGCGAAAACGCGGAGAAAACGGCTCTTTCGGGACATTTTAGACCCTCCGATCGATAACCTTTGCCTTCGGGTGCGATATTTTTTGCTTTAGATGTTGCGGTATTCAAAACTTTTCCTATCTTTGCACCCGATTTAGTTCCCCAACGGACGAATCGAACCGGGTTCTTTGATGAGAGTCGAAAAAGTAGAAAATTTATTCCGAAAAAATTTGCGTGGTAAATTTTTTATGCCTACTTTTGCAATCCAAAACGGTGAATAATGCCGATGTAGCTCAGTTGGCCAGAGCAGCTGATTTGTAATCAGCTGGTCGTGGGTTCGAATCCCTCCATCGGCTC